>JAYVKC010000129.1:0-2069 GCA_043768765.1 Hyphomicrobiales bacterium | reverse complement strand
CCGCCCCGCGTTGATTACGCGTTGACCGATATGGGGCGGACTTTGACCTGCGCTTTTTGTGGCGTTTGGATGTGGGCTGCTGAACATCATAAAAAGGTCAAAACAGCACGCAATAAATTTAATCAGACTACGGAGTGATGAAGGGTGGCCTCAAACAACATCAAGGCCGTTGCTGTTGCCACATTCAGACTTTCGACACCCTCTCGCATCGGAATGCTGACCAGTGTCCTGCAGGCTTGTGATACTGGTGATGTGAGGCCGCGTGACTCTGATCCCATGACAAGCAGTGTCGGCGATTTGTACTCGCGGCGATAACCAGCTTTCGCTCCCATCACGGTGCCAACACTCTCACCCTGCCAGCCATTGAGAAACTCTACAAATTGTGGCGTTGGCATCTTCACAAGTGGCATGGCGAAGATGGAGCCCGTGGTGGCGCGCACGCATTCAGGGGCGTAGGGATCGCAGCAATCGCCGACCAGTATGATGCCCATTGCTCCCGCAGCGTCAGCGGTTCTGATGATGGTGCCCAGGTTGCCGGGGTCGCGGATGTCTTCGAGGGCGAGCCACAATCCGTCTTTGCCGGGGCGGGGTTGCCATCGTTGTTTGAAAGTGGCCAACACGTCGTGCGCATTGTTTTGGGCCGAAAGCACGCTCATGATCTTGTCGGAAACGATGAGCGGCTTGTGCGCGTCCCAGATCCAGGCCGGTTTGGTGGCGAGATAGAGTTCCGGCTCCCAGCCGCAATTCGCAGCGCGCTCCAGCATGTCCAGACCTTCGGCAACGAAGTGGCCATGTTCGCGGCGGGCTTTCTTGTCCTCCAGCGATTTGACGAGTTTGACGTGTGGGTTTTGTTGTGAGGTGATGGTGAGCATGATCGCGTCGTAGCCTCCTTCGCAGTTGCACACAAGTTGCCCGCTTTTCAGATACAAAAATTCATGCCAGCATATGTCTGTATCACTTCGGGAGTCGTCGCATGACCACTGCAACTGAACGCGTAACTATATGGCTTTCGGATTTTGAGAAGGCTCTCAATTCAAAGAACATCGAAGCGGCCACCGCGCTGTTTGGCGAGGAGTGTTTCTGGCGTGACCTTGTGTTCTTCACGTGGAACATCAAGACATCCGAGGGCAGGGCCGAGATTGGCGACATGTTGGAAGCCACGCTGCCACATGTGGGGAAAACATCGTGGCGGCTGGATGGTGAGGTGACGGGTGATGAGGCGATGACTGAGGCGTGGCTGCTGTTCGAAAGCGATACAGCACGGGGCAAAGGGCAATTGCGATTGCAGAATGGCAAGGGCTGGACGCTTCTCACAACAATGGTGGAGCTGAAGGGCCACGAGGAACAGAAGGGCTCACAGCGTTCGATGGGCGTTACTCATGGGGCGTTCAAAGAACGCCTGACGTGGCTGGAGCGGCGCGAAAAAGAAGAAAAGGAACTCGGTTACAAGACCCAGCCCTATTGCGTGATCATCGGCGGCGGGCAGGGTGGCATTGGGCTTGGTGCGCGTCTCCGTCGTTTGGGGGTTCCCACCATCATCATTGAGAAGAACAAGAAGCCGGGCGATTCCTGGCGCAAGCGTTACAAGTCGCTCTGTCTGCATGATCCCGTCTGGTATGACCACATGCCCTATTTGCCATTTCCGGATGACTGGCCGGTGTTCAGTCCCAAGGACAAGATTGGCGACTGGCTTGAAATGTACACCAAGATCATGGAACTGAATTACTGGGCGTCGACAGAGTGCAAGTCGGCGAAGTTTGACGAGAAAAAACAAGAATGGGTAGTGAAGGTTGTCAGGGCGGGAAAGGCTGTGACGTTGAAACCAAAGCAATTGGTGTTGGCCACGGGCATGAGCGCTGTTGCCAATATTCCGAAATTCAAGGGGGCGGCAACGTTCAAGGGAGAACAGCACCATTCGTCGAAACATCCGGGGCCTGATAAATACAAAGGCAAGAAAGTTGCCGTCATAGGTTCAAACAATTCAGCCCATGATATTTGTGCAGCACTTTGGGAAAAGGGCGCTGACGTTACGATGGTGCAACGGTCTTCAACGCATATTGTGAAGTCCG
>JAYVKC010000128.1:0-32290 GCA_043768765.1 Hyphomicrobiales bacterium | reverse complement strand
TGGACTTTCGAGCTTCGTTCATTCAGTTCTTCGCAAAAACCAAATGAATCCAAGCCATGCGCTTTGTCTACTCTTTCCTTAACCGGACAGCAGTGGCTTCAGGCGGGGCACCCATGAGTGGTGGAGAGTTTCAGTACAATTGACCTCGCGTTGACAAGCCATGGATGGTCCGCATGAAGCGGACATTGACGGATTGGAGGGATGTGTTCACCGGGATGGCCCTCCAACTTGAACCATGCTCTTTAATCCACTAACCAAACTCCAACAACCACGCGAGATTCCCCGCCATGACCACCGCATTCATATTCCCCGGCCAGGGCAGTCAGATTGTCGGCATGGGCAAGGCACTCGCCGATAGTTTCGCATCCGCCCGCGCGGTGTTTGCCGAAGTGAATGACGCCCTCTCGCAGGACCTGTCGAAAATCATCTGGGAAGGGCCAGAGGCAGAGCTCACCCTAACGGAAAACGCCCAGCCCGCCTTGACGGCCGTATCCATGGCGGTCATCCGTGTTCTCGAAGCGGAGCATGGCATCACCGTGGCCAACACGGCAAAATTCGTCGCGGGTCATTCCCTCGGTGAATATGCGGCCCATGCTGCGGCGGGTACGTTCTCGCTTTCAGACACAGCACGCCTGCTGAAAATCCGGGGCCAGGCCATGCAGGCCGCAACACCCGTAGGCACCGGAGCCATGGCCGCACTTCTCGGTCTCGATTTCGCGACAGCCAAAGCCGCAGCGGAGGAGGGTGCACAGGGCGAAGTGTGTCAGGCCGCCAATGACAACTCCGATGGCCAGGTCGTCATCTCCGGCCACAAGGCTGCCGTAGAGCGCGCCGCCGAAATCGCCAAGGCCAAGGGTGCCAAACGTGCCATCATGCTGCCCGTCTCCGCACCATTCCACTGCGTATTGATGCAACCCGCCGCCGATGCGATGCGCGAAGCATTGTCGAAAGTGAAGATCAACGCACCTTCAGTTCCCGTCATCGCCAATGTCCGCGCCGCTGCAATCAGCGGGACAAATGACGTCATTCCAACCCTCGTCGAACAAGTCACTGGCACCGTGCGCTGGCGCGAATGTGTCGCCTACATGACCGGCCACGGAATTAATCATTTCATCGAAATCGGCAGTGGAAAAGTGCTCACGGGTCTTGCCAGGAAAAACGCGCCCGCGGCAACTGCGATTTCATTGGGTTCGCCCGATGACATCGCCACTTTCATTGCCCAGCAGAAAGGATGATCATGTTTTCACTCGCAGGTAAAACAGCACTTATTACCGGAGCATCCGGTGGCATTGGCGCTGAAATCACCAAGGCCCTTCACGCCGCAGGTGCAACAGTGGGAATTTCGGGAACGCGGGTGAATGTGCTCGACGAACTCAAGGCATCGATCGGAGGCGGGCGCGTGCACTGCCTTCCGTGCAATCTGTCTGATCCCGTAGAAGTGGAAAAACTCGTCCCGTCAGCTGAGGCTGCCATGGGGGGAGTCGACATTCTCGTCAACAATGCCGGCATCACCCGCGATGGCCTTGCCATGCGCTTGAAGGATGAAGATTGGCAGGCCGTGCTGGATGTCAATCTCACATCAACGTTCCGGCTGTGCCGAGCGGTGATGAAATTGATGATGAAAAAGCGCTGGGGCCGCATCGTCAACATTACTTCGGTGGTTGGCACCACGGGCAATCCGGGCCAGGCCAATTATGTGGCTGCCAAAGCCGCCATCACCGGCATGTCGAAATCCATGGCGCAGGAATTGGCCAGCCGCAACGTCACTGTCAATTGCGTCGCCCCCGGTTTCATCACCTCGCCGATGACCGATGTGTTGAACGACAAACAGCGCGAGGCGATTCTCGGGCGTATTCCGGCAGGCCGCATGGGATCGGGTGATGAAATCGCAGCCGCCGTGCTGTTCCTCGCATCTCAGGAAGCAGCTTACATCACCGGTCAGACATTGCACGTCAACGGCGGCATGGCGATGATTTGATTGAACACCTCAGCGGCGGTCGGCGGCCCTTGGCGCTTCGTTCTGCGGCCGCTTCCACAATGGTGTGTCCATGGCGGAAAGGCAGTTGACCAGCAGGTTGAAAAGGACATGGTTGCGAAAATATCGTGTCATTGTGTTCTCCAATTAAACCAGCCAACGCGGCACTGTATGCATGTAGTTTTCGTAGTCTTCGCCAAACGTCGCCAGGAGATCGCGTTCCTCCTTGCGGATAACCGTGTAGGTCATGGTGAAGATGTAGAGGTTGATGGCGGCGATGGCCGCCAGCACGGAGAATGCGCCAAGTGATGCCAACGGCAGCAAAAAGGCGACATAAATGGGATTGCGGGAGTATTTGAAAATTCCCGAGGTTGTCAGGGTCCGTGGCGAGCCATAGGTGTTGGCCAGCATCGAAAACCGCATGTGCCGCTGCACCAGCAAAATGCCGCCAAAGAATGCGATCATGCCAGCCAACGGAACATAGGCGGCCAGGCCACCTTGCAGCAGGCTGTTTTGCAGCGTGTCAAAGCCGGTGATCCAAAGGCCCATAAAGAATGAAAACCCGCTGAGCCAGGCCGAGAGATCAATGGTGTTGGCCTTGCCTTTGAGTTCAAAGACGGGCCGTTCAAGGATCGCGCTGGCTTGCATCTGTCGGCTCCCGAAAACAACCACAGTGCCGGAATGGAACAATGGAAGGTTACTTGCAGGGAGGAATTGCAAATGTGGGGCCAGTTGCCTAATGCGCGTTAACCATGGAGGCGGAACTGCAAACACCCAGACTGGTCCTGCGGCGCTGGCGACCCAGTGACCGTGAACCATTTGCGCAGATGAACGCTGATCCCCGCGTAATGGAGTTTTTCGCACAAATGCGCACCGAAGCCCAGAGCAACGAATTTGCCGATCATATTGAAGCGAAATTCGAGGCTCAAGGGTTCGGCCTGTGGGCCGTAGAAGTGCCGGGCGAAGCGGACTTCATTGACTACATTGGCCTGAACCCGCCAAATTTCGCCGCCCCGTTTAACCCGTGCATGGAAATTGGCTGGCGGCTGGCGCACGCCCATTGGGGCAGGGGCTATGCCACCGAAGGCGCAATGTGCGTGTTGTCCCATGCCATTAACGTGTTGCGCCTGCCGTCCATTGTCTCATTTACAGCAACCACCAATCTCCGCTCCCGCAATGTAATGCAAAAAATCGGACTGGTGCATGATCCCCGCGAAGATTTTGATCACCCGGCCTTGCCCACCGGGCACCCGCTTTGCCGCCACGTTCTGTACCGGGCCCAGCAGAATCAACCAAACGTGGGCTAAATCCCTGATTTTCAACAGCTCTCCAATCCCCTTTTGACGCCAAACCGAATTGTGGTAGGAACCTTGCGGGCGTGAGGGGGGATCACCATATCCGATCCCGTTGCGTTAAGGTTAAACCAAGGACGAATTCATATGAGCGATATCGCTGAACGGGTAAAAAAGATTGTGGTCGAGCATCTCGGCGTGGATGGCGACAAGGTGAAGGGCGAAGCCAGCTTCATCGACGATCTTGGCGCAGACAGCCTCGACACCGTCGAACTCGTCATGGCCTTCGAAGAAGAATTCGGCATCGAAATACCTGATGATGCCGCTGAAACCATTCAAACTGTGGGCGACGCCGTCAAATTCATCGAAAAGACGGTGGCTTAAGGCCGACCCTAAGGGAATTCCAGATTTGGCGCGGGGTCAGGATCCAAAATCCTGTTTCCCCGCGTTTCTGTTTGAAGGATGAGATGATGCGCCGTGTCGTGGTCACTGGATTGGGAATGGTTTCACCATTGGGCAATGGTGTTGAAGCTACGTGGAAACGCATGTTGGCAGGCGAAAGCGGGGCAGGACCGATCACGCGCTTTGATGCCTCGGATTTGCCTGCCCGCGTGGCCTTTGAAGTCAAGGAAGGCGATGGCAGCAACGGCACACTGAAGCGCGACGACTGGGTTGATCCCAAGGAACAGCGCCGCTACGACGATTTCATCCAGTTCGGCATGATCGCTGCCAAACAGGCCTTGGCGGACTCCGGCTATTCTCCCAAAACTGAAGACGAGGCTTACCGTTCTGGCGTGTTGATTGGCTCTGGCATTGGCGGCTTGCCATCCATCCAGGACACCACAATGCTGATGAACGAAAAAGGCCCCCGCCGCATCAGCCCGTTCTTCATTCCAGGCTCGCTGATCAATCTCGCATCGGGCGTTGTCTCTATTGCCCATGGTTTCAAGGGCCCCAACCACGCCGTCGTCACAGCCTGCTCAACCGGCTCGCACGCCATTGGTGATGCCGCACGCATCATCGCCGTGGACGATGCGGATGTGATGATTGCTGGTGGAACCGAAGCCACCATTTGTCGTTTGGGCATCGCCGGCTTCATTGCTTGCAAGGCGCTTTCAACCGGCTTCAACGACACGCCGGAACGTGCGTCGCGCCCCTATGACAAGGACCGCGATGGCTTCGTCATGGGTGAAGGTTCTGGCGTTTTGGTTCTGGAAGAACTGGAGCATGCAAAACGCCGTGGTGCGCGCATTCATGCCGAGATCATTGGCTACGGCATGTCGGGAGACGCCAACCATATCACGGCACCTGCCGAAGACGGCAATGGCGCATACCGCTGCATGCAGGCCGCACTTAAACGCGCCGGAATTTCCGTCAGCGACATCGACTACGTCAACGCCCACGGCACATCGACACCATTGGGTGACGAAATTGAACTGCGCGCGGTGGAACGCATCGTCGGCAACCATGCAGCCAACATCGCCATGTCATCGACAAAATCCGCTGTTGGCCATCTCCTGGGCGCAGCAGGTGCTGTGGAAGCCGTGTTCTCCATTCTCGCCATCAGGGACAATATTTGCCCGCCCACGCTCAACCTCGACAACCCGTCCGTTGAAACACCTATTGACCTTGTCGCGAAAGTGGCGAAGAAAAAGGAAATCAACACAGTTCTGTCAAACTCATTTGGTTTTGGTGGAACCAACGCCTCGCTGATCATGCGCCGTTACGCGGCGTAACGCCGCCAGCGGGCGCTGACGAGAGGCCCGGATACGCGACATGACGCGATATGACCACGAATACCGGCTTCCCGAACCGGAAGCCGAACAACAGCGCAAGTCTGCAGTCGGACGCGTGATTGGTTGGCTGCTGGGTTGGGGCATTATTGGCGGCGGACTGGCAGCTGCAGCCGGTTCCATACTTTGGCTCGCATTCACCGCCGCTGGTCCTTTGTCGCAAAATTCGGTTGTCGACATCCAAAAGGGCCTCAATCGTTCCCAGATCGCGGCGTTTCTTGAAGATGAGGGCGCGATTTCCGACGCGCGTCTTTTCAGCGCCGCCGCTGCCGCAGAGTCCGTCCTGCGCGGCCGTTTCATCAAGCCAGGTGAATACCAGTTCAATACCGGATCATCGATGCGCGAAGTGCTGGCCACTGTGCTGGCCGGGCGCGTAATCACCTACAAACTGACGATACCCGAAGGCTTCACCAGTGAAATGGCAGTCGCACGCCTGCGCGAGAATGACGTCCTTGCCGGCGATATCGCAGTCGTCCCGCCAGAAGGCACATTGCTGGCCAACACTTTCGTTTTCACACGTGGCACGCCGCGTGCCGAACTGCTTGCTGAAATGCAAGCCGCCCAGTCAAAACTTGTGGATGAAGTTTGGGCCAAGCGGTCCGCTGACACACCTCTCAAATCCCAGGATGAACTGCTGACATTGGCATCCATCGTCGAAAAAGAAACCGGCAAACCGGAAGAACGCTCCCTCGTGGCTGCCGTTTTTCTCAACCGGCTGAAACAGGGTATCAAGTTGCAATCCGATCCGACCATTATCTATGGCCTTGTCGGTGGCAAAGGCAAACTTGATCGCGCCTTGACCCGCGCCGATATTGATGGCGCAACCCCGTACAACACCTACACCATAGCAGGCATGCCGCCAGGCCCCATCGCAACACCGGGCCGGGCCGCGCTGGAAGCTGTGATCAATCCCGCCAAGGTGGAATACCTCTATTTCGTGGCAGACGGCAGCGGCGGGCACGCGTTTGCAACCACCCTCGACGAGCACAATAAAAACGTCGCCCAATGGCGAAAGATCGAAAATGCCCCCGAGCCGGAACCGGTGACCGAAACCAAGACCGACGCAGGTGATGTCCTCGCAGCTGTGCCGCTCGAGCCCGAAACTGCTGCAACACCCCAGCCCTCCCAACCCGTAGCGGAGCCGCTGCCCGCCGAAGCAGTTGAAACCGCAACCGACACACAAGTTGCGCAAGTGCAAGCCCTTGCCGACTCCGAACCTGTGCTTGACCTCAAGCCTGGATCAATCATCCGCGTCGGCCAGAAATTGATCCCGGTGCCAGCGCAAAAGAAGCCCAAATAGCCCGCCCAACCTCTACTTTCCATGGCAATGCCGTTACAGTCTCCGGGCAATCGATTCGGGAACAGGACTTCACGTGACACTCTCCAGCATGACAGGATTTGCCCGTAGCTCCGGCCACAGTGGAACGCTGTCGTGGCAGTGGGAGTTGCGCAGCGTCAACAACAAGGGTTTCGATGCGCGCCTGCGCCTGCCGCCCGGTTTTGACCAGTTGGAAGTTCCGGTGCGGGCGCGAATTGCGGGCGCATTTAACCGGGGATCCATTCAGGCCAGTCTTTCAGCAAGTGGTTTAGAAGCCGAAACACTTGTAACCATCAATGACGCGGTATTGGAACAAGTGCTCTCTCGCGCTGAGGCGTTGCGCAAACAGCTGAAGGGTCCCCCCCTGCAGGCCGAAGCGCTGTTGTCGCTGCGTGGCGTCGTCGATATTGTGCCCAAGCCGCAAGACGAATCCCTGCAAGCCGAACACGATGTGGCGATACTGAAAAGCTTCGACGATTGCGTGATCGCATTGCGTGACATGCGGCGCGAAGAGGGCTTCCGCATCGCCACTGTGTTGGCGGACAACATTGCGCAAATTGAATCGCTCGCCGTCGCCGCCCGCGACAGTCCGGCGCGAAAGCCAGACGCCATTCGCGACAGGCTTCGCGAGCAAGTAGCGCGTTTGTTGGAGACAGGCGCAACATTCGATCCCGACCGCCTGCACCAGGAGGCCCTCCTGCTGGCGACCAAAGCCGACATCCAGGAAGAGCTCGACCGACTGTTTTCCCACATCGAAGCTGCGCGCGGTCTGTTGCGGTCCAGGGACCCGGTGGGACGCAAACTTGATTTCCTGTCGCAGGAGTTCAACCGTGAGGCCAACACCCTGTGTTCCAAGGCCAACGACAAGTCCGTGACCGCCATTGGCCTCGACCTGAAAACCACCATCGACCAATTGCGCGAGCAAGTGCAGAACATCGAATGATCATGACAGAATTCACACACATCCCGCGTCGCGGGCTCTTGTTCATCATGTCGTCACCCTCAGGTGCTGGCAAAACAACGTTGTCACGAAAACTGCTGGAGCACGATCACGGCATTGCCATGTCAATCTCGGTGACCACACGCACCCCGCGCCCCGGCGAAGTCAATGGCCGCGACTATCATTTCATCGACAAGCCCCGGTTCGAGGCGATGATAAAAGCGGGAGACCTGTTGGAATGGGCCAATGTCTTTGGCAATCTCTACGGCACCCCCAAAGCCCCCGTGGATGATGCACTTGCACACGGCAAAGACGTGCTTTTTGACATTGATTGGCAAGGCACCCAGCAAATTGCGCAGGTGATGAAAGAAGATCTCGTCCGCGTCTTCATTCTGCCGCCGAGCGTGGAAGAACTTCGCCAACGCCTGATCAAACGCGCCCAGGATTCATCCGCCGTGGTAGCCAAGCGCATGGCCGAAGCCTCGCGCGAGATCAGCCACTGGCCGGAGTATGATTATGTCGTGGTGAACGACGACATCGCGCAATCCCACCGCCAAATCACCGCCATTCTCACTGCCGAACGCCTGCGCCGCCGCCGCCAGCTGGGCCTCACCGAGTTTGTTCGCCAGATGCTGGTGGATTTGTAAAGCCCGCCCACAAACACGTATGGCCTCCCGGCATTGCAAACAATGCGCGGCAGGCCACACGGTCTGCCCCCAGCCTCGAGAGGTCGGGGGCACTGAACCATCAAGTTACACCTCTGCGCACTTTGCTGTCATCAGGTTAATTTGCCAACGTGATGCCAAACCAGCGTTCATAAAGCGCATCATAGGAACCATCTTCCCGCATCTTGAGGAGTGCTGCATTGACAATCTTGCGTACCGGCGATCCGGGCGGAAACAAAATGCCATAATTCTCCCGGCGAAACACCTGTCCCACAACCCGCACTTTGCCCCGGCCCGCAGTTGCCACATGATAAAGCAAAACGGGTGCATCAAAAACCACAGCGTCCAGCTTGCCCAGTTCAAGCGCCCGGAAAGCCTCTTCGATCCGCTCAAAAGCCACTGGTTGAATGTCGCGGTCCGTGAGGTACTTGAAAGTCGTTGAGCCGGTGGTCGTACCTACCCGCTTGCCAGGCAAATCACTGACATTCTCGATTTCACCACGCAGCTGTCCAACAGTGATAGACGCCGTCAGTGCGGCGGTAAAAAACGCGAGGAAAATGACACTTATAAGGATCGATATGCCAGAAAGCACCCGGCCCAACCCCGAACGCGGAATATCGGGCTGCTGCCCCGCCGTGGCCCCCGTCGCCCACCAGATCGCATGGAAAATGCCGGGGATGTAATCTCGCGCAAACAACGGCGTTGCATGCTTGCGTTCCGCCAGCCAAACCACATGCGCCGGGACCAGAACCAGCCCTGCCAACAGCGCCATCATGGCGGGCAGGGCCCCGCTGGTGAACATGGATGACAAGTTGCGCCAGCCAAATCCGGAACTCGCACCCGCTGGCACCATGATCTGCAAACCACTCTCGAACATCGGCTGCGAAAATTCAAAACGTGCTTCGCGGTCGGCCGTGATTGAAATGGCGGCAATCGCGGCTTGCGCCTCGTCACTATCCACCGCAGCCAGAATTTCCTTGACGTTGGTCACCTCTTTCCACGTGTAAATAATGCCTGCTTCCTTGGCCAACGCCGACCACAACATGGCGGAAAACCCGGTGTAGCCAGCGCCGTCTTTCATCACAAACGGCGGCAGCACCCGCGTGGCAACGACGATCCTGGGTGTGTGGGGAGCCGTTGTCGCCGGCACAGCCGAAGCCAGCACCCACAAGATAACCAACAAAAAAATGCGCATCAAAATGGGTCCGAGCAGAATTTGGCTGGGGGACTAGGATTCGAACCTAGACAATCAGAGTCAGAGTCTGAGGGCCTACCGTTAGCCGATCCCCCACCAGTGTGCGTGATGGGTTAGCCGCCGCGCCACCGAAGTGCAAGGGTTTCAGTTCGGTCTGAATTGCTTGATCAGGCTGGCGAGGCTTTGCTGGGGTTGGTCCGGCTGGGCCTGCGGCTTGGGCGCGACTTGCGGCTGTTGGCCGAAACTCTGTCCCGACGTGTCACGCCGGATGGAAGGCCGTGGCGCTGCCGCAGGCGGTGGCGGCATTGGGGCGACAGTTGGCTGTGCCACGGGAGCGGAAGTGGGAGAGATCGCCGCTGGTGCCGCCGCCTCTGTCCCGGCTTCCAGCGAATAGCCGATGGAATCCGGATTGTAGGTTTGCGCCCGCCAACGGTTGACGACCTCCTGCAGAAAGGAATCGTCTGGCAGGTCCTTGGCCCAATTCTTGGAGAAAGAAGCCGTCGTCGAACGCGGCAATTCATCGGCGGGCAACATGTCAAACTTGATGCGCGTCGGCAGCGCCACACCTTCGCCAAAGGTAACGGCTTCACCGGTACCCATGGTCGGCATGAATTCCAACAAGCTTGCTGCCGCATCCGAAATGCCGGCTTTCAGGATTTCCTGGTCGCGCTCGTTGGTGAGCCGCAAGCTGAACACCGTATTGCATTGCGACAGGATCGTGGGATCAAGTTCCGCCGGACGCTGTGTCACGATGCACAATGAAACGCCATACTTTCGGCCTTCCTTGGCAATCTTCGAAATGGCCCGTTTGGTGGGCTCAAAGCCCAGGGTCTTGTCGTTGGGAACGTAGCGGTGGGCCTCTTCACATACGAAAGTGATGGGCACCTTGCCTGCACTCCACACGCCAAAGTCAAACGCCAGCCGCGCCAACACTGAAACCACAACGTTGATGATTTCAGATGGCAAGCCACCCAGTTCAAGTATCGCAATGGGGCGTCCGGCGACGGGAATGCGGAAAATCCGCGCCAGCACCTGTGCCATGTTGTCCTGCACCGTGAGGCTGCCGAACATGAAACTGTAGCGCGGGTCGCGCGAGACCGATTCCAGTTTCGCCTTCAGCCGCTTGTAGGGAGCCAGTTCGCCACGCAAATCCAGCTTGCCAATGTATTCCTCCAGCACACCGACAAGATCAGATGTACGGAACGGAATGGGTGTATCAACACCGATGTTGTTCACTTCCACGAGGTTGGGCCGGCTGAGGGCACCCGTCTTGTCGCGCCGCTGGTTTGCCATGTAGCGCGCCTTGGCAATGGGAATGAGATCGCGCAGGATTTCGATATCAGCGTCACGGTTGTTCTGTTGGCCAACAAGGATTTCAACCGCTTCATCGAAGTTGAGCAGCCAGAACGGCAGGCTCATGTTGTCGGGCGTGATGATTTCCGCCATGCCACGGAACGATTGCGCATATTCCCGGTGCACATCGAGCAACAAGATATGGGCTTGCGGATTCTTTTCCAGAATGCGTCGCAGGATCAGGGCAACCGAACAGGATTTGCCGGTACCCGTCGTGCCCAGAATGGCAAAGTGCTTGCCAAGCATTTCGTCGATCTTGACCATGGCAGGAATGGTCGGGTCTTGCTGAATGCAGCCGACACGGATGCCGGCTTCGGTATCACAGGCGTAGGCCTTGCTGAGTTCTGGCCGCGTGGCCCGGTAGACTGGATCGCCCAGCGAAGGATAGCTGGAAACACCGCGCCGGAAATTCTTGGGCTGGCCATCTTGCCCCTTGGGCAGTTCGCCGATGAACTCCACTTCGACAATGCGCAATTCCTTGTCACCCGACCCATGCGAGGGGGCAGGCGAACTGAGTGCGGAAACCAGGGCCAACGTGATGGTGGTTGGCGTGTCCACTTTCATCAGGTTGCCGATTTCAGCACCCTTCGGCGCACTGCCGAACACCCCGTCCTGGGCATCGAGCAAGATGATGGCATGAGCACCCGTCACCGCCACGATGCGGCCCATGCGCTCGCCCTCGGCTGCAAGTGGTGCTTGCCCCTCAGGTGAATGTTGCATGGCGGCTGTGGCGGCAGCGATTGGCATGGGTTGGGCTGTCATGGTTGTATTTCGCTCTCAGTTCAATCGAAGGGCAGGCGGATGCTGGCTATGGGGATGGGCCGCCAGCGGAATGTGTATGGCAACGCACGTGCCAGCTCCCCGGGCCGACTGGACATTCAGTTCGCCACCGTGCAATCGCGTCAGGGCCAATGCGATCGGCAGGCCTAGGCCAGTGCCTTCGTGGCGCTTGTTGAATCCGGCATCAACCTGGCCGAAAGGGCGCAAAGCCGTGTCTACTTCATCACTGTTCATGCCAGGGCCTGTGTCACTCACGCTGATGGTCACAAACCCCTCAAATTTGGTGCTCGTTTCAATTCGAATGCGGCCCCACTCGGGTGTGAACTTCACGGCATTGCTCAAAAGATTGATCAAAATCTGTTTCAACCGCAATGGATCGGCCAGCAGCAGCGGCAAGCTCTTGGCCACGCCATTTTCGACCGCGATGTTCTTTTCCTTGGCCTTGGCATCCGTGATCAGGAGGCAAGACTCGATGATATGGTCAAGCGCCGTTGGCTCGAGGTCAACACTGAGCTTTCCGGCCTGGATTTTTGACACATCCAGAATGCCATTGATGAGCGCCAGCAAATGTTCCGCCGCTTCGCGAATGTACATGGCGTACTGCGGGACTTTCTCGGGATCAACAACTGTCCGCGTTGCCAACATGTCCGAAAACCCGATGATGGCGTTGAGGGGGGTGCGCAATTCATGGCTCATGTTGGCAATGAATTCCGACTTCGCTTTCGATGCGAGTTCGGCGTCGACTTTCGCTGCTTCCAACGCGATTGATTGCCGCTGGTTGCGCACACCCTGGCCAAACTGGTCAGCGTATTCCGCCAACAGCGACCCTTCACGAAACCAGCGATTGCCAAATGTGCGCATTGTTACAAACAGCCCCAGATAGCTGGTTATTCGGCAGCGACCCTCAATTTGGGGTTAACAGGGCAGTAAGGCATGCCGGTGGCCAATGCAAAAATAGCTGTTACAGCCAGCTTCTGGCCGTGATAGAATCTTCGTCAACGAAATGATTTGCGGTTTTCGGACAGCGTGCGCAACCGCTGCAGCCCGTCGGCCCGGAAGGTAATTGTGGACGCGTCTGAGGGCCGGAATCCCGCCGATGAGAATCGAGCTGTGGCCGCACTCGCTCCGCCCTATGGCCGGAGCCGCAAGCGATTCAATCCCCGCCAAATGGCCAGGCACCGGGAAGGTATGGTTCCCGGTGATGCTTATGCGGCACTCGACCTCGGCACCAACAATTGCCGACTCCTCATTGCGGCCGCAAAACCCGGGGGCTACGACGTGGTCGATGCGTTTTCCCGCATCGTGCGGTTGGGTGAGGGCTTGGGATTGTCCGGTGAGCTGAGCCAGCCAGCCATGGACCGCACCCTTGATGCCTTGCGCGTTTGTGCCAACAAACTAGTGTGGCATGGCATTGTAAAGCAGCGCCTGATCGCGACGGAAGCCTGCCGCTTGGCCGGAAACGGTGCGGCGTTTGTTACCCGAGTGGAAAGGGAGACGGGCCTCAAGCTCGAGATAATCAACCGCGAAACGGAAGCAAACCTCGCAGCCCTTGGTGCAGCCCCCTTGATTGACGCCGACGCTGACGATGCGGTGATCTTCGACATCGGTGGCGGTTCCACCGAAGTGATGTGGATGGAGCGCCATCCACTGCAAGGTTTTGCACTCAAGGCCTGGACGTCGCTCCCGGCCGGTGTGGTCACCCTGTCCGAGCGCGTGGGCGGCGGAACCAGCGTAAGCCCGGCAAAGTTTGAGGAAATGCGAGCTGACGTGCGCCTGCTTCTTCAACCCTTTGTACAAAGTATTGCCGCCCGCACAGGTGGACGCACTGTACCGTCCCACCTCTTGGGAACGTCTGGTACCGTGACGACCATCGCAGGCGTACATTTGGGTTTGCGGCATTATGACCGGTCCAGGGTGGATGGCTGCTGGATGACCTCCGCCGCCGTGGAGGAAGTGACAGGCAGGTTGCTGGCCATGTCTTACCAGCAACGCATCGAAAACGGGTGCATTGGCCGGGAACGGGCCGACCTTGTTCTGGCGGGCTGTGCCATCCTCGAAGAAGTACGCGAAGCATTTCCCGCTCAACGCATCCGCGTCGCCGACCGGGGCCTGCGCGAAGGCATGCTCGCCGAATTGATGCAGGTTGCAACAACATGAGCAGACCAGGAAGCCGCAACGCGCTGGGCGGTGGCCGTCAGCTCAAGGTGCGCCTGAAAAAGGGCAAGGAACGCACTGTTTCACAAAAAGCCTGGCTGGAGCGCCAGCTCAACGATCCTTACGTCCACGAAGCCAAAAAACTCGGCTACCGTTCGCGCGCCGCTTTCAAGTTGACGGAGATCGATGACAAATACAAGTTTTTGAAATCCGGTGGCTACATTGTGGACTTGGGTGCTGCCCCTGGCGGCTGGAGCCAGGTTTCAGCCGCCCGTGTGAAATCAGTCGACGGCAAGGGCAGGGTGGTTGCCATTGACATGCACGGCATGGATGAATTGCCGGGTGTGACCATTTTCAAGAAGGATTTTCTCGACGCCGATGCACCCGATGTGTTGACGGCCGCACTCGGTGGCCAGGCCGATGCGGTAATTTCCGACATGGCCTCGCACGCCACCGGCCACCGCCAGACCGATCACATCCAGATCATGGAACTGGCCGAAGCCGGTTTTGACTTTGCCCGCCAGGTGCTGAAGCCCGGCGGCATCTACCTCGCCAAGGTTTTGCGCGGCGGAACCGAAACCGACCTCCTGCGCAGCATGAAGCAAAGCTTCACCACCGTACGCCACGTCAAACCCATGGCCAGCCGGGATGACTCCGCCGAACTGTTTGTGTTGGCGACGGGATTTAAAGGCAACAAATAGCTGCTTGCTTCGCCGCCAACCCCGGTGTTAAGGGCCAGCGTCAACCTCACGAATCCCGTGTTTTAGAGAAGGGTTGGCACATGGCCCGCGAATTCCCCGAGTATCTGGCGTTTGATGATGTGCTGATGAAGCCCGGTGCTTCGTCCGTCTTGCCGACCGAAGTCTCGACCCGCACCAGACTGACCAAAACAATCGAACTCGCCATCCCTGTAATGTCCGCCGCCATGGATACAGTGACCGAAGCGCCGATGGCCATCGCCATGGCGCAAGCCGGTGGCCTTGGCGTGATCCACAAAAATCTCGAACCCGCGGCCCAGGCCGACCACGTGCGCCAGGTCAAACGTTTTGAAAGCGGCATGGTGGTGAACCCCATTACGATTTCACCGGACGCAACACTGGGCGATCTGAAAGCCATCAAGGAACGCCACAGGATTTCCGGCATTCCGGTGGTAAGCGAAACAGGAAAGTTGGAAGGCATCATCACCAATCGCGATGTGCGTTTTGCAACTGACCTCAATCTGCGTGTCGGCGATCTCATGACCCGCAAGCTGGTGACAGTGCGCGAAGGTGTGGACCGCGCCGATGCCAGAAAACTTTTACACAAGCACCGTATCGAAAAACTGGTTGTGATTGATGATGCCGGCCATTGCATGGGGCTGATCACGGTCAACGACATGGAAAAGGCCGCTGACCATCCACTGGCGTCGAAAGATGAAAAAGAACGCCTGCTGGTGGCTGCTGCGACCGGGATTGGTGACAACGGCCACGAGCGCGCCGGATTGCTCATTGATGCTGGCGTCGATGTGATCGTCGTCGATACGGCCCATGGCCATTCTGCCAATGTATTGGCGCAAGTCACCCGGATCAAGAAACTCTCCAACAAGGTGCAGATCATCGCGGGCAACGTGGCGACTGCCGAGGCCGTGCAGGCCTTGATCGATGCAGGCGCAGATGCGGTGAAAATCGGTATCGGACCCGGCAGCATTTGCACCACCCGTGTTGTGGCAGGTGTGGGCGTGCCACAATTTTCCGCCGTGATCGAATGCGCAGAGCAAGGCATGAAATCCGGCGTGCCAGTGATTGCTGACGGCGGCATCAAACTGTCGGGTGACATGGCAAAGGCGCTTGCGGCAGGGGCAGGCGTGGTGATGATCGGTTCACTGCTGGCAGGCACCGATGAAAGTCCCGGTGAGGTCTACCTCTACGATGGCCGCTCCTATAAGTCTTACCGTGGCATGGGCTCGGTGGGTGCCATGGCGCGAGGGTCAGCCGACCGCTATTTCCAGCAGGATGTCGGCAATACATTGAAACTCGTGCCCGAAGGCATTGAAGGACAAGTGCCGTTCAAGGGACCGGTGTCGCATGTGCTGCATCAATTGGTGGGCGGCTTGCGCGCCGCCATGGGATATGTCGGCGCAGGCACCATCGCCGAGTTGCAATCCAAAGTGCAGTTTGTGCGTATCACAGGAGCTGGGCTGCGTGAAAGCCACGCGCATGATGTGATGATCACGCGCGAGGCGCCGAACTATCAACGGATGTCCTGATGACTCTTGAAAAATGGTTGTTGTTGCCAATTGTCCTTCACGTGATGATGACTTTTGCGATAGGTGTGTTGATGGGCCGCGCCCGCTTTCGGGGCGGCGCAAATCGTGAGTTCAAACACTCGGACATCATCAACAACAGCAATGGCTACCCGCAGCACATCAAAAAATTCGGTGACAATTTCAACAACCAGTTTCAGCTGCCGGTTTTCTGGTACGCCTGTGTGGCGTTCATCTTGATCACCGGAACGGTGGACCGTTTGCTGGTTTGGCTTTCATGGACTTTTTTGGTGTCACGTGCGTTGCATGCCATCAACCATGTCGGTGCCAACACGCTTCCGCAGCGTTTCTATTTTTATCTCGCGGGTTTTATTGCTCTGATCGTGATGTGGCTGTGGTTTGCCGCGCGCCATTTCGTGTTCGGGTGACAGCATGCGACTGCCGGGCCGGGTGGCTGCTGCAATAGAAGTCCTCGAAGCGGTGCTAACGCGCCACCAACCGGCGTCCGAAGCACTGAGAGATTGGGGCAAATCCCACCGCTTTGCCGGTTCGGGTGATCGCCACGCCATTGGCACGCTCGTCTATGATGCATTGCGCCACAAAAACAGCGCGGCGTTCCGCAGTGGCAGTGACCAACCGCGCGGCTTGGTCCTTGGTACACTGCGCAGTGTGTGGAATATGTCCGTCGACGACATTGCGGCAATTGTCAACGAACAGCACGGACCTGGCGCTTTGACCAGCGCCGAATCCAGTCAACTGAACAGTGAACAAGTCTCAACACTTCCCCATATCGCAGGCGATTTTCCCGAATGGCTGGCGCCGTCACTCACCCGTGTGTTTGCCGAAAAGCTTGTCGCTGAAATGCAAGCTCTGGCAGACCGCGCACCCATTGACCTTCGCGTCAACACCCTGAAGGCCACGCGCGAGCAAGTGCTGAAGGCATTGGCGCGTTTTTATCCCGTAGAAGGACCACTTTCACCATGGGCCCTGCGCATTGCAGCACCACCACACGACTCCAGGCACATCAGCGTCGAGGCGGAACCCGCTCACGGACTTGGATGGTTTGAAGTGCAAGATGCCGCCTCGCAAATGGCGGCCCTTCTGTCCAATGTAACACCGGGTGAAACTGTTGCCGATATCTGTGCCGGCGCAGGTGGCAAGTCGCTCGCTCTTGCCGCTATGTTGAACAACACGGGCAAACTGGTGGCGCATGACGTTGACCGCCGCCGTCTGCGCCCAATCTTTGAACGCATCACGCGAGCAGGGGTGAACTGCGCAGACGTTCTAGCGGCGGAAGACGGCTCCAACCTGGAACACCTTGGCGGGTTCGATTGCGTGTTTATCGATGCGCCATGCACCGGCACCGGCTCTTGGCGCCGCAAGCCTGATGCCAAGTGGAAACTGAAACCCGCAACATTGGAGCAGCGCCAAAAAGACCAGCGCGATGTTTTGAAACGCGGTGCTGCATTGCTCAAACCCGGCGGACGGCTGGTATACGCAACGTGTTCCGTGCTGTCGGAAGAAAATACAGATCAGGTCAACAACTTCCTGTCTGCCAATCCACTGTTGAAACTCATTCCGTACACGGAGCAATGGCGGGCCGTGTCCACCGCTGCACCGCCGGCAAGTGCTGATGGCCGAACTGATACATTGTTGATGACGCCGTTCTCCCACGGCACGGATGGCTTTTTCGTCGCCGTAATGGTCAAATCCCCGACTTGATGATGAAACGCCCCATGGCCTTCAGCGTTTCCTCGCTCACGTGATGCTCGATGCCTTCTGAATCGATGCGGGCGGTCTCCGTTGACAGCCCCAGCGCCAGCAGGAATTTTTCAACAATTTGATGCCGCCGTTTGCCATCATCCGCCAGTTTCCAGCCTTCCCCAGTCAGGAAAATCGCGCGGTACGGCTCCTGTGTCACCAAGCCCTGGTCCGATAGGCGCTTTAACATCTTCACCACGGTCGCATTTGCCACACCCAGGCGCAATGCCACATCTGAACCACGGGCTTCGTGTTTCTCATCAATAAGCTCGGCAATCAGTTCCACATAGTCCTGCACCAACTCAACCTGGTGGTCGGCCCGCGTGCGCTTGAAGGCAGCCGAACGCAACTTGGCCGAGGGAATCCGGCGTTTGGCGCGGCTGTTGACTGGCACGAGAACCTCCTGAATGCAGTCCAGAATTTAGCCTATTGCAAGTTTTGACGCCAATGCTAATGTCAGGTTTAGCAAAGGCTAAACTTTATGTCGGACACAACGGCCAAGGGTTGGTTGAACGCGCGTGGCGAACCATCACTCATGGATGTGTTTCGCACCGTTCCGGTGGCGAAAACCGGCAGCTGGTGGCGCCGGTTCCTTGCATTTGTAGGGCCAGGTTACCTGGTCTCTGTCGGTTATATGGACCCCGGCAACTGGGCGACGTCGATCGCCGGTGGTGCCAAATTTGGGTACACGCTGCTGTTTGTGGCGCTGCTCTCCAACATCATGGCCATCATTTTGCAATCGCTGTGCGCCCGCTTGGCCATTGCGAGTGGCCGCGACCTGGCTCAAGCCTGCCGCGACGCATTTCCCAAACCAGTGGCGCTTGTCCTGTGGGCATTTGCGGAAATTGCCATTATCGCCACTGACATCGCTGAAGTGGTGGGCACCGCAATTGGCCTCAACCTGCTGTTTGGCATACCGCTCGAAATCGGTGTCATCATCACCGCACTCGACGTTTTTGTCATTCTGCTGTTGCAGCGTCTGGGGTTCCGCTGGGTGGAAGCATTCGTGATAACACTCCTCGGCGTCATCTTCGCCAGTTTCTTTGTGCAAATCGCCATGGCAGATCCTGTTTGGGGCGACGTAATCAAGGGCTTTGCACCCACTGTCGATATCGTGCGCAACCCCGACATGCTGTATCTCGCCCTTGGCATCATCGGTGCCACCGTCATGCCGCATAATCTCTATTTGCATTCCGGCGTGGTACAGACCCGCGATTACGGTTCAAGTTTGCCGGAAAAAAAATCGGCGCTGGCCATGGCTACTGTTGATTCAACCGTCGCCCTGATGTTCGCACTGTTGGTCAATGCTTCGCTTTTGATACTCGCCGCGGCAACATTTCATCGGGTTGGGCAATTCGACATGTCGGATCTGGGTGAAGCCCACGGCATGTTGGCACCCTTGA
The DNA here is from genome assembly GCA_043768765.1 of Hyphomicrobiales bacterium. Classification (GTDB taxonomy): domain Bacteria; phylum Pseudomonadota; class Alphaproteobacteria; order Rhizobiales; family Aestuariivirgaceae; genus Aestuariivirga. The sequence continues at coordinate 13,419 of JAYVKC010000128.1, read as the reverse complement.
TGGGATCACTTTTGGCTCCCAAACTGTTTGCGATTGCCTTGCTGTGCTGCGGCCTGAACTCCACCGTTACCGCAACACTCGCAGGACAGATTGTCATGGAGGGGTTCCTCAACATCAGGCTTCCCGCCTGGTTGCGCCGCCTGTTCACCCGCATGGTGGCAATCGTGCCGGCATCGGCAGTCACGATTTACTATGGCGCAGAGGGAACAGGTTTGCTGTTGATCCTGAGCCAGGTCATCTTGGCGTTTCAGTTGCCCTTTGCCATTGTACCGTTGGTCATGTTTACCCGCAACCGGGTGAAAATGGGCGCACTGGCGGCACCTGGATGGCTGACAGCGCTGGCTGCTGTGATTGCCGCAATCATTATTGCACTCAATATCAAGCTGCTGTGGGATATTCTCATCGGTTCGTAGCTGACTTGCGCTATGGTGGAGCATCGCCTATTCGGCTGGCATGCATGATACGATCTTGATTATTGATTTCGGCTCGCAGGTGACCCAGCTGATTGCGCGGCGGGTGCGCGAGATTGGCGTGCTTTCCGAGATCGTGCCATATCAGAAATCAGCGGCCGCCTTTGCGCGGCTGAAACCCAAGGCCGTGATTTTGTCTGGTGGCCCCGATTCGGTAACCCGCAACGGCAGCCCGCGCGCGCCACAGGACGTGTTTGAAGCTGGCATTCCAGTCTTGTCGATCTGCTATGGTCAACAAACCACAGCAGTTCAATTGGGTGGTGTTGTTGAAGGCGGCCATGCTGCGGAATTCGGCCGCGCTGACATTGTCATCCACGAAACCAGCGCATTGTTTGAAGGCCTGTGGGATGTCGGCGAGCGCCACCCGGTGTGGATGAGCCACGGTGACCGCGTGACGAAACTGCCGCCGGGATTCACGGTGAAGGCGTCATCGGAAAATGCGCCGTTTGCAATAGCGACAGATGAAGTGCGGCGCATCTATACCACCATGTTCCACCCGGAAGTGGTGCACACACCCGATGGCGCGAAGCTCATCCGAAATTTTGTGGTGAACATCGCTGGCTGCACGGGCGACTGGTCGATGAAGGCGTTCCGTGCGGAAGCGGTGGCGCGCATTCGGCAGCAAGTGGGCAAGGGGAAAGTGCTGTGTGGGCTATCCGGCGGTGTCGATTCATCCGTGGCCGCAGTATTGATCCACGAAGCCATCGGCGACCAACTCACTTGCGTGCTGGTTGATCACGGCTTGATGCGCCTCAATGAAGCGCGTGACGTGGTGCAAATGTTCCGCGAGCACTACAACCTGCCGCTTGTCCATGTCGATGCCAGTGACGAGTTCATCAGCGCCCTGCAAGGCGAGGCCGATCCCGAATCCAAACGCAAAACCATTGGCCGCTTGTTCATCGATGTTTTCGAGCGCGAGGCAAAGAAGATTGGTGGTGCGGATTTTCTGGCGCAAGGCACGCTTTATCCAGATGTCATCGAAAGCGTGTCCTTTACCGGCGGTCCATCCGTTACCATCAAGTCGCACCACAATGTCGGCGGCTTGCCCGACCGCATGAACATGAAACTGGTCGAGCCGCTGCGGGAACTGTTCAAAGATGAAGTGCGAAAGCTCGGGCAAGAGCTTGGATTGCCTGCACATTTCATTGGCCGCCATCCCTTTCCAGGTCCTGGACTCGCAATCCGGCTTCCGGGGGGCGTTACGCGCGAAAAACTCGCCATCCTGCAAAAAGCCGATGCCATTTACATCGATGAAATCCGCAAGGCCGGTTTGTACGACAATATTTGGCAGGCCTTTTCAGTGCTGTTGCCGGTCCAAACCGTCGGCGTGATGGGCGACAGCCGCACCTACGACCGGGTGCTGGCCCTGCGCGCGGTGACGTCTGTGGATGGCATGACCGCCGATTTCTATCCCTTCAACATGGACTTCCTCGGCCGCACCGCAACCCGGATCATCAACGAAGTGAAAGGCGTGTCACGGGTTGTGTACGACGTCACCAGCAAACCACCGGGAACGATCGAGTGGGAGTGAGCGACCTGCCTGCTCAACCATCCAGCTGCCTAATGGATTACTAACAAACAACGAGTACTCTACCGCACCATCCCCCGCGCATCCACTTTGACGGCTCCTAACACCGCGTCACCGTCGACAAACACTACTTCATCAAAGAGATTGCTGACGGGACAGACATGGTTGGGCGTGATCCGTACATGGTCGCCGACATTTGGTTTTTGGTCCAGGTGGGAAATGTCAAGAAAGCCGTGCTCTTCGCTGGCCGCATAAACTTTGGCGTCGCCCAAACCGTGCACAACGCCATATCCTTCCAGCCCGAGAAGATCACTTGTCAGCGCCTTGGTGCCGGCATCAATGATGGCACGTGATCCTGTTGGTCTGCTCACAACCGTGGCAAGAACGCTCAACGCACAATCATCAAAACCACACGTGCCCTTGGCGACAAGCGAACGGTCGAAGTAAACATAGGTGCCGGCCCGGTATTCGGTTAGTCCGGACAATCCCTCGTCTTTCCACATGTCCGGTGAACCGCCAGTTGAAATGATGCCAACATCGAGCCCTGCACCCAAGCATCGATCGCGCGCATCCATGAGGAAGTCTTGCGTTGCTTGCCGCGTGCCGATGGCTGGGTAAGTCATCAGCCCGCCAAACCGCAAACCTGCGGTCTTGTCAATCACCTGCGCCAGTTGCACCGCCGCCGCTGGCGACTTCACACCGTTGCGGCCAGCACCTGTGTCACATTCCACCAGCACGCTGATGGTACGGCCCGCATCCTTGGCAGCTGCCGCAATGTTTTCAATGACAGCCGTGTTGTCGGCCATAGTGGAAATGTCGGTGCGGCGTGCCAATGCGGAAAGTCGACGGACTTTCATTCCGCCGACGACGTTGAAGGTCAACAACATGTCAGTGATGCCGGCATCGGCCATGATTTCAGCCTCACCCAGTTTTTGCACCGTAATACCTTTGGCACCTTGTGCCATTTGATACTTTGCCAGACCCACCAGCTTGTGGGTTTTGATGTGCGGACGGTTGGCAAGTCCGAGTTGGTTGCAACGGTTTTGCCAGCGCGAAACGTTTTGCTCCACAATCGAGATGTCAATAATCGGGACAGGCGTATCGAGGTCGACTATGGTCTTGCCCACAGGGCGCAGGTTCAGAAAGTCGACAAGTGCCATGGTGCCCCGCTCTCAAGTAGGCCCATTGTGCAGCAACTTACCCGCCAATGCCATCCCATGCAGCTTACCAACACCACCCAAACCATGATACGTGTGGGTATTGACGGACAGCGCAAAGGTGGCTGACAAACATGACGATGAAAATGCAAAGCCAGCACGATGTCCGAAACTCGCACGCGCGTAATTCCGGCACAGCATTGAACTTGCCATGGTTCGAGGGTGCGCGCGTGAACACCTCGGCAGCCGAAAGGCGCGCCGCCACCTTGGTCACACGCCGCAGCGTAAAAAAGGAATACCAGGCAGCATGGCTTGTGAAAGCATTGCAATGCATGGACCTCACCACACTCGCGGGCGACGATACCGCAGGCCGGGTGCAACGCCTTTGTGCCAAGGCCATGCGGCCCTTGCGCGACGACATTGTCGACAGGCTGGGTCTTGCGGCCAAACCGCCAAAAGTCGGCGCGGTCTGTGTCTATCCCGCCATGGTCCCGTATGCGGTAAAGGCACTGCGCGGATCAGGCATTCCTGTGGCGTCAGTGGCCACGGGATTTCCCGCTGGATTGACGCCACTTTCCATCCGCCTGTCAGAAATCCGCTGGGCGGTGGAGCAGGGGGCCGAGGAAATTGATATCGTGGTGTTTCGCGAACAGGTGTTGACGCAAAACTGGCAGGCACTCTACGACGAGATTGCCGCCATGCGCGAAGCCTGCGGGTCCGCACATTTGAAAGCTATACTCGCAACCGGTGATCTCAAGACCCTGCGCAATGTCTACAAGGCCTCCATGGTGGCCATGCAGGCCGGTGCCGACTTCATAAAAACGTCAACCGGCAAGGAAGATGTCAATGCCACATTGCCCGTAAGCCTCACCATGGTGCGGGCCTTGCGCGACTACCATGAACACACCGGTTTCCGCATCGGCTTTAAACCCGCCGGTGGCCTGCGGACTGCCAAGGATGCCCTGAACTGGCAGATTTTGATGAAGGAAGAACTGGGTCGCCCGTGGCTTGAGCCCGACCTGTTCCGCATTGGCGCATCGTCACTGTTGGCCGACATTGAGCGCCAACTCGAACACCATCTCACAGGCCGTTACAGCGCCTTGTCCCACCACGCCCTTGCCTGAGGATTGCCCATGCCAAGTGTAACAGACATTCTCGAATCCATGGACTACGGTCCCTCTCCGGAACAGAACACCCACGTAAAGGAATGGCTGACCCGTCATGCGGAAGGCTTTGGCCACTTCATCAATGGCGCATTCGTGCCTTCAACCGCAAAAAAGTGGATTGACGTGGACAACCCCGCAGATGGTTCACGCCTCGGCCGTGTGCCGCAAGGCACGCTTGCAGATGTTGACGCTGCCGTGAAAGCGGCGCGCAAGGCCTTTCCTGCATGGTCAAAACTGCCCGGCCATTCTCGTGCCAAACACCTCTATGCCCTCGCACGCCACATTCAAAAGCGTGAGCGCTTTTTCGCTGTGCTCGAAACCATGGACAGTGGCAAAACCATCCGCGAGAGCCGCGACATCGATGTGCCATTGGTAGCGCGTCATTTCTATCATCATGCCGGATGGGCGCAGCTCATCGCCACGGAGTTCAAGGGCTATGGTCCGCTCGGCGTTTGCGGACAAATCATTCCATGGAATTTTCCGCTGCTCATGCTGGCCTGGAAAATTGCACCAGCCCTGGCTGCCGGTAACACCGTCGTGCTGAAACCGGCGGAATTGACGCCGCTCACCGCCTTGGCCTTGGCCGAAGCTTGCATTGAGGCCGGACTGCCAAAGGGCGTGGTCAACATCATTACCGGTGATGGTGAAACCGGCGCGGCATTGGTAGCACACCCGGATGTCAACAAGATCGCATTCACCGGTTCCACCGAAGTCGGCAAACTCATTCGCGTTTCAACTGCTGGCAGCGGCAAAAAGATATCTCTGGAACTCGGCGGCAAGTCGCCTTTTATCGTTCATGAAGACGCCGACCTCGACGCTGCTGTGGAAGGTGTGGTCGACGCAGTTTGGTTCAACCAGGGGCAAGTCTGTTGTGCCGGAACGCGGCTGCTGGTACAGGAAGGAATTGCAGATCGCTTGATCGCCAAACTCCGCGTCCGCATGGAATCGCTGCGTGTTGGCGATCCATTGGACAAATCCGTTGACATGGGGCCACTGGTGTCAAACACCCAACTGCAACGCGTCACCGCACTGATCAAAAAAGGCGAGAGTGAAGGCGGCACCGTGGTGCAGGCAGTTCATGCCTTGCCACCCAAGGGCAACTATTATCCACCATCACTGTTTCTTGATGGTGGCCCCGGCAACACCGTCATGCAGCAAGAGGTTTTCGGCCCGGTGATTGCAGCCATGACATTTCGGACACTTGAAGAAGCAGCAATACTGGCAAACCACACGCGTTACGGTCTGGCGGCTTCGATATGGTCCGAAAACATCAATGTCGCATTGGAAACCGCATCACGCATGAAGGCTGGGGTGGTGTGGATCAACTGCACCAACCTGTTTGATGCCGCAGCCGGCTTTGGCGGCTACAAGGAATCCGGTTTTGGCCGCGAAGGTGGCCGCGAGGGGCTGTATGAGTACCTGGTGGCGGATTGGCAAAAGGCATCTACACCCACAAAGGCAGTTTCCGTGCCAGGCCTCAAAGGTTCCACTGTAGCGTTGCCGCAAGACAACGGAACGCCAACAATTGATCGCACCGCCAAACTTTTCATCGGCGGCAAACAAACGCGTGCTGACAGCGGTTACTCCTATGCTGTGATGAATGCCAAGAACAAGGTCATTGGCCAGGCCGCACTTGGCAATCGAAAAGACATCCGCAACGCAGTTGAGGCAGCGATCAAGGCATCCGGCTGGTCGTCGGCATCTGCCCACAACCGCGCCCAGGTTCTTTTCTATATTGCCGAAAACCTGTCGGCGCGCGCTGCTGAATTTGTTGGACGGCTAAAACTGGCGGGCGCAAATGCAAGCAACGCCCGCCGCGAGGTGGAAGCAACCATTGAACGCATTTTTTTCTACGCCGCCCACGCCGACAAGTATGATGGCCGCATCCATTCCACCAACAGCAAGCGCCAAACAACATTGGCATTCAATGAACCGTTTGGTGTCATGGGGTTGGTGTGTAGCGATCACACTCCACTGTTGGGCATGATTTCATTGTTGATGCCCGTATTGGCCATGGGCAACAGGGCAGTTATCGTGCCGTCACAAACGCAACCACTCATTGCCACCGACTTCTATCAAGTGCTTGAAACCTCTGATGTGCCAGCCGGAACTGTGAACATCGTGACAGGTGCCACTGATGATTTGGCAAAGACGCTGGCCGAGCATGATGAAGTGGCAGCACTCTGGTTTCATGGAAGTGCCGAAGGATCGGCAGCAGTGGAACGGGCGTCTGCAGGAAACCTGAAAACAACTTGGGTGAATGGTGGCCGAATGATGGACTGGTTCAATTCCGCGCAAGCCGAAGGCACCGAATACCTGCGCCACGCCACACAGGTAAAAAACATCTGGATTCCCTATGGTGAGTAGTGCGCGATCAAATTCGTAACCGCTTCAAACTTGCCAGCGGCTCAAGGTCTGTGAAAGACTGCATCATCGCGTAAACAAACCGCTTGAAAGCAATATCGAGTTCGTCCGGCATGTTCTGCCGGTCGCCAAGTACATATTGTCGCACCGAAAAGCGCCGCTGCGACACAAACCGCACCAGGTCCTCCGAAAGCACGGGAATGTCCATCGCGCCTTCACCTTCCGGAAGAGCTGATCCAACCGACAGGTTGCGAACCGGCACATGCAAGTCAGCCTTGTAGCCGCGCACCAGTGATTTGTAGGCATTCAGTGAACTGAGGGAATGGTCGACGATGTAAAACACAAACGTGCGGAATTTGTGCGTTGCAAGTTCTGCCGAGAAATTGAGTTCGTTCGCAGTTTGGAAAAAGGCATGCGTGTGTTCGGCCTTGAGGTCTATCACATAGTCCCGGCCCGTTGAGGCCAGTATGGTATCGAATATCTTCATTTGCCCCTGCACGTTGGCAAAGTCGGCCACTTGCGTGCGCCCCGGGAAATAGGTGCGCAACGGAGCGTCCGGCACATCAGTGTCAATCAGGAAGGGGTCGTGCCCATCCAGCAAAAGATAGTCTGCCAGCATCCGCGCCAGCAATGTTTTGCCATTGCGGGTGTTGTCCGATGCAATGATGTAGACCGTGGGGTGCTCTGCCACGGCTGGTGACCCGGACTAGCCCTGGCGGCCGCCAGAGGCGATGTCCTGCAACATCTTCACGCGGCCATACTCTTCATCGATTTCAGAACACCATTTGCGCACGTAGCCGCGCAACACGAATGAGAAACGTCCCTGCGATCCATCCGCCGCCCGGTTGTCGATGAAATCCTTGAACGTGACACCCGACACGTCAATCTGCTCGTAAGCCATCTCATTGAGCTTCGGAACATCGATTTCCTGGGTCTTGGGAATGGTCGAAAAGTACTTGCGATAGGTGGTGTCATCCCACTCGAAGAAGTTCGTCTCGTTGATGAAGTTGCGCGCCAACACATACTGGATGCCACTGAGGTATTTCGAAATCTCGCCGATTTCGTCCAATGATGCGATCGATGAGCCGATGACATGGAACAATCCCAGATTGAACACCCCGTTACGCGCAGCATCAAGCACGCCAATGCGTTCAAACAGGTCAAGCGAATAAGACAGATTGCCAGCCTTGAGGTCAACAACGGTAACCGGCACATTGGCCGTTTCCATCGTATCCAGCACCTTCATCTGGTGGGCGACATTGGCGAGGTCAATGACTTCGGTAATGGCAGGATAAAAACGGTGCAGCGAACCCCTTGGGTTCTCCGTGTCAAATGCCCGCGTCAGCACGTTCTTGCGCGCGAAATAATCCAGCAAAGACCGGGCAATGGTGGTCTTGCCGACGCCGCCCTTGTCCGCGCCTACGAGTATCAGAGTGGGTTTCATGCTGCACCTTTGTTTTTATTGGCCCTGTTTGCCTTCCGCCCGGTGATCTATCACGGCGGTTTGCACCTGTATACTAGGCATTGGGCCGTTCCAATTGTTTCAATTGCCGCCTACAATGGCACGCGGAGGTCTTGCCATGATTTCACTTTATGCGGGCATCACGCTGTTTGCCGGTGTGCATTTGTATTCCATGTTGGCACCTGCGGCGCGGGCCGAGCTTGTCCAAAACATGGGAGAACAACGCTACAAGGGCCTGTATTCGCTCATTGCTTTGGTGGGCTTGATTCTTTTGGGATGGTCTTATTGGCAAGGCCGCCAAAGTGGCGAACTCCTGTACACACCATGGGCCGGTGTCCGCCACCTGACCATGCTGCTGGTGCTGGTTGGTTTCATTTTCATCTTTTCCAATCAAAGCAAGGGCTTCATTGCCAAAACGGTGAAGCAGCCATTTTCAATTGGTATTGCACTGTGGTCCATTGGTCACCTGTTGGCCAATGGCGAAACAGTTGTCGTGTGGATATTTTCGATGTTTTTGGGTCTCGCGATCCTTGACATCATCCTGAGCACGGCGCGCGGCAAAGTGCCTGTCCACGATCACAAATGGTCACATGATGTGCGGGGCATTGGCGTTGGCTTGGTCCTCTATCTGGTCTTCGCCTTTTTGTTCCACCCCTATGTCCTCGGTATACCGGTGAGCGGATGACATGGCTTGTCTTGGCGGTTGCTGCCTTTGCTGGACTGCACCTGATCCCAGCCCTGCCCAATCTCAAGACCCGGCTCCGCGCAAACTTGGGATCTGCCTTTGGCCCTCTTTATGGTGCAGCCTCGCTGGCAGCATTGATAATTGCGCTGTGGGCATTCCGATTTGCGGATCGCCCCGAACTGTACGACCCACCGTTTTGGGGTCGCCATGCGAACTTCGCCCTAACCCTTGTGGCTTTCGTCTTTATCGGAATTTTTTTGTTTCGGGGCAGTTGGCGCAACCAGGTGCGTTTTCCCATGGCGTTGGCAGTCATTTTCTGGGGCACCGGACACTTGCTTGCCAATGGTGATGCGGCAAGTTTCATTCTTTTCGCAGGTCTGATGCTTGCAGCCCTTGCCCATGCCGTGATGGTTCACGTCAACAAGACACAAGTCCCAAGTGATGAACGCGCAGGGCACAACCTGATTTCAGTGCTTTCTGGCATAGCCCTTTATGGCGTTTTCGCCCAGCTTCATGGTGTGCTCGTTGGGGTGCCCGTGTTCAGCTTGACCGGTTGACGAAAAATCATAGACCCTTGGGTAAAGGTTGCGTTGCAGCAACATGCTGCAACTGCTAGGAACTTCGCATGTCCCAGCCCGCTCTCCTGAAACGTACGACAGCACCTGATATCCGGATCCGCAAGGGTGGCGCACCCATTGTTTCCCTGACTTCTTATCATGCCCATACCGCTGCCATCGCCGACAAGCACGTGGATTTCCTTCTGGTGGGTGACTCGCTCGGCATGGTGATGCACGGCTTCGAGACCACGTTGCCAGTGCCATTGGACCTCATGATCATGCACGGCCGGGCTGTGATGCGGGGCACGAAGAAGGCGCTGGTCGTGGTCGACATGCCCTTTGGCACCTATGAGGAAAGCCCGGCCCAGGCCTTTCGCAACGCTGCCCGTGTGATCAAGGAAACCGAATGTGGTGCTATCAAGCTGGAAGGCGGCAAGCGCATGGCCGAAACCATCCGCTTTCTCACCGACCGTGGCGTGCCGGTGATGGCCCACATCGGCCTGACACCACAATCCATCAACGTGCTCGGTGGATTCAAGGCGCAAGGCCGCAAGAAGGAACAGTGGGCCGCCATTGAAGAGGACGCCCGCCTCGTCGAAGAAGCGGGGGCTTTCGCCATGGTGCTGGAAGCGGTCGCTGAACCTCTCGCCGCCAAAATCACCAAACAGGTGGCCATTCCCACCATTGGCATCGGAGCCTCTGCCGCCTGTGACGGACAAATCCTGGTGATGGAAGACATGCTGGGTCTCAGCCCGCGCATCGCCAAGTTCGTCAAGGAATTTGGCAAAGTGGGGGCCGCCATCGAAAACGCCATCGCCATGTATGCTGATGATGTGCGCGAACGCCGCTTTCCCGATCCGGCCCACACTTACGACGTCAAGGATTGAGCCCGGGAAGCGCTGGCCGAAATGCCTTGATTTGGCCGCGCCCCTGAACTACCTCCAACCCCAATTCAAAATAGGAGCCGAAAGGTGACGGATGAGTCGCTGATCCGCGAAGTGGACGAGGAAGTCCGCCAGGATGAGTACAAGAAACTGTGGGATCGCTTCGGCACCTTGATCATGGGCGTCGCGGCACTCGTGGTTGCTGGCGTCGGCGGTACTCAAGCCTGGCAATATTACCAGCAAAAGCAGTCGGAACAGGCGGCGGTTGTGTATTTTGACGCGCTGAAGAAGTCCGAGGCCAAAAAATACGACGATGCCTCAGCCGCACTCAAAGCTGTTACCCACGGCGGCTATGCCCAGCTTGCAAAACTGGAAGAAGCAGCACTGTTGGCGAGCAAGGGTGATACCGAAAATGCTGTTGCCGCCTTTGATGCATTTGCCGCCGATTCAAGCCACCCGGTTGTGTTGCAGGATGTGGCCCGCATTCGCGCTGGCTACCTGCTGGTTGATACCGCCAAACCCGATGAATTGCTCACCCGCCTCGGGCGCTACGACAAGGAAGGCAACGCCTGGCGCCACCAGGCCCGTGAAATTTTTGGTCTTGCTGCCTGGCGCACCGGCGACATGACCATGGCCGACCGCTATATGAATGCGATCGTTGCTGATCCCGAAACGCCTGCGGCCATGCGCCAACGCGCCACCATGATGGTGCAGCTCATCGCCCCGAAATTGTCCGCAAAATGAACGTGACCAAATCCTGGCGCAATACGTTTGTCATCGCGGCCATGACAGTGGTGTTGACGGGTTGCACCGCATTGAAAAATCTGACCGGCAGCAATGATGACACGGTCTTGCCCGGTCAGCGCGAAGATGTGCTGCCGCCAGACCAGCAAACCGCGCGCGATCCCATCGTGACAGGTGAACAGCAAACAACGGTGGATGCACCAACCGCTGATGCACCTTGCGATCCAAACGACCCCAACTGCTTGGCCCCGATTGATCAAGAGCAGACGTCCGGAGACCAGTAATGCTCACGGTCGCCATTCTGGGCCGCCCCAACGTCGGCAAATCGACGCTGTTCAACCGCCTGATCGGCAAACGCCTGGCACTTGTGGATGATCAACCCGGTGTCACCCGCGACCGCCGCGAGGGGACGGGCCGCATTGCTGACATTGAATTCCGCCTCTTCGATACCGCTGGCCTTGACGTTGCGAAGAAAGGCACCCTCGAAGCGCGCATGAGCGAACAATCGGAAGAAGCCGCACACCTTGCCGATATCATCTTGTTTGTCATTGACGCCAGGGCCGGTGTCACGCCCAACGACCGCACCTACGCTGAAAAAATCCGCAAGCTCGGCAAGAAGGTCATCCTGATTGCCAACAAATGCGAATCCCGCGCGGTGTTGGCAAATGTGGCTGACGCCTACGCTCTCGGTCTCGGCCATCCCGTGGCCTTCTCCGCCGAACATGGTGAGGGCGTGGATGAATTGTATGACACACTGGCCCCGCTGGTTGAAAAAGCTGAACCACCGGTCGAATCGCCAGAATCCGAAACAGACGATGCAAATCCCAAACGCCCGCTCAAACTTGCGATCATCGGCCAGCCCAACGCTGGCAAATCCACCCTGGTAAATGCCATGTTGGCAGAGGATCGCATGTTGACGGGCCCTGAAGCCGGCATTACCCGCGACTCGATATCCAGTGACTGGAACTGGCGCGGGCGCGCGATCAAACTTTGGGATACGGCAGGCATGCGTCGCAAGTCGCGCGTGCAAACCAAGGTGGAGAAACTTGCCGTGGGTGATGCCCTGCACGCCATCCGCTATGCCGAATGTGTGGTGGTGATGCTCGACGCCACACTGCCCATCGAACGCCAGGACCTCACCTTGTGTGATCTCATCGGACGCGAGGGCAGGGCGGTGGTGCTGGCCCTCAACAAATGGGATGCTGTCGAGGACAAGAACAAGAAGCTCCGCGACGTGCAAAGCGACATCGAAGATGTGCTGCCGGATATTCGCGGCCTCGCCATCGTCACCTTGTCTGCCAAACAGGGCCGCGGCATCGACACTTTGATGAAGGCCGTGATTGCTGCTGACAAACGCTGGAACCAACGCATTTCGACTGGCAAGCTCAACCGCTGGCTCGAAGCCATCGTGCAACGCAACGCCCCTCCCGCCCCCAGCGGCCGCCGCATCAAAATCAAATACATCACGCAAGCCTCCGCCCGCCCGCCGACTTTTGCACTGTTTGGCAACCAGTTGAGCAAACTTCCCGAAAGCTATATCCGTTACCTCATGAACGGCATGCGCCAGGATTTCGACCTCGCCGGCACGCCCATCCGCTTCGTCATGCGCGGCGGCACCAACCCTTACGAGAAATAGGATAGCGAACCCATGGTGCACATCTCCCGCCGCAATGTGTTGACTGGCCTCGCCACCTTGCCATTTGCCACAACCGCCGTGGCCGAAGAACCCTTCAAGGTGAAATGGAAAGAGGCCAACGACGTGGCCTACAAATGGCGCATGCGGCAGATTGAATTTGCTTCGGCGGAACCCGCGGGCACCATCGTCGTCGATCCGCGCCAGAAGTTTCTTTATCTCGTGAACGGCAATGGCACAGCCACCCGCTACGGCGTTTCCGTCGGCAAATCCGCCAAGGCCTGGGTAGGCGAAGTCACGATCAACCGCATGGCCGAATGGCCGGTGTGGACCCCGTCGCCGTATCATCTCGAACAAATCCCGTCGCTGGTCAAACACAAGAACGGCATGCCCGGCGGCCCGGATAATCCCATGGGGGCACGCGCTCTCTATTTGTACAAAGGCGATGTCGACACCGTGAACCGCATTCATGGCGCGGCCAAACCAACCGAGATCGGCAGCGCCAAAACCGCCGGCTGCATCGCCATGCTGAACGTGGACGTGATTGATTTGTACGCGCGGGTGACAGTGGGGACGCGCGTGGTAATGCTGTGAACGTTTCTGTCGCCTTTCAAGGTTGAATTCGTCAGCATACGGACGGGTTCGGTCACGGGTGCTCCTCTTGGTCCTCCCTTCTCCCCTTGCGGGAGAAGGTGGCGCGGAACGCGCCGGATGAGGGGGCGGTTCAGCGAGTCACCTGCAACATCAGCCCGCGCTGCACCACCCCCTC
>JAYVKC010000127.1:0-26370 GCA_043768765.1 Hyphomicrobiales bacterium | reverse complement strand
GCGAAAGTCGGGCCATGGCAAAACCTCTTCAAAGTGAGGTCGACCATGAATCAGATATCAGACTGATTGGGAATCCCGACGTTCAAGCGATTGCCCTGGTCACTCTCCTGCTCCCCTTGCATTCCATGCCCCCTTCCTTCATAACGCCCTCAATCCGAAAGCACAGGCCGATGGCTGTACAGGAGGGTGTCTGGGGAACTGGGCATTAGTTGTTGAAAAACAACGACTTCTCGTGTTGTCGCTCTTTCGATGATCAGCTTTCAAACCTTTCCCTGGTTTGAAGGAGGCTTTGCGCCCGTGCTTTTTGTGAGAAACATGAAAGGAACCCCATGGGTTTTTACGAACACACATTCCTGGTGCGCCAGGATGCAACACCGGCACAGGTTGAAGCGCTGGTCGAGCAATTCAAGGGTGTCATCGCTGCTGGCGGTGGCAAGGTCGAGAAGGTGGAAAGCTGGGGCATCAAGTCCCTCACCTACCGGATCAAGAAAAACCGCAAGGCGCATTTTGCCTACATGAACATCGCATCGCCACCGGCTGCCGTTGCCGAAATGGAGCGCCAGATGTCGATCAACGAAGATGTCATCCGTTTCATGACCATTGCTGTTGAAGCGCTGGAACCTGGCCCCTCAGCGATGATGCGCCGCCGCGAAGACCGCCGCCGTGAAGATGGCGAAGATTTTGAGGAGTTGAACTGATGGCTGAACAACAAGCCCGCCGGCCGTTTTTCCGCCGCCGCAAATCGTGCCCGTTCACGGGCCCGAACGCCCCCAAGATCGACTACAAGGACATCCGCATGTTGCAGCGCTACATCTCGGAGCGCGGCAAGATCATTCCGGCCCGCATTTCAGCTGTATCCACAAAGAAGCAGCGTGAACTGGCGCGGGCCATCAAGCGCGCACGTTTTCTGGGCCTGTTGCCCTACGTGATCGGCTAAGGGAGAACGAACATGCAAGTCATTCTCCTCGAACGCGTTGCCAAACTCGGCCATCTCGGTGAAACCGTAAAGGTCAAGGACGGTTACGCCCGCAATTTCCTGTTGCCGCGTGGCAAGGCGTTGCGTGCCAATGATGCCAACAAGGCCAAGTTTGAAGGCCAGCGCGTGGTGCTGGAAGCCAAGAACGCCGAAACCCGCAAGGGTGCCGAAACCGATGCCAAGAAGGTCGATGGCAAAACCCTTGTCATCATCCGCCAGGCTGGCGAATCGGGCCAGCTCTATGGATCGGTTTCTCCGCGTGATATCGCGGAAGCAGCGGCCGCCAAAACAGGCGTTGCCGTCACCCGCAATCACATCGAGCTGCAAAGCCCGATCAAGACCATCGGCATGTATAGCGTCGATGTCTCGCTGCATCCGGAAGTTCAGGTCAAGGTCTCGGTGAACGTGGCCCGGTCGGAAGAAGAAGCTGCCGCGCAATCGCGGGGTGAAGTTCTCACAGGTCCGGCCTCAGACCGCGCGGAAGTGCGGGCCGCAGCCGAGGCTCTGTTCGATGAAGCCCAGGCTGATGCTGCCGCTGAAGAGCAGGCATAACGCCACTACACTTTTGAAAAAGGCCACCTCCGGGTGGCCTTTTTTATGCGGGTTTGGTTTTCAGGTAGTTGAACACCCGGCCATCAATGACAACCAGTGACGCCGCAATGATGAGTGCGCCGATGATTTCGTTGCGCAACAAACTTTCTCCCAGCACCCAATTGCCCAACAGGATCGCTGTCACGGGGATGATGAGGGTGACAAGGACCACAACCGAAGCCCCGGCGCGTGCGATGATGCGGAAGAACAAGAGATAGGCCAGCGACGTCGAAAGCAATGCGAGTCCAGCGAGGGCAAGCCAGGTTTGGCCGCTGATTTGCACCAACAGCACAGGTTCGGAGAAGGCGAACGCCAGGCCCGCCATGATAACAGTCGACACCATCAGTTGACAGGTTGCAGACGTAACAGGTGGAATTCCCTGCAAGCGCCGTTTGGCCCAGAGTGTCGACACGCCATAGCTGGCGGACGCTGCGAGGATGGCGGCAATGGCCAGAAAGTTCTGGTTCAAATCGCCTGTTGTCACACCGCACAGAACTGCAACACCTCCCAAGCCCATCACCAGTGCGACGGCCTTGCGGGCGGTGAATTGTTCAGCCCCTGCCATCGCCAAAACCACGGCCGCGAACATGGGCGTGGTGGCATTTACAACCGAAGCCAGACCTGCCGCCACAGAATGCTGGCCATAGGTTATGAGTGTAAAAGGCACGACGTTGTTCATCAGCGACATGCCCGCAAAAGCTACCCAACTGGCGCGGTCACGCGGCAAGTGGCCTTGCATCAGCCAATGAACTGGCAGCAGGAACAGGGCCGCCAGGCCAACGCGGGCGAACACAATCAACAGCGACGGCAGCTCTTTCACCGCAATGCCGATAAAGACAAAGGACCCACCCCACAGCAACGAAAGAATAAAGAGTAGAGCCCAGGATTGGTTGTCGATTTTGGTTTCTGTTGGCATTGGGCTTTCCGTGGGCTGGAGGATTGGCGGGTTGCACGTCAGGCTAGCTGATCGCCAAAGGGGCAGACACCCGAAAAGCCGCTTGCCCGACAAGCACCTTTGAGGGTTGATTTTCTTTTCCCTGTGAATAGCGGGTATAATTGCGACTCAGATCACTGTCGCCCGAAGGCCCCCGCTATGGTCCAAGCATCATGAACAACCCGATTCCCCTTCGCCCGGTCGAGCCTGCCAAACCGGCAGATGCCTCGTTCCGCACCGTACCGCACAATATCGAGGCTGAAATGGCGTTGCTGGGTGCCATTCTCACCAACAATGAAGCCTGCGACCGGGTCACGCAATTCCTGACAGCTGACCATTTTTTTGAACCCTTGCATGCGCGAATTTTCGACGCTGCGGCAAATCTCATCCGCATGGGCAAGCTGGTGAGCCCGATCACGCTCAAATCCTATTTCGAGGATGATGTCACCCTGAAGGAAATTGGCGGAACGGCCTATCTCGGCCGGCTTGCCGCCAATGCCACCACCATCATCAATGCCGAGGAATATGGCCGCACAATCTATGAATTGTCGCAGCGACGGAACCTGATCAGCATTGGCACGGAAATCGTCAATGATGCCTATGACCCGGACGTGGAGAACAACCCGCGCGCCATGATCGAGAAAGCCGAGCAGACGCTGTATTCGCTGGCGGAAGTCGACAAGTACGGCAAGGGTTTTGTCAATTTTGGCCGGGCCATGACCGATGCCATCGACATGGCAGCCCAAGCCTATCAACGCGACGGCGGCTTGTCCGGCCTGTCAACAGGTTTGCGGGATCTCGACGACAAGATGGGCGGGATGCAAGCCTCAGACTTGATCATTCTGGCGGGGCGGCCCGCCATGGGCAAGACGGCCCTTGGCACCAACCTCGCCTATCACGTGGCCAAGACTTACAAGGCGGAGTTCCAGACCGACGGCACCACCAAGGTTCTGGATGGGGGTGTGGTCGCGTTCTTCTCGCTTGAAATGAGTGCCGAGCAATTGGCCACACGCATTATCGCGGAACAATCCGGCATTTCATCCGAGCGCATCCGGCGCGGCAAGATCACAGAACCGGAATTCCAGCGTCTCGTGGATGTCAGCCGTGACCTGCAATCACTGCCGCTGTACATCGACGCCACGGGTGGATTGACAATTGCCCAGGTTGCCGCGCGGGCACGCCGGATCAAGCGGCAGCGCGGCCTTGGGCTGATTGTGGTAGATTATCTGCAACTCCTCGCAGGATCTTCGCGCAAAGCCGCCGAGGGCCGCGTGCAGGAGGTGTCGGAAATCACTGTCAGTCTCAAGGCCCTTGCCAAAGAGTTGGCGGTGCCGATCATTGCGTTGTCGCAGTTGTCGCGACAGGTTGAAAACCGCGAGGACAAACGACCGCAACTCGCCGATTTGCGCGAGTCGGGCTCGATTGAGCAGGATGCCGACATTGTCCTCTTTATTTACCGCGAGGAATATTACCACTCACGCATGGAACCAAAGCCCGGAAGTGCTGAACACATGACCTGGCAGGATGAAGGCAACCGGGTGGCAGGCATAGCCGAAGTCATCATCGGCAAGCAGCGGCATGGCCCGACCGGCACAGTCAGGTTGCAGTTTGACGGTGCACTCACCAAGTTCCAGAACCTCGCCATGCCGGACCACATGCCGCAACCGTTTGAATAGATGATTGTTCTGCGGCGCTACGCACTGGCGATTGGCCTGGTGGTCCTTGCGGCATTCGTTCTGTTGCTGATGGGGCGCAAGCCCATTTGCACGTGTGGCTATGTGAAGCTTTGGCATGGCGTTGTTTTCAGTTCTGAAAACTCACAGCATGTTTTCGATTGGTATACGCCGTCACACATCATCCATGGATTTTTGTTTTATGGATTGACGTGGCTCATGGGCCGGAACTGGAGCCTGTCGCTGCGGCTTGCCGTTGCTGTTGCCATCGAGGGCGCATGGGAAGTTTTTGAGAACACCGATTTCATCATCAACCGCTACCGCGAGGCGACAATCGCACTCGACTACTATGGTGACAGCGCCTTGAATTCCGTGAGTGATATTCTGGCCATGATGGCGGGCTTCTTCTTCGCCCGCAAGGCACCGATCCTCATGACCATTGCCGTCGCGTTGTTCTTTGAATTCACAACCGGCTACCTCATCCGCGACAACCTGACACTCAATGTGCTGATGCTGCTGTGGCCGCTCGAGAGTGTGAAAGCATGGCAGGGCGGCGGGTGAGTGCTGTGAAATTGGGAGCTGCGCCGCAGCAGCTTCCGCTTCAGGCGGACTATCCAACGCAGCCGACAACTGGGTGGCCCACGTGCGCTCTGCTGTCCGGTTATCGGCCAAAACTCAAAAACGCTGTCATCCGCGCACTTGTTGCGCGGACCCATGGCTTATCAAGAGGAATGTTTGCGCCAGCGCCGCATGGCGCAGTTGGCCTATATCGCCGTCAAAACGCGCACATCGTGCGCCTTCAAACAATTCGCCAACGGAACGATGGGCCCTTCGGAACAAATCCGAGGGTGACAGCGTTGGTGGTACAAACGTTAACTGAACATCAGTGGCATGAAGCACGGATGACGGCATATGGTGAGTAAGTTTATCCGGCCGCCCGGCGCCCTAACGCTGAAAATCGCCCACACATTCGATGTGGGCTGTCCATTTGAACTGGTCGACGGGTGTGACACCTTTCAACTTGAAACCGGCTGCCACCAGAATTTTGGCGTCGCGGGCGAATGACTGCACGTCGCACGACACGTAAGCGATGCGTTTGACTTTCGACTTTGCCAGGTTGCGGCATTGGGCCTCGGCTCCGGCGCGGGGCGGATCGAGCACCACGGCATCAAATTCATTCAGTTCTTGGTGCACCAGCGGGTTGCGGAACAGATCGCGGGTTTCAAGTGTTATCGGTTTCAATCCCGGCGTTGCGTTCACGGCGGCGGTGAGGCAGGTGATTGCCTTGGCGTCGATGTCAACGGCGTGAACACGCAGCGTTTCCGCCAGGCGCAAGGCGAAAGGGCCAATGCCGCAGAACAAGTCGCAGACATATTTCGATTTGAACAGCGCTGTTGCCACCAGGCCCGCAAGCATTTCTTCACCCTGTTGCGTTGCCTGCAAAAATGAATCGACGGGCAAGGGCACGCGCGCCTTGCCGATGGTGACCGTGGGCGTTCCTGCCGCAAAAACCGTATCGCCATTGACGTTCAAACGGCTGAGCTTGTGTCTATGGAACAGCTCTTGAAGATGCGGCAATCGCTTCATGCCGGCTGAGCGTTCGGCCTTGATTGATACATCGACACCTTGATCGGCCATTGTCATGGCCACATCGCACGGGCCCAGCACGGGACCAAAAGTGGCGGCCATGGCGGGCGCGTTGATGAATTCTTTCACCAGAACGGGACACGCATCAAGGGCGACAAGATCATGACTTTTGGGTGCCATGAATCCGGCGCACCATTGGCCGTCCATCTCGCGCACGTGGAACACCACGCGGCGCCGGCCCGCACCATGGGCATCAATCACGTCAGCAACGGGCACATCAAGCGAGCGGTGAGCTAAGGCAGTCACCAGTTTTTCGCGTTTCCAATTTCGATACGTTGCCTCGTTCCAGTGTTGAAATGAGCATCCGCCACAATTTTCAAAGTGTTGGCAGAATGGCGCAATGGAAACGGTGTTAAAGCCTTCTATATTGACGCGGGTCATGGATAGACAATCACCAGACCCGAACCCACCAGGCATTCGATGGTGACATGGCCTGTGGTCTCGTTGGACACCGTCATGGTTGATCCGAATGGCACGTTGCGGTGTTCCAGCGGCCACTTGACGCCGCGCAGCGTAAGGCCCTTGATGTCGCTCAGCGGCACCACGGACAGGCGCGTTCCGGCCGACAGGCCTGCGATGTCCATTTCGTATGCCAAGGGATGTGCTTCCTCGTTGCCGCTGGTCATCAGGCACGGGATTTCGCGTTTGGCCATGGCCAGCAACATGGCGGCATGGGACATGGTGTGATCGAACTGGCCACCGAACCCCCCAACCAGAACAATGGATGTGGCCTCGCGGCGGAAGGCTTCGGACACGGCGATGTCGCCATCGGATGCATCCTTGTCAGCGGGATAGGTCATGCGTGGAACATGGGCATGAGTTGCCATGAGGACTTCGCTTGCTGAGTCAAAATCTCCCACCCACAGTTCTGGTGTGAGGCCCAAAGGTGCTGCGTGTGCCATGCCGCTATCAGCGGCGATGACGCGGGCGTCCTGCAGTTGGTGCTTCAGCCGGGCCGTCGGTGTTACGTCACCGCCGAGCAATATCGCGAATTTCGTCATGGCAGACCTGTAACAGAGTCTGCTTGCGGGTGCGACCCCGGCGACATATACCCTTTGCAGCTCTCAACGGGGTGCCGCGTCCAAGCGGCTGAGATGGGCAAACGCCTGAACCCGCTGAACCTGATCTGGATGATGCCAGCGGAGGGATTGCGAGCGAGTGGCCCATGTGCCCCTCCTCCTGTTCATTTCTGGCCAATGGAGGAAGAATGAAGGCCCTGCTCATTTCCCTTGCCGCGCTGCTCGTTACTGCACCTGCCGCGGCAAAAGATATCCTCACCATTTACACCTATGACAGTTTCGTCGCCGAATGGGGCCCGGGGCCAAAGGTTGAAGCAGCGTTTGAGGCGACATGTACCTGTGAGGTGCAATGGGTGGCGGTTGCCGATGGTGTGGCCATGCTCAACCGGCTCAAACTGGAAGGCAAGGATACAACGGCGGACGTGGTTCTCGGGCTGGATACCAACTTGACGGATGAGGCCCGGACGACGGGACTGTTTGGCCTGCATGGCGTCGATGTCACGCGTGCCCACGTGCCGGGTGGTTGGCAGGATGATGTGTTCCTTCCCTTTGACTACGGGCATTTCGCCGTTGTCTATGACATGGAGAAAATGAAAACGCCGCCAACGTCACTGAAAGAACTGGTGAATGGCGATCAGTCACTGAAAATCATTCTGCAGGATCCGCGATCGTCCACACCGGGGCTGGGATTTCTCCTGTGGATGAAATCGGTATACGGTGACCAATCGAATGCGGCGTGGGCCAAACTCAAAGGCCGTGTTCTCACCACCACGCCGGGGTGGAGCGAGGCTTACGGGCTGTTTACCAAAGGTGAAGCACCCATGGTGTTGTCCTACGTAACGTCTCCGGCCTATCATATGGTGGCGGAGAATTCGTCGCGCTATCGGGCGGCGGCTTTCGCGGAAGGGCATTATCTGCAAATTGAAGTGGCCGGACTGATTGAGGCTTCACGTGAGAAAAAACTGGCGCAGTCGTTTCTGGACTTCATGCTCACACCGGCGTTCCAGAATGAAATACCCACAAGCAACTGGATGATGCCGGCGGCGGCGGTGACGACACCGTTGCCGGAGGCTTTTTCGAAACTGGTGGTTCCAGCGAAAACGCTGCTCTACCCACCCCAAGAAGTGAACCGCAACCGCCGCGCCTGGATTGATGAATGGCTCCGCGCAATGCAGTAACGGCCCATCTCGCTCCGGCATTCGTCGTCGGCGCAGTACTTGCCGGTTTTGTGCCGCTGTTGAGCTATGCGCTGATGCAAGGCGGTGGCGTTGCACTCGATGGTTATGTGTGGCGGGTTCTTCGGTTCACGCTATGGCAGGCGACACTTTCAACCCTGTTGTCGGTGATACCGGCCCTGTTTTTGGCACGCGCCTTGGCACGACGGGCGTTTTGGGGGCGGGCGTTGGTGTTGGCATTGTTCAATGTGCCATTGGCGCTCCCTGCCATCGTTGCCGTGCTGGGCATTGTCCACGTGTATGGCGCATCGGGTTGGTTTGCCGGCTGGTTCACTCTTTATGGCTTGCCCGGCATTCTTATTGCGCATGTGTTTTTCAACATGCCTCTTGCCACGCAGTTTTTTTTGCGGGCACTGGAAGCGGTTCCGGTCGAAAGCCATCGCCTCGCCGCCCAGCAGGGATTTTCAGACTTCAACACATTGCGGCATGTGGACTGGCCGGTGTTGCGCACCAGCATCGGCCCGGTGGCAGCGCTGGTGTTTTTGTTGTGCGCCGCGAGTTTTGTCATCGTTCTCACGCTGGGTGGCGGACCGCAAGCGACCACACTGGAGGTGGCGATCTTTCAATCGCTGCGCATGGACTTTGACCTGAGCCGTGCAGCAAGCCTGTCGCTGGTGCAGATTGTGGTATGCGGTGCCTTGGTCGTGCTGGCGGGCAGTGTTGCGTCGCCGGCAGCAACGGCAGCACCCTTGCGGCAAAAACCATATCGGCATGATGGCAGAGAACGGCGTTCACGTATCATTGATGCTGCCATGTTGGTCATTGGCGCTGCCGTCGTCATTCCGCCCGTTGTCGGGATCGTCGCAGCAGGCGTCCAGGGTCTTGCGCTATCACCCCTGATCTTGCAGGCCACACTTACGAGCGTGCTGCTCGCCACGGCTGCCGCTGTTGTCAGCTGTAGTTTGGCGTGGTCGTTGGCGCAGCAGCGGTTGAATCCGGTTTTGCATAAAGTGGTACCACTCCTGGCCTTCATCATTCCGCCTGCGGTGATTGCCACGGGCTGGTTCATCTTGACGAAGAGTTGGCCGGGAGGAGTTGCACGCGCTGTCGTGTTCATTGTGATATTGAACGCGCTCATGGCGCTGCCTTACGCTGTCTCTGCCCTTGCCCCGCATTTCGCCCGTATCACCGCGCACCATGACCGGCTTTGTGAGCAGTTGGGAATCAGCGGGTGGACACGGTTGCGCCGTATTGATGCGCCCGCCATGGCGCGGCCGCTGGTTTTTGCCTTTCTCCTCGCGCTTGTTGTGTCTCTGGGGGATTTGACAGCCGTCATGCTGTTGGGTTCACAAGGGCTGGTCACGATGCCATCACTCATTGCGCAACAGATGGGAGCCTATCGCGGCACGGCGGCGGGTGGCACTGCCCTTCTGCTTGTGGTGATGTGCTACAGCCTCACTCTCGTGGCGCAGCGGATTGGGCGAACGGCATGATCAGCATCACCAAGGGTGTCTATGCCCACCAGGATTTCCGGTTGATGATGGATTTCAACATTGCACAGGGACAATTGGTTGCCGTGCTGGGTCCCTCAGGTGCGGGCAAGTCCACCCTTCTCAATGTCATTGCCGGATTTGAGAACCTGCAAAGTGGTGCCATTGCATTGAATGGGCGGGACGCCTTCAGCGCACCGCCCGCAACTCGGCCCGTCAGCATGGTGTTTCAGGACAACAACACATTCGCCCATCTCGACTGTTGGCAGAATGTGGCGATCGGTGTGTCGCCGGCTTTGCGGCTTACGGAAGATGAACATGTCCGGGTGGACATGGCCTTGTCGCGTGTCGGTTTGAAGTCGCTGGCGCATCGCAAACCAGGCGAGATGTCCGGTGGCGAGCGGCAGCGTATTGCGTTGGCGCGGGTGTTGGTGCGGGACAAGCCCATCCTGCTGCTGGATGAGCCGTTCGCCGCGTTGGGCCCTGCGCTTCGCACCAACATGCTGGACCTCGTGGCGGAACTCCATCGCGAGAAGGGTCTCACCACGCTGATGGTGACGCATGCACCCGCAGATGCGCAGCGGATCGCCGGTCAAGTGATGTTTGTCGCGGACGGGCTTGTGCGAGAGGCGGTGGAGACAGAGATGTTTTTTGCGCGCATATCAGATGCTGTGGTGCGGGATTATTTGGGATAAGCGCGAGATGCAGATCCTCAACCGTCATAGTCCGCCTGCGCGGACCATGACCGGCAATGGAGTTGCGAAAGTTAACCGGACAGCAGTGGTTACACTACCAGCCCCCGCCTCCACCTCCACCACCGCCGCCGCCAGATGATCCACCGCCGCCTGAGCTGCCACCGCTCCATCCGCCGCCCGAACCAGAAGTACTTCCTGGTGGGGTAGACGCAGACGAGACTGATGACGACAGGCCCTCACTTAGACTCTCGGCAAATCCGCCGGAACTCCACCCGCCATGGGAGCCGCCGTACCAGACGGGTGCCGTGGCCCCTGCCGCTGCAGCCGCCGCGAGAACACTTGCGAATTTTTTGTTCCATTGGTTCTCGCAATCCAGCGCCATGGCATAGGGCAGGAAACGCTCGAACAGGGCGGGCGTTTTTTCCGGCGGATTGAGGGTGTCGAGGCGTTTTTCCTCGGCGGTTTCCAGATACATGCGAAAGCCCTCGATCTGGTCCATAATCTGGCGGCCGGCGGGTGTGGGTGCTGGCATCAGTTTCATGAACACGAGATTGACGAGGCCAAGTACGGCCGCCATGGCAAAAAAGGCCAGCATCGCCGGACTAGTGCCGGACTGTAGAATTGTCATGGCGGGAACGCCAATGCCGGCGAACGCGAAGGGTACGAGGAAGAGCAGGCGAAACAGTCTGCTGACAATTGAAAAAAATCCGCCCGACGACCACAGGCCTTTCAACGTGCCATAGCCCACACTCAACAACACGCCCCACCAAACTGCGGCGAATACACCGGCGAAGATCAAAACAGGACCCTGCCCTGCCGGCATCAGGAATCCGGACAACAGCAATCCCGCCACCGAGATCACCGCCCCCAACGCAAACCAGCCGAAGTTCTTCACGAACATGCTGCCATTGTATTCCGCGTTAAGCGTGTTGCTGACGGCGCGTTCGGCATTGTTGACATGGGCGTGGTTGGTGTTGTTGAGCGCCATGCGACTATATGGCAGGTGCCTGTACAAGGCCGCTTCTGAACCTGTCAATGCGGGGCCTTTGTCAGCCAAACGGGTGATGGTGTAATCGCCATCATCGTCTTCAATCTTGACGCGCCCCTTCACCGCAAGTCCCACCACTGCGGCGGCGAAGGCGCGGTCGTCGTATTTCTGTTTCCAGATGTAGCGCACACCTGCCGGCCCCAAACCCTCGGGCGGATGGAACAGCGGAACAATGGTGCCCTTTCGTGGATCACGGCCAACACGGGTCCAGGCCAAGGTGAAATAGGCAAGTGCGGCCAACACTGTGGCGGCCAGTACGGCGTAACCGAGATTGTCGGCGAGCCACCACTGCAGGCGCTGGTTGGCGGTTGGGGCGGCGATGATGCCTTTCTGCCAGGCAACGGCCACAGTAAATCCTTCACCGGCTGCGAGATCACGCATGGTCGCGGCCTCGAAGCGGTTGGACGTTTGGGTCTTGATCGCGGCGTCCGCGCCGGTTTGGCCTTGGTAGCCTGTATAGAGCTTGGCCTGTTTGATGGATGCCCCTTCGGGCAACCTGATGTTGACGCGCGCGTCGATGATGGGGAACTGCCAGCCATTGCCAGTGACATTCCAATAGAGTTCATCATAGTCGGTGAAAAAGCCGAGTTGCCGCGTGGTGTGATATTTGATGGTGTAGGTGTGTTCGCCGTTCCTCAACATCACATCACGTTGGCCAATGCGAATGCGCACGCCATTGTCGAGGCGCTCGGTGGCCCAGTTCTCATCCTTGCCGTCGCGCGTCACCTCAACCACTTTGAAACCGACACGCATGTTGGTGCCGTCGGGATATTTGTAATCGGTGGGAAAGTCGCGGTAGATGCCGCGCCGGATGGCCTGACCCTCGGCCACCACGGTGATTTCCTCAGTGACGTCGAGTGAGCCATCCGTGTTGACAACAACGGCGCTGAGAAAATTGCGGATGATTTCGCGGGCTGCGGCGGGCTGCACCAGCCCGAGCACCACCGCGAGGCAAAGAACCAGCGCGCGCATGGTCAGCGCGTCTTGAAATCCACCTTCGGCACTTCGCGGGCCGCCGCATCGCCGATCTCGAAGAACTCGGCTTTTACAAAGCGGAAGAAGTTGGCCACGAGGTTGCTGGGAAAGCTTTCGATCTGGGTGTTGAAGTCGCGCACCGCGCCATTGTGGTAGCGGCGCGACATCTGGATTTCGTCTTCGATGCCGGACAGCTTGTCCTGGAGGTCGCGAAAATTGGCATCGGCCTTCAGTTCGGGATAGGCTTCGGCGATGGCGAACAAGCGACCCAGTGCCGCCGTCATGGCCTGGCCGACTGCCGATTGTTCGGCGACACTGCCGCCTGCCATGCCCTTGGCCCGAAGTTCTGCGATGTCGCGGAATATCTTGTCTTCGTGCGAGGCGTAGCCTTTTACGGTTTCGATCAGGTTGGGAATGAGATCGGCGCGGCGGCGCAGTTGCACGTCAATGCCGCTCCAGCCTTCCGCCACTGTGTTCTTTTGGGACACAAGCGCATTGTAGGTATAGATCAGATACGCAATCACAGCGGCAACAATGCCCAACAGTCCATAGCCAATTGTCATGAAGTCCTCCCGAAGCAATGGCATTATCGGCGGATGGCGTGGCGCAATCAAGGGCTAATGGCAGCCCGCAACGAATTGCTGTTCTGGCGTTGACCTTTGCTGCCAAGTTGTTGAAACTGGCAACAGGAGAATGGAATGGACAAGCTGGCACCCCTCAGTTTCAATGGCCCGCCCGGGCAGGAGGACATGCCCTACCTTTTGACACCCGGACCGCTCACCACTTCGCGTGGTGTCAAGCTTGCCATGTTGGCGGACTGGGGTTCGCGCGATGTGGAGTTCCGCGATCTGGTGAAGTCCATCCGCGAACAGCTCAAGGTTTTGTCACAGTGCAATCATTTGTATGAGTGCGTCATCATGCAAGGGTCCGGGACATTTGCCATCGAAGCAGCACTCGGATCGCTGGCACCGCGCGAAAAATCCAAGACACTGGTGGTGGCCAATGGTGCCTATGGCGACCGTGCCGCTGCAATCCTCGAACGGTTGAAACGGCCGTTCCTGAAAATCGACAAGGGCGACAGTGCTGCCCCGGCACCAGAAGACATCGAACCGCTGTTGCAGGCCGATCCCGGCATCAGTCACGTGTGGGTGGTGCATTGCGAAACGACGTCCGGCATCGTCAACCCCATTGCCGCGATCGGGCATGTGGTCAAGAAGCATGGACGCATGTTCATGGTTGACGCGATGTCGTCATTCGGGGCGCTGCCACTCAACATGGTGGAAGATGGCATTGATGTCATGGTGTCGTCGTCGAACAAGTGCATCGAAGGTGTGCCGGGATTTTCCTATGTGTTGCTCCGCCGCGAAGTGTTGATGGCATCGCAGGGACAATCTCATTCCGTGGTGCTGGATTTGCATGCGCAATGGAAAGCCCTGGAAGAAAGTGGCCAATTCAGGTTCACGCCACCCACGCACGCGTTGCTCGCCTTTCATGAAGCCCTGGCGGAACATGCGGAGGAAGGCGGTGTGGCGGCGCGCGGGGCACGCTATCAGCGCAATGCCGAAACCTTGCGGTCCGGACTGGCACGTCTGGGATTCACGCCCCTGCTGCAGGGTCCCATGGCCGGGCCGATTATCCAGACCATCCTTGCGCCGCAAGACCCGGCTTTCCAGTTCAATGTATTCTATGAAGGTTTACGGGCGCGGGGGTTTGCGATCTATCCCGGCAAGCTCACCAAACGACCGAGTTTTCGCATCGGCACCATCGGGAAACTGGATGCGCAGGTCATGGAGCGTGTGGTTGATGCCATCGACGCGGTTTTGAAAGAGATGAATGTTGCCGACCTCACACCGTCCGCTGCCTGACAGCGCGTCCCGCCCATGATTTCAAAGCCGGAAACCTTGCATGTGAATGGCCGGGACTATGCCTGGCCGCGCCAACCGCTGGTCGTCATCTGTTGCGATGGCAGCGAGCCCGACTACATGGAAATCGCCATGGCACGCGGCTTCATGCCAAACTTGCGCGGCATGATTGGGCGCGGGGAAAACCTCCGGGGAACGTCGGCCATGCCGAGTTTCACCAATCCCAACAATCTGTCCATCGTCACTGGTGTCGCCCCCAATGTGCATGGCATCAGCGGCAACTACCTCATTGACCCGTCCACGGGCGTGGAAACAATGATGAATGATCCAAAGTGGCTACGGGCACCCACGGTTTTTGCCGCCTTCCAGAAAGCAGGTGCGCGCGTGTGCGTGATTACGGCGAAGGACAAGTTGCGGCTGCTGCTGGGGCACGGGTTGACGTTTGATGGCAGTGCCGTGTGTTTTTCGTCCGAGAAAGCCGATGTAGCTACAGAAGATTCCAACGGCATTGCGGATGTGTGCGGTTTTGTCGGATTGCCCGTGCCGGAAGTCTATTCAGCCGCTTTGTCGGAGTTTGTGCTGGCCGCCGGCGTGAAATTGCTGCAGCGCGACAGGCCGGACATCATGTATTTGTCGACCACCGACTATGTGCAGCACAAGCATGCACCTGGCAGTGGTGGGGCCAACATTTTCTATGCGATGATGGACCGTCACCTGGGGCGGTTGGATGCTGCCGGTGCGTCCATCATCATCGTTGCCGATCACGGCATGAAAGACAAATGCCGTCCGAATGGTGAACCGGATGTGGTATATCTGCAGGATCTGCTGGACAGCCAATTGGGGGCGGGCACGACACGTGTCATCCTGCCGATCACTGATCCTTACGTTGTGCATCACGGGGCACTTGGATCGTTCGCGACAGTCTATCTCAATGGTGCAGATGGTGAAACGGTGATCGACGCCTTGAGCAATGTCGAAGGCATTGACAGTGTCCTGTCGCGCGAAGAAGCGTGTGACGTTCTGGAATTGCCGCCGGACCGCATTGGCGATGTGGTGGTTATTGCTGGTGGCCCGTCACAGACCAAAGTGATCGGCACCTCACGTGCCAGGCATGACCTCTCCGGCCTTGAATCGCCGTTGCGGTCGCATGGCGGTTTGAGCGAGCAGGTCATTCCCGTGATCAGCAACCGCCGTCTGCGGAATTTGCCGGAGCGCTTGCGAAATTTTGACGCGTTCTACATCGGCTGCAACTGCGTGGTGGAAGCATGATGCGGGTGGAAGCCATGCGGATTGGCGGACAAAACGTGACGACCGACAAGCAAATCGGCGTGCACAATCCCTACACCAATCGCATGATCGGCAGCGTGCCTGCCGGACGGGCTGAACACGCAGCCCAGGCTTTTGCCATCGCCGCAGCCTTCAAACCGAAACTTACGCGCTATGAGCGGCAACAGATATTGTTCCGCACGGCGGAACTGATCGCAGCAAAGAAAACCGAACTGGCGGAACTCATCACGCTGGAACTCGGGCTTTCGCTGAAAGACTCAGCCTATGAATGCGGCCGGGCCTATGATGTCTTTTCGCTGGCCGGGCAGTTGGCCATTCTCGATGACGGGCAGATATTCTCCTGTGATCTCACGCCGCAGGGCAAGGCGCGAAAGATTTTCACCAAGCGTGAACCCGTCGGCGTCATATCGGCGATCACGCCCTTCAACCATCCGCTCAACATGGTGGCGCACAAGATTGCACCAGCGATTGCCAGCAACAACTGCGTGGTATGCAAGCCGACTGAACTCACACCACTCACGGCCCTCATGCTGGCGGATATTCTTTACGAGGCCGGGCTGCCGCCGGAGATGTTCCAGGTGGTCACCGGATGGCCGGACGACATCGGCGATGAGATGGTGACCAATGCATGCATCAATGTCATCACTTTCACTGGTGGTGTGCGGGTTGGAAAATTGATTGCGGCGAAGGCCGGATACACACGCGCCGCACTGGAGCTTGGTGGCAATGATCCACTGATCGTGCTCGATGATCTTGGCGATGATGATCTTGACAAGGCAGCGGAACTTGCAGTCGCTGGTGCCACCAAAAATTCCGGACAGCGCTGCACGGCGGTGAAACGCATTCTGGTGCAGGAAAAAGTGGCGGACCGGTTTGTCGAGAGAGTGCTCGCCAAGGCCAAGATGCTGAAGTTCGGCGACCCCATGGATGCCGCCACCGACATCGGCACCGTGGTCAGCGAAGCGGCGGCGAAATTGTTTGTGGCGCGGGTCCACAAGGCGGCGGAAGAAGGTGCCAAAATTCTGTACAATCCGGGACGGCAAGGTGCCGTCCTGCCACCCATCACGCTTGATCATGTGAATCACAGGTCTGAGCTGGTACTGGAAGAAACCTTTGGCCCGGTCATTCCGGTGATACGGGTTCCCAACGATGATGCCGAGGTCATCCGCATTTCCAATTCCACGCCCTTCGGCCTGTCGTCGGGGGTGTGCACCAACTCCCTGCCCCGCGCCATCCGCTATATCGAAAGTCTTAACGTTGGCACCGTGAACATTTGGGAGGTGCCGGGCTACAGGATCGAAATGTCACCGTTCGGCGGCATCAAGGATTCCGGCAATGGCATCAAGGAAGGTGTCATGGAAGCGATGAAGTTCTACACGAATGTCAAAACCTGGTCACTGCCGTGGCCTTGAGTTGGCGCTGGCCGGTTAAGTCATGGGACAAGTGGGCCATGGCGGCATTGGGAAAAATTACCGTGATTGACAACCCAATGCCCTATTCGGCATTGGCCAATTCGCGTTCCTTGGCGCGCCGCCGCACTTCATAGATGATGGCGGCCATAACAGTCATGACGATGAGGACCAAAGCCAATGCATTGATGGTGGGGGTGACGCCGGAGCGGACTTTGGAAAAGACATATACTGTCAGCGTGTCAGCACCGCCGCGCGTAAACAGGGTGACGTTGAAATTTTCGATGGACTGGAAAAACGATATGGCGGCACCGGCACCAATCGCCGGATAGAGATGTGGCAACAGAATTCGGCGCACCACCTGGGCGTGGCTCGCACCAAGATCAAGGGCGGCTTCTTCAAGGCTCGGATCAAAACTCTGCAGCCGTGCCAGCACCAGCAACATGACAAAGGAGGCAATGTAGCTGACTTGCCCGAGCACAGAGAGATGCAGACCTGAGCCGACTGAAACATGGTTCCAGAACAGCAGTGTCGAGATGCCAATCACCACACCTGGAATCAGGATCGGTGCCACCATCAAGCCATACAGCACGGAACGCACGCGGCCGCCGATCGAGTTGATCAGGATGGCCGCCGCGGTGCCAATGGGAACCGCAATGGCAGCCACGGCAAGTGCCACCAGCAGCGTGTTCCGAAACGCGCCCCAGATGCGTTTGTCATGCCAGAGATCAATGAACCATTCATCGGTCCATCCCTTCCAAGGATAGATCGTCGGCAATTTGCTGGCGTTGAAGGCAGCCCCTCCCATCACCAGCAGCGGCACAAGCAGATAGGCCAGAAACAACACCATGTAGAGGTGGAAAAGGAAATTGCGCTGCCTGTCCATCGCCATCTATCTCGCGATATCAGAAAGTTTGACACCGAAAACGCGCATCATGATGCTGACAAAAATGGTGCAGACCAACAGCAGCATGAAGGCAAAGGCGGCACCTGCATTCCAATCCTGGGAATCCAGCATGATGCCTTGAATGGTTTGCGTGAACCACCCGGATGTGGTCGAGCCCAGCAGCGACGGCACCAGCAACGATCCCGCCGACAACATGAATACCATCACAGCACCTGAGGCAATGCCGGGCTTGGCATGGGGCAGAATGACCCGCCAATGGGTGCGCCACCAGGGTGAACCGAGATCTTCTGCCGCTTCGATCTGGTTTGAATCCAGCGACTGCATGGAATTGTAAAGCGGAAACAGCATGAAGAGAACGTAGGTGTAGACCAGACCCACCACAACAGGTGTGAACCCCGATATAAAACGGATTTCTTCACTGATCAGCCCCAAGGTCATGAGCAATGCATTCAACGGTCCCTTGAACGCCAGAATAATCCACCAGGAAAACGACCGCAGAATTTCAGACACCCAAAGGGGCACGAACAGCAGCAAGAAAAGGGTGGGCAACGATTTGGGCGAAACAATCTTGGCGAGGTAGTAGGCCAGGGGATACGCCATCATGAAGGTGATGAGTGTAACCACGGCGGAATAAAATATTGTCAGGATGAACACCTTGAGCCGCACCGGCGTTTGCACCACATATCCAAGTATGGAGAAGTCCACCTCATTGCCGAGAACCATCATGTAGTTGCCAAACGAATAGAAATCGAGCGGACCACCTTCGTCCACCTTGGCAAGATAGGGGCGGAACGAACTTTCCAACATGGTGAAATTGGGCAGTATGACCAGAATGGCCAGCCAGAATACTGTCAGGGCAATGCAAAGTGCGGTCAGCCCCATGCCATATCGCCGCAACAAGTGTTCCATTCGCTAGGCCCCGCCTTCTGATGTATCAGTGGACGTATCGGGCAGAATGGAAGAGCGCTCGGCGGCAAAGGTCATGTGCATGTTTGTGCCGGCACGGGGCACCGTCGCAGAACCGTCATTGCGCAGTTCGGCAAACAGATTGGTGCCATTCGCGGTCTTGGCCTGCACGGAAATGAAATTGCCCTCGAATGAGACATCGGCAATCTTTACCGGCACAGAATTTTCAGCACCTGGTTTGGCGGAGAGCGTCATGTGCTCGGGGCGAATGTAAAGTTTGACGGATTTTCCGGCCGGCTCTTCTTTCAGTCTGGCGCGGAATGTGCCGATGCTGGTCACAAAACGCGCTTCGCCTTTGCTGGCCTTCTGCACGCTACCCGGCAAAATGTTGTTTTCACCCACGAACGACGCCACAAAACCATTCACCGGGTTGTTGTAAATCTCGCGCGGGTCGGCCACCTGCTGCAGCTTACCGTGACTCATCACACCCACACGGTCTGACATCGCAAGCGCTTCGCCTTGGTCATGGGTGATATAGATGAAGGTAACGCCGGTGCGCTTTTGAATGGCGCGCAGTTCCGCCCGCATGTGTTGCCGCAGTTTGAGATCAAGTGCCGAAAGCGGCTCATCCAGCAACATCACAGATGGTTCAACGGCGAGGGCGCGCGCGATGGCGACACGCTGCTTTTGTCCACCAGACAGTTGGCTGATCATTTTGTCCGCGGAATCGCGAAGCTCCACCAACTCCAGCAATTCCTCTGCCCGCGCCCGGCGCTTGGCCTTGTCCACCCCACGCACTTCCAAACCGAAGGAGATGTTTTCCCACACAGGCATCAGCGGGAACAGGGCAAGGTTCTGAAAAATCAGGGCCGTCGGGCGCTGGTTGGAGCGCTGGCCTTTCATGTCCTGGCCGCCAATGCGGATGACACCTTCGGTTGGTTCAATGAAGCCGGATATCATCCTGAGGATGGTTGTCTTGCCGCAACCCGACGGGCCAAGGAATGAGAAGAATTCGCCAGGCTTGATGTTGACACTGACATGGTCGACGGCACGAAACTTGCCGAAATCGCAGCAGATGTCATCAAGCTCAATCGCAGCACTCATCGGCTTGCCCTCCCCTCTGGCCGTTTATACTTCACCGTCACTCTTGGTTGGCGACGTTTGTGGTTCATTGGCGCACAGCAATTAAGCTTGGGGCCAAATATGGCAACACACCGGATCCTTTTGAACCCGGTGTGCCAATAAGTCGATCTAGATCAAGAGGCCTTGTATTTGTCGGAGTATTCGCCACGCTTGGCAACGAATTCTGCTGACTGGTCTGGCCACCACCACAAAGCCGCCAATTTGGCGTCATCGAAGGCAGAGGTGTAATAGGCCGAGACGTCCGGGCTCATCTTTTCAGCGGCACCTTTGCCAACTGCGTTCGATGAGAAGGCACTTGCCCACATGGCGGCACCTTCTGGCGATGATACCCATTTCGCCAGTTCGTGGGCCTGGTCCACGTTGACGGCGTTCTTCATCAACGCAAGTCCCTGGTGCCAGGCAAACGCGCCTTCTGCCGGGGCGGCATAGCCGTAGCCGTCATTGCGCAGGTTATAACCGGTTGAATCCCAGCACAGTCCAAGTGTGGCACCGTTGGCGACGAAGCCGGCATTGGCGTCGTTTTCGCCAGCCCAGAACTGCACCACATTGGCTTTTGCCTTGACGCATTCAGCCAGGGCGATGTCCCAGAGCTGGGTCATTGCAGCCATGTCGGAATAACCATCCAACCATGGACGTGGCAGCTTGCCTTGCTTTTCGAGCACGCGACCCATTGCGGTAATGGCAGAGCGGGGGCGCACAACGACCTTGTTGGCGGGATCGAACAAGGCAGCAAGGCTTGGCGAATCGCCAAGAACCGCTTTTTCCTTGTTGTAGACAAGCGCTTCAGTACCCCAATTTGATGGCACGTAAAGCAGTTTGCCTTCCTTGCGTGAGCGTTCGCCTGCATCACCATCGGCGAGACCGGGCAGATAGTTGCCCATGGCGAGCTTGGATTCGTCCCAGGCCGCAACAAGTCCGTTGGAAGAATACTGTCCGACGGTGTCGATGGTTGGCTCAATCATGTCAACACCGCCAGCCGTGGAGGCAATTTTCGCGGCGGCGAAAATACCGTCATTGTCTGGTTGTTCAATGAAGTTGACCTTGATGCCCGATGCCGCCGTAAAGGCCGGGAACACCGTTTCGGCAAACGCCTTGTAACCGGCCCAGCCGATAAAGTTGAGCTCGCCCGAAGACGAAAAAGCGTTCCGCACAAATGCCGGGCTGGCAAAACCGACAGCGCCCAGGGCGACTGCGGATTTCATCAGCGACCGGCGCGAGAGCGAGGCGGCGCGCAGCAGTTCCGTTGTAGATGTTTTCATGTCATTCCTCCTGATGCCGGGTGGCGCCATGCCAAGCCCGGTGAATTTACCATTGCAGGCCGTTTTGTAAGGCTTCTTGCGATGATTAGCGAGGGATTATGACGGTCTCGCGTCAACTCGGCAATGGCAAAATTGGCTGGAACCAAAACTGTGAACAAGCTGGTGGGTTAACTGCCTGAACGCGCACTCAGCACGCGGTGCCGCCATTTGCTCAGGGGCAAAGTTGCCACGTACAATAATGCGGCAATGGCCAGGGTTGCCCAAGGAAACAGGAACAGGCCAAGGGCGGCGGCCAGCAGCAGCAACAGGGTTGGCACGTACATGACACCCAAGGCACGGCGACCCAAGGACTTGCCGGAGAATGTGGGCCAGGTCGATACCATCAGCAGGGCGACAAGTGGCAGGGTGATGAGGCCGAGGACATGGGCGGTCGATGGCAAGAATGCTTCCGTGTTGCCGACGAAGACCGGCATCAGGGCGAGAAAAGCACCCGCCGGGGCCGGAATGCCGGTGAAGTAGCTTGCCATCCAGATGGGTTTGGGTTTTTCGGCCATGACGTTGAAGCGGGCCAGGCGGTAGGCGGCGGCCACGGGCAATGTGAGTGCCACAAACCAGCCAAGGTTGCCGTAGTCACTGATGCCCCATTGATAAATGACAAAAGCGGGCACTGCGCCGAAGCAGATCACATCGGCCAGACTGTCCAGTTCCGCGCCAAACTTCGATGACGAGCCCGTGGCCCGGGCTACACGGCCATCGAGGGCATCGAGGATGGCGGCGATGATGACGCAGGCGATGGCTGCGTTGATGCGACCGGCCGAGGCATAAAACAGTGCCGTCATGCCGGAGCACAGGGCCAGCATGGTCACGGCATTGGGAAAGAAATGGCGCGACCACATGCTGATCTCGGCAGGCGCTTCCTTGGTCATTTCCGGTTCC
This sequence comes from Hyphomicrobiales bacterium, assembly GCA_043768765.1. Lineage (GTDB taxonomy): Bacteria > Pseudomonadota > Alphaproteobacteria > Rhizobiales > Aestuariivirgaceae > Aestuariivirga. The sequence goes on along the minus strand of JAYVKC010000127.1, from coordinate 4,438 downwards.
ATGGTGTCACTTTCTATGTTCCGCCTGTGGGCAGAATGGTTTTGGCGGCTGGGTCGCGCAAATCTTTCGACAGATCGGCGGGCCACCAGAATATTTCGGAAGAAAACAGGCCAAAGACATCGCCACTGGTGAAGGCGGGCAAGCGCGTGGTGCCAGTTGTCAGGCTTTCATCGTAGCGGCTGGCGATATCGGCTTGCGCATAGCCCATCCAACTGAGGACGGTGGGGACGATCTGGAAGTGGCTGGCCTTGCCTTGCAAAAGCCTGGCTCCGTTCTCGAGGGCCTGGCGCTTGGCCGGATCGGGTGTTGTCACCAGCAAGGGAACCACTGCCATCTGCGCTTCCGGTGCATCGACAATGCAGTGCGTCAGCCTGGTGGGGTCAAAGATTTGCGCATGGTCGGATGTGTAGAGGAGTGTGGTGTTGGACACATTTGCGGTGGTGAAAAGGCGCTCGATGAAAGTGTCGACCGACCAGCGGATGGCGTTGCGATAGGAGGCGATGCGGGTTTCGGTGGTGTCCTTGCCCGCTTGCGTCATCGTGGGGTGATAGATGGCGGCGGATGCCGGGTACGCTTCATCATAGGGAAAGTGGGCCCCGTTCTTGTTGGCGTAAATGAAAGTGGGTTGGTTGCTTTGCAGTTCCTTGGCCAGGATGTCCGCCAATTGCATGTCCGCGTCTGCTGCTGCCACACCGCGAATGGCGTGGAACACATCGATGGTGTTTTTCTCCTGCAGGGTCATGAAGTTCTGCATCAGGCCGGGGTTGGAGATGTTGCCGGCCTGGGCATCGATGAACACGGTGCGGTAGCCTGCGGCCTTGGCATATTGCCACAGCGTGGGGCTGGCGTTGATCGAACCGGCGACGTCTATGCGCGATGCACCGAAGCGCACAATGGCGTTGGAATAATTGCTGCAATTGCCGCCTGAAACGGCTCGGCCAAAGTTTACAAAACGGCTGGCGTATTTGGCAAAACCTGGCGTGTGCGGATTGCCGGGTGTCAGATCGATGAAGTCGGCACCGATGCTTTCATCCATCAGGATCACAATGTTTTCGCGTGGTCCGGTGCTGGCGGGCTGCCATGTCACCGCGGCACGGGCGGGCGTGGATTGGAATGCGATTTTGCTGGCGGCAACGGATGCCAACGCGAGGGGTGAAAACTGTTGTGGCAAGGCTTGCGAGCCGCCGCCGGATTTTAATATGACAATTGCTGCCATCGCGGCGACGGGAACCAGCGGAAACCAGCTCAGTCGCGTCAACCACTTGCCGAGGCGGCCTTTGGGCGATCCCGGCAGGGACATGATCACGAATCCGGCGAGCAGAACGAGACCCGCCATTTGCACATGCCGGGCATAGAACTCTGCGGCACGGTCGGTTTCGTGGCGGGCATTCCACAGTGAAATGATATCGAACACATTGAACTCCGACTGGCTGGCGCTGTAATAGCCCCAGGCGGCAGCAGTCGAGGCGGCCAGCACGGCCGCCCAGAAAAACCTGATCCAGCGGTTGGGTTGCAGCACGGCCACCGCCAGTGCCAAGCCGGCCAAGCCCCACACGGCAAAATAGGGCAGCAGCGTGCCAAGGCGACCCTGCGCCAGCAACACTCCCACCCGTTGGCCCACATTGGGATTGGTGAAGGCGACAAACAAAATCAGCAACACGAGCTTGGTGGTGATCCAGCCATAGCGAGACCACCGGCCAGTGCCCGGGTTTTCACTGGACTTTCCCGGAAAATGTTGGACTTCGGCTTTCAACGAATGCCGGATTGCCCTATTTTGCGCCATACTCACTCACGCCACTGTCACCCATGGTGCGCTTGCGCCGCAAGCCGCGTGCCATCCTGAGGTTGCGAGTTAAACTGAGTTAACGACTTATTGCAAGAAATGGATCGATACCTTGTCCATGTTGATTACCCTGCCCGATTTTGTCGCCGCCCTCATTGCCGCCCTGGAACGCCACAAGGTGCCGGATAGTAGCTTTGTAGCCGAGGCTTGCGCCTTCCTGGAGGCCTGTGGCTATCCTGGCCTGGTGCAGTTGCAGGAAGCGCTTGCCGATGACACAAGGCAGCTGGCGCTGGTCAAGGATGTGATCGGCATGGACCTCAAGAACGTCAGTTGCGTCTTTCTGGCGCGGCAATTGGGCGACTACGCCGCCAAGAATGGCCGGGTGTTCCTGCGCAATGTGCGACACGGCCTGTATCTCGTGCCAGACAGTGTGGCCTCCAACTACGGCATCGGCTGCCCGGTCGATCCCAGTTTCGCGCTCGGTGGCGAGCGGGCGAAAAACCCGTATGAGGATAAGTGGGCCATTGCGCTTCAAGATGGGATCACGGTGGATGATGGGGTGTGGGGGAAAGTGATTGCTCCCTGAACAGGGTGTCGCTTGTTTTCTTCTCCCCTTGCGGGAGAAGGTGGATTGCGGCGCAAGCCGCAAGACGGATGAGGGGGTGGTGCCGTGCGTTCTTTCGTTGGATTTCGCGCGCGGCCCGACCCCCTCATCCGGCGCGTTCCGCGCCACCTTCTCCCGCAAGGGGAGAAGAGAACATTTCAAGTGATTGCCCCGAAAATTGGGGATGTTTTTATCCGCGTGCGCGCCGAAGGTGTTTCGTGTAGTGTGGGGTTGGCCCACGCTTTTTGCATTGGAGCACGCACAATGGCATTCACCTGCGCACGGCTTTCGGAAAGTCCGGGGATCATGAAGGCCAGCATCAATGCGCCAGCGCTGAAACAGGGCGCACAGGGTGAAGCTGTCCAGGTCCTGCAGATGGCCCTCATTGACCTTGGCTTTGCCATGCCGGGATCGACAAGGCAGCACGCAGCCCTGCCTGATGGCATTTTCGGGCCGGAGACAGCACGGGTGATGGCGGCCTTCCAGCGCGCCAATCTGCTGGTGCCGGATGGTGTGGCGGGTGCCATGACGCTGGCCCGGCTTGACCAGTTGCTGGATGCCCGCAGTGAACTCACTGTCAGGCTGCACAGGGCACAGGGCAACAAGGGTACAGGGCGGGGCTGAGCATGCTGATCATCGACCAATCTAGCGTGAAAATCAGCTGGAAAGCGCCCGGCGCTTCGGCAGGTGTGCATGTGGGATCAAATTTCGCGCTGCTGCATTGCACCAAGGGTGCCAATCTCACTGCCGGCGACCAATCACCGGCGGGTGATGTCGTCGATGACAAGGCCGTGTTCATGGATGCGCAGGTGTTTTTGAAATCAACCGACAAAGAAACCGCCCTTGGCGATATGCAGTTCGGATTGGCGCAAGTCTCGTTCATCCACAACTACGAATTCATCTATGCAGGGCGGCTGGAATCGGAAGGTTCCACGGTCATCAATTTGCGCACCGGCTACACACAGAACCCGTCCCTTGACGAAGAACCGCGATTTGGCCGAACTGTGGACGAAGAGATTTTCAGAACAACAAAGCCCCCGCTCACGGTCACACCGGTCACCGGGGCCAATCCGGGCCTGAAGGTCGATGTGACATTCAAGGATCATCCCAACAACGCGATTCCCTTGACGTTTGAAAACCGTGTTGCCAAAGCACCGAATTTCCTCGCCAGCGCCAAACGAACCGAGGAGTTCATCACCTATTTCCTGGCGCGGATCAAAGGTGTTGAACCTGTCACAATTCTGGCACGCATTGGCTGGTCAATCAACTGGCACGCGGAGTTCAATTGGACCAGTGCCACCGACAAACCCACAAAAATCATGAAGGCGAGTTCGTTGTTTCCCGGCGAGCCCCGCATCGGGGCACCAGACCCCGTTGATCCCATGGCAGCACTTGCCTTGTCACGGCAGGGAGCCTCGACGAATGCGCAAGATACTGTAGCCCACGATGCTGCCTGGAACCAGCGCCGCAGCCCGATCTGTGAACAGAAGAAGGAACGTCCGTCCGGCTTTCGCGCTGATTTTTTCAAGTGACGCAAGGAATATTCCACAACGTTGAAAATAATCCTTGACAAGGAAAGAGTATTATCCTAGTTGTGCTCCCGATGGTTTGGAAGGAGGAAACAGTGTCGACAGCGTATCTTCATTGCCCAGACCATGGACGGCGCTTGCGGGTTTGGGTTTCGCACCCCACACTCTCGGGAGCTTCTGAACCTGACCCCGGGACACTACGATCCCGGCGACCGGAAGGTCATAGCATTCCCGGCGGCAAACTTAAGACACCGTGCGATCCGGGACACTGCAAGAGCAGGACTGAGGCCAAAATCGCCGCGCCCGAGTTGCATCAATCCGGTGGATTGAAGCGGGGCGGATCGTCATTTTTTTCATCCCAAAGCTTTGTCAGACGAAACGCTCCAACCGGGCTTTTCCTCCTCTTTTTTCATCCGCCGTGACGGCACACCATGTCAGCGTTTTTTTACACCGCACTTCCTTCTCCCCTTGCGGGAGAAGGTGGATTGCGGCGCATGCCGCAAGACGGATGAGGGGGTGGTG
>JAYVKC010000126.1:0-9759 GCA_043768765.1 Hyphomicrobiales bacterium | reverse complement strand
GGTGTTCACCTTGGGATCATTGAGGATTTTACCCGTCGATTTTTCCACAAAAACCGCAATCGGCACCCCCCACGCCCGCTGCCGCGAGATCACCCAATCCGGGCGACTCTCGATCATGCCGCGCAACCGGTTCTGGCCAGAAGTGGGGAAAAACTCCGTCGCCTCAATCGCCGCCAGCGCCTTGTCGCGCAGCGAATCCGTCTGCCCATCGCCCATGGAGATGAACCACTGCGGCGTGTTGCGGAAAATGATCGGCTTCTTGGAGCGCCAAGAATGCGGATACTGATGCTTCAACTGCTCGCGAGCAACAAGCATGCCCGCATCCTTCAGCGCACTGATCACCGCTTCGTTGGCGTCACCCTTCTCACCCTTGTCGGTGATAACGCGCTTGCCCTCAAAGCCGGGGGCATCCTTGGTGAAAAAACCATCGGCATCGACGGTGGTCGGAATATGCGTGTCGATGCCACGCTCTTTCAATTGCTTCTGATTTGCAATCCAGATGTTGTAGTCATCCGCTCCATGACCAGGTGCAGTGTGCACGAAGCCCGTGCCTGCGTCATCGGTGACGTGATCACCGTCGAGGAGGGGAACAAAAAAGCTGTAGCCAAGTTTGCCCAGAGGATGCGCGCATTCTGCACCTTTCAACTGATCAACAGTAACGTCAGATACTCTTCGAAAAGTATCGACCTTGCAAGCCTTCATCACTGACTCTGATAGTTTATCAGCGATGATGAAACAGTCATCGACCTTAGCCCAATTGTTTGGCGGTGCTCCGGTTACTTTGTACATTCCATAAGAAATTCTTGACGAAAAAGAGATCGCGCGATTTCCTGGGATTGTCCAAGGCGTAGTAGTCCAAATTAAAAGTTCTGCTGCACCAATTTCTTTGGCTTTCGGCGCGTCAGATACGATTTGTATTTGAAACTTCACATAAATCGCATCACTCACATAATCCTGATACTCAACCTCCGCCTCCGCCAGTGCTGTCTTCTCGACGACACTCCACATCACCGGCTTTGAGCCGCGATACAATTGCCCCGTCTCCGCGAACTTCATCAGTTCCCGCGCAATCACCGCTTCGCTTTCGAACTTCATTGTGGTGTAGGGATTGTCCCATTCCCCCTCCACGCCCAGCCGTTTGAACTCCTCGCGCTGCACATCGATCCAGTGCGCCGCAAACTCGCGGCATTCTTTGCGGAATTCGTTGATCGGAATCGCGTCCTTGTTCTTGCCCTTGGCGCGGTATTGCTCCTCGATCTTCCATTCAATCGGCAAGCCATGGCAATCCCAGCCCGGCACATAATGCGCGTCAAACCCCGCCATCTGCCGCGAGCGGACCACCAGGTCTTTCAGAATCTTGTTCAGCGCATGGCCGATGTGGATGTTGCCGTTGGCATAGGGCGGGCCATCGTGCAGGATGAACTTCTCGCGTTCCACCGATTGCTCCCGCATCCGCCGGAACAGCCCCATCTTCGCCCACCGCGCCAACAACTCCGGCTCCTTCACCGGCAACCCAGCCTTCATCGGAAAGTCGGTCTTCGGCAGGAACACGGTGTCGCGGTAACGGTCGGTTTTCTTTTCAGGCTTCTGGGGTGCTTCGCTCATGGCGGCGGCTTGTAACAGGGGAAAGTGATCCGGGGAAGCACCCCCTATCACCGTCATTCCAGACGGCTGCGCAGCGCAGCGGAGCAGTCGATCTGGAACCCAGCTTCCTTTGGTCAAAGAAAGCTGGGTTCCAGATAAAGCGCTTCGCACTTTTCTGGAATGACGGGTTTTTTGGTGGTATTGGACGACCATGTCCCGCCATCTCATCCCCGCCCGCTCCGGCACCGCCCACCGACTCAGCCTCGGCCAATCCGTCAAAGTGATCAACACGCACGGCAACCAGGTCGTGGATTTCTGGGCCTTCAACGCCTTCGATCCGCGTGAATACATGGGCATGGAACACTGCCGCGCCTTCTGGACCAGGCTTTACCCCATCACCGGCGACAAGATGATCACCAACCGCCGCCGCGCCATTCTCACCATGACGCAAGACAACTCCCCCGGCCGTCACGACACGCTGATCGCCCCTTGCGACAATGAACGCTACGGCCTTCTGGGCTGCACCACTTATCACGAGAACTGCCGCGACAATCTCCACGCCGGCCTCGCGAGCCTCGGCATCACCATCCCCTACACACCGGACTCATTGAACCTGTTCATGAACATCCCATGGCACCCGGACGGTTCCCTCGAATGGGGCAACTGCCTGTGCAAACCGGGTGACAGCGCAACATTCAAAGCCGAGATGGATTGCATCGTCGCCATGTCCGCCTGCCCCCAGGACATGCTGCCCATCAACAACGGCATCACGACAGAAGCGCACTACGAAGTCAGTTGATCAGTTTTTTTCCATCTCATCGTAGATGGCATTGGCTCAAGCGCGCACGATCAGACTCCATGTAGATTTTCCCCACCCGATGGCTGATGTTTCGGGTGGGGCGTAGCCTTCATCGGGACGTCAGCCACTTACCGCGTTGACGAGGCCTTTGATGGTTGTGCGTGACCGTTTCTTGGATTTTTGGTTCCCGCCGCGGGATTTGGCGTTGGCAGGCTTGCTTCTCGATTTTCCTTTCCGACTTGAAGAGCTGTCTTCTACTTCATTCTTGTCGTCGGAATCCTTGTCGTCATCTTCATCCGAGTCATTGTCGTCGGAATCCTTGTCGTCGTCGTCATCCTGGTCGTTGTCTTCGGAATCCTTTTCGTCATCTTCATTCGAGTCATTGTCGTCGGAATCCTTGTCGTCGTCATCATCCTGGTCGTTGTCGTCGTCGTTTGAATCGTTGTTGTCCGTATCATTGCTGCCCGAGTCAGATTCGTCTGATTCATTTTCGTCTGAATCGTTGCTTTCATCGCCATAGCCATGCGTTGGAACCGCGAAAACCACCAAGGCTGTTCCGATTTGCAAAAGGGCCTTGCGGCGCGAGAGGATCGCATCTTCTGACATTTCAATTTCTCCTGTTAAACTGCCACCGGTAAATGGAAAGATTTGCTCCAGTGTTGGAGACTCAATTGCCAGACCGACGCTGACAGTTGGCCGTTATTTAGTGTCAGCCAAAGGCCATTCCTTGGATTGCGTAAATGCCAAGTTGCCGAAACCGGTCGAATTGCACCTTTTCACTTCAACGCAATGAGCCAAGATGCTTCCATGGCCGTTGCTTTCTATCGCCCAGAACAGTTCGTAGCCTTCGACTTTGGCAAATCCCTTGGCCACCATGTACGCCGAGATTGCCATGCGCGACTGAGTCCGGCACTAGCTCTTTTCCATCTCGTCATAGATGAAGTTGGCAATCTTCATCATCTCTTCCTTCGACATCTCGCCCGTGATCGCCATGGCAAGGTTTGGCTCTGCCCAAAAGCACGACACCAGCTTGTCCTTTTCGCGCACATGGATGGAGTCTTCACGGCCAGAAGGATTGGACGCGAGGAAAATCGAAATCCGCTTCTTGTTCGCGTCTTCATACATCAACTGCCCGGCCGGCCTGTCCTCCGCTGCCAGCAGCCGCCCGCCGATGAAGGTGTAACCCGCCACCGCCAAATTCGGGATACTGATCGGCGTGCCGATGCGTTTGCCCAGCCACATCTTGATGTGGTCGCTCTGGCTGGCATCCACCTCCACTGCATGCTTCACGTCAACCGCATAGACCTCATGCGCCACGATGGCGCGTTTGCCGATGTCCGCCACCAATGTCGACCCGCTCTCATGCGCCGCAAACCAACCAAGGCCCGTGCCCAATGCCAGCATGGCGGCACTCGCCGCCATCGCAGCATAAGGTCCAAGACGGCGCGTGCCCCGCCCTGAAACCGTGGACGCAAGCGAGTGCGGCAGCGGTTGCTGCAGCACCGGATCAAAGGCCCGCTTCAGTGCTGCTTTCTGCCGCTGTATATTGTCCAAAACCCGCCGTGCGTCCAGATTGTCAGCCAGCTGCTTCTCAACCGCTGCCCGTTCCGTCACATCGAGCTCGCCATCGGCGTAGGCGTTGATCGCCCAGTTTTCCAAACCATCCATCATTTCATTTTACCCGGCGCAGAACAGGTGTTCCACGCTCTTCCAGAATCTGTTGCATGTGGTTGCGCGCCCGCGACAACCGCGACATCACCGTCCCGATGGGAACGCCGATGATCTCCGATGTCTCGCGGTAGCTCATCTCTTCCAGCCCGACCAAAACCAGAACCTCGCGCTGTTGCTCCGGCAGCAAATCCAGGGCTTTGGCGATCAGCGCCAGCGACAGGCCATTTTCCTGCTCGGCAGCCACGCCATCCTCGCCATTGACCAGATCATCAACCGACTTGGCCATCTTCAAACGTGAGTTTTTCCGCAGGCCACTGATGAAGATGTTGCGCAAAATCGCATAGAGCCAGGCCCGCAACGGCCGCGCCGGATCATAAAGATGAACCTTGACCAGCGCCCGCTCGGCGCAATCCTGCACCAGATCATCAGCCAGTGCCGCGTCGCCACACAACGCCCGTGCAAACCGGCGAAGATACGGTAGCTCAGTCGTTAACTGTTCCCTGAATTTTCTGTCCACCCTGACAGTACGCCACATGTGGCATGAAAATTCCACTGCTCTCCAGACTATCCAGCACAGTGGTCGTCACGTGACCGGCTCGTTCGGTCTGCGCAGCATGCGCTGCAGCAAGGTACGGACAATGAGCCTGTGAAACGGCAACACCAGCATCAGATAAGCGCGGCCCATCAGCCCGTGGGTCTTAACCAAAGTGGTAAGTACGAGCGGCGACTGCTTGTCAGCACGTTGCAAGACCACCCGAAAATCAAGGTGTCTGTCATTCAAGCCAAGAACGACCCGCGTGCTATCCTCCTCCAGCAAGGGAAACATGCCGATCATCGGCCGGCCATGGGTAATCAAGCTGGCTTCCGTGATCAGGCCAAATGGCTTGACCAGCATGTTCCTCATCGACATCAGCGTGTCAATCCAGCGCGGCGCATGACCAAGTGCCAGTTCTGCGGCCTGCCGGATTGGTACTTTGGGTGATTGTTCAACTGCATAGCTGTCAGCATAGGTGCTTCCCGGCAACAACTGAACCAGGGCGGGATCAACGCTCATCTCGTTGACGGTATCAGGCCCGTCACGCAAAGTCATGGCAACGGCCAGAGGGAGAGAGATGGCAAAAAACAATACCCATTGCAGCAGCACAAATGGGGTCCCAAGTCGCTGGACGCCGTAGAAGAAAAACAGTGCGCCAAATGAAAAATTGAGGCCGAACACCAGATACAGCAGCAATGCGTTGCGTCGCGCTTGCAAGGCCGCCGCCGCGAGAAAGACAGCGTTCAACAGCAACAGTACTGTGATCTCATGCCAGATCGTTGAAAAAGCGGCCTTCCATGAATCTGCCAGTGCCGACGTCAAGGCGGGTTCGTGAAACTCAGGACCGCCGCCCACAACGTGCAGAAAGGTGGTGAACAGCGAAATTGCCGCCGCAAGACCACACCAGAACCGGAATGACTGAAACATGAGCGTGATCTCCATACGGTTACGTATGGAGTAACATCAGCTGGTTGCACAGGTCAATACGCAGGCGTATGGTGTGTCAACATGCCACGTAAATCATCAAAGACACTGACCCCGGAAGACTGGATCAAGACCGCCTTCAGAAATTTGGCGGTGCATGGTGCACCGTCTTTGAAGGCCGAGGTGTTGGCCAGGCAACTTGCCACGACAAAGGGATCATTCTACTGGCACTTCAAGGATGTCCCTGCCTTCAAGCGCGAAATGTTGCGCCTGTGGGAAGCTGAAGCCACGTCAAACATCATGCAAACAGTGATGGCATCGCCCGCTCAGGGGTCTGCTCGGCTTCGCATGCTGGCGCAGATCGTCTCCCAGATGAATGCCGCCAATGACTATGGTGGCTTGCTGGCGGAACCAGGCATACGCGAATGGGCACGCCACGACAGGCAAGCTGCAAACGCACTGCGCAAGGTTGACCATGCACGAATTGCTTTTGTTGCAGGCTTGTTTTTGGCACTCGGTCAGGACGGTGATACATCGCGGGCGAAGGCAGAATTATTCTACGGTGGCTTTGTCGGACTGCAAGCTCTGGCCGCAGTCAGTCCGCTGAATGTGGAACAACGCATGACGGAACTGCTCGACAGACTCTTGACGGACTGAAATTCAGGACTCCCACTTCTCCCGCATGGTAACCAACTCTTCCGCCGCCGTCGGGTGCACCGCCAAAGTGGCGTCAAACTGCGCCTTGGTCGCTCCACACGTGAGGGCAATGCCCAACAACTGCGCCATTTCCCCGGCATCCGGCCCGATGATGTGGCACCCCAGCACCCGGTCTGTCTCGCCATCCACCACAAGCTTCATCAGCATGCGCTCATCGCGTCCCGAAAGCGTGTGCTTCATCGGCCGAAAACTGGTTTTGTAAATGTCGATTTTTGCGTGCGACTTGCGCGCCAGCGCCTCGGTCAGTCCCACCGTTCCCACCTCCGGCTGCGAGAATACCGCCGAAGGCACCAGTGAGTGGTCAACTTTCACCGTCTTCCCGCCGAACACCGTGTCCGCAAATGCATGCCCCTCCCGGATGGCAACAGGTGTGAGGTTGACACGGTTGGTCACATCGCCAACCGCGTAGATGTTGTCCACCACCGTTCTGGAATAGGCATCAACAGGAACAGCACCATGGGCATTGCGTTCAATGCCAACGTTCTCAAGGCCCAATTCGTCCGTATGCGGAACACGTCCCGTGGCGAACATCACCTGCCCTGCCCCAAATGCCGAACCGTCGGCCAGCGTCACCCGCACCCCATTGCCGGAGCGCTCGATTGCGGCAACGTCACTTTGCGTGCGGATCTCAATCCCCTTCTTCTCCATCTCGGTGGTGAGGTGGGCGCGCACATCCTCGTCAAATCCCCGCAGGATTCTGTCACCCCGGTAAATCAGCACCGTTTCCACACCAAGTCCGTTGAAAATGCCGGCGAACTCCACCGCAATGTACCCGCCACCCACAATGCAGATGCGGCGCGGCAGCTTCTCCAGATGAAATGCCTCGTTCGATGTGATGGCAAGCTCATGACCCGGAACATGGCGTGGCACAAAAGCGGCGGCACCCGTTGCCACAAGGATGTATTTCGCCGTGACCTCCCGCTTTGATGCGAGAGCTATGGTGTTCCGATCCTTGATGGTTGCACGCTCAAGCATCAACTCCGCCCCCGCCGCTTCAAGATTGCGGATATAGGCCTTGTTCAGCCGGTCAATTTCCTTGTCCTTGTTTTCAATGAGCGTGCCCCAGTCAAACCCCACCTTCTCCGACGTCCAGCCGAATCCAACCGCATCTTCAAACTCTTCCGCAAACTTTGAGGCGTAGACAAAAAGCTTTTTTGGCACACAGCCGCGGATGACACACGTGCCGCCAACGCGGTATTCTTCTGCCACGGCAACTTTCGCGCCATGCTTTGCCGCAATGCGCGCGGCACGAACGCCACCCGAGCCTGCACCAATCACAAACAGGTCGTAGTCAAAGGCGCTCATTCGCGCCGCAGCTCTTCAACACCCTTGTCCGTCGCCAGCATGATGATGCCGGAAATGCCGATGAACAACCCGTTGTTCACCACGCCCGGAATATTGTTGAGCATGACGTCGAGATTGTCTGGATCATTGATCTCGCCACAGGCGCAATCGATGATGCAATTGCCGGTATCGGTGCGAAACGGCTTTCCGTCTTTCACCCGCAACGACATTTTGGGTTTCATCTTCAGCTTGTCAAAAGTCATCTCCATTTTCCAGCCCGTGGCTTTGACGCCAAAGGCGACCACCTCCACCGGCAAGGGAAACTTGCCCAGTTTTTTGACCTGCTTGGACTGGTCCGCCAGCGTCACCACATATTTCGACGATGTCGCCACAATCTTTTCCACCAGCAGCGCACCGCCACCGCCCTTGATCAGCCGGAACTTCGGATCAAACTCATCAGCACCGTCAAACGTGTAGTTGAGATAGGGGTCCTTCTCGAGTGTCGTCATTGCAATACCCAATGATGTTGCAAGGGCATGCGTTGCCCTGGATGTCGCAACACAGGAAACGGCAAGCCCCTCCTTGACACGTTTTGCCAGGGCTTGCGTGAAGTAGTTGGCAGTAGACCCCGTACCCAGCCCGATTTTCATGCCAGGCTCAACGAACTTCAAGGCAGCTTCCGCTGCCGCCTTTTTTTGGCTCTCGGCACTCATTTGCTGGCCTCAGCAACCAAGTTTTCGAGAATTGATAAGAGTTGCGACAATTCAGCTACGTTCAATTCTATATTGCTGAAACCATGAACAAGCCGGTTCCGCGACACGACCAACTTTGACAGCGCCGAAGTTTCACTATCATCGATGAAACCGTCACTCGCAAGAATTTCGACAACAGACTTGGGGAGATAACGCTTTGGCGAGTCCGACAATTCCGGGCGCGCCAGTCTTCTGGTAAGAGCTTCCAACAATGCCCAGCCAGTTATTAGTGCAAGTTTTCTATCACCGCCAGACAAGAGGTCACGGAATTTTTTTAATTCTTCGCACAAGCCCTGCAGCGAAGGTTCCGCATCTTTGTCTGCGCCAATTCCTTGCCTGTCGGCTACTATCAGTTCAAACTTCCAACCTGGGTGCTTGGGAATTTCAGTGGCAAAAAACTGTGCCAACGCGTTGTCCTTGGCACTACCTGAAGATACTTTTACTTCAATCGCAACTTTCTCCTTTGCCGATGAAGCGATTGCGTCGGGAAGATTGCCTTCAAAAAATGCAGGAAGGTCTTTCGCTTTGGGATAAGAAATAAATTCATAACCCAAGTTTTCATACCTCGTTCGCAATTCTGACAAGACCTCCTGCTCTCGCGTCACAACTTGGGCATTCATGTCGGAATCTCCTGATGTTCGGGCTTTGGTCCCAATTTCACGTAAACGAAGTTGTCTTCTGAACCAACACATGCGGCTAAAACAGGTGGTGGATTGGTCAAAGTCAATTCATTCTGCTGTGTTTTTCTAAGTAGAACCTGTTCTATTTGGTGGTCATTGTCGAAAAAAATCCCTTCAAGACTGTCCAGAAGCAATTTACCTATGCTGTCAACATCCAGTTCAGTTTCGTCACGATGGAAGTAAATAACAGTAGCGGACAAAGATTCCGAACGCGGCACAAATCGTGTTCCCGCGGCGAGCCGGGCAGCGGTCGCCACTTTCGCCTTCCAATCATCCTTGCTCTTTGACTTTTTTGTCTGCGGTGTCCGTGGAATACCCAAGACGACAAATTCTGTCATCGCCAAGCACTCATTTTCCCAACCCGCCCATCAACATGTATTTCATCTCCAGATATTCCTCGACCCCATGACGCGAGCCTTCCCGGCCAATACCCGATTCCTTCATGCCGCCAAACGGCGCTTCGGCGGTCGAGATGATGCCTTCGTTGATGCCGACCATGCCATACTCAAGCGCTTCACCAACACGCCAGACCCGGCCAATGTCACGGGTGTAGAAATAACACGCCAATCCAAACTCGGTGTCATTCGCCATTTCGATGGCTTCTTCTTCTGTTTTGAACTTGAACAACGGCGCCACAGGTCCAAAAGTCTCTTCCCGCGCCACAGCCATGTCTCGCGTGACACCGGTGAGGATGGTCGGTTCAAAGAAATTGCCGCCAAGATGCTTGCCGCCAGCAGCCACCCTGCCACCTTTTTTCACGGCATCGGCGATGTGCGCCTCAACTTTTCGGACTGCGGCGGCATTGATCATCGG
>JAYVKC010000125.1:0-30166 GCA_043768765.1 Hyphomicrobiales bacterium | reverse complement strand
CATGTTGCCGTCCATGTTGTGCACACTGGTGATGCCATGGCGGGCAAGATGGGCAAGCCCGCGCCGCAAGACGTCAAGATCCGTGTTGAATTCTGGTGGTGAAGGATAGGGTTCCGGCTCGCCACCCGTGGCCAGGCCAATGCGCGCCCGTGTCATGTGGTGCGCCAGCGCCATCACTGGTTCGAATGCCAGAAATTCACGCAACTCACCCGCCGCCAGCCCATCAGGACCCATGACAATCTCGTGGCCCGGCGGTAAACTGACACCGCGTAAAACCCCACCCAGGTCCAACGCTCTGGTGTTGGCCCATGCCGTGTGATGATCGGCAGCAAACACGATGAGCGGCCGGTGTGGCGACACGTGATCAAGGTGCTGGCGTGTCAGCGCTTCTGTTTCGCTGATCACAGTGTAGTTCACCTGATTGCCAACGATGATGCCATCACCCGGATTGGCCCTGTCGTAGACATCAAAACGTTGCTTCAATTCAGCAACGCCATCCGCTCCATGCAGGTCAAGATTGGCAAGGTCGGCGGCACCTGCAAACAAATGCGCATGCGCCTCGATGAAGCCCGGCAACACCGTGCATCCATGCGCATCAATGACACGCGACTTGCGGCCCTTGAGCGCCATAACATCTTTGTTTCGACCCACTTTGAGTATGCGCTTGCCGCCAATGGCTAGCGCATCCGCACGCGGCTTGCGCGGGTCCTGTGTGAGGACTTTGGCGTTGGTGATGATGATGTCTGCTGTCATGCCCCCAGACTAGCTGGGGATACCATGACTGCGCAACGTCACCCTAACTCGAGTCACACCTAAATATCAAATGTCGCCCAGACCAGATGATGGTCAGACGCTTCCGTTGTTGCACTTGTGACAGTATCAAAAGGTGTCCATGTCCTGGGGTGGAAGGAACCCCGGCGCTCGATGCCTGTCGTCAACAACTTGCCGCGCAACGGAGCCGACATGATCAGGTAATCGATCTTGCTGCTTGCAGTGCCGGTGTTGTAGGTACCCGGCCTGTCTACGGGATAGTCCGCGTGATCGTTGACATCCACGAATCCGTCCTTGAGCAGTTCCAGCATCGCTTCGCTGTCAGGCGTGTCATTGAGATCGCCGCCAATCAGAACGTAGTCCGCACGTGTTGCCGCTGATTTGGCGATTTCGAGTGTGCGCTTGGCCTGTGCAGTCCGCTTGAGTGTCGATGCTTCATCGTTGCCGCTGCGTTTTGACTTGAAGTGGTTGGGCAGGATGACAAGGGATTTTCCTCCCGCAAGGGAAATTTCATATTCCGGGCAATCCCGCGAAAACAACCGCCCGGATTCATCAGCGTAAGGTTCGTCAACGTGGGAAATCACTGACTTGATGGGAAAGCGGCTGGCTATTCCAACATCGATGCCGCGTTCATCGTTGCCATCAATCACCAGGAAGTGATTGAACTGCATCCCAAACGACTCTTTCAACACTTGGTCATCGAAACGCTTGAACGTTGGACGGTTTTCAACTTCTACAAGGATTAAGATGTCCGGCGCAGTTTCTGCAATCACCCGTGCCGTGTTAAAAGTAGCCTCCCACGTTACATCTTCTTTGCGCAACTCGAACCAGCCGACCCAATCGGAACGGCCATTGGCAACAACTGTCAGGTCTCCGCCGGTGGGTTGCTTGAACAACTTGCCACGCACCTTTTGCATGAGCACCAGTTTTTTGGGCGGAAATTTGAGATGCCAACCATACTTCTTGCTGAGTGTAACAAGTTTGGCCTTGTCGGTTGCTGAATAGGTTGCCTTGTTGGCTATCTTGTTTGCCATGGCATGGTCTTCAATCGCCGCTGTGCCTGCAGCATCAGTAGCGCTGTTCATGGCAACAGGCCGCGTGAAAAGATTTTCGAGATTGAATGTGGCGATCTTGACGGGCATGAGTTCACCTTCACAATGGCTGGTTCAGTACAAGGTGCCCACCTCGGTGTATAAGTTACCCCTTTTCAACCTCCGCGTCAAAGTGCACTTGCAGGTTCAGCCTCGCTCCACAAAACTGTCGATTACCCGTTTCTCGCCGGCCTTCTCGAAATCCACCGTCAGCTTGTTGCCTTCCACCAGTGTCACGCGGCCATAGCCGAACTTTTGGTGAAACACGCGGTCGCCCACCGAATAACTGACAACACCCGAGACCACGGCTTCGCCTTCGATCAGCTTCGGTGTAGACTTCAGGGCTTCGCCCTTGGCGTGACGCTCCTGCGCCCGCTGCCATCCCGGTGTGGCGTAGGTGTTGCTGCTGGCGAAATGATCGCCCTTGTCAAACCGCGACTGACCGTAACTCCCCAAACCGAACCCGCCATAGCTGGTGGTCATCGGGGCCACATCCACATGGTTTTCCGGTAGTTCATCAATGAAACGCGAAGGAATGGCCGACTGCCATAACGCATGCACGCGCCGGTTCTGCGCGAATGAGATCGTCGCCCGCCGTTTCGCCCGCGTAATGCCAACGTAAGCCAGCCGCCGTTCCTCTTCCAGCCCCGCCCGTCCCTTGTCGTCCAGCGAACGCTGGTGTGGAAAAAGCCCTTCTTCCCAGCCCGGCAAAAACACAGTGCCGAATTCCAGCCCCTTGGCGGAATGCAGCGTCATGATGTTCACCCGGTCCTCGGCATCGCCGGAGTCACGGTCCATGACCAGTGCCACGTGCTCCAGAAACCCGTTGAGATTCTCGAACTCCCCCATCGAACGCACCAGTTCCTTGAGGTTTTCCAGCCGCCCTTGCGCTTCCGGTGATTTGTCGTTCTGCCACATCTCCGTGTAGCCGGACTCGTCGAGCACGATTTCAGCCAGTTCCGTGTGCGGCAGGCTATCAACGCGTCCGCGCCAGCGCGCAAATGATTCAAGCAACTGTTTGAGAGATGAACGCGCTTTGGCAGTCAGCTCATCGGTCAAGACCATGGCACCCGCAGCGGCATACAATGACATTTGATTCTGCTTGGCGAAACCAAACATCTTCTTAACAGAAGCATCGCCAATGCCGCGCTTTGGCGTGTTGATCACCCGTTCAAATGCCAGATCATGATCGGGAGAAGAAACCACCTTGAGATACGACATTGCGTCGCGGATTTCCGCCCGTTCATAAAAGCGTGGACCGCCGATGACACGGTAGGGCAGGCCAAGCGTGATGAACCGGTCTTCAAACGCCCGCATCTGGAACGAGGCCCGCACCAGAATGGCCATGTCATTCAGCCGTTCTTTCTTTGCATGCAACGCTTCGATATCGTCACCGATGGCGCGCGCTTCCTCGTCACCATCCCAATGCCCGCGCACCACAAGCTTTTCGCTTTCATTTTTGTCAGTGCGCAGGTTCTTGCCAAGCCGGGTTTCATTCTTCGCGATGAGACCGGACGCCGCCCCCAGAATGTCCGGCGTTGAGCGGTAATTCTGCTCCAGCCGGATGACCTTGGCCCCCGGAAAGTCCTTCTCAAAACGCAGGATGTTGTCTACTTCCGCCCCGCGCCACCCATAGATCGATTGGTCATCATCTCCCACGCAGCAGATATTTTTGTGTCCCTGCGCCAGCAGCCGCAACCACAAATACTGCGCCACATTGGTATCCTGGTATTCATCCACCAGCATGTAGCGAAAACGCTGTTGGTAGGTTTTCAGTACATCCGGATTGTCCTGGAAAACCCGCAAAGGTTCGAGCAGCAGATCGCCGAAATCCGCCGCGTTCACGGTTTTCAGGCGCTGTTGGTAGTCAGCATAAAGTTGCACGCCCAAGCTGTTGGCAAATCCCATGGCCTCGCTTTTCGGCACCTTGTCGGGCGTAAGTCCCTTGTTCTTCCAGCCGTCGATGAGATTGGCGAGAACGCGTGCCGGCCAGCGTTTTTCATCCACATTCTCGGCCTGCAAGAGTTGCTTCAGCAACCGCACCTGGTCATCATCATCAAGAATGCTGAACCCGGATTTTAGCCCCGCCAGTTCATAATGGTTCCGCAGTATCTTGACGCCAATCGAATGGAATGTTCCTAGCCACGTCATGCCCTCGACCACATCACCGATCAGCATGCCAATGCGTTCCTTCATCTCGCGGGCTGCCTTGTTGGTGAAGGTCACGGCGAGAATTTGGTTGGGAAACGCCTTGCGGGTGGACAGGATATGCGCCAGCCGCGTGGTCAACACACGTGTCTTTCCTGTTCCAGCACCGGCCAAAACCAGAAGCGGACCATCGCTGGACAGCACGGCATCTTGTTGTTCGCCATTCAGTCCTTTGAGATAGGGCGGCTCTCCCGTCGTCATGGCCCGTGCCGAAATACCGCTAGCGGACGGCTGGGGAGTGGGATCAATGTTGGGCAATGACATGGCGGGGCGAATCCTTCCCCCGCCGTATAGCAAGTTGGCAGGGGAAAATCAGGCCACGAGCGGAATATACCGCGGCGGCGCTTGTTGCAGGCATGCCAACACCTGCCGCCAGGACTCCACCATCTTCGCATCACCCGCACGCTCGCAGATGGCTGCGTGCAATACGGCCTCGGTTTTGGCCCGTGTACCGTGGACAAACACCAACGCTTCGGCGAATTCGGCAGCTCTGAACGTCTCCATCGTGGTCCTCCGTCTTGACATCGTGGACCACTTTTGCACCGGCAATTTTACAACCGTGTGACGGGACTGTGGCTCATTTGCGGGGAATGCCGATTTTGTGGCCAACCTGCGGCGGTACAACCATATTCTGGTGGGCAACCAACGCATCATCAATTCGGCGCTGCATGTCCGGCGGAAAGTTCGAGGTTTTTTTGGCCGTCAAATCAACGTGGGCGACGATGACTTCCAACACACAGCTCAACCAGCCTTCTTTTTCGTGCAGCATCTGCTGGACGTAGTGCACGCGCTTGTGATCGGCATCAAGCAGTTGGGTTTGCACCAGCACGGAGTCCATCGCGTGCAGTTCGCGCAGATAGGATGTGTGGGCTTCCAAAGTGAACCACGAGCAGTTGGTTGACCTTATGTAGTCTGGGCCGAGACCGACCAATGCAAACGCCTCATCCGCCGCCCGGTCGAAAATTACATTGTAGTAGGCCATGTTGAAATGGCCATTGTAGTCTATCCATTCGTTTTCCACCCGCTGCGGGCTGGATATGATGGGCGCAGGAAATGCCATGGAGTCGAATCCGCAATCTGTTAAAGCAGCAACATGACTACCGTAGTTTCTGCTGCCATGACAACGCTGGCCATTGACCTGATACGCCAACTACTCGGCGACCGGCTGTCAACGGCGCAAGCCGTGCGCGAACAGCACGGCAAGGACCAGACCTGGAACCCCGGCGCACCGCCTGATGCTGTCGCCTTTGTCCAGTCGACAGAAGAGGTCCAGCGCGTCGTTGAAATCTGCGCCCGCCACAAGATTCCCATGATTCCCTATGGCACAGGCACATCCCTCGAAGGTCATTTTTCAGCACCATTCGGCGGAATATCAATTGATGTCAGCGGATTAAATGGCATTCTGGAAGTCAATTCTGAAGACATGGACTGCCGCGTCCAGGCGGGTGTCACCCGCAAGCAGCTCAACGCCCATTTGCGCGACACCGGCCTGTTCTTTCCCATTGATCCTGGTGCCGACGCCAGCCTTGGCGGCATGGCGGCAACCCGTGCCTCCGGCACCAACGCCGTGCGCTATGGCACCATGAAAGACAATGTGCTGGGCCTCACCATTGTCATGGCCAATGGCGAAGTGATCCGCACCGGCACCCGCGCCCGCAAGTCGTCGGCAGGCTACGACCTTACCCGCCTGATGGTGGGCAGCGAGGGCACCCTTGGCGTGATCACCGAAGTGGCACTGAAGCTGCACGGTATTCCGCAATCCATCACCGCTGGCGTTTGTCCGTTTCCCAGCGTCGAAGCCTGCTGCAAGGCCGCCATCGAAACCATCCAGCTTGGTGTTCCTGTGGCCCGCATCGAATTGGTGGACGCCGAACACATCAAGGCTCTCAACGCCTACTCAAAACTGTCTCTCGCCGTGACGCCAACGCTTTTCGTTGAATTCCACGGTACTGAAGCTTCCACCCGTGAGCAGTCTGAAATGTTCAGCGCCATCGCCGCTGAAATGGAGGGCGGACCATTTCAGTGGGCGACACAGGAAGAGGACCGCGTCAAACTGTGGCAGGCCCGCCACGACGCCTTCTGGGCCACCAGATCCTTGGTACCCGGCAAAGATGAAGTGTTCGCAACTGACGTGTGCGTGCCCCTCTCACGCCTTGCCGAATGTGTGACGCAAACCCAGGCTGATCTGGCACAAAACAATCTCTACGGACCCATCATCGGTCATGTCGGCGATGGCAATTTTCATGTGGTGCTGTATTGCCAGCGCGATGACGCGGCGGAAGTGGCACAAGTCAAGGCCGCCTACGACCGGATGATCGAACGAGCCCTCGCCATGGGTGGCACCTGCACCGGGGAACACGGCATTGGCTCGGGCAAGCGCAAATACCTGCTGCGCGAACATGGCCCCGCCGTGGCTTACATGCAGGCCATCAAACGCGCCCTCGATCCCGACAACATTATGAATCCCGGCAAAAATGCCGCCATTTGAAAGTCGTATTCACTTGCTTGCCTTGCCCTATCGCATAATCTCATTGCCCACATGAGCATCTGGAAATCCCCGATCTTCTATTTTGGCTTGGCTCTGCTGCTGGCCGTGTTTGGCGCATTGATTGCGCCCTTTGTCATTGACTGGAACCGCTACAAGCCGGACTTGCAGGCCTACGGCGAGCGCCTGACCGGTCGCGTGGTGGAAATCGATGGACCTGTGTCCGTGCGCCTGTTTCCGTTTCCGCGTTTGCAGGCCCAGCAAGTGACCTTGGGAAATCCCGGTGAACCCGACGGCAGCGCTTTCGTTGCTGCCGACACGGTTGAAGTCCGCATTGCCCTTGACGGATTGTTTGCCGGTGAAATCCGGGTTCAGGACATCAGCCTCGACAAGCCCGTTTTCACCTTCCGCCGCAATGCCGATGATGAGGTGAACTGGATTCTCTCCCCCCAAGAAAGTCTGCGCAATTCCAGACTGCTTGATCAGGTGCGGCTGGACAGCATCAACCTGCGCAATGGCACCATTCGCTATAGTGACGCGAAACGCGCCATTGAAACCACGCTCGAAGATGTGAACGCAACAGTTTCCGCCCCGTCGATCGATGGACCTTGGAAATCAATTGGCGCAGCGCAAATCAATGGTCAACTCGCCGATTTTATTGTGTCGACCGGGGTTTTCAAAAAGTCTGAACCACTGAAACTGAACCTCAAAATCACCCCCCGCGAGCTCGCGTTGCCGAGCGTGTCACTCGATGGCGCTATTGATACCGCTGGCATGACAGGCAAGGTCAATATCCAGCCGCCCGAAGTATCAGACGCCAAGGGCAATCCCGAAGGCCAATTTCGTCCCATGGCCATGCAGGGCGAGTTCACAGCAAATCTTGACGGCGGCGAAGTAGCCAAAATCCGCATTACACCGGTCGACAGCGCAGATGGCAGCACACTGATCGAGGGACGCGTGCAAGTCACCGTGGCGCAGCGCATTGAGGCGGTGG
This sequence comes from Hyphomicrobiales bacterium, assembly GCA_043768765.1. Taxonomy (GTDB): domain Bacteria; phylum Pseudomonadota; class Alphaproteobacteria; order Rhizobiales; family Aestuariivirgaceae; genus Aestuariivirga. The sequence continues at coordinate 22,617 of JAYVKC010000125.1, read as the reverse complement.
CGGAATTCAATTCTCCACGCCTCAACCTCGACGCCTTGTTTGGTGCAGAATCCTTGGCGATCTGGCGCGCCGGGGGCGTTTTGTCCCTGATCAACCAGGCCATGGCACGCATGCCCGAACGCCTGGATATTTCCACACACTTCCGGGCTGCTGTGCTGACGGCCTCCAATGAAACGCTGGAAGAGGTGGAACTTAAGGCAGTGTCCGAGCGCCATGCCATTCGTGTGCAGCGCTTTGCGGCAAACTTGCCGGGCCGGTCCCGGGTGTTGGCTGACGGTGTCGTTTTTGCCAACGACGGTGTGGCCGACTTTGGTGGCAAACTGGCATTGGAATCGAATGACCTGCGCCTGTTGTCCGGCTGGCTCTGGCCCTCGGCAAAAAATACCCTGGCCAAACGCTGGACCGGCAATCGCGGGCAACTCAAACTCCAGTCTGATGTTGCTTGGTCTGAAAAGCGCCTCGGCTTCAATGGCATGGAATTTGAACTGAACGGTGCGGCCGGAACGGGAGATCTCAATTTATTGCTGGGGGCAACGCCGGTGATTGATGCCAAGTTGCAAATTGCCATCCTGAACCTCGATGACTTCCTGCCCGGCGGCATTGCCTTGGCGTCGGCTGATGCCGCAGTTCTGACGTGGAAGGATGCCATCGCTGGTTTGCTGAGGGCCGGAAACACGGTTGCAACGCGGTTGACTTTGCAGGCCAAAAGCCTCGTCAACAACGGTGTGACAGCCAACGACGTCGTACTCGACACGGATGCAGGCCTAAATGGCCTCGATCTGAAATCATTCTCGATGCGTCTGGCCGGTGGCACGCAAGTGACATCGCAAGGACGTCTTGTCGTGCTGGACGGTGTGTTTGATGGCAGCATCAATGCCGGCATGACGGCGGCCGATCCCTTGCCGTTGTTGCAACTGGCAGGCGTGATCAAGGATGACAATCTGCTGCCTTGGCACCGGCAACTGGGCGTGACTGACGCGCAGGCGTCCTTGCAATTTGCCCGCAACGATGTGGAGCCCTTTGTTCGTGCCACACTTCAGGGCCGCTCTGGCACCCTCCAGTTCCAGTCGACGGCACAGGTACGCGAACTGGCCTCGCCGGACGGCCCCGTGGCCAAAGGTGTTGCTGAAATCACCAGCCATCAGGGGGGAACAATTTTGCAGCTGTTTGGCATTGAACCCGTAACGCCAGACTCCGGTGCAGGCAAATGGACTGTGGCCTTCGACGGTCGGACCAGCAGCGGCATTGCGGTTGATTCAATTTTGACGGCTTATGGTGCGCAAGCCTCGTTTGCCGGCACCTACCAGCCGTCAGTCGGAACGTTACCGGCTGTACAGGGCAAGGTCACCTTGAAAGCCGCGGATGCAACTCCACTGGCTCATGTCTTCGGTTTGCCAATGGCACCAAACACGGCAGCTGCGCTGAATGTTGAAGGTTGGCTTGAACCGGCCCTGGAGGCATTGCGGCTGCAAGACATCAAGGGAACATTGTTCGGCCATGTCATCAGCGGCGAGGCCGCTGTACTGGCCGACCGCAGCGTGACGGCTGACATCGCGGGTGGAACTTTCGAACTCGCCGAAATTCTCCGCATGGCATTTTTGCCATGGGACGGCAGGCCCGCCACTCTCGACACTCCCTTCAGCAACGTGACCCCTCGGGTGTTGAATGGCGAAATTTGGCTCCGGCCCGACAGGTTGGAATTCTGGAGCGATCAGCCCCTGTCGGAGAACATTATCGGATTTCGGTCTGAGGGTCGCGAACGGCAACTGAGCATTGTGGGCCGTACATTGAGTGGTGAACCCTTGAACTTTGAAGCGGCACTGATACCTGCCGGAGAGCAGTTTGCGCTGGCAATGACCGGCACGATACCACTGCAATTCGAGAAAGTGCTGACCGATGCCGAACAGAAGCCGCTGGTGACAGGGCAGGGCGTTCTCACTTTCAAGTCAAACGGCACCGGACTGTCGCCCTTTGCCGCACTTTCTGATGTTTCAGGCGAAGGCAAGATTGAAGTTACAGGCGTGGGCATTTTGCGGTTTGCCCCGACCCAGTTTGCACAACAGGTGGGTCAGGTCAAAACCGCCGGGGAGTTGCGCAACGCCATTGCCGCCTTGCAAGGCGAAAATGCGGTTTCTGTGCCTGATGGAGCATACCCATTCGCTGTTGCTGCAGGTCTTGCCACGCTGCAACCGTTCAACCTTTCCGCCTCTGGTGCAGAACTCGGTGTGAGTGGAGCTTTCGATGTGGTCGACCAGACGGCAACGGCCGCCATCAAGTTGAAACTTGCGGACACACCAAATCTACCCGCTGTGACCACGACAATTGCTGGCACAACAGGAGCTTTTCAGCGACGCATCGAGACATCTGCCCTGGCCGGAAAATTGGGTTACGACATCATGGCCCGTGAAATGGCCGAACTGGAACGGGTGCAAATCGAACAACAGCGCGCTCTTGAACAGGAAGAAGCCCAGCGGCGGCTGGATGAAGAGAAGTACAAGGCTTATCTCGAACAACGCGCCGAGATGCGGCTGCGCCTGCGCGAGTTGAAAGTGCACGAACAACAACGCGTGCTTGACCGTGCCAATGAAAAATCCGAATTGCAGGCAAGGCTCGACGAGTTTCTGACGCTCAACAAACTGGATATCACCAGGCGCAATCGCGAAGCCCGCTTTTTCCGATTGATCAATGGCGCAACCCCCTTGAAACCGGTCAAGTCGCGACGGCTTGCCGCAGTGGCGGAACCAACCGAACAGCCACCATTTGAACTGCCCGACGGTTTTTCACTGGACGGCTCCCTTGGCCAGCAGGATTAGCCAATGGCCTCGCCCAGCAGATAAACACGAATGGCGCTGGACAGGTTGCGTGTTCCCCGGTGCTGGTCGATCTCTGAAATGAGCGCCGAAACCGGTCGATCTTGCTGACGGGACAGGTGCTGTAGCCGCTCCCAGAACTCGCGCTCCAGAGACAGCGATGTGCGGTGTCCGGCAATGCTGATGGAGCGTTTGAGGTCACTCGCCATCACTGTCCATTTTGTGGCCATCCAGATGTTTTTCCAGCAACGTGCGCCTCTTGGCCGTGACGGATTTCTCCGCCTTGCTACGGCCAAATTTTGCCCGGTTCGCCGCAGCGCGTTCCTCATCGGCATCGCGCACCTTGCGTTTGCGCACCGACCGCAGACTGACAATCTCCACCATCACCCGGGTCCGATCATCTTTTCCGGCCGCACGATGGCATCGAAATCTTCCGCTGAAATCCCGAGCTTCACCGCTTCCTCACGCAATGTGGTGCCATTCTGGTGCGCCGTCTTCGCCACTTTCGCCGCAAGATCGTAACCGTATTTTTCTTTAAGGGGTGTCACCAGCATCAGCGAATTGGCCAGTCCCTTGGCGATGTTGTCAAGCCGCGGCTCAATGCCCACCACGCAATTGTCAGTGAACGACACGGTCGCATCCGCCAGCAACCGCACCGACTGGAGGAAGTTGTACGCCATCACTGGATTGTAGACGTTGAGTTCGAAATGACCTTGTGAGCCTGCAAAACTCATCGCCGCATTGTTGCCATGAATTTGCACTGCGACTTGTGTGAGTGCCTCCGACTGCGTCGGGTTCACCTTGCCCGGCATGATCGATGAACCGGGTTCATTTTCCGGCAACGACAATTCTCCGAGACCTGCGCGCGGGCCCGATCCCAGAAAGCGGATGTCATTGGCAATCTTGAAACAGCTCATCGCCACCGTGGTGATGGCACCATGCGTCATCACCATCGCATCATGCGCGGCGAGGGCTTCGAACTTGTTGGGGGCAGAAGTGAACTTGAGCTGCGTGATGGCGGCGATGCGCTCTGCCACTTTCTCGGCAAACCCGACGGGAGAAGCCAACCCCGTGCCCACCGCCGTGCCACCCTGTGCCAGTTCCATCAACGCCGGAAGTGTCAGCTCTATCCGTTTGATTCCATTCTCGATTTGCTGTGCATAACCGGAAAATTCCTGACCCAGCGTCACCGGCGTTGCATCTTGAGTGTGCGTGCGCCCGATCTTGATGATGTGCATCCAGGCCTTCGCCTTCGCATCGAGGGCTGTTTGCAAAAGCCTCAATGCTGGCAACAGCCGGTGATGGATGTCCTCGGCACACGCAATGTGCATCGCCGTCGGGAATGTGTCGTTCGACGACTGCGACATGTTCACGTGGTCGTTGGGATGGATCGGTTTTTTCGATCCCATCTCGCCACCCAGCATTTCAATGCCACGGTTGGATATCACCTCATTGGCATTCATGTTGGATTGCGTGCCCGACCCTGTTTGCCAAACGACCAGTGGAAAGTGTTGATCCAGCTTCCCCTCAATCACTTCCTGCGAAGCCTTTACGATAATCTCACCGAGTTTCTTGTCGAGCTTGCCCAACGCCATGTTGGTTTCTGCAGATGCACGTTTCACAATCCCCAGCGCCCGGATGATCGACGCAGGCTGCTTCTCCCAGCCAATCTTGAAATTCTGCAACGACCGTTGCGCCTGCGCCCCCCAGTATTTCGCGGCATCGACGTCAATGGGGCCAAAAGTATCGGACTCGGTGCGGGTTGTCTTGCTCATGGTGAAGCGCAAATAGCATGGACATTGCGCAATGGCTATTGCCTCTGCGTCAGCATGATTTACCATTGAAAGGGGAGGGAACAGGCTTTGGTTCAGCAATGGTTGGAGCGCTTCAATGCGTTCTTGGTGCGGCGGGATGTTTCGGGGCTGGAAGAACTGTTCGGAGCAGAAAGCTATTGGCGCGACCGCCTGGCCTTCACCTGGAACATCATCACCATGGAAGGCCTGGGTCAAATCCGCGCGATGCTGCGCCAGGCACCTGCGGCCCAATTTGTTTTGGATGGCGAAACGGAACAAGTCGATGGACTGTTGTCTGCCTGGCTCCGTTTTGAAACTGCGGTTGGGCGCGGCAAGGCGCACCTGCGGCTGAAGGATGGCAAGGCCTTTACTTTGCTCACGTCTTTGGAGGAACTGAAGGGGTTTGAAGAAAAACAGGGTTCAACCCGCGAACAAGGTATCGCCCATGGTGCGCGAAAAAACCGCGAAAATTGGCTGCAACGAAAAACCGCCGAAGAGACCGAATTGGGTTACGCGCGGCAGCCCTACTGCGTGATTATTGGTGGCGGGCAGGGTGGTATTGCCTTGGGTGCACGCTTGCAGCGCCTTGGTGTTGCAACGCTCATTCTGGAAAAGAACGCAACGGCGGGGGATTCATGGCGCAACCGGTATCGCTCCCTCGTTTTGCATGATCCGGTCTGGTACGATCACTTGCCATACATTCCTTTCCCGTCGCATTGGCCGGTCTTCACGCCCAAGGACAAGATGGGGGACTGGCTGGAAATGTACGTGAAGGTCATGGAACTCAATTATTGGACATCCAGTGAGTGCCAGCATGCATCATTTGACGCGCATACCAGGCAATGGACCGTGCGCGTGAAGCGTGATGGTGCCGATGTGATCCTGACGCCAAAGCACCTGGTCTTCGCAACAGGCTCCTATGGCCCGCCCCGGATGCCGCAAATACCCGGTGCTGCAACGTTCAAGGGTCCACAATTTCACTCCAGCGCCTACCAATCAGGGGAAGCCTTTCGCGGCAAGCGCGTGGTCGTTGTCGGCGCCAATAGTTCCGCCCACGACATCTGCGCTGATCTGTGGGAGCATGATGCCCAAGCAACCATGATCCAGCGCTCGCCCACAACTGTCGTGCAGTCCGAGACACTGATGGAATTGGCATTCAAGGGTCTGTACTCTGAGGATGCCGTGCGTGCGGGCATTGATGTGGACAAGGCCGACCTGCTGTTCGCCTCGACCCCGTTCCGCCTGTTGCCGCAGGGCCAAACTCCATTGGCTGCGCGTATGGCCGAGCGTGATGCCGGCCTTCTGTCTCGCCTCAACGCAGCCGGTTTCAAAACTGATCTCGGCGAAGACAACACCGGCCAGATGATGAAGGCCTTCCGCACCGGCTCTGGCTATTATCTCGATGTCGGCTGCTCAGAACTCATCGCGTCTGGACAAGTCGCCGTGCGCAGCGGCGTCGAACCGCGAGAAATCACGCAAAACGGTGTCGTCCTAAGCGATGGAAGCAAACTCGACGCCGATGCAATCATTTTTGCCACCGGCTATCTGCCGATGACGGAATGGGTAGCCAAAATTGTCTCGCGCGACGTGGCCGAACGCATTGGCCCCAATTGGGGTTATGGCTCCGGCACCAAAGGTGATCCCGGCCCGTGGCTGGGTGAACTCCGTAACATGTGGAAACCGCTGGCCCAGGAAGCCCTCTGGTTCCACGGCGGCAACCTGCACCTCTCGCGGCACTATTCGAAATACGTGGCGCTGCAACTGAAAGCACGGATGGAAGGAATTGAAACGCCAGTTTACGGGGCTTGAGGAGCGGCAGCTATATCCCACCACACCGCATTGCTCCACGCCCGCTTGCCCGCATGGTCGACTGCCACCACACGGAACCACGGCGATATTTTCTCCAGCAGCCAGCCCTGGTCCAACCGCGATAAATCAAACGCCGCTGAGGTGATGGCCTTGCCATGCCGCCAGCAGGTGCGCGATGTGCCGCACACCACGGTGATGTTGTCGACGGGGGATGTCTCGATCTCGATTTGCTTGCCATCCAGCCGGATGTCGTAGATCATCGGATCTTGCGAAGAGTAATGCTGCCCGTTCTTCAGTGCACGGAGCAAATCGTCCGGATCAAGGCTCTCCGCTTTCACATGCACCCACCCGCCAAAATAATCCGCCGATTGGAAATGCGCGTCATCCGTGGCGATGGCTGTGAGCCTGTGGCCTTCGTTTAGCAGTTGGTCCCAGAGATAAGTTCCGTCTGCCAGATCATTTTCCGCGCAGCCGTGATTGTAGATTTCCACCGCATGCGCAAATGCCAGCGCCCGCCCATCCTCAATCGTGTAGCGCGACCATGCCGGATGCGCGATGGCAACGAAAGCACCGGCGTCAATTGCCCGTTTTGCCAGTTGCGGCCCCGTCTCGCCTTTTGCGCAGGGCGCAAAATCCAGCGGCAGTCCTGCCGCCACGATGTGCCAAAGCTCACCTGCCGAAGTGACTGGCGCATGTAACTCCGCGCCGATGACCGTGGTGAAGTCATTGCCGCGCATGTGGCGCGTGTCGGCGATGGGCCATTTGTAGTGGTCAATGAAATGGTCCGTCAGGGCCACAAAATCATAACCTGCATTTTTGTAACGCGTGACCACAACTTCAAGCGCCAGCTTGCCGTCTGAAAGGGTGGAGTGAAGATGCAAATTGCCACGCCAGAAGCGGCCGGGAGCGGAGAAGGGGAAAATCGATCTCATCTAAATACTCATCTGCATGCCAAGCTCAACCACCCGGTCCGGAGGGATTCGGAAGAATTCGATGGCGCGGCTGGATTGGTTGGTGAGCATGATGAAGATGCGCTGCATCCAGAACGGCATGGGTGCGCGTGGGTTGATCTTGATGGAGCGCCGCCCGAGGAAATAACTGGCTTGCCGGGGATCGATGGAAAGCCCATGGCTTTCACAGGCGCGAAGTGCTGCGGGCACATCCGGCTGTTCCATGTAGCCGAACTTCGCCTCTACCAGCCATGCACCCAACGGCCCTTGCCGCACTGTCACCCGGTCGCCGTCAACCCGCGGCTCATCTGTCGTATCGACTTCGACAAACACCAGAATGTCATGCAGCACGCGGTTATGCTTGAGATTGTGCATGAGGGCACTTGGCGCAAACTTGTTGTCGGTTTGCAGGAACACGGCAGCACCCGCCACCCGCGTTGGACCGCGCCGTTCCAGACTTTCCAACAGAGGCACAAGTTCGACTGATTCCTTGACCAGTTTTTTTGCCAGCAAGCTGCGTCCCCGCATCCAGATATACATGACAAGGATGATCGTCGCCCCCATTAGGATCGGCATGTAGCCGCCGTTGGGGATTTTCAGCGCGTTGGCAGCGAAAAAGGTGAACTCGAACGCGAGGATGAACACCAGCGCCGGAATTGCCCACCAACGTGCCAGAATTCCCGAACGCCAGAAAAAGATGATGGCCAAAATTGAATCCACCACCATGGATGTGTTTACGGCAACGCCATAGGCCGCTGCAAGGTTGGACGAAGTCTTGAAAACCACAACCAGCAGAATGACACCGAACAGGATCAGCCAGTTGATTTGCGGGACATAAATCTGTCCCTGTTCTTCTTCGCTCGTGTGGGTGATGCTCATGCGGGGCAGAAGCCCAAGTGACATGGCCTGTTGGGCGATGGAGAACGCCCCCGTGATCACCGCCTGCGATGCGATCACCGATACCAGCGTTGCGAGCAGAACGATGGGGATCAAACTCCATGACGGGATCATCAAAAAGAACGGATCCTCGACCGCATGTGGATGCGAGATGATGAACGCACCCTGTCCCAGGTAGTTGAGGATAAGGCCCGGCATCACCACGGCGAGCCATCCCATGCGGATCGGGTTCTTGCCGAAGTGTCCCATGTCCGCGTAGAGCGCCTCGCCACCGGTAACGACCAGAAACACACCGCCGAACACCAGCAAGGCCAAAGCGGGTCTTTGGAACAGCATATCAAGCGCATAGTAGGGATTGAAGGCGAGGAAGATGCCGAAATCATCGCCGATGTGGAACAGCCCGAGGATCGCCAGCACCACAAACCAGACAAAGATAACTGGCGCAAAGAGTTGCGATACACCGGCAGTGCCCTTGTACTGCATGGTGAACAGAATGACGATGATGGCAAGCGCCAGCGGCATCACATAGGGCGCGAACGCAGGATTGATGATTTTCAAGCCTTCGACGGCGGAGAGAATGGTCATGGCAGGTGTGATCATCGCATCGCCGAAGAAAAATGCGGCACCAATGATACCCAGCGCCAAGGGTAATCCGCCCTTGGACTTGAACAGCGTTTCAACCAAAACGACGAGCGAGAGAATGCCACCTTCGCCCTTGTTGTCGGCACGCATCAGCATGAAAACATATTTGAGTGTCACGACAATGAGCAGGGCCCAGATCAAAAGCGACACAACACCAAGCACGGCAGCGCGCAAGTCTCCACCCGCCGCCACCACCGGATGAAGCGCTTCGCGCATGGCATAAAGCGGGCTGGTGCCGATATCGCCGAACACCACACCGAGCGTGGCGAAAGCCAGTTTCGCCCTGGTGGCCGGGGTCATCGCGGATTCAGGCTGGGACATCAAATGCCTTTCGTGGCCATCTCAACGGGTGCGCGTGCTACGGCGCGGTTGCAACTGCGCGGCATTCAGCAGGCAGGGCCGATAGAGTCAAGGCGCGGGCGGGTCTCGGTTTGGGGGCTTTGGGATCGGGTTTCTTGGTCCGCCACGGCAGCTCACCCAGCCAATGTGAAAGCTCTTTGCCACATCCAGTGCCATCCGGTGGTGCGGCAGGTGCCTGGTTCTTGCAACCGGCAAATCCAGGTGGGCATTTCATGCGGATGTGAAAATGGTAGTTGTGGCCATAATAGGGGCGCACTTTTGCCAGCCAACTCCGGTCGCCGGTTGCCCATTTGCAGAGCTCGGCTTTGATCGGCGGGTGCACAAAAATGCGCGCCACCTGGCTGTAGGATGCAGCCCGTTTGATGAGTTTTGCATGCGCCGTCGTCCACACTTTCTCATCGATTTGGGTGCGGCTTTTGACCACGAGTTGGGCAGTCATCGATTCCCGTTCGGCCTGGGTCAAAGTGCGGTTGGGCATTTGTGTAAGCCACACATCCGCATCAAGGCCAATTTGGTGGCTGGCGTGGCCGGATAGCATCGGACCGCCGCGCGGCTGCGCCAGATCACCGACCAGAAGCCCGTTCCACCCGTCATTGGTTTTCGCTTCTTGGGCCAGCCGCTCGACCAGGGAAATCAGGTCCGGATGGCCCCAGTTGCGGTTACGCGACAGGCGCATCACTTGCCACGCCGGACCATCGACGGGAATGGATTTGGCACCCGACAAACACCCTTTGGCGTAGCTGCCGATGGCGCGGGGAGCAAGATTTGCGGGCAGGGCCTTTGCACCAAAAATGCGTTTTGCCGGTTGCCGCTCAAAGCTCGAAAGGGCGCTGGTTGCACCTCGGGATTTTTTGGGCTTTGCCTTGCTCTCTGCGCCAACGCCGGTGATTACGAGGGCGGCAAGCGTTGCAAAAACCAGCGCGATCTTACTTTTTACGGAAAGCATCGAGCGAAACCACCTTGGGTTTTTCTGGTTCATGATCAGTCCCCGCTGGCGTCACCCCAGCACCAGCGCTTGCAGCGGTTGCCGCGACCGGCTCGTCGGCCTTCTGACCGATAGCCACCACTTCAAACTGGAGGCCAAACTGCACGGCGGGATCAAGAAAGCCTTTGACGGCCGAAAACGGAACGACAAGCTTCTCTGGCAACTGGTCAAAGAACAACACCACTTCAAACAGCTCTTCTGTGATCAGCAGGTTGCTGTATTGGTGCTGGATGACAATTGTCATTTCACGCGGGTATCGCTGCAACAGCTTGTCGCTGATATTGACGCCGGGATGGCGGGTGTCGAAGGCGATGTAAAAGTGGTGTTCACCCGGCAAGCCCTGCCGGTCAACATGGCGCAAGGCCTCCCGCACCACGCCACGCAGGGCGTTTTGTGCCAGTTGGTCGTAGCGCATCAGGTCTTCGGGCATGGCTAAGGGTTCTCGGGTTTCGGGAAACGACTCGGGGTCGAAACATAGCCTTTTGCCCCTGCCAAAGTCACGCCTTTGTCGCGGTGCAACCAAATGTCGCAAAATCAGCTTTGTGGCATGACGTGGGTTTTGAACTTTTCGCGCAATTGCAGTTTTGAGATTTTGCCCGTTGCTGTGTGCGGTATTTCATCTGCAAAAACCACATCATCCGGTAGCCACCACTTTGCGATCTTGCCCGTAAGATGCGCCATCACTTGCTCTTTCGTCACCTCCGCACCCGGTTTTTTGACAATCACCAGCAAGGGCCGTTCGTCCCACTTCGGGTGGGGCATGCCGATGGCGGCAGATTCGGCGACACCAGCGCAACCGACGGCAATGTTCTCAAGTTCAATCGATGAAATCCACTCACCACCGGATTTGATCACATCCTTGGAGCGGTCGGTGATTTGCATATAGCCGTGTTCGTCGATGGTGGAAACGTCACCTGTGTCAAACCAGCCATCATCGTCGAAGGTGTCTGTCATCTCGCCCTTGAAATAGCCTTTGGCAATCCATGGCCCTTTCACCTTCAATCGTCCAAACTGTTTTCCGTTGTTTGCAAGTTTGGCATTGTTGTCATTGGTCAGCTTCATCTCCACGCCGAACGTCGGGCGGCCTTGCTTGACCCGAAGCTTCCAATACTCCGCGCCGGTGTAGTGTGCGGTGGAACCTTTGGGCTGGTTCACGGTTGCAAGTGGCGAGGTCTCCGTCATGCCCCAGGCGTGAATGACCTCAACACCATACTTGTCCTTGAATGCACGCATCAACGCTTCGGGGCAGGCTGAACCGCCAATGGCGCAACGCTCCATGTCGGGAAGGGTGACGCCTGGGTTCTGTTCCAGATATTGCAGCAGCAGGAACCAGATTGTGGGGACCGCAGCGGACATGGTGACTTTTTCATTCACCAGCAATTCTGCAATCGAAGCGCCATCCAGTTTCGGGCCCGGCATCACCATGTTGGCACCCACCATGGGGCAGGCGTGCGCCAATCCCCACGTGTTGGCATGAAACATCGGTACAATGGGCAACACGGTGTCGGTCGAGCGCACCTGCAAGCTGTCCACAGTCGTCGTCATCAAGCCATGCAGGACATTGGAACGGTGCGAGTAGAGGACACCTTTGGGATTGCCCGTCGTGCCGCTGGTGTAACACAAGCCACAGGCCGTGTTCTCATCCAGCTCCGGCCAGCTGAAATTTTCATCACCCGCTGACAAAAGTTCTTCATAACAAATGGCATTCTTCAGCGCCGAATCGGGCATGTGGGCGCGGTCGGTCATCACCACGAAGCCCTTGACAAGAGGCAGGGTGCTTTGAAGCTTTTCAAACATCGGCACAAAGGTGAGGTCGGTGAAAATCCACTGATCCTCGGCGTGGTTGATGATGTAGGTGAGTTGATCCGCAAACAGGCGCGGGTTCAGCGTGTGCACCACAGCACCCAGGCTCGCGATGCCATACCAGATTTCCATATGACGGTAGCCGTTCCACGCCATGGTGGCGATGATGCTACCTTCTTTCAGGTCGAGTAGTTTCTTCGCAGCACTGGCGAGGGCGCGGGCGCGGCGGTTTGTGTCCTTGTAAGTTTGGCGGTGAATGGGGCCTTCTACGCTGCGGGAAACGATCTCGCGCTCGCCATGCCAGTTTGCGGCGTGGTCCAGCACGCGGTGAACCAGCAACGGCCAATCCTGCATCAAACCTTTCATGATTGTTCCTCCCGGACAAAAAATAATTGAAGCCTGTTCTCAATCGCTGTCAAGACGTGCGTTGCGGCAGCCGGTCAACAAAGGCGAGGTTCAATCGCATCCGCGCGGCCTTTCATTTCAAACAACGTGCAAGGCAATCGAGCCAGTTGTCGCGGGCCAGTTTGCGGATGAGATTGTCAGTAAAACCATGATCAGCCATGGCACCGAACAACGCCTGTACCCCGGTCACGTCGCCGATCAGGTCAGGCACGATGCACCCGTCGAAATCCGAGCCGAGACCGACGTGATCTTCGCCTGCAACTGTAATGAGATGATCAAGGTGCCGCAACATTTCGTCCCAGCTGGCGTGCGACCCGGCCGTGCCATCGGCATTGAGATAGTTGGTGGCAAAATTGAAACCCACCATTCCGCCCCGCTCGCGGATCATATGCAACTGCCGGTCCGTCAAATTGCGGGGCGAAGCGCAAAGTACGTGGGCGTTGGAGTGGGTGGCCACCAAAGGTGTGGTTGAAACCGCCGCCACATCGTTGAACCCGGCTTCATTCATGTGCGAGAGATCGATCATGATGCCCAGTTCATCGCACAGCCGCACCAGGTCCTTGCCCTGGTCAGTCAACCCTTCGCCAATGTCTGGCGATCCTGGGAAGGACATGGGCACCCCATGGCCAAAAATGGTCGGGCGGCTCCACACCGGGCCGAGGGAGCGCAGTCCCATGTCGTGAAACAGATAAAGCGCATCAAGATCAGGCCCAATGGCTTCCGCCCCTTCCATGTGCATCACACCTGCAATGCGGTCAGCGCCCATCGCGGAGCGAATGTCGTGCACGGAGCGGCAGACTTTGAAGTCCAGCGGTGCTGCTCGTTCCATCCAGTGCAGCAATCCAGCCATGGCCATGGCCACAGGTTGTGCCACACCATGCACCATCAGTGGGGGCAGGGGCATGTCATAGGGCGGGTTGGCCATCAGCGCCTTGAAATCAGGTGGTGGACCACTTGAGGCGGGCGGCACGAAGATGGCGAACAAACCACCTGCGAAGCCGGATTGCTTCATGCGAGCCAAATCGAGGTGGCCTTTTTTGGCCTCGCCCAGCCAGGTTTCTTCGCGCGGTGCCGGAGATTTCGTCAAGTGCTGCAGAAAGTCATTGTGGCCGTCGAAAAAGGGGATCGTGTTGTTCATTGAGGTTTCCCCAAATACTCTTCAACCTCGCGCAAGAGTTCAGTGCAATGTTCATCGACAATGCCGAGAGCCGCGAACTGGCTGACGACGCTTTCAAGGTAAGCCTTGCTGGTGCCGAGAAAGCCCTTGCCTTGCGCGATGTAGCGGATTTGGTCGGCGCGGGGCAGGGTGGGGTGGATGGATGCCGCAGCATGGTTTGCCACAAAGGTCAGCGCCTTGTCGAAACGTCCATTGATGTGGGCGGTGACCATGGCGGGAAGATAGGCAAAGCCGATCATTTCGCGGTTCCAGAGTATTTCAGTCTCGGCATGCACATGCTGCGCTGCAATCCGGAAAGCCAGTCCGTCACAAATGGTACCCTTGTCTTGTGTTTGATCAAGTGCGGCCATGAGGCCAGGCACTTCCACAGTGCCGCGCCCGCCTTTGTCATCGACCAGAATGAAGCGCCGGGCATAACCGGCAACGGTGGCGCGGCGCACGTCACTGAACTGAAAGCCCGGGTCCCACATCAAGGACCCATAGGCAAAGACCCAGAGATCGCCTTTGACGTGTTCGCGCAAAAACGTTTCGCGGGTGGCTTCGCGGTCTGCGTCGCTTCTGAGAAAATCTTTCAGGACGTCCGGGTTGGGATGTTTTTCCAGCAGGGACTTTCTGCCGAAGGTTCGAAAGAACGACGTGAGGGGAGCAGCAATCTTGCCCCGCAATTCGGGGTGATACGCGAAGGCGTCGGTTGTGACCATGCCTAACTATACCCGCGTGCAGGCCGCAGTGACAGTGGGCGAGTGCAGGCAGTGCTCTCCGTGCGCGGAAATGGCGCGGATTTCGCCGGGCAGCCGGTCGATCTCCTCTTGAGTAGCCAGGCCGAATTTGACCGCTTGTGCTTCCCGCCCTTGAGGGCGGGGCTGGGGGCGGGTGTCAGCCGCGCCCACTTTCGCTTGAAACTGTGTCTGACACCCACTCCCGGCCTCGCCCTCAAGGGTGAGGAGGAAAATCACCCGTGCGGTGCCTTGTATACGCCTGTCACTTTGCCGGCCATGGCCATGGCTGCCATGGCATCGCTCGCGGACATGAGTTTTGTCGTAGCACTCTTTGAAACCGTGCCGGCCGATGCAACAGCTGCGGCACCCGCCATCATCGTCTTGTCATCGGGACACTCGATGAGACAAACAACGTCCCATTCACCGAAAGCAAAGAACAAGTGATGCAGTTTTCCGCCAAGTGCCTCGATCAATTTGCGGGCAGCGGCTTCACGGTCAGATGGGCTGGCGACCATCGCCTTGATGGCGCTTTGTGAATAGGCGATTTGATAAAGATACATGGACATGGGGATACCTCCTGCAATGTCCAATCCGGGCCGGCCCCCATGCTGCCTCCCAGAAAAATGCGGCCAGAACCAGATGAACCGCGAAAACCCGCGGCTAGTGTTGAGGCAGAGCGCACAGCATAACAGGAATATGTGATCAGTAAAATGCAACACAGGTTGCAAGACATGAGAAAGTGCTGGCTTCTGTTGCCAGGTGCCAGCGAACCCCGCCTAACGTCGCTAAACGCTAGGGCTTAATTCCCAGTTTTTCGCACTGCTTACGCAGCGAGAGCAACCGGAGCATAGTTGTCATTTGCAACTATAAAATAGCCCGATAACGTCGGTACCATCACGGGCAAAAAACCAACCTTTACACCCCCGTCGATCCTGTTTCGCCCCCATCAAAGCCGATTGCGGCTGGATGGCCCTCTCGCGGTTTCAAGAGAAACCGCTGCCGGGCTTGTCCACCGATTGCAGGCAATCGGCTATGGTGGAGGCGCCGGGTACTGCCCCCGGGTCCAGTAGGCTTATTGCGTAGGCCGTTTATCGCCATAGTCACCCTTGCGGGCGACAGCACACATATAGGGGACGGCGGCGCAAATTGGAAGGGCCGCCAAGCCGCTGGGTGTATTTGATCCATCGTGCAATTTGGCTTTGCACCAACCAGTAATTGTTGTAGGTTTGAATTGGGGTAAATCGAAAACCAGGGGGACGTTTAATGGCTATTCCGGAATTTGACTATAATGCGGATTTGAAGCGCTATGTAAAGAATCCATCTGCCAAAGCTGTGGGCACAATTGCACGGTTCTGCGGCATCGCCTTGCGCGGCCTCGACTCGCGTTGGGTGTCAGTCAAAGATGACGCTGAAGTTAAACGTGTTGTCGATGGATTTTGCGCCAAGAAGCTCGGCCTTGATGCAAAATCCGCGAAGACTGCCATCGCGGCTGTGGGCGAAAAAATGAAGGAAGACCGCAACAAGCACCGTGTCACGTTTTACTACCTTTTGGCAGAGCACACCAAGACGATGTCAAAATTGACTTGAAGTTTCATTGGCACGGAACCATCCAAGGCGGTGCTGGAAAGTGCCGCTTTTTTCATTTTTGAATCAGTCAAGACCCTCTAAATACGAACCATGAAACAATATCTTCAGCTGATGCGTCACGTCAGGGACAATGGCATCCGCAAAACTGACCGGACGGGAACCGGCACGCTGTCGGTCTTCGGTTACCAGATGCGCTTCAACCTGGATGACGGTTTTCCATTGGTCACAACAAAAAAACTGCACCTGCGCTCGATCATCCATGAGTTGCTGTGGTTCATTCGCGGCGAAACCAATGTCGGCTACTTGCGCGACAACAAGGTGACGATCTGGGACGAATGGGCCGACAAAAACGGTGATCTGGGTCCGGTGTATGGCGCACAATGGCGGTCCTGGCCCACCCGCGATGGTGCCACCATTGATCAATTGGCGGATGTCATCCGCCGCATCAAATCATCACCCGACTCGCGCCGCCTGCTGGTGACCGCTTGGAATCCGGCGGACGTAGACTCCATGGCCCTGCCGCCGTGCCATTGCCTGTTCCAGTTTTATGTGGCCGACGGAAAACTGTCATGTCAGCTTTACCAGCGTTCCGCTGATATTTTCCTGGGTGTTCCGTTCAACATCGCATCATACGCATTGTTGACGCACATGATTGCCAAAGTGACCGGACTGGCCGTGGGTGAATTTGTCCATACCCTGGGAGATGCCCACATCTACCTCAATCATCTGGATCAGGTTGAGGCTCAACTTGCCCGCACCCCGCACGCCTTGCCGCGTCTCAACATTAAAGGTAGTGCGACAACTATTGAAGCGTTTCGCTACGAGGACTTTGAAATTTTGAATTATCATCCAGACGCTGCCATTGCAGCACCCGTGGCGGTGTAAGCCATGGCGCTTCTTGGGACAGATTTTGTACGCGCCAGACATGAGTGGCTCTACAACCCGCGCCTCACCCAACCGGTGGTGGTGGCGTTTGGATTGTTTGCTGTTCTCATTTTGCTGCACTTGCTGGTGTACCAAACGGCAATGGCGCTGTTGATCTATCCTTTCCTCTATGGCGACGCGCCAGCGGCTGCCGCCGGCACCACAGACGCAGCGATCAAATCGCGTCTGATAACGGCAAGCGTTGTCGGCATCGCGCCCGCAGCACTGCTCACAATCGCAACAGCTTTTTGGTTTCGGACCATTTCTACGGCAGGTCGAAACCACGCGCTTGCCCTCAACTGGCCTCGCCTTGGGGTGGCGGGATGGATTCTGACCATTGTGGGATTTTTGGTGGTCATGTACGCCACAGTTGCACTTTTGGTCCTCGCATTGGGCATTGATCCAAACGCCTATTCTCCCACTGGTGGGCTGAACGCCGACAATAGTTCCGGTCTCATTGAACGCGCCATGGCCGAATTGCGCCAGCAGCCACTGCTCTTTGCTTTCACATTGCCAGGGATCGTGGTGCTGGTTCCCTTTGCCGAAGAGCTCCTGTTTCGCGGGGTCTTGTTTGCAGCCATCGCGCAAACGCCAGTGGGCCGGTGGGGAGCGGTTTTGATCACGGCTGCGGGTTGGGCCGTGGTGCACGCATTCACGGCACCCTGGTTTTTTGTCGGCGTGATTTTCATCATGGGAGTGGTTCTCGGTGTCCTTCTCTTAAGGTTCGGCAGCCTGTGGATCACCACAGCCTGCCACGCGGTTTGGAACGGCATCACCTCGGCTGCCATCTTCGGCCTCGCATCGTGACCAATCCGCCGCTGGTTTCGCTGGTGGTGGCTGTCAGTGAAAATGGCGTAATCGGCAATGCAGGCGGCTTGCCTTGGCACCTCCCTTCGGACCTTAAACGTTTCAAAGCCATTACGCTGGGCAAACCCGTGATCATGGGGCGTAAAACCTGGGAAAGCCTGCCAAAACGGCCATTACCCGGTAGGCTCAACATCGTGTTGACGCGCGACACAGCTTATGTGGCTGAGGGTGCCCTTGTGGTTTCAACTGTGGACGACGCGTTGCGGGTTGCCCGGAAATCCCAGCCCGATGAAATCTGTGTCATCGGCGGTGCACAAGTCTACCAACTTTTTTTGCCTATGGCTGGGCGTGTTTACCTGTCAAAAGTCCAATTGAATGTCACAGGCGATACGCAATTCCCGAAACTTGATACCGGGTTGTGGTCCCTCGTTTCACGCGAAGCGGTGGCCGCAGCGCCAAACGACGCGGCCCAATATGAAGTACAAATCTGGGAAAACCGCTCAAAACGGCCCGCCGAAGCTAAAACATAGACTTTCCGGGTCGGCCTTCCTATATGCCACATGCAAGAGACGATTGAGCAAAGGGTGATTCATGCCTTGGAATACTGATGATGGTGGCGGCGGCGGCCAGGGACCTTGGGGGCAGGGACCGAGGAACTCCAACAACAACAACCGGCCCGGCGGCGGCAACCGTGGCCCCGGCGGCAACCTGCCTCCTGATCTCGATGAATTGATCCAGAAAGGCAAGGACAGCTTCAAGAATGCCATTCCAGGTGGTGCAGGCCGTGGCAGCTGGCTGTTGCCACTTGCGCTGGTTGGTGCCTATTGGCTCTACAATTCATTCTATCAGATACAGCCCGATGAGCGCGGCGTAGTGCTGCGGCTGGGTCAATATGACCGCACTGTTGAGCCCGGGCTTCATTTTGCGCTTTGGCCCATTGAAAAAATCGAAAAGCCCAACGTCGGCGCAGTGCGCCGGATTGAAATCAATGACGATGGGCAGATGCTCACAAGTGACAAGAACATCCTGAAAGTTCATTTCACCGTTTTCTGGCGGGTGACGGATCCCAAGAACTACCTGTTCAACATTGCCGAACAGGAAAAGCTGGTGAAGGCCGTGGCACAAAGTGCCATGCGTGAGGGTGTTGGCCAAAAGGAAGCACAACTCGTGCTGACCACCGGCAAAGGCCAGATTGCAACGCAAGTGATGCAGATATCTCAGGGCCTGCTCGACGAATACAGTGCCGGTGTGACTGTCACAAACATCAACCTGGGCGAAGTGAGTGCCCCAGCTGAAGTGGCGGATGCCTTTGCGGAAGTCAACCGTGCGGACCAGAACTTGAAGCAACTGCTCAACGAAGCCCAGCAATACCGCAACCAGCGCCTGCAGGCCGTCGAAGGCGAAGTGGCCAAGATGACCGAAGAAGCCAGTGCCTACAAGGCCCGCGTCATCGCCGAAGCGCAAGGTGAAGCCGCCCGATTCACGTCGGTTTATGATCAATACAAGAATGCCAAGGACGTTACCCGTCAGCGCATTTTCCTCGAAACCATGGAAGACGTGCTGACAAAATCCAACAAGGTGATCATTGAAGGCGGCCAGGGCGGCACAGGCGTTGTACCTTACTTGCCGCTGCCTGAAATCCAGAAAAAAGCGGCCACCGCAGCGCAGAATTGACGGACACACAATCATGAACCTGACAAGAAATGCCCTCGCAGCCGTAGCGGCTCTCATCCTGTTCGTCGCCTACCTGTCCTATTTTGTGGTCGATGAGCGCAGCAAGGCCCTCGTCATGCGTTTCGGCGAAATCAGCCGCATCGTCGAGAAGCCCGGCCTCTATTTCAAATTTCCGGGCGTCGAAACTGTGACGCTCATTGAAGACCGCACTCTCGTGTGGGAAAACAACGACCGGCCTGTGCAGGACAATAAGAGCCAGGTTTACGTGGTTGATGCCTATACGTTGGCGCGGATTTCAGACGCACGGCTGTTTCGTGAAACCTTGGGTGCCAATCTCGAACAAGGTGAAGCCCGCATTGCGGCTTTGATGGACGCAGCCTTGCGTCAAACCTACGGTACGCGGTCTTTCGAGGAAACACTTTCTGGCAGCCGCGCTGCCATCATGCGAGAAATTCGCGACCAGGTCCGAATTGAAGCCAAGGCCCTCGGTATTGAAATCGTCGATATCCGCATCCGCCGCGCTGACCTCGACAAGGATGTGCTGGATTCCACCTACGCTCGCATGCGGTCTGAACGCGACGCCATTGCAGCCAAAACCCGCTCAGAGGGTGAAGCAACGAAGACCCGTATCAAGGCCGAAACCGACCGCGCCTTCATTGAGCGCACCGCCAATGCCCAGCGCCAGTCCGAAATCATCCGGGGTGAAGGGGATGCCGAACGAAACCGCGTCTTTGCCGAAGCCTTTACCAAAGACCCGGAGTTTTTTGCCTTTTACCGGTCAATGCAGGCTTATTCCAAGGCGCTGGCGAATGGCGACACCACCATGGTGCTGGATCCGAAATCTGATTTCTTCCGTTACTTTGGAACGCAAGGCCGGAGTGCTGCACCAACGGTGCCATGAGTACAGTAGTTGCCGCCGTCGGTCTCGTTCTCGTGATTGAAGGTTTGGCCTATGCCTTGGCACCCGGACAACTGAAGCGCATGATGCGGCTGATGCAAGACATGCCCGACGAGCAATTGCGTTTCACGGGACTGATCGCCGCTACGGCTGGCCTTGCCCTGGCGTGGCTGGCCAAATTGGTTTTTTGACGAGGAGAGTTGAGATGGCACGAGACAACCGCACCCGCCTGGCGACGCTGGCCCTTCTGCTATCTGTCGCCAACGCACCATTGCTGATCAACTACGCTGGTCCGGCAATGGCCCAATCAACGGCAGCGGTGCAAGTTCTGCCCAACGTTGCGGATTTGGCCGACAAACTCTTGCCCGCCGTGGTCGAGATTTCAATTCAGTCCAAAGTGGCGGGCACCGCTCCCGCAATTCCTGAACTTCCGGAAGATTCGCCGTTCAAGGATTTCTTCGACGATTTCTTCAAGCGCCGCCAGCAAGGCCCGGGCGGCTCAGGTGACCGTACGGTAAACTCCATGGGCTCGGGCTTTATCATCAAGAGCGATGGATTGATCGTGACCAACAACCACGTGGTTGAAGGGGCAGATGCCATTGAAGTGCACCTTCAGGACGGCACACGGTTGAAAGCCGAACTCGTGGGCCGCGACCCCAAGACCGACCTTGCAGTCATCCGCGTCAAGTCCGACAGGAAATTGCCGGAAGTGGCCTTTGGGGACAGCGATGCACTGCGCATTGGCGAATGGGTAATTGCCATTGGCAATCCGTTTGGCCTGGGCGGATCGGTTTCGCTCGGTATCGTCTCCGCCCGCAACCGTGACATCAACGCTGGCCCCTATGATGATTTCATCCAGACGGATGCCGCCATCAACAAGGGCAACTCTGGTGGTCCGCTGTTCAATCTCAATGGCAATGTAGTTGGCATCAACACAGCCATTTTTTCGCCAACCGGTGGCTCTGTTGGCATCGGCTTCTCGGTGCCCGCCAATACCGCCAAGGGCGTCATCGATCAGTTGATCAAGTATGGCGAAACCCGCCGAGGTTGGCTGGGTGTCAAACTGCAGACGATTTCGGATGAAATCGCCGAATCGATGTCCATTGACAAGAACCGTGGCGCACTGGTGGCTGACGTGACGGACAACAGCCCAGGTGCCAAGGCCGGCATCAAGGCAGGCGACGTCATCATTCAGTTCAACGGCAAGGTGATTGGCGAAATGCGCGAACTGCCACGCGCCGTGGCCGAAACCGAGGTGGGCAAGAAAGTGGCCGTGCGCGTATTGCGTGACGGCAAGGAAATCGACCTGACCGCGGAGTTGGGTCGGCTGGAAGACGGCGAGAAGCAGATTGCCGCAGCCAATGGCACGGCGGCAGCAACAGTTACCGCCCTGGGCATGACCGCAAGTTCCATGACGGACGAACTGCGCAAGAAGTACAGCATTGATGAAAAGCTGGCCGGCGCTGTCGTCACCGAGGTGGCCCAGGATGGCACTGCCGCCGACAAGCGCGTTGAGCCGGGTGATGTTGTCATCGAGGCAGGCGGCAAGGTTGTGGTTGGCGCAGGTGACATATCGACAGCCATTGCGGCGGCTGAAAAGGAAGGAAAGTCTTCCGTCCTTCTCCTGATCGCCAAAGGCGGCAAGGAAGGCGAAACCCGCTTCATCGCCTTGCGCCTCAAGAAGTAGTTACATCCCCCAGAGCATGGCGGCGGCCATCGCGGCCATGCCCACATTTTCAACGACGGTGACAACTGACATTGGCAGTTTGAACACGGTGCCGAGACAAGCGCACTGGATGGTTTGTTTCGACAAGTTCGCTTGCATCACACCGACCGCACCAATTGAACTGAGCGCCAGTGCGATCCAGCTCAGCGTCATCATGTCCGGGAAACTGAAAAAGAATCCGAGACCCAACGCCACTTCAATGAAGGGATACGCATAGCCCCATGGCTTGAACACCTTGGCAATGATGTCATAGCGTGCATAGCTTTCTGCGAAGGCCGGAACATCCAGCAGCTTGAACGCGCCAAACACCGTGAAAAACCCACCCATGAACATCATCATCCAGCCCATGAAAGTGCCAGCGGCGAGTGACGCAATGGCGATCAGTCCCATGACCAGGAGTAGGGGATAGTATGTGGCAAGCCACGAAGGCCCAGCCACCAAGTCTGTAACCGCACGGTACTTCACGCCCGCCTCCGCCAGCGTGTCATTCACCGCCGCTGCGGAGAGTGATCTGGCTGTTACGCGTGGCGGGTCGAGCGTCACCTGCACATCCGGTGCCAGTGGTTTGAGCAGGGTCTCGACCTTCTTGGCACAGTTGCCGCAGGTCATTCCGGTGATTGCAAAAGAACTCATCGTCCTCCCCTAGCGACC
>JAYVKC010000124.1:0-2514 GCA_043768765.1 Hyphomicrobiales bacterium | reverse complement strand
CATTCGCGGCCCAGGACAGGCTATCGGATCCAAACCCATGAATCAAAATGCAATCGGGGCCTTCGCCGCCAAGCACCTTGAAGAGTGGGCCAGAACCATCAATCATGATGTTATGATCGCCAGTGCTGCTCCCACACTCGCCAGTTCATCGGCCTCGACAAGAATTTTGGTGAGCGTTCCCGATGCGGGTGCTTCAACTTCAATCGTTACCTTGGGCGTTGTCACAGTCAGAAGAGCCTCACCGGCAACAACCTTGTCGCCTTCAGCCTTCATCCATCCATCAACCAGCGCTTCTTCAATCTCGTTTCCAAGTTGCGGCATCACCACTGCTGTTTCCATTTCAAAGTCCTTTCAAAGAGCGGAATGCGCACGACATCACAGGGCTAGCCGCGCCAGTTCCAGATCGTCCCAATTGCGCAATCCTTTATGGTTGCTGTTGCGTTCGGGAAACAACTCTGATGTCACAACGTGGATGATATCGTCCGCTTGCGGAAAGTACGTGGACTCCATGTCTGCGCCGGGAACAATCCAGTTTGGCGATCCCAGGACGCGGGGAGGGACCTTCAGGCTCGAAAACGCAAACCGCGTGACGTTGGTCGCAATTGTATTGGCAAAGCTGCCGCGTTCCGAGGCCTCAGACACAAGCAGCAGACGCCCCGTTTTCTGGACCGACTTGAGCAACATATCATAGTTGAACGGCACGAGTGAGCGCGCGTCCACGATTTCAGCCGAGATGCCGTAATTCTCTTGTAGAGACTCTGCCGCAGCCAACGCGGGGTAGAGGGATGGGCCAATTGTCAGAATAGTGACCTCGTTGCCTGCCCGTTTGATGTCCG
This sequence comes from Hyphomicrobiales bacterium, assembly GCA_043768765.1. Classification (GTDB taxonomy): domain Bacteria; phylum Pseudomonadota; class Alphaproteobacteria; order Rhizobiales; family Aestuariivirgaceae; genus Aestuariivirga. The sequence continues at coordinate 1,678 of JAYVKC010000124.1, read as the reverse complement.
GCTCGCCCATGGCAATGCGGTAATAATCTTGAGGCACACCATTTTGGTTGAGGGTTTCGACGGTGTCATAGAGGCGCTGACTCTCGAAGAATACCACGGGGTCGTTACTCGACAAGGCAGACGCCAAAAGTCCCTTCGCGTCATAGGGAGTGGCGGGATACAGCACTTTCAATCCCGGAATGTGTGCGATGATGGATGTCCAGTCTTGTGAATGCTGGGCACCATATTTGCTGCCAACGGACAAGCGCAGAACGACCGGAAGCTTGAGAATGCCAGCGGACATGGACTGCCATTTCGCCATCTGATTGAACACTTCGTCCCCGGCGCGGCCAATGAAATCCCCATACATCAGTTCGACGAGGCTGCGGCCACCTTCCATGGCATGGCCCACGGCAGTTGCGACAATCGCGGCCTCCGAGATCGGAGAGTTGAACAGGCGATCATAGGGAATGATATCTGACAGGCCACGGTAGACACCGAACGCACCGCCCCATTCACGGCATTCTTCGCCATAGGCAATCAGCCGCTGATCATGGGTCATGTGATGGAGAACGGCTTCGAACAACGCATCACGCATCGTGATGGCACGCATGGCTGACATTTTTTCGCCGGTTTCGTTCAATCCGCGGCGCGATTTTTTTGCATCCTGGCGCACACGCGCCGAGGATTCTGGGTCTGCCAATAGTTTTGCTTTGCTCGATGGCAGTTCGATAGTTTCGTGGGAGAACATGAGCTTTCCAATCAGCGTGGGGTCTGCCGCAATATTGACGGCCGGAGCTGCAGAGGGATCAACCGCGGCCCGCGTAACTGCGGTGATGGTTGCCCTGATGCTTGATTTCAGCTCTTCAAGGTACGTGTCATTCAGCACACCGGCTTCGATCAGGCCCGACGCGTATGAAGAAATGGGATCATGACTTTCCCAAGCTGAAATCTCTTCTTTCGTCCGATAGGCATTGGCATCGGTCGTGGAATGACCCGTGGACCTGTAGCACTCCAAGTCCAGAAGGGCGGGGCCTTTGCCCATTAGCAACAGTTCCCTCTTGCGCTTCACGGCATCAGCAACAGCCAGAGGATTTGTTCCATCGACTGTTTCCGCATGCATGGCGTCGGGGTTTATCGCTGCACCGATGCGTGACAGGCGGTCCCACCCCATGGTTTCGCCGATTGTTTGCCCACCCATGGCATAGAAATTGTTGTTGAAGCAAAACAGCACGGGAAGGCCACCCCTGATGGATTCGTCCCACAGGGTGTTGAACTGGGCCATCGCAGCAAAGTTCATGGCTTCGAACACCGGCCCGCAACCCGTCGAGCCATCGCCACTCAGTGCCACGGAAATGTTTTTGCTTCCTGCTAATTTCATGCGCAACGCCGCGCCGGTCGCGATGCCAGCGGAAGCTCCCACGATGGCGTTATTGGGGTAGGCACCAAAGGGCGTGAAGAACGCATGCATGGACCCGCCCATCCCGCCGTTGAAGCCATTTGCCTTCATGAAGATTTCGGCAAGCAATCCAAACAACAGAAAGTTCTCTGCCAGACCAACACCGCTTGAAGATGGCAATACCCGTTGCACGGTGCGCAACAGATCGCCCTTCTGGTGTATTTCCATGATGTGGAGGAGGTCTTTCTCGGCCAAATTTGAGATGGCGGAAAGGCCCTTTGCGATGAACTCCCCATGGCT
>JAYVKC010000123.1:0-2303 GCA_043768765.1 Hyphomicrobiales bacterium | reverse complement strand
TGCATCAGAGTCACGCGGATTTGAATGGCGGGATTATTTTGTGGCCGAGACGGATCGCGCGCTTGATTTGCTCGCAAACATCCTGCCCGAGATCAGCTTTCTTTCAGATGAAGAGACGCTGACGCATCTGCATTCCTGTGTCTCGACGAAGGATCATCAAGTTTCTGTCCCGGTCATTCCCGCCTATCTCGACGCATTGCTGGCTGACACGCCATTCACCGGCGGCATAGCACCGAAGTTGGGGGACCAGCATCTCCGGACGATTACGGTCTTGGGCATGCCGGGCACAACGACACCGGGCCTTCTCGATGAGTTGAATGACTTGGCCATCGGCTATCGCTGGGTCACCCGCTGGATTGCTTTGGACCGGCCCGAGGCCCAAAAACTTCTGACGCGCAAGCGCCGACAATGGTTTGCCAAGCGCAAATCCGTAACCGCAATCTTGCGCGAAGTCCTGTTCAATCAGGAAACGGCACTTCTCGATACCGACGCTGCAACGAAGGCCGCCGAGACCAATGAAGCTTTGGAGGATTTGGGTTCCGGAGATGTGGCCTTTGGCTATGTCACCACAACCATCACGGTTTCTACTGAAGATGAGACAGAGGCTGACGAGGCGTTGCGCCAGGTCGAACGTGTGGTGAATGCGCGGGGCTTTGTCACCATACGCGAGAGCTTCAACGCGGTTGAGGCCTGGCTGGGGTCCTTGCCCGGCAATCCTTACGCCAATGTCCGGCAGCCGATTATTCACACGCTGAACCTCGCCCATATCATGCCGATTTCATCCGTCTGGGCTGGGCCACATTGGAATGATCATCTCGATCAACCGCCACTGCTACAAGCGGCAACACGGGGGTCCACACCGTTCCGGCTCAATCTGCATGTGGGTGATGTTGGTCACACCATGATTGTCGGCCCTACGGGTGCGGGCAAGTCGGTGTTGCTGGCGATGTTGGCGCTGCAGTTCCGGCGCTATGAGCAGTCCCAGGTCTTCATCTTCGACAAGGGTCGTTCCGCCCGTGCCGCGGCCCTCATGATGGGCGGCACATCCTTGGATTTGAGTATTGGTTCTGGCCTTGCCTTCCAGCCCTTGAGCGATATCGACAATCCCGCGACACGCGCCTTTGCCCGTGACTGGGTACTGGCATTGATTGCCCATGAGGGCATTGCCACGGACCCTTCCATAAAGGATCAGGTCTGGACCGCACTCAACAGTTTGGCGACTGCCCCCAAGGTTGAACGAACGCTGACAGGCCTCTCACTGCTGCTGCAATCCAATCAATTGCGACAGGCACTATTGCCTTACACCCTCGAAGGACCATGGGGCAGCCTGCTCGATGGCAAGGATGATCGGTTGTCTTTTGCCGATGTCATGCATTTCGAATTGGAGGGCCTGATGGAGACCAAGGGGCTGGTGTTGCCAGTTCTTACCTATCTGTTCCACCGGCTGGAAGCGCGCTTTGACGGCAGGCCGACCTTGCTCATTCTGGATGAGGCCTGGCTGTTTCTGGATTCGCCGTTGTTTGCGACCCGCATTCGCGAATGGCTGAAGACCTTGCGCAAGAAGAATGTCGCCGTGGTCTTTGCCACGCAGTCGCTTGCCGACATTGCAACAAGTTCGATTGCCCCTGCGATCATCGAGAGTTGCCCCACCCGCATTTATCTTCCCAATGACCGTGCCATCGAAACGCAGATCAGGGAGATATACGAGCGCTTCGGACTCAATCCCCGGCAAGTCGAGATTATTTCCAGGGCCACACCGAAGCAGGACTATTACGCCCAGACAGCGCGTGGAAACAGATTGTTTGAGCTTGATCTCGGAGCCTTGGCCCTTGCCATTTGTTCAGCCTCCACTTTGCTCGACCACAAGCTGATGGATCAGTTGCTGAGGGAGCATGACGAGGTCGGTTTCGTCATCGCTTTTTTGCGGGCCAAGGGCTTCGAGGCAGAAGCCGAGATGATCGAACACGCCACGCAAGATCATCAGCTGCGGCCAACGCGTAACGAGCACACACAGTTTCAGGAAGACCGGGACGACACAAACCCCAGTACAGGAGTACACCCATGACACTTACCAAAAGCACAAAGATCCATCTGGTACTCGCTGCCAGTTTGGCACTGGCGACGGGCATCACGGCAAGCACGTTTCTGGCCAAACCTGCCCAAGCCATCACCGTCTTTGATCCCTGGAACTACAAGGAGAACCTGTTGACGGCGATCCGCAGTCTGGAGGAGATCAACAATCAGGTGAAGCAGCTCACCAATGAAGCCCAGGTGCTGATGAAGATGGACCTCAATCTCGAACA
>JAYVKC010000122.1:0-5884 GCA_043768765.1 Hyphomicrobiales bacterium | reverse complement strand
ACATCCATCAAAGGAAAACGAAAACTCGCCACTTGGGACACAGACTACCTACAAACCGCGCTTGGTCTAAATCCGTGTTAACCTCGACTCGTTGCCCTGAGGGCAGGACCATCGCGTGCGATGCCCTAATTTCTGTGCCTCAGGTCCAACGCTTTTGGGGAGGTTCGTAGGTGTTGAACCGTTGCAGAAGAGCGCCTATGTCTTTTTCCACCACAACCATGTCCACCAATTCTTCATGGATGAATTCGGCATCGCGCATGCGGTGTATCATGTCGACCAGCGGATCATAAAAACCTTCATGATTCAGGAAACCCACCGGTTTGGTGTGAATGCCAAGCTGGGCCCAGGTCCACTGTTCAAATATTTCTTCCAGCGTTCCAGCGCCCCCGGGCAATGCGACGAAGCCATTGGACAGGTCCGCCATTTTGGTTTTGCGTTCATGCATCGATGCAACAATGTGAATCTCGGTGAGGCCCCTGTGCTCGATTTCCCTGGTGGCAAGGAACTCCGGGATGACGCCAATGACGCGCCCTCCTGCTGCAAGGGCGGCGTCGGCGATGCTGCCCATCAGCCCGACGCGACCGCCACCATAGACAATGTCGATGCCTTTTTTGGCAATGATTTGGGCAGCGCTGATGGCGGCAGTTTCAAATGTATGGCCCTTGCCTGATTTTGCGCCGCAGAAGATGCAAATGGATTTCATCGGAGCCTCAAAAGTCGAGCAGAAGTATTTCAACATTTTCGCCAATGGCTGCGGCGGGTGCATCGGGATTGCGTATGATCAGACAATCAGCATTGCGCAATGCGCGCTGCATTGATGAGTCTTGTTTGGCAAACGGTGCCACGGTGCGGCGTCCATCTTCCTGCCAGATGAGTGTGGCGCGAATGTAGTCTTTTCGTCCATCATTGGCCGCAAGAGGTGTTGAAAGTGCAGCTGTTGCGGCGGGCACGTTTCCGGTGGTGCCCAGCATGGCATCAATGAGCGGCTTCAGAAAAATCCTGGAGCATACCAGTGCCGAAACAGGATTGCCGGGCAAACCCAAAATGCGGGTTTTGCGTTTGGTGCCAAACATCAAGGGCTTGCCGGGACGCAGTGCGATTTTCCAGAAACCAATGGCAATACCGCAGGCTTTAAATGCTTCCTGGACAAAATCGTGGTCGCCTACCGATGCGCCGCCCGTTGTAACCACGATGTCTGCGTTCAGTGCTTTTTCGACGGCCCGTGTGGTAGCACGCAAATTGTCCCTGATGATGCCAAAGTTGCTGACGCGTGCGCCCCAATGTTGCATCATGGCTTCAAGGGCGTGGCTGTTGGAGGATACGATCTGGTCTGCCCGTGGTGATTGGCCCGGCTGCACCAGTTCATCACCGGTGGCAATCAATGCGACATTCGGTTTTTTGTGAACCCAGACAGTTGCCGCATTGCCTGAGGCTGCTAGGCCGACATCCCTGGCGTTCAATTTGGTTCCGGCGGGCAGCAAGACCTTACCGCGGGCAAAATCGAGGCTTCTATGCCTGATGTGCTTGCCCCGGGGAGAGAGTTCCAAAACGGTGAGATGCTGGCCATCGCGCAATGTGTTTTCCTGGATCACTATTGTGTCTGCGCCTGAGGGCAGGGGTGCGCCTGTCAATATGCGCACGGCTTCACCAGGTTTCAACTTGCCCTTGAATGCATGGCCTGCCGCTGATGTTCCGATGATGCGGAAGCTTGAAGCGGCGGCATTGAGATCGGCGTTTCGTATTGCATAGCCGTCCATGGCTGAAGCATCAAAGGGCGGCTGATCGCGGGTGGCGTGAACGGGTTTTGCAAGGATGCGGCCATGGGCATGGCGCAATGAAATGCTTTCTGCGGCCAGTGGTTTTACCCCTTTCAAAATCCGGGCCAACGCCTCTTCGACTGGCATCAACGCCATGGCATCAATCTGCCTTGAAGGTGCCGGATTTTCCTCCGGATTTTTCAACCAGCCGCAAATCGGTGATGCGCATGCCGCGATCCACTGCTTTCACCATGTCATAGAGTGTCAGGCAGGCCACAGCGCAGGCGGTCAGGGCTTCCATTTCAACACCGGTCTTGCCTTCCACCTTCACCGTTGCTTCGACGTTGATGGTTTCGGTTCCGACCGCAAATGCAATGGACACTTTGCTGATCATCAGCGGGTGGCACAGCGGTATCAAGTCACTGGTGCGTTTGGCGGCCTGAATGCCAGCGATACGCGCGGTTGCGAGCACATCACCCTTTTTGGCTGTACCGCTGGTGATCAGCGTGGTGGTTGCGGGCAGCATGTGCACAGTGGCGCGTGCCGTCGCTTGTCGTGTTGTCACGTGCTTGGCGGACACATCCACCATGTGCGCCTGGCCGTGTTGGTCGAGATGGGACAGTTTGGTCATGATCGCGCCAGCAAAGCCTTGGTGGCCGCAGCCACATCATGTTGGCGCATCAGGCTTTCTCCAACGAGGAAAATGTTGACGCCGACAGCAGCCAGCCGCGCGAGGTCTTGCGGTTGCAAAAGGCCACTCTCGCCCACCACAATCCTGTCTTTGCCAACGCGCGGAGCGAGTTGCTCGGTCGTTGCAAGTGTCGTTTCAAAAGTGTGAAGGTTGCGGTTGTTGATGCCAATCAGTTTCGAGCGCAGTTGCATGGCCCGGTCCAGTTCGGCGGCATCGTGGACTTCAACCAGTACATCCATACGGTAGTCAAAAGCTGCGGCTTCGAGTTCGGCGGCAAGGGTGTCGTCAACCATGGCCATGATGATGAGAATGCAGTCTGCACCCCAGGCGCGGGCTTCGGCGACCTGGTAGGTATCGAGCATGAAATCCTTGCGCAATGCGGGCAAACTGCATGCGTTGCGGGCCTGGGTTAGAAATTGCGGATGGCCTTGAAAGCTTGGGGTATCTGTCAGGACAGACAGACAGGTCGCGCCACCTTCGGCATAGGCTGCCGCCAGTTGTGGCGGATCAAAATCGGCGCGGATCAGGCCTTTGGAGGGTGATGCTTTCTTGATTTCAGCAATCAACGCATATTCATGCCGTGCCAGGCGATTTTCGATGGCACCGATGAATGATCGAGGTTTGTGTTGTGCCCGCGCAAGGGTGTCGAGCGCTGCCAGCGGCATGGCCTGTTTTGCCGCTGACACTTCATCGCGTTTATAGGCGGCGATTTTGTCGAGGATGGTGGCCATCAGCTGTTGGATACCTTTACGAGGTTTTCCAGCACGGCATGCGCTGCGCCGTCCTTCAAAGATTTTTGCGCCACCTTCACACCTTCGGACAAATTTTGGCATTTGCCCGCAACCACCGTGGCGGCAGCGGCTGTCATGATGGCAGCATCGCGGAACGCCGACATTTTGTTGTCGAGAACAGCCCGCAATGCGGCGGCGTTGTGGTCGGCATCGCCACCTTTCAATTCCAGGGGGTCAGACCTTTTGATGCCAACATCTTCCGGTTTGAGATCGAAAGATGTCACAGTGCCGTTCTTGAGTTCGGATATCCACGTGGTGCCGGAGGGCACGATCTCGTCCATGCCGCCTTCACCATGGCAAATCCAGCAGGCTTCGCAGCCGAGGTTTTTCAGAACATGGGCCAAAGGCTCCACCCAGGCGCGTGAAAACACGCCAGTGACCTGGCGTTTTGCGCCCGCCGGGTTGGACAGGGGGCCGAGGAGGTTGAACACCGTGCGGGTTCCCAATTCCACGCGCGTTGGGCCTACATGCTTCATGGAGCTGTGGTGGGCAGGTGCGAACATGAAGCCCAGTCCGGTTTCAGCGATGCACTGCGCGATTGTTTCGGGCGATGCGTCAACTTTGACGCCGAGTGCGGTCAGAACATCGGCGGCACCGGATCTTGAAGAAAGCGCACGATTTCCGTGTTTGGCCACTTTCAATCCGGCACCAGCTGCGATGAACGCCGCACAGGTGGAGATATTGTAGGAGCCGGATGCATCACCACCTGTGCCAACAATGTCGATGGCATCAGGTGGGGCAACGACCCGGAGCATTTTTTCGCGCATTACTTCAACGGCACCCGCGATTTCATCCACGGTCTCGCCACGCACGCGCAAGGCCATCAGGAGTCCGGCGATTTGTGACGGTGTTGCTTCGCCGGACATCAGCACATTGAACGCCGCACGCGATTCCTCCCGTGTCATGGCATGGCCATCGGCGACTTTGGCGAGCAGGGGCTTCAGTACACTCATGGTGCCACGCCGGCCAAATCAAGAAAGTTGCGCAGGATCTTGTGGCCATGCTCCGATGCAATGCTTTCGGGATGGAACTGCACGCCATGCACATTCAGCGTCTTGTGTTGCAGGCCCATTATCAGTCCTTCGGTTTCGGCCGTGATTGCGAAACAATCCGGCAATGTTGCGTAGTCCACAACGAGGGAATGATAGCGTGTTGCGGCGAATTCGTTGGGAATGTTTTTGAAGACGCCGGCATCCTTGTGATCGATGTGGGACAACTTGCCGTGCATCTGTGTGGGGGCACGCACGATCTTGCCGCCAAAGGCTTCGCCAATGGCTTGCAATCCAAGGCATACGCCAAACACCGGTATTTGTCCTGCCGCCTGTTTCACCAAATCAACAATCATGCCTGCATTGGCCGGAACGCCGGGTCCGGGTGAAATGACGATGGCTTGAGGCTTTGATGACATGACTTGCCCGACACTGATCTTGTCGTTGCGGTGGACAACTGTTTCAGCACCAAGGTCACCCAGGAAATGATAGAGGTTCCAGGTGAAGCTGTCGTAGTTGTCGATCAGGATGATCATTGTGCCCTCCCGGCCCGGCCGGCAAAGCGGGTTGCTTCTTCAGCGGCCCGGAACAAGGCCTTGGCCTTGTTGACGCATTCCAGATGTTCGCTGTCTGGATCGCTGTCGGCGACGATGCCTGCACCGGCCTGGACATACATCTTTCCATCCTTGACGATGGCCGTGCGCAAGACAATGCAGGTATCCATTTCGCCGTCGGCGGAGAAGTAACCGACACATCCGGCGTAGACGCTGCGTTTGTGAACCTCGAGATCGTCAATGATCTGCATGGCGCGCACTTTGGGAGCACCTGACACTGTGCCTGCGGGAAAGCCTGCGCACAGTGCATCAATGACATCGTGCCTGGCGTCAAGTTTACCCTCGACGTTGGACACGATGTGCATGACTTGCGAATAGTATTCGATGAAAAACCTGTCAGTTACCTTGACGCTGCCAATTTCGGCAACGCGACCCACATCATTGCGGCCCAAGTCGAGCAGCATCAAGTGCTCGGCCAACTCTTTCTTGTCGGTGAGGAGTTCGTCAGCGAGCTTTCGATCCTCAGTCGGTGTTGCGCCGCGCGGTCTGGTTCCGGCGATGGGGCGGATCGTAATCTTTCCGTCGCGCACCCTTACCAAAATTTCCGGGCTGGAGCAGACAACCGCAAAACTGTCAAAGTTCAAATAGACGAGGAAGGGCGAGGGGTTGACGCGGCGCAAGGAACGATAAAGCGAAAATGGTGGCAGGGTGAAATCGGTTTCAAAGCGTTGCGACAGCACGACCTGAAAAATGTCGCCTGCAGCGATGTGTTCTTTCGCCTTGAGGACCATGGCCTTGTATTTTTCGGGTGTGGTATTGGACATGGGCGGCTGCAACGGTTCAACATCGTTGTCGCGCAATGCCATATCGAGCGGGCGATCAAGGGCGTCCACGACTTCTGACAGCCTTTCACGGGCGCGTGCGTAGGCGGCGCGGGCGGGAACCTTCGTATCCACGTAAACAGGCGACGTGATGGTCATTTCGTCTTTCACGCTGTCAAAAATGGCCATGACAGTTGGCCTTACCATCACGCCATCCGGCAAGTGCAGAGAGTCGGTGTTGCCAGGGCCTAGGTCTTCCATCAGCCGCGCGCAGTCGTAGC
>JAYVKC010000121.1:0-2202 GCA_043768765.1 Hyphomicrobiales bacterium | reverse complement strand
GACTCGGCTGAATGGAAAGACACGCTCAACACCTATCTTTCCATCATGAAGGAAGCGGGTCCTGAAGGCGCTTCGGGCAACGGCTTCTCCGAGAACCTCGCCCTGTTCCAGTCCGGCAAGTGCGGCATCTGGTCAGACGCCACGGCCGCTGGTTCCTTCGTCATTGATCCGAAGGCATCATCGGTTGCGGCAGAAGTCGGCTTCACGCTGGCGCCTGACAAGGGCCTCGGCAAGCGCGCCAACTGGCTGTGGGCCTGGGCCCTTGCCATTCCGGCCGGTTCGCAGAAGGTTGACGCCGCCCAGAAGTTCGTGAGCTGGGCAACGTCGAAGGGCTATGGCGATCTCGTTGCCTCGAAAGAAGGCTGGGCTGCCGTGCCTCCTGGCACACGCACCTCGCTCTACAACAACCCGAAGTACCTCGAAGTGCCGTTTGCAAAGATGACACTTGAGTCAATGAACGCCGCCGACCCGACGAAGCCGACTGTGAAGCCGGTGCCGTATGTGGGCGTGCAGTTCGTTGCCATTCCTGAGTTCGCTGGTATCGGAACCAAGGTCGGTGAACTCTTCTCGGCCGCTCTCGCGGGCCAGATGACCGCCGAAGACGCGCTGGCGCAGGCTCAGACCTACACCACCGACGAAATGACCAAGGCCGGTTACATCAAGTAATCCGCTGTGGGCCGCCCGGTGCAACCGGGCGGCCCATTTTTTCGCACCAGATATTGCATTGTCCTGGCGAAGGTTGGGATGAGGTGGTGTGATCGCAATCCGTCCCCGGCCATGGCCGGTGTTTTGAATGATTTTCAAATTAAGAGAGCGAACGCGCGCTGGCTTAACTTCAGATTCGTGGAATTGCGGGACGATGGCAACGCGGCAAGCTCAGAGACTGGCAAGATTGGCTTTGGCACCCTCGATCGGTGCACTGTCCATCCTCGCATTCGTACCACTTGCACTGGTGGTCTATTTCGCTTTCCTCCGTTACAATCTGCAAGATCCGGAGAACCTCCGCTGGTTCGGCTGGAACAATTTCTACTATTTCCTGAAAGACCCCTATTTCGTCAAGAACCTGATCAATACCCTGTTGTTGGTGGGCGGCGTGATTGTCACAACAGTGGTTGGCGGAATTGCGCTTGCCATTCTGTTTGACCAGCCATTCTGGGGCCGGGGCATTGCCCGCGTCTTGATGATTTCGCCGTTTTTCATTTTGCCGACGGTGTCTTCCATGGTGTGGAAGAATCTGATCATGCATCCGCAATTCGGATTGTTTTCTGAAATACAGAAATGGTTCGGCGTGATTCAACCCTTCCGATGGTTTGAGCAAGCGCCGCTGTTCTCGGTCGGTCTCATTGTGGCGTGGCAATGGCTGCCGTTTGCAGCGCTCATTCTGCTTACGGCGATGCAATCGCTCGATGAGGAACAGAAAGACGCCGCTGCGATGGACGGAGCCAAGTCCTGGAGCTTTTTCTGGCACATCATTCTTCCGCATCTGGCGCGGCCTATCACCGTGGTGGTGTTGATCCAGACCATTTTCATCATGAACACGTTTGCGGAAATCAAGGTGACGTCTGTGGGCGGCTTTGCCGGCAACCTCACCTACCTCGTGTTCTCGCGGCTGCAGAACGACAATGATGTGGGCGCTGCCGCGGCTGGCGGTGTCATCGCCGTCATCCTTGCCAATCTCGTCTCCATCTTCCTTGTGCGCCTCATGGGCAAGAATCTGGAGAACTGACCATGGCAAAGAAAATCTCCCGCCGCCGCAGCATTGTCTATGGCACCATGGCGTGGATCATCGGCTTGCTGATGTTCTTCCCCATCCTGTGGACCGCCATTGCGTCGTTCAAGGCCGAGTCTGACGCCTATGCCCTCCCGCAAACCATGTTTGTGTCGCCCTGGACCCTCGAAAATTTTGGCGAAGTGCAGCGGCGCTCTGACTATGTCAGGTACTTGAGCAACACGCTCATCATCGCGGGCTTCTCGACATTGCTGGGTGTGGTGTTTGCCGTGCCCGCCGCCTGGTCCATGGCCTTTGCGCCCAGGGGCGAGGCTGCCGGCAAACTCAATGGCTTCACCTGGCTGGGCATCATTCTCGCATCAATCGCGCTGGCGTGCGCCATTCTCTATGCCAATGGCTGGGTGGTCACCAATCCGCTGTTCGGCATTGCCATGCTGCTGCTGGTCTTCATTCCGGCCACGGCCTGGGTGTGG
>JAYVKC010000120.1:0-4936 GCA_043768765.1 Hyphomicrobiales bacterium | reverse complement strand
CCTGTCGAATGGACCAGGCGATCCGGCGGCGACGGGCACCTATGCCGTGCCGGAAATCCGCAAGCTGGTGGCATCAGGCAAACCAGTGTTTGGCATTTGCCTGGGACATCAGATGCTGGCCATCGCGCTCGGGGCCAAGACCGTGAAAATGCATCAAGGCCACCATGGGGCCAACCATCCGGTGAAAGACCACACCACCAACAAGGTGGAAATTGTTTCGATGAACCATGGATTTGCGGTGGACCGTGACACGCTGCCCGATGGGGTGGTGGAGACTCACGTTTCGCTTTTTGATGGCTCCAACGCCGGCATTGCACTGGCCGGGAAACCGGTGTTTTCCGTGCAGCACCATCCGGAAGCGTCGCCCGGCCCACAGGACAGCCATTACCTGTTCAAACGGTTTGTCGGGTTGATGGAAAAGGCGGCGGTGTAGGCAATATTCCGGTTTACAACCGCACGGTTCAGTGATTTTCTTGTCGGGTGAGTGTACTTGAACCGACGCCTGTTACTGCCAAAAAGCCTGCGCGTGACCGTGAGTTGCCGCTGCTTTTGGGCGGATTCGGACTGCTTTGGCTGCTGGTGGGCGGGTTTGGGTATAGCCTGATTCCGGTCATCAAATGCCTGTCGATGGCAGCGTCAGACAGCGTACCTGCATGTACCGGTGCATTGGACCATCCCGTGGCGTTTGGCGAGCTGCGGGCCAAGATTTTGCGCTTGAAGCTCGACGGGCACATGACAGCCTCGACGTATGATGATGCACTCAAGACCAGTGATGAATTGATCAATCTGGGTTACGCCGGTTTTGATGTTTACATGCAGCGTGGCAATGCCCGGCGTTCCAAGGGCGATGTTGCCGATGCGGCAAAGGAATTTCGCAAGGCCCTGGAAATAGATGCACAAAATACCGATGCATTCGCCGCGCTGATGCGTTTGCACGTGGATGGCAGGTTCTACGACGAGGGACGGCGTGATGCGCAGTCGTTTGTCCAGGCAAATCCCGAGTCCGCACTTGCCCTGTCGTGGCTGGGTTGGGTCAACCAACTCGATGGCAAGTTGCCGGACGCCATTGCGAACTACAAGACGGCCCTGGTCAAGGATCCGAACGATCCATGGTTGCACTACGAGCTTGGCCAAATCCTTGCGAAAGACAACAACGCCGCGGAAGCACTGAAAGAATACTCCGTCGCCATCGATGCAGATGGCAGCAACACCAGTTTCCTGATCGCGCGGGCGCAATTGCACCATGACCATGACAGACATTCAGAGGCCCAGGCGGATTTTCTGCAAGCCCTCAATGTGACGCGGGAATTCGATGCAATTCATGGTTTGGCGAAGAGTTACATCAATGACAGAAAGTATCTCAGTGCCGCACCCTTGATCGAAGAAGCGCTTGGCCTTGATGCCAGCGACGAACGGATTCATGATTCAAAAATCAGGTGGCACTATTTGCAACGGGATTTCATGGGTGCCATTGCGGCCATTGCCGCCTTGCGCAGTGCTGTTCCCGACAGTGTGTATGCCACCTATTGGACAGCCTCGATTGACGATGAGGTGGGCCGCGATGAAGCTGCGCTGGCCGGTTATCTCAAGGTGATTGCCGCGTGGCCATCCGATCAATGGGTGCGGGCCGATGCCGGTCACTTGTTGCTTGACTTGGGGCGGAAAATGGAAGCGGTGGCTTATTTTGACCAAGCCATCGAACTGAGCCCGCGAACGGCAATGCCTTATGTCGGGCGGGCGCGGGCCCACATATTTCTCGAGAATTGGCCCGCTGCCATTGCCGATGCCGACGTGGCGTTGCAGTTTGAACCAGCCAATGGAGTGGCCCATGCCCGGCGTGCGCGGGCAGAATGGGGACTGGGACACATGGATGCCGCGCGCAAGGATTATGCCGAAGCGGTGCGACTGTCACCACAAAGCTGGGTAGCTGAAGAATATGTGGAGCTGTTGATCAGCATGAAGGATTTCGACATGGCGGATGTACAGATAGCGGCGATGCTGGCCGCTGATCCAAATTCCGCAAGTGCGCTGGAACTCAGGGAGAAGCTCAAGGAGGAACGGGCCAAACCCGTATCGCCATGACCTTTGCACGTATTGACACGCATTGCCGCAAGCTTGAGTCGTTCAGTCACGCCCAGGCGATGTTGAGTGTGGATGAAGCAGTGAACATGCCTGCCGGTGGCGGTGAAAAGCGGGCCGAAGCGATGGCCACGCTGGAAGGGATATCCCATGAAATGGCTTCCGCCCCGCACATCGCCGATTGGATTGATGCCGCTGCACGCGAGGATTTGAGTGGTGAACAAAAAACCGCCATTGCCGAATTCAAACGCAACTATGTGAACCAAACGTGTCTGTCTTCAGCCTTTGTCCAAAAGCAGGCGGAAACGCGCATCCGGTGTGAACAACTCTGGCGGCAGTTGTGGCCAGCGGGAGACTGGGCCGGGTTTTTGCCGGCCCTTGAAGGTGTCGTAAATTTGGCGCGGGAAGAGGCGCAATTGCGGGCGGAAGTCTTGCATCTTTCGCCCTATGATGCCTTGATTGAGCAGTTTGATCCCGGTTCCCGAACAGCCCAGATCACGCCGGTTTTCGATGAACTGAAGAAATTTCTGCGCGACTTTGTGCCAAAGGCGCTGGATGCGCAGGTGTTGCGGCACAAATCCAATCCACTCAGACCGTTTGCCGGGGAATTCTCAGTCGATCGTCAGAAAGCCGTTGGCGAGGAGCTGATGCGTGCCATCGGATTTGATTTCAATCACGGGCGGCTGGATGTGTCGCACCATCCGTTTTGTGGCGGTGTGCCGAGTGATGTGCGGATGACGACGCGGTATCGGACCAACGACTTCTTGTCGGCGTTGATGGGTATCCTGCACGAGACAGGCCACGGGTTGTATGAACAAGGGCTGCCAAAGCTGTGGGGGCATTGGCCGGTTGGCAAGGCGCGTGGCATGTCGGCCCATGAAAGCCAGAGCCTGTTCGTTGAAATGCAGATGTCGCGCAATCCGGCGTTTTGGGAATTTGCCTTGCCGATTGCCCAAAAGCATCTGCCATTGGAAGGATGGACGGTGGCGGATATCCTTGGACACGTGCACAGGATTGAGCGCGGGCTGATCCGGGTCGAGGCTGACGAGGTCACTTACCCGCTGCATGTCATCCTGCGCTATGAAATTGAGCAGGAGTTGATCAGCGGACGGATGAATGTGCGGGACATCCCTGAAGCCTGGGATGCGAAGATGCGTGAGTATCTCGGGCTAGGGACCATCGACAACATGAGAGATGGCCCGCTGCAAGATGTACACTGGCCGGCGGGCGCTTTTGGATACTTTCCGAGTTACACGCTTGGCGCACTCATGGCGGCACAGCAGTGGGCGGCGATAGAGCGGCTGCACCCAACCGTCACGGATGAAATTCGCGTCGGGAACTTTGCGACGGTGAATGAGTGGCGGCGGGAGAATATTTGGAAGAAGGCGTCGTTTGTCTCAACACCGGAGGTGATGAAGGCGGCGACAGGTGAAGACCTTTCCGCAAGACCGTTCATGGCCCATGTGCGGAAGCGGTATGTGCAGCACTGACGCCGGTTTTGATACGTGACAGTTCGGACAAGACATTGGTGTCGAGAATCACCAATCGGCAAAGTCCGGGGGTGGGCGTTGTTTGTCGCGCGGGTAGGTTTCAAGATCGTCGGTTCCGCCAACGGCCTTGAACATGGCATGGATTTCCGTGCCAAGACCTTTTCGCCTTGAGGAAGGATTGGTCACCTTGTCAAGGATAAGCCTTGGCTTCCTCTTCCATGGAGCGCCTGGCCCTGATTGCGCGTCGCTTCAACTCCCGCTTGGTCGCTTCATTCAGATTTCGAATTGTCATGCTTGCCATTCAAACGAGGTAAGGAGTGATTGCGTTGAGTCAACGATATCAGTGATATCAGTTCGCCGCCCCTTGCATTCCCCTTCCGTCACCCCGGCGCAGTGCTCAGGCCGGGATGACGTCCGTTGAATTGTTTGATCTAGAGGCGATCCGTTTTCAGCGTCCGCGAACTTACCTGCGTTTCATCAACAATCCCAGCGCCGCTAGTGCCGACGCGAACAGTGGCAACGCAGCGGGCACGGGTACCGGGCTTACAGGCGAAGGTCCCGTCACGCTGACATTGTCCAGACCGATCATGAATTGCCTTGAGCCCAGTACTTTGCCGGCAATGCTGATGGCAGTCGACGTAGACGTTGCCACAAAGGTTGCTGTGAGCTGGCCATAGGTCGCGCCTGTCGGTTGGTAGTTCCAGAACCCTGGCGTACCGAGCAGCGAGAGTGCCACTCCGTTGGCCAACACGTCGAAACCAATGCTCCCCCCGAAGTCTTGCGTGGCGAAAACTGAAAATGTGTACTGTTCGCCAACAAGTGTGGAGATGGTTTGGTTCAAGATGCCGTGCGGAGTTGTATCGCCAACTCCGGTCAAATCAACAAAGCCTGAGCCTGTATGAGTATTGATGTCAGTGGTATTCACGCCCCAGACAAGCGAGTTTCCCACGGTCCACCCCGTCAAGTCCTGCGGACCACCCTGTACAATTTTATCGTAAGTGGTGATCCCTCCTCCGATTGGCGTAAAGTTACCTGACTCGAAACCGCCGTTTACGATGAGCTCAATTGCTTCGGCGCGAACGGCCATCAATCCCAGCACAGAAGCAGAAACCAAGGCTATACCTATTTTCATGGCGTCCTCCAGTTGGCCTCCTCACCTGTAACATTCGCCTAAAATGCGTTTAAGTAAAGCAACCCACGACATAGTATCGGTGATCGCGGTTCAACCTGAGCGGACCTTTGGTTAGAGTATCCACGGTAGTCACTCTCCCAGGGGAATCGCTTGAAGGTCATTGAGGGTTCCTTGTGATGATGCTTTTGAGATAGTCTTGGTCCCAAGCTGCGGCTTTTCGTTTTGACTTGAGGCT
>JAYVKC010000119.1:0-46920 GCA_043768765.1 Hyphomicrobiales bacterium | reverse complement strand
CCGACTTGGCGGATGGACCGGCTACTATGACAAACCCGGACCAAAGACCCTCACCGAAGGACTGCGCAAATTCAACGCAATCAAACACGGCGCATCCATAATCCAAAAAATATGTGAATCGGAGAGCTAAAAAAAGGGGAGCATCCGCTCCCCTGTTGCTTTTGTCAGTTGCCCGACATCTTCGCCACTTCCGCGGCAAAGTCATCGTCTTTTTTGTCAATGCCTTCGCCCAGTTGCATGCGAACAAAACCGGTCAGCGTCACCGCCGCACCTGCCGTTTTGCCGATGTCCGCCAAAACCTGTGTCACTGACTTGCTGCCGTCGTGCACATAAGGTTGCTCCAGCAGGCAATTTTCCTTGGCATAGGTCTTGAGACCGGAAGCGACGATTTTTTCCATCACATTGGCGGGTTTGCCGGCATTCTTTTCTTCCAGCACGGCCTTCTCGCGCGCCAGAACATCAGGCGGAACGCTTTCGAGATTGAGTGCCACCGGGTTGGACGCAGCGATATGCATCGCCAGCAGGCGGCCAAACCCGGAGAGTTCGCTCTTGTTCCCCGTTGACTCGAGGCCGACCAACACGCCGATCTTGCCCATGCCAGGTGCGGCCTGGTTGTGGATGTAGGTTCCGACAACGCCGTCCTTCACTTTCACAGAAGCGGTACGGCGCACCGTCATGTTCTCGCCGATGGTCGCCACCATTTCAGCCACAAACGTTGCAACCGAATGACCCGACCCGGGATAAGGCATGGTTTTGAGCTTCTCGGTTTCGCCATCCGCGCCAACCGCCAGCTTTGAAATCTCGGCCACCATCGCCTGGAATTTTTCGTTGCGTGCCACGAAATCGGTTTCCGAGTTCACTTCGACGAGTGCTCCGGTCGTGCCTGCAACCGACACACCGACAAGTCCCTCCGCTGCCACCCGGGTGGATTTTTTGGCGGCTTTTGCCAAACCCTTGGCACGCAGCCAATCAACTGCCGCTTCCATGTCACCGTTGGTGGCGGCAAGTGCTGCTTTGCAGTCCATCATGCCGACACCGGTTTTCTCGCGCAGCGCGCTCACCATGCTCGCAGATATAGCCATGTTCATGTCCCTTCAATTCGGTCAAAAATGTCAAAACACTCCCCGTATTCCGTCATGGCCCGCTTAAGGCGGGCCACCCACTGATCGGCAACCAGGGTTGGCCCGCCTTGGGCGGGCCATAACGAATGCGGGAGAATCAACTCAGGCCGCTGGAGCAGCCGCCGGAGCAGCCTCTGCCGGCACGTCCACCATCGGTGCATCTTGCGCCCCGAGGTCAACACCCGAACCAGACTGGCTCTTCTCGATGCCTTCCAGCACGGCGCGGGCAATCAGGTCACAGAAAAGTGCCACCGCCCGGCTGGCATCATCATTGCCGGGAATGGGAAACTGCACACCGGCAGGATCCGAGTTGGTGTCGATAATGGCCACCACCGGAATGCCCAGGCGGTTGGCTTCCTTGATGGCAATTTGCTCCTTGTTGGTGTCAATCACGAACATGATGTCAGGCGTGCCGCCCATGTCCTTGATGCCACCAAGCGCCTTGTCCAGCTTGTTGCGCTGGCGCTGCACATTGAGAAGCTCACGCTTGGTGATGCCGACACCCTGCTTGGCAATGATCTCGTCGAGTGAGCGCAGATGCTTGATCGAGTTGGAAATGGTTTTCCAGTTGGTCAGCATGCCGCCCAACCAGCGGGCGTTCACATAATACTGCGCCGAACGTTTCGCTCCATCGGCAATGTGCTCCGCCGCTGAACGCTTTGTGCCCACGAACAACACGCGGCCACCCTTGGCAACCGTTTCTGTGATGGCATTGAGAGCCTGGTGCAGCAAAGGCACGGTTTGCGACAGATCCAAAATATGAATGCCATTGCGCGAGCCATAGATGTAGCTCTGCATCTTGGGATTCCAACGGTGAGTCTGGTGTCCGAAATGAATGCCAGCTTCCAAAAGCTGGCGCATCGTGAAATTCACGGCCATGGGTCGTTCTCCGGTTATGCCACCGCAAGGAAAGTAACCGGAAGGATTCCCGGCACCGGACGGTCAATCGCTATGCGGGAGTTTCCTCCATGCGATCAGCCAACCCCTGCGTGCGAGTTAAGTGCCCGGGCTTCTAGCGACACATGCACATCCTGTCAAATCGCCCATCAAAGAGGATTTCAACATTGGCAGAAGGCCCAGGTTAAGCGATAACAACACGCCATGAAACGTGATGAAATCACTGCCAAAGTAAATACAACGGCCGCAGTAGATTGGCATGTTTCCGCCTCCCCCGTGCCCTATCTTGAAGCAATTGCGGCCATGGAGAAACGTGTGGCGGGCATCGCGCACGGGAATTTGCCTGAGCAGGTTTGGCTGCTCGAACACCCCGCTTTGTATACCGCTGGCACCAGCGCCAGGGACGCTGATCTGATTGATCCCACCCGCTTCCCTGTTTTCAAGACCGGACGCGGCGGCCAGTACACCTACCATGGTCCCGGCCAGCGCGTGGCCTATGTGATGCTTGACCTGCGCCAGCGCGGCGGCGATGTGCGCGCCTTTGTGGCCTCACTTGAGCAATGGTTGATTGCCACACTTGCCACGTTTGGTGTGTCCGGCGATCGCCGCGAGGACCGTGTCGGCGTCTGGGTCCGGCACGAAAAAGATGAAAGCAAAATTGCCGCCCTGGGTATCCGCGTGCGCGGTGGCGTCACCTACCACGGCATCAGCCTCAATGTGAATCCCGACCCTTCACACTTCGATGGCATCATCCCCTGTGGCGTCACTAATTATGGCGTCACCAGTTTGCATGACCTCGGCATTCGCGCAACATTGGCTGAGGTGGACATGGCTTTGCGCCAACAATTTGAAACCCATTTCGGACCTACTGTCACTGAAACTCACTGAAACTCCATGATGACTGCGTCGACAGCCAGGCTGTCACCGGGTTTCACATGGATCATGGCCACCACGACATCGCGATCGGCCCGCAACACATTTTCCATTTTCATCGCTTCAACAATGGCAAGTTGTTCGCCTGCCTTCACCGCCTGCCCTTCGGTCACGGCTACAGACATCACCAGCCCGGGCATGGGGCAGAGAAGCTCGCGAGATGTATCAGCGGGTTTTTTCGCCGGCATCAACCGCACCAACGCAGCCTCCCGCTCGCTGTAAACAAATGCCTCAACAGCAACGCCTCGCCAACTCAAACGATATCCGTTCGCAAGCGGTCTGACACCACAAATAAATGCGCCATCATCCAGCATAATCGTGCGCCTGCCACGCACCCATCCACACGCCAGCGCTTGGCGTGAAAGGTCCGGTGTCATTTCAATTGAATGCCAGCTCTCGCCCAATTTGACGTTGCGGTTCTTTGCGAAAGTAACATCCCGGCCGTTCATTTGCCCGCTGATCAATCGCTTCCTCGTATTGTCAATGTGGTCGAGGACAGCCGCCGTTCTGGCCAGTTTTTTCGCCGTTTCCCGGTCAGGTTCCGCGCCGTGAAATCCGTCCGCAAACGCTTCCGCTATAAACCCCGTCGACAATGTGCCCGATTGCCATCGTGGGTGGGTCATGATCGCGGCAACAAACGGAATGTTGTGCTGAATGCCGTCAATCACAAATTCATCCAGCGCCAAACTCATGGCCGCAATTGCACCCGCACGATCCGGGCCATGGGTGCAAAGCTTGGCAATCATCGGATCATACCACACTGGTATTTCGCCGCCCTCAATCACACCAGTGTCGGTTCGCACTGTGATGCCGGATACGCGCGATTGGGGTGGCGGTTGGTATCTCGTCAACCGGCCCGTTGACGGCATAAAATTGCGATACGGATCTTCGGCATAGATGCGGCTCTCCACCGCCCATCCCTTCATCACAATGTCTGATTGCTGCAAGCCAAGCCGTTCACCCGCTCCAATCCGGATCATCTGCTCGACCAGATCTACACCTGTCACCAGCTCCGTCACCGGATGCTCCACCTGCAAGCGGGTGTTCATCTCGAGGAAATGGAAACTCTTGTCTTGTCCAACGACAAACTCCACCGTGCCGGCACTGTCGTATCCCACCGCCCGTGCCAGCGCCACGGCTTGCGCACCCATGCTGGCGCGGGTTGTTTCGTCCAGCAACGGCGATGGTGCCTCTTCGATGACTTTCTGGTTCCGCCGCTGGATCGAACATTCCCGTTCCCCCAGGTGGATGACATGGCCATGCTTGTCGCCCAACACCTGGATTTCGATATGGCGTGGATTGACAATGAATTTTTCGATGAACATCCGGTCATCGCCAAACGCCGCCTGGGCTTCCGATCGCGCCCGCTCAAATCCCTCCCGCACTTCGCTTGTCGACAGCGCAATGCGCATGCCTTTCCCGCCACCACCGGCAGAAGCCTTGATCATCACCGGGTAGCCGATGCCATCCGAAATAAGCTCCGCTTCATCGACCGTTTCGATGGCGCCCATGTAACCTGGAACTGTCGATACGCCAGCCGCCGCCGCAACTTTTTTTGAAGCGATCTTGTCGCCCATGGCATCGATTGCCGCAGGGTTGGGGCCAATGAAAGCAACACCCGCCTCTGCCAGGGCACGCGGGAACGCGGACCGCTCCGACAGGAAACCATAACCCGGATGCACCGCCTCCGCCCCTGTCCGCTTGCATGCGTCCACAATTTTGTCGATTGCCAAATAGGATTGTGCCGCCGTCGAAGCACCGATGTGAATTTTCTCGTCCGCCATGTCCACATGAAGCGAACGTGCGTCCGCATCAGAATACACAGCGACGGTCTTGATGCCCATGCGCCTGGCGGTTTTGATGATCCGGCAGGCAATTTCCCCGCGGTTGGCAATCAATATTTTTCCGAACACTTTTGACCGCTCCGCTCTGGTCACCAAACGTGCCTTAAGTAGGTGTCTGCGTCAATCACGGCAAAGAGGCTCTATCGCTGCGTCAGAACGACCTGTTCTCGGCATAAAATCCATACAGCGAAGTGAGAATGGTCACCGAAAAGATCGTCATGATCCAGTTCACCACAAATTGCATGGCAAGAACGGTGATGAAACTGAAATCGCCCGGCAGATACCTGAATGGCAACGCCAGCAGTGCCACCACCAAACCGGCGATAAGTGCAACACAAAGGACAATCGCCACCAGTCCCAGAATCTGCCAATTGTTGCCCTCCGTAAGTCGCCACGCATCCTTGAACCCGAAGTCTTTTCGGTCAAGTGCGATGGCGGGAAATTTTATGCTGCACCGGAATGTTGCCACAAACAGGACGGCCACAATCGGAACAACCAGCACCAACGCGGCTTGGCCCATGGTGGCAGAGATCATCACCACCAGGAACGCTGGCAACAGGAAAATCCCCATTAACAGCAACGTCAGCAGGATCAGGTTGCCAACATAGCGCAGCACCGTCGCGTCCAGCCGCAGCCTTGCCCAACCCTGTGGGATTTCATCTTTGAGAATGTAGCGATGCCAGCCAACCGCGATGGACGACGACGACAGCAATGCAGCGATGGCCAGCGGCAATTGCACCGAAAAAACTTTCATCGCCGTCGCGGGATCAGGATTGTTCGGATCAAAATTTGGCGCAACGGCCATGATGTAAAGCGTTGCGGCAGCCTGCAGCGGAAACATGATGGCCATCCACGGCCATGAAATATGGAAAGCAAACGCCACATTCTTGATCGTGGATTTTGCTGCATGCACCACGGCAGCAGTTACAGGAAGGTGTTTCATGAGGGTTTAAATAGCAAATGCTGTTTCCGCAGAGGTTAACACCACGAACGGCAAGCTCAAAAACCTCTGGAATACGCCAGTTGTGGAATGGGATCGTATCCCGTCAGCTCAAGAAACCGTTTGAGCGCCTGCGGAAACGGAATGTCACGCAAGGATTCCGCCGGACATTCATCCACAGGCGCTTCGGTAAGACACTCTTTTTGGGCAAATTCGGTGCCGCGGTCAAAATTCTCAAGCATCGTAAGCCAGGCATCTTCGCCTTCACCCAGCCGTGTCTTGGCCGCCACCCACGCCGCCAGATAGCCGTTTGTCCGCCACACATTGGAATCGAGCTGGCCCTGGAACTCCAGCGCCGCGAGGTCCTGCAAGATGACATGGCGCGCAGGTGTGGTTGCTGACACATCAACCAGTTCATCCCCCGCCAGACGCAAATAGATCGACGGCGCAAATGATGCGGCATAGGAATCAAACATGTAGAGAAAATTGTTGTCGGCACTGGTCATTTCCATTGCACCATCGCCATCGACATCCTGGAACCCGAACCCTTCGCCATCCAGGTCTGCCGCTGCCAGCAGTATCCAGCCCGTTGCCGCATCCGGCTTGGTGACAATCCATGTGCGTGTGCAGCAATGCGCCCCGCCAGAATTTCGCGTCAGTACGATTTGCGGCTGACCGGTGCCGGTATCCAGCCGCGCAATGCCCGCAGTCATCCCCATGCTGCTGTCGGCGGGGTCACCAAAAGTGAAAGAAAATTCCCCGCCACCTTCCACAGAACCGCTGACCACAGAAACACCTGACGCGTAATCACCTGAAGGGGCCAGCACTTTCACCGCCACCTTCAACTTGCCTGAACGCAGCTTGAGTGGCTTGTCTTGCGCATAGGCCAAAAAGCGGGCTGTTTCAGTTTGGCCTGCCTGCCACACTGTCTCATGATAAGTCTTGCCACGAGAAAGCAAAGCATCCGCTGGCAATGCCGGAAGGTCCGTGTGGCGACGCGTCAGCTCCGCCAAAGTCCGGGCTTTTTTGAACGGCCCCATGACAACCGCAAAACGTCCGTCATCAACACTCACCACCCGCGCGTTTTCATTTGCATACAGTGTGGCAACGCCAATCGCTGTGTCGATGTCCTTGCTGCTTGAAACTTCCAGCCATCGGTCGCTTTTCGACAGCACCAAATTCTCGGCACCGCTTACACCTGTTGCCAGCAACAGAGCGACCAACCCGACCATGGCGCGGAAAAATAGAATCATCTCCCGTAAATTATGCGCCAGATTTTTCAGGCTGCAAGGGTGCTGCGTGGTTATCAGCACAGATTTGCGCTGCCGCATAGTCTCCGCTAAAGGCCCGTCATGCCCAGCCTGCCCAGCATGAATGCCTCCGTCCCCAAAGTCGGTCTTGTCCAACTCGGTTGCCCCAAGAACCTGGTCGACAGCGAACGAATCCTCACAAAACTGCGCGCCGAAGGTTACAGGATTGCGCCCGGCTACGACGATGCTGATGTCGTCATTGTCAACACCTGCGGATTTCTGGACAGCGCGAAGGCCGAAAGCCTGTCCGCCATTGGCGAAGCCATGGCAGAAAATGGCCGTGTCATTGTCACCGGGTGTTACGGTGTGGAAGCGCAATCAATCCGCGATGCCCATCCCGGTGTCCTCGCCATCACCGGACCGCACCAATATGAGGAAGTCGTGGCCGCCGTTCACGCCGCCCTGCCGCCTGTCCATGATCCGAAGCAAGATCTGGTGCCGCCGCAAGGCTTGCATCTCACGCCGCGCCACTATGCCTATCTGAAAATTTCCGAAGGCTGCAACAACCGCTGTTCCTTCTGCATCATCCCGTCGATCCGTGGTGACTTGGTGTCGCGGCCCGCTGCTGCCGTGTTGTATGAGGCTGAACGCCTCGTGAAGGCCGGCGTCAAGGAGCTTCTTGTCATCTCCCAGGACACCAGCGCTTATGGCGTCGATATCAAATATGCCGGGAGCAAATATCGCGGCCGCGAAGTCCGGGCGAAATTCTATGACCTAGCCAAGGAACTGGGCGAACTGGGGGCATGGGTCCGCATGCACTACGTCTATCCCTACCCTCACGTCGATGATGTCATCCCGCTGATGGCCGAAGGCAAAATTCTGCCTTATCTGGACATTCCCTTCCAGCACGCAGCACCCGGCGTTCTCAAAGCCATGCGCCGCCCCGCCAACCAGGAAAAAGTGCTGGAGCGCCTGGCTAAATGGCGGACGATTTGTCCGGATATCGCCGTCCGCTCCACCTTCATCGTAGGCTTTCCCGGCGAGACCGAAGCTGATTTCGAGTATCTGCTGCAATGGCTCGCAGAAGCAAAATTGGAACGGGTGGGTTGCTTCAAATATGAACCCGTATCGGGTGCGAAAGCCAACGACCTGGGCCTGCCGCAAGTGCCCGATGCTGTGAAAGCCGAGCGCTACGACCGCTTCATGACCGCGCAACAGGCCATCTCAGCCGATGTCTTGAAATCAAAAATTGGCCGCACAATCAACGTATTGGTTGATGAAATTGACATGGAAAATGAGGAAGCAGTGGCCCGCTCACCGTGGGATGCTCCTGAAATCGACGGCAATGTCTTCATAACCGGTGCCACACACCTGCAAGTCGGCGACATGGTGCAGGTCAATCTGGTCGATTCCGAAGACTACGACCTCATCGCCGAACTGGTATGATCTCCCCCGTTTGCAGGATGCCCACATCCGTCAACGGGTGTTCAATGCAACGGCACAGCAGGCTCTGGTCGACGGATTACGCCCCCTCCGCCTGCCATGTCCGCCCTGGTTGTGGCAGGTCAAGTTGGCTCGCGTCTGCTGTGCACAAATTCTCAAAAATCCCTGAAATTCCACACAACTCCCCCAAAATGGGGATGTGATGCCGCAGCTTTGCATGGTTATCTTCAAACAACGTTGCAGGCACCAATCAGTCTCCACGCCCCCTCGTCCAGCCCTGCCCATGATGGGCAAGGTTGGTAAGACAAATGGTGCCTGCAACGCATTGCATGTGGATGAGGGGCGCTATGCCGTCCCGCAGGTTTTCACGTGGGCGGCACAAGCCAAGCCACATCACTGCGTCCCCCTTTTCCCTGTCCGAGCCGGCCAGCAAGCGCCGGCAGGAGATGCGCCAGCTCCCCATCCAACGTCCATGGCGCATTGATCACAATCACACCTGATCCCGCCAATCCGCCGCCCTCAAACACTTCTCGCACCCACAATTGCGCGTGCAAACTCGCAGGGAGTTTCAATCCACCAATGGCCGTGGTGAATTGCTCTGCGAAAGCATCAGAAACGATGGGATACCAGATCACAAACACCGCATTGGCCTGCCGTTGCACGCCCGCTGTCACCATGCGCAGAACTTTTTCGCTTTCTGCCTTTTCCTCATAAGGCGGATCAATCAGCACAATGCCCCGCCTCTCGGCAAACGGAAGGTGGGCCTTGATCGCCACCGTGGCATCCAACCCGGTGACGCGCACCCCCTTCCGGTCCTTGTGTTGGATTTCGAGTAACGCTTTCTCTTCCGCTTGTAACTCATTGAGAATAATACGATCTTGCGGCCCCAAAAGATCTGCCGCAAAGACCGGGGAACCCGGATAGCGCAACGCCGCCCCGCCGCCATTCAAGCGCGAAACCACGCTGCGAAACGGTGTCAACAAGGCTTCCGTCTCCGCATCAAAGCCCGCCGCCATTTTGCCAATGCCGGATTGCCATTCAACCGTCTTGCCCGCCGCCGCCCCCATCAGGTCATAAACACCCGACCCCGCATGGGCATCCAGCAACGCCATCGGATTGCCCTTGGCCACCAGCAGCGTGATCACCCGCGAAAGAATGACGTGCTTGAGGATATCGGCGTGATTCCCGGCATGGAAGGCGTGGCGGTAATTCATGCGCCCCCGCCTAACACAAATTAGGGCGGCTCCCATTTACTTTGAACAGTTTACCCAAAACTCCCGTCAGCCCGTCCTTCTGTTCAGACCGGAGACATAGCTGACACATGTTCGGAGACATGGTTGACACTTTTTCGCGTGTTTTTTGCGGGAGGTGTCGATGGGTTGGCGGGAGTGTTCGATGGTGGATGAGCGGCAAGAGTTTGTTTTGTTGGCGGGCCTTGAAGGTTCGAACGTGAGTGAGCTTTGCCGCCGTTTTGGGGTGAGCCGCCAAACGGGCCACAAGTGGCTTGGCCGGAATGCTTTCGGAGAAAGTCTTGAAGATCGTTCGCGCAAGCCTTTGTCCAGCCCAAAGCGCAGTGTTTCTGAGGTTGAGCAAGCTGTGCTGGCAGTGCGGCAGCCTCCCGGATGGGCGGCAAGCGGCCCAAACTGCTGGAAGCGGAGCGGGCATGGCTGATGCAGCGGGTGGCTGAGAGACCCGACTTGACGCTTGTCGCCTTGCTTGTTGAGTTGCGCGCCAAGGACAATGGCAAGGGCAAGCGCGTTTGTCTCGACACCTTGTGGCGGTTCCTCAAGGGTTGCGGCCTCAGCTTTAAAAAAACCATTCACGCCGCCGAACAGGACCGGCCTGACGTCGCCAGACGGCGTTACTGGTGGCGCAAATACCAGACCCGCATCGAGCCTTCACGCCTCGTCTTCATCGACGAAACGTGGATCAAGACCAACATGACCAGGCTCAGGGGCTAGTTCCAAAAAGGCAAATCCCTCGTGACAAAGGTGACTGCTGGCCGCTGGACAACCATCACATTCATTGCTGCCCTGCGCCTCGACGGCATGACAGCTCCTTTCACCATCCGGGGGCCCATCAACCGCGACAGCTTCGAGGACTATGTTGAGCAGGTTTTGCTGCCAACGATCAAGCCACGTGACGTCGTCGTCATGGACAATCTTAACAGCCACAAAAGTAAATTCGTCCGCGACTTGATCCGCAAAGCCGGAGTCCACCTCTTTTTCCTGCCGGCCTATTCGCCCGACATGAATGCCATCGAAGAGACCTTCGCCAAGATCAAAACAATCCTGCGCAAAGCCGACGCCCGCACCGAGGATGATCTCAACGACGAGCTTGCCAAAATCATCACAACCATCACGCCAACCGAGTGTGCAAACTTCTTCCGTAGCGCGGGTTACAGGCTAACTTGAAACAGAAAGACTCTAGGCAAGCCTTGCGAACGTCACGGCGGCATCAAATTCCAGCTTGCGGTTGTGCCGTCGCGCCACAGCTTCTTCATCGCTGCCCCAGAACCTGATTTGATGATCTTCATCGACATGGGCAGCGAGCCACGCTGATTCCGGCACGATGCCTTTCTCAACCAGCATCGCCGCAATCAGTGCCGAGCCCAAGAGAATGGTGAGGCTGTACAGAGCCGTGAGCTGGAAGTTGTCCAACGTCTTCACGTATGTCTCATATGCCCGCAGCGATTTCGGCGCTTGTGATTTGTGGGTGATGCCTGTTGTGCTTGCGAACGCAGTACCCAGCCGGACGTTGGCCCACACCAGTACAGGTTCCCAATGATTTTGTTGATCTTGCACCAGCTCCTGTGGTGTTTCCGCCCGGTAGCACACGAGATCACTGTTGGCGTAATCCAGAAGCTCGCGCATCATTTTTACGCGCTCATTGTTGCCCCGATCGATCGCTGTATTGGCCAGTTTGGTCAACGGCATTTTGGCAGGATCGATGACACTGGATTGCGCTTGCCACTCTTCGGCCACGGCCAGCGCCAAGACATTTGTGGGCATTTGCAAAAATGCTTTCAGCGGCGTCTTGACCGGCTTGCCATCAAGCAGGATGGAGTTCGCCGCCGACACTGTGACTGTGGTGTAGAAACGCTTGGGCAACAGTCGCGCGGCATTGCCGCGTGTCAGTCTGCGCATGCGTTGGTCTGGTGTTTCGTCAGTCATCGATTGCATCAAAGCGGTTGGGGTCAAAGCCAAACAGGGTGAAAGTTGCGAGCATGTGGTCGGGCAGGGGTGCCGTCACATCGACAGTGCCGCCGCGCGGATGCGGAAACACGAGGCGCCGGGCGTGAAGATGAAGCTTGTTCGGAACACCCTCCGGCAACGCCTTGTCTCCATTGTATTTATTGTCACCCACAATGGGCGTTCCGAGGTGGTCTGCGTGGGCGCGCAGCTGATGCTGGCGACCGGTTTGCGGTTTCAGCGACAGCCACGCCGCCACTTTGGCGGCCTTGTCGATGACTGCGTAGTGGGTGATGGCTTGCTGCTCGTCGTCTTCTTCTCCCGGCTTTGAGGCCCGCATGCGGTCGCCTTCGGGGCCTTTGGCCTTGATCAATGCCACGTTGACTTTGCCCTGCGACGGCGTCGGCACTCCCTTGACCACAGCCCAATAGGTCTTGTGCACATGGCGGGTGGCAAACAACGTTCCAAGCGCAGACGCGATGGCGCGGCGCTTGGCCACCACCATCACGCCGGATGTGTCACGGTCCAGGCGGTGGATCAGCAAGGGGCGCTCGCCCAGGTCTTTGCCCAACCCCATCAGCAAGCCGTCCAGATGGCGAAAGGTTTTGGTGCCGCCCTGCACGGCAAAACCGCAAGGTTTGTTGAGGACATAGATATCGTTGTCCTCGTGCAGGATCATTGAATCAAAGAACCGGCGTTCCTCGCGGCTGAGGGGTGTCACGTCTTCCTTGGGTGTGTCAGCCGGGCGGCGGTCAAAAGCCAAAGGGGGGATGCGGATGTCGTCGCCCGCTTTCAGGCGCGAACTGGTTTTGACCCGGCCAGCACCGACGCGCACCTGACCGGTCCGTGTCAGCTTGTTGAGATAGGCAAATGTCACTTGCGGAAAATGCACCTTGAACCAGCGGTCGAGGCGCATGCCGTTCTCTTCTTCGGCGACAGTATGACGTTTGACTTCGGCCATTACGCCAACGTGCGGGCGAGGTTCAAACCTGCAAAAACGGCGACCAATGAAAGCACCACCGACCCGAATGCGTAGCCGAAAGCATCGAGAAAAGCTTTGCGTTCCGCCAAGTGGGCAAAGTCGATGGCAAAGGCCGAGAATGTGGTGAAGCCGCCCAGGATTCCCGTGATCAGGAACAGGCGGGCGGCTTCAGAGAGCTGCAACTTTGATTGCAAAAGACCCGTCAACAGGCCCATGGCGAAGCATCCTGCCACGTTCACGGCAATGGTGTGCCACGGAAATGCGGGCGACAGACGGACGCCAATTTCGTTGACGCCGTAGCGTGCTGCGGCACCTAGTGCACCGCCCGCCGCCACCCAAAGCGCGTTCATCTCAGAGCCACCCTTTGCGCTTGAAGTACCAGAAAGGCAGAAGGGCCGAGAGAACCATCAGGAACAGGGCAAAGGGATATCCCGTCAGCCATTTGAGTTCCGGCATGTAATCAAAGTTCATGCCGTAGATGGAAGCCACCAGCGTTGGCGGCAGGAAGACAACGGCGGCGACCGAGAAAATCTTGATGATGCCATTCTGCTCAATCGAAATCATGCCAAGAACAGCATCGAGCAGGAAACTGATTTTCCCGGACAGGAAACTGGCATGGTCCGCGAGTGACTGGATGTCGCGCTGGATGATTTTGACGCGGGCGCGGTTTTCACGGATGTCCTTGGTCTGTTTGACCTGGTCCACAAACGCTTGAATGAACGCCACCAAACGGCCGATGGAGACCAGACTTTCACGCATGCGCGAGTTGAAGTCGCCTTCCTCACCGATTTTGCCCAGCAGCAATTCCAGGTTTTTCGGCTTTTTGCGGCGGCCTTTGTGGCGTTTTTCCACAAACGAGGTGTCAAAGACCTGCTTGGATGTTTCATCGACAATCGCACCAACGCGTTCCAGATGGTCGGCAGCGCGGTCCACCACCGCTTCCAGCAGGCTCACCAGAATGCCCCAACTTGTAAGTGAGGTATTCTGGGGTTTCATCGCCTGCTTCACGTAAACGGGAAAGGCCTGCGGGTGGTGATAGCGGATGGTAACGAGTTGGTTGCCTTTGATAATGAACGTGACGGGTGAAGACTCTGGGCGGTCATCATCGCCACGCCGGATCAAGTTGGCCGTCATGAAGGCGGCACCATCTTCCATGTACAAACGGCTGGAGGCTTCGATTTCGGCCAGTTCGCCACGGGTCGGAATGTCGATCCCCAGGGATGCTTCAACGGCAGCTTCTTCCTCAGCCGTAGGCTCTACCAAATCAAGCCAGACGGCATCTGCGAGGTGAGCCCCGTTCTCACCCGCAGGATGTTCGATCAGGCAGTCTTTTCCGGTTCCGAATACAGCAAGCATGACCCTGATTAGCCTTGGCAGTTGCGCCGACGCAAGTGCTATAGGGCGGCATGGTTTTATCCGTACACATCATCGGTGGCGGCATGGCGGGGTGCGAAGCGGCCTGGGCCGCAGCGCAAGCCGGTGTGCCAGTCATTCTGCATGAAATGCGCCCCCATGTGGCAACCGATGCCCACAAGACGGACGGGCTGGCGGAACTCGTTTGCTCCAACTCCTTCCGCAGCGATGACAAGCACCAGAATGCGGTAGGCGTGCTGCATGAGGAAATGCGGCTGGCCGGATCGCTGATCATGGCCGTGGCGGATGTCCATAAAGTTCCGGCGGGTGGCGCATTGGCGGTGGATCGTGAAGCGTTTTCACAGGAAGTGACAAGGCGGATTGCCGGGCATCCCCTGATCACTGTGACGCGGGGTGAGGTTTCAGGTTTGCCACCCGACGAATGGGACAATGTCATTGTGGCGACCGGGCCGTTGACGTCACCAGCGTTGGCCGGGGCCATACGTGGTTTGACGGGTGAAGAAGCTTTGGCGTTTTTCGATGCGATTGCACCCATCGTGCACCGGGAATCGATCAACATGGATGTGGCGTGGTTTCAATCGCGCTACGACAAGGTGGGGCCGGGCGGCACGGGCAAGGACTATATCAATTGCCCAATGACCAAAGCGCAGTACGAGACGTTTGTTGCAGCGTTGAACACGGGCGACAAGACCGGCTTCAAGGAATGGGAAAAATCCACGCCCTACTTCAATGGCTGTCTTCCCATCGAAGTCATGGCCGAGCGTGGTCCGGAAACGTTGCGGCATGGTCCGATGAAGCCCATGGGGCTGACAAACGCACATGATCCATCAGTAAAAGCATATGCCGTGGTGCAACTGCGGCAAGACAATGCGCTGGGTACGTTGTTCAACATGGTGGGATTTCAGACCAAGTTGAAATACGCCGACCAGGTGCGCGTGTTTCGCACCATCCCCGGACTGGAAAACGCAGAGTTTGCCCGGCTGGGCGGGTTGCATCGCAACACTTTTCTGAATTCACCTACGGTGCTGGACGGCCACATGCGGTTGAAGGCTGACGTGCGCCTGCGCTTTGCCGGGCAAATCACCGGCGTGGAAGGCTACGTCGAAAGTGCCGCCATGGGTTTGATGGCGGGACGAATGGCGGCCGCGGAACGGTTGGGCCGCGCATTTTCGCTACCACCGGTGACGACAGCGCACGGGGCTCTGATCAATCACATTACGGGTGGCCATTTGGCGGTGACCGAAGGCAAGCAGTCTTCGTTCCAGCCGATGAACATCAATTTCGGGCTGATGCCGCCGCCGGAATTTTCGACCAAGGGCATGAAATTCGCGGAAAAATCGGTGGCGCGAAAGCGGGCCTATGCGACGCGCGCATTGGCGGATTTTCATGCGTGGAGCCAGTTTTGACGGAATCATTCACATCAAGTTCAGTCACCCCGTCGAAGGATGGGGCGAGGCTTGAACTCTTGTGACCATTGCCAGAAAGCCTTGGCCCGGCCTTCTGTTCAGGCCGGGCTGACGGTACTTTGGACGAGTTGATTCCATGCAACCAAGAACCGCTCTGGTTCCCCGCCACGGTGTTAAGCGATCTTCAACACAATTGGTTGATTCTTCGGCAAATCTCTCGCGGTGCGGGAGGTTTGTCATTGCGGCAACTCTAAACTGAACGGCGCTGGCTAATCCTGAATTCCTTAATCCTGACACAGGATTGGTCTGAATGACAAAAATCGAGGGCGAAACAATGAAATCGAAACTGAATGTCGTGGCAGCCGCAATGGCAGCAATCAGCTTGGCAGCCTGCGCCAACATGGGTCTGTTCAAGGACAGCAAGGAACCGGAAGCCTCTTTGGCCCCCGAGCCCCTGCCGTCGGACAATGCCATGACATCGGGTCAAATCAGATCAGTCCTCGCCGGCAAAAGCTGGCGCTGGACCGGCCCGAACAACAGCGGCACCACGCTTTACGCTTCGGACGGCACATCTTTGGTGGAAGTCGACGGCAAGGGCACGACCTCCGGCAAATGGGAAGCCCGCGATGGCCAGTTGTGCGAAAGTTTCTCGCCTGCGCAATTTTTGCCCAAGGGCATGGATACTGTTTGTCAGCCTTTCACTGGCTCCGGCAGCACGTTCCAAGTGGGTCCGGCAACCTTCACATTGGCGTAATCAGCGCCACAATCTTGCCCTAAGTTGATCATGACTTGATCACCAGTCCGCCCCAGCGCCCGGTCAGTATATCGCAATCATGAACAAGCTTACACGCAGGTCATTTTTGAGCGCCGCCGCAACTTTTGCGCTGGCTGCAACTGCCTGCGCGCAATCGGTTATTATCGAACCGGAATTGACAGCCGCACCGACAGTGCCAATTGCCCCTCTGACCTCCAACCCCGCATTACGCGAACACCCACTGTATGGCGGCGAAGCCGTGGTCCGCGATCCGTCGCTGATCCCGCCACCAGAATCGCCCATCGACTTTAAGATCAATGTCGTGGCCAAGACGGATATACCGCCACGGTTTCGCAAACAGCTGGTCGCCTTTGATGGCCTGGAATCGCCAGGAACCATTGTCGTCGATCCGCAATCTCGATTCCTGTACTTTGTTTTGGAAAACGGCCAGGCCATGCGCTACGGCGTTGGTGTGGGACGTGCGGGTTTTGCCTGGTCGGGTGAGGCCGTTGTGCAATTGAAGCGCCGCTGGCCGCGCTGGCTGCCGCCGGAGGAAATGGTGTTCCGCGACGACAAGGCCAAGACTTGGGCCAATGGCATGCCCGGCGGTCCCAATAATCCCTTGGGTGCCCGCGCACTTTACCTCTACGCCAACGGTGCGGACACACTGTTCCGCATCCATGGCACCAACGATCCATCGTCCATCGGCAAGGCCATGTCATCGGGCTGCATCCGCATGCTCAACGAGGATGTGGCCGAATTGTTTGAGCGCGTTGCAAAGGGCACACCCGTCATCGTTCGTTCTGGCACGCGAAGCTGACACCATGAGTCTTGCGACACTGCAACGCCTGTGGCACATCCGCTGGCACAGAATCACATCATGATGCCGCACGTCAAATCACTGTCCGTTTTCATCTTGGCAATCACCCTTGCAGCCTGCGCCAGTGGCCCCAAAGGTGTGCGCGTCGTCAATGGCGGAACCTCCGCCATTCCGGCCCAGGAAGGCCAGGTTGCCCGCAACCTCGCAGGCGGCGAAGTCCGGCAAGCCATCGTCGGCAAAACCTTCCAGTACACCCGCTCCGACGGCAGCGGCTTCATCTCCTACAATGCCGATGGCACGTTCAATTTTCAGGACGATGTGAAAGGCGAAGGGTCCGGCCAATGGAGCGCCAATGGCGACCAGTTCTGCGAAGCCTTTGGCGCTGGACAATCACCCCAGTGCGGCGTCTTCCGCGCCACCGGCGACGCCTACTTCGCCGCCAACTCAAGACTGGTCGAAATGAAAATTTGAGCCGGGCTGCCTGCTGCAATTCCTTGGCAACTCCTGTGTGTCCCCAATGAATCCGTCATGGCCCGCTTCACTCCACTGCTGTCCGGTTAAGCCGTATGAAACTGCAAATTGGCGCACGCAAAACAAACCACAATCTGCTTATGTCAAAAAACTTGCTCGAAATCACTCCTCTCCTCCGTCATGGCCCGCTTCAGGCGGGCCATCCATGGAGCGGTCACGAAAAGCGAAATAGCGCCTGGTTTTTCATGTCCGAAAAAATGCCAGCCACCGATAGATGGCCCGCCTGAAGCGGGCCATGACGGATTTTGGGTGTGTGATGCCTCGGTTAAAGGCCTGACCGGACAACAGTGGCGTTATGTGGGCCATGACGAAGGGGAGCGGGTGCAAATGAACGTGAGTGCGCAATTCTCCATCGACGTCACCCCCGCCCCGTGAGAAACGGGTTGCTCTTGCGCTCCTCGCCAATGCTGCTTGGTTGCCCGTGACCCGGCAGGAAATTGACATCGTCGCCCAGCGGCAGGATTTTGCTTTTGATGGCATGCATCAACACGTCATGATCGCCACCCTGAATATCCGTGCGCCCCACCGAACCCTTGAACAGGACGTCCCCCATCAGAGCAAACTTGTTTTCCACGTTATGGAACACGATCGACCCTGGCGAATGGCCGGGCGCGTGAATGATGTTGAAACTAAACCCCGCCGCATCAACCGTGTCTCCGTCGCTCAGCCAGCGGTCCGGTGCACATGCGCTGGCACCTTTTACCCCGTATTCCAGCCCGCGCTGCGGCAGGATATCCAGCAGCCACTTGTCGTCGATATGCGGACCCTCGATGGTCACGCCGAGTTTTTTGCGCAAGTCCGCAGCCCCACCCGCATGGTCGATATGCCCGTGCGTCAAAAGAATTTTTTCAACGGTAACGCCCGCCTTGGCAATGGCCTCTTCAATCAACGGCAAGTCCCCACCCGGATCGACAACCGCCGCCCGCCTGGTGTCTTCATCAAACACAATCGAACAATTCTGCCGGAACGCGGTGACCTGCACCAATGCAATGCGAATTTTCGTCATCGCTGAGCAATAGCCACCGATTTCCCGTCTTGCAACACGTTGCGGTGGGTCTGGCAAACGGCTACAGCCTGCCAATGTCAGCCCCATTGCAATCCCAACCCATGTGGAATGGCACGCTGGTCGCAGCAATGGCATGCATTGCGGCGTGCGACATCGCGTTCGGTCTGACCTTCCAACTGCAACCCCTGATCATGGAAGCACAAGGCGTTCCCGCCTGGCAGATTGGAACCGTGGTAGCGATGGGCCCGCTAGGGATATTGCTGGCCGGCCCCCTGCTGCCCGGACTGATGCACCGCTTCGGTGGCAAGGCACTTTCAACTGTTGCCATCATCACGATTGCCGTGATGCTGTTTCTGTTCAAGCTCCTGCCGCCGCTATGGTGGTGGCTGGCATTGCGTTTCATTTTTGGAATTGCCACAGGTGCCCTCTTTACGGTCAGCGAGACCTGGGTTCTCACCCTGTCATCGCCGCAAACACGCGGGCGGATCATGGGACTCTATACATCGATCCTGTCTGTCACCTTTGGCATCGGCCCCACGATCATTCCGTTTACCGGCATCAATGGCTGGGCCCCGTGGCTGATCTGCATTGGCTTTGTTGTCGCGGGCTTGTTACCCTTGGCATTCATCAAAGGCGGTAAAGCTGCGCACACAGGCGAAGAAACCGGCAGCCTGATCGGTGTCATCAAGCGCCAGCCCTTGATTTTTGCCAATGCCGTGGCCGCCACATTGTTTGATTCCATCCTGATATCGTTTTTCACCATTTTTGCCATTCGTGGCGGCCTGCCGATCGCAGCTGCCAGTTCACTGCTGGGGCTCGCCATAATCGGCGGCGTGTTTCTGTATTATCCCATGGGCACGCTGGCAGACAAATGGTCACGCGATGGTGTTGTCATGGGATGCGTTGTTCTGACAATTGCGCTCGGACTGCTGATCACCCCCCTGCTCGACACCTGGATGATCTGGCCTGTCATGATCCTGTTTTGCGCCACGGGATTTGGCGTCTATGTCATCGCTCTTACTGCCATTGGCGCGGCGTTCAAGGGCAAGGACATTGTTGCCGGGTCAGCTGTCATCGCATCGACGTGGGGCGTCGGCGGCTTGATCGGCCCGCCAGCGGCCGGCCGCATCATTGACCAGTTTGGCGCACAGTCAGTCCCCTTTGTGCTGGTTGGCATCTATGTCCTGCTGTTCGGCTTGTTGGCCAGCAACGGAATGCGTATCCTGCGGCCAGAGACAGCATGAAAAACCTGCAAACCATCCGCGATTTCCTGCGATACGCCGTGAGCCAGTTCCGGTTGCACAAACTGGTACACGGCCACGGCACCACCAGCGTAGTTGATGAAGCGGCATTTATCATCCTCGAATCCCTGCATCTGCCGGTGGACGACATCAATCCCTGGCTGGACGCGCGGCTGCTGGCCCATGAACGTGACACGCTGATCGATGTGATCGCCAAGCGCATATCAACCCGCAAACCCGCCGCCTATCTGCTCAATAAAATTTACCTGCAAGGCCTGCCCTTCTACGTCGATGAACGCGTCATCATTCCACGTTCATTCATTGCCGAGTTGATGGCCAAGGGTGATCTGCAGAGTGTAATGGGAAATGCCAACACGGTCAGCCGCGTGCTGGACCTGTGCACAGGTTCTGGTTGCCTTGCCATACTCGCCGCCAACGCTTTTCCTGATGCCACAGTCGATGCAACAGATATATCCGCCGACGCTCTCGTTGTTGCGGCACAAAACGTGCATGACCATGGGCTGCGAGATCGCATCCACCTGCTGCAAGGCAATCTGTTCGCGCCGGTCGCAACACAAAAATATGATCTCATCATCGCCAACCCACCCTATGTGGCGCAAGCCGAAGTCGATGCCTTCCCGCCGGAATATCAAGCCGAGCCGGTAATCGCCCATGCAGGTGGCAAGGACGGGCTCGATCTCGTGCGCCAAATCCTTCGCACTGCAAAAACCCACCTCGCACCCGGCGGCACCCTCGTCTGCGAAATCGGCACCGGACAACACCTGCTGGCGGAAGAATTTGATGCCCTGAACCTCCTGTGGCTCGATACCGAAGAAAGCGAAGGCGAGGTCCTGGTGTTCAGGCCTTAGATTAACGAATGTTCAATTGAAATTGCTCAACCCCCACACCGTCATTCCCGCGAAGGCGGGAATCCATTTTATTTCAACAAGTTAGATGAATCCCCGCCCGCGCTGGAGTAGCGGTTTTTGGGGGTTGTTGTGATTCTGTTTGAACCGGCGATACTTTAGTGCCCGAACTGGTAGCTCTGCAACAATTGCGGATAAACCGCCTCGATCATGTCGTCGGTCCACAGCGACACATAACCTTCGCCATAAGCCAGAACCCGGCAAATGCCCTCAACATAAGATGTGGCCTCGCCCTCGCGACCATCCGGAATCATCACGAGGTGGCCCACACGGCAGTTTACCGGGGCTGTTTCCGGCACTTGTTCAGGCGTTGGCACGATCACCGCTGGCGGCGGAATCCTGAGAGCGGCAAGCGGTTGCACTATGGTGACCGGCGCTGGCGGGGCGGGCAAAGACTGAACGGCATCGGTGGCCGGCATGACCGACAGCACAGCGAAAAGCAGAAATTCATTCATGCCGACTGCATTTCCGCTGCCATTGCTCCCTTGAGTCGCATCGTTCTACCATTCAGCTATCAGGAGCAGAAGCCGGAAAACACCGAAAGCATGACGGAATTTGTCGCCAAAGCGCCGATTCCTGCGTTAGTCTTAACCACCGGAGGACGACATGCAGCCAAAAATCATTATCACGTGCGCCATCACAGGTTCGGGAGACACCGTGGGCAAAAGCCCCCACGTGCCCGTAACGCCTGAACAGATCGCAAACTCCGCCCTGGAAGCCGCATCCGCCGGAGCCACAATTGTTCATTGCCACGTCCGTAACGTCAAGACTGGCAAGGGAACACGCGACGTGGATTTGTACCGCGATGTGATGGAGCGCATTCGGGCAAAAAACACCACCATCATCATCAATTTCACCGGCGGCATGGGCGGCGACCTCGATGTTGGCTCCGGCGAAGAACCCATGAAATGGGGTCCGGGCACGGATTTGGTTGGTCCGGAAGAGCGCTATATCCACATCAAGGAACTGCGGCCGGAAATCTGCACCATAGATTGCGGTTCCATGAATTTCGGCGATGGCAACGCCATCATGGTGCAAACGCCAGCCCAATTGCGCGCATGCGCCAAGCTCATTCAAAGCTATGGGGTAAAGCCTGAAATGGAGGTATTCGATTCCGGCCACCTCTGGTTTGCATCCAAAATGTGTGAGGAAGGCCTTATTGACAATCTCCCTCTCTTCCAGCTCTGCCTCGGCATTCCCTGGGGTGCACCCTACAACGCCGAAACCATGGCCTATCTGAAAAGCCAACTGCCCTCGAACGCCATCTGGGCGGCCTTCGGCATTGGGCGCAATGAATTTCCGGCTGTAGCGCAGGCCGTGCTTCTGGGTGGCCATGTGCGGGTCGGGTTGGAGGACAATCTTTGGCTTGAGAAAGGCGTCCACGCCACCAACGCACAACTGGTGGAAAAGGCCGTGAAGATCATTGAAATTCTGGGAACCAAAGTGGCAACACCGGACGAAGGCCGGGCGATTTTGGGAATCAGGAAATGAACATCAAAACCGTCGGCATTGCTGGCACGGGCCTGATCGGTGCCGGTTGGGCCGCCCGCCTGCTCTATCGCGGCTATGACGTCATCGCTTATGATGTGTCACCCACCGCTGAAGCCAAATTGAAAGCCCAAATCAAAACCGCCTGGCCATCGCTCGAAAAACTGCTGGGCAAGCGCAAGACCAAGGGAAAACTTAAATTCACGACTGATCTCAAAGAGATGGCGTCCAAAGCTGATTTCATTCATGAAGCAGCACCAGAGCGCGAAGACCTCAAAATCAAATTGTTCAAGGAAATCGATGCCGTCGCCGCACCACACGTCATCATCGCCTCTTCCTCCTCCGGCTTCCTCCCGACCAACCTCCAATCACAATGCAAAAACCCGGAACGCATCATCATCGGCCACCCCTTCAATCCGGTGTACCTCTTGCCGCTGGTGGAGATCGTGCCAGGTGACAAGACTTCGGCGAAAGCAATGGATGCAGCGCACGTCTATTTCGAAGGCATTGGCATGCAGGTGCTGCGCCTCAAAAAAGAAATCATGGGCTACGTCTGTGATCGCCTGCAGGAAGCCCTGTGGCGCGAAAGCCTGCATATTCTGGACAAGGACATTGCATCGACCGGCGACATCGATGACTCCATCGTCTATTCCGCCGGCATGCGCTGGGCCTTCATGGGGTCTTTCCTCACCTATCATCTCGCTGGCGGGCCCGGCGGCATGCGGCATTTCATGAGCCAGTTCGACCCTACACTCGACCTCGACTGGACCGACCTCAAATTCCCCAAATGGAATGACGCGTTGGAAAAACGGTTGATCGACGGCTGCGAAGCCCAAGCCGGCAAGAAAACCGTGGCGCAGCTGGAAGCCAAACGCAACGCCATACTTGTGGACATGATGAAATTGTTCAAGAAACACAAGATCGGCTCGGGACTGGTGCTCGAGCGGGAGATGAGGCGGAAGAAGAAGCGAGTAGCGAGTAGCGAGTAGCGAGTAGTATCAAATGGAGACCGAACGTATGCACGCAAAAATCCTTCCCCTATTCGCTACTCACTATTCGCTATTCGCTTCTTAACATGACTCAACGCGTCATGATAACCGCTGCCGCTTCCGGCATTGGCCGCGCCATCGCCAAGGCTTTCGCTGATGAGGGCGCTCGCGTACACATTTGCGATGTCAACGGCGAAGCCATTGCAAAGTTCCGCGAAGAATTCCCGGAAATCACAGCAACTGTCGTCAACGTCCGCAGCGAAGCCGAAGTCGATGCGTGGTTCGACTTGGCCCTTGCCGACATGGAAGGCCTTGATGTGTTGGTCAACAACGCCGGTATCAAGGGGCCAACCGCGCCCGTTGATGACATCGAACTTGCTGACTGGAAAGAATGCATCGAGATCTGCCTCGACGCACAGTTCCTCTGCGCCCGCCGCGCCGCACCCGTGATGAAGGCGCAGAAATCCGGCTGTATCATCAACATGTCATCCAATGCCGGACAGTTCGGTTTCGGCAACCGCACACCCTATGCGGCGGCGAAATGGGGCGTCATCGGCCTCACCAAATCCCTCGCCATTGAACTCGGCCCCTACAGTGTGCGATGCAACGCCATCTGCCCCGGTGCCGTGCGCGGTGAACGCATCAACAAAGTGATCGCAGGAGAGGCAAATTTGCGCGGCGTGGGAACACAAATCGTGGCCGCCGAACTGGTAAGCCAGCAGTCCCTCACTCGCTTCACCGAGCCGGAAGAGATCGCCAATCTTTGCATCTTCCTCGCCTCACCCCAAGCCTTCATGATCAACGGCCAGGACATTGCAATTGATGGGCATGTGGAGACATTTCATATCAAATGAACACATCTCAGCAACACAACCTCCCCCCAACCGTCATGGCCCGCTTCAGGCGGGCCATCTATCGGTGGGTGCGAGTGGGTGGCCCGCCTGAAGCGGGCCATGACGGTTGGTGTGGTTGTCACTCAATGGTCAAATCTATGGATTCATGCAGATGAACTTCTCCCTCACCGAAGAACAACACATGATCATCAAGACGACGAAGGATTTCGTCGCCAATGAACTCTATCCGCATGAAAAGGAAGTGGAAGACACCGGAACCTTGCGCCCCGAACTTCGCGATGAGCTGAAAGCCAAAGCCATCGCGGCGGGCCTCTACGCCGCCAACATGCCAACCGAAGTCGGCGGAGCGGGCCTCGATACACTCACCTGGTGTCTCTACGAAAAGGAACTGGGCCGCGCCAACTACGCCCTGCACTGGACCTGCGTGGGCCGGCCCTCCAACATTCTGATGGCTTGCAACGCCGAGCAGCGCGAGCGCTACACAATGCCCGCCGTTCGCGGTGAGAAGGCTGACTGTCTCGCCATGACTGAACCCGGTGTCGGCTCAGATTTGCGCGGCATGAAAACCTTTGCGAAAGCCGATGGCGATGACTTCGTGATCAACGGCGTGAAACATTTTATCAGCCATGGTGAAGAGGCACATTTCACCGTACTTTTCGCTGCAACTGGCGAAGAAGAAACACCGCGCGGCAAGAAGAAGCTGATCACCGCCTTCTTGATCGACAAGGGCACGCCTGGTTTCGACGTGCGCCCCGGCTACAAGAACGTGTCACACCGCGGCTATCCCAACAGCATTCTCGAATTCACCGATTGCCGTGTGCACAAAGCGCAAATGCTGGGCGAATTGCACAAGGGTTTTGAAGTGGCCAATTCCTGGCTCGGCGCAACACGATTGCAAGTCGCCTCAACTTGCCTGGGCCGCGCCGAACGCGCCCTCGAACACGCCCTGCAGTATGCCGTGGACCGGGTGCAATTCGGCCAGCAGATCGGCAAGTTCCAAGGTGTGTCCTTCAAGCTCGCCGACATGGCAATGGAACTGAAAGCCGCCGAACTCCTCACCCGCGAAGCCGCATGGAAGTATGACCAAGGCACCGTCACCGAAATGGACATGGCCATGGCGAAGCTCAAAGCCACCGAAGTCCTCGCCTTCATCGCCGATGAAGCCATCCAGATCCACGGCGGAATGGGCCTGATGAGCGACCTGCCACTGGAGCGCATCTGGCGCGATGCGCGGGTGGAACGCATCTGGGAAGGTACATCAGAAATCCAGCGCCACATCATCAGCCGTGCGCTGTTAAGGCCGCTCGGAGGATGACCCTCTCCCGCCTCCTCAACCCCACCTCCATCGCTTTCATCGGTGGCAATGAATGCACCATCGCCATCAAACGCACACAGGAACTCGGTTTCACCGGAAAAATCTGGGCCGTGCATCCAAAGCGGGACGAACTCTCAGGAGTCCCAACTGTCAAGTCCGTCGATGACATCACCGGCTCCATTGATGCCGCCTTCATCGCCGTCAAACGCGAGCCCACAGTGGATGTTGTCCGTGCACTGAGGAAAAAGAACTGTGGCGGTGCTGTCATCTACGCCGCTGGCTTTGCCGAAGCCGGTGCAATCGAATTGCAGGAGGCACTGCTCCACGCCGCTGATGGCATGCCGTTGCTCGGCCCCAATTGCTACGGCTTCGTCAATTCGCTCTCCCGTGCCGCCCTATGGCCGGATGAGCATGGCATCAAGGCCCGCGACAAGGGTGTGGCCATCATCACGCAATCCGGCAACATCGCCTGCAACTTTACTTTCACCCAACGCGCCCTGCCCCTCGTCGCCGTCTTTGCCATCGGCAATCAGGCCGATGTGGACATTGCGCGTCTCGTCTCCGCCCTTGCCGATGATCCGCGCATCACCGCCATCGGACTGCACATTGAAGGCTTGAAAGACATTCCATCTTTCGCCGCAGCCGCAGAAAAATGCCGTGCCAAACGCAAGCCCATCGTGGCCCTGAAAACGGGAAAGTCCGAACAAGGTGCCAAGACTGCACTCAGCCACACCTCATCGCTCACCGGATCAGACGCACTTTACGAAGCACTTTTCAAACGTCACGGCATTGCGCGCATGCCCGGCATCACGGCCTTTGTCGAAACACTGAAATTTCTGCATCTGGGTGTGTTGCCAGGCAACAACCTTGTGTCACTCAGTTGCTCCGGTGGTGAAGCGGGCCTCGCCGCTGATCTCGCACTCGGACGCAACGTTGTTTTCCCGCCTTTCGACGCCGCAACAAAACCAAAAGTCACTGCAACGCTCAATGAGTTTGTCAGTATCGACAACCCGCTCGACTATCACACCTTCATCTGGGGTGATGAAGAGAAACTGTGCAACACCTTCACCGCAGTCCTCTCGGGCGGATTTGATTGCGGCATGTTGATTCTTGATTTCCCACCGCCCCACAGCGATCCCGCGCAGTGGCACAAGACCGCGCGCGCCTTCACCGCCGCCGCCAAGGCCAACAACGCCCGCGCCGCCATCGTCTCTACACTGCCGGAATGCATGCCGATTGCTCTTGCCGAGGACCTGATGGCGCAAGGCATCGCACCCATGATGAACCTGAATGATGCGATCACGGCGTTCGAAGCGGCGGCATTCATCGGTCAATCTTGGTTTCTTCCCCAAAACCGTCATCCCGGCGAAGGCCGGGACCAGGCTTTGCCAAACACACGCTACAAAAAAAAGAACCTGATCCCGGCCTCCGCCGGGATGACGGAGCATGAATGGAAGAGGTTACTCAAGACGTTCGGCCTCCCGGTTCCCAAAGGTGCTGTGTGCAAGGCCAAAGACGCAGTGAAGATGGCGCAGAAAATCGGATTCCCCGTCGCACTCAAGATCTCGTCCGCCACCATCGCCCACAAGACAGAATCCGGCGGCGTGGCCCTCAATCTCACCACGGCTAAACAAGTGCGCGAAGCCGCCACGCGCATGGGCAAGCTCTCCGATGAACTCCTCGTCGAACGCATGGTGACAGGCGGGGTTGCCGAACTCATCATCGGCCTCAAACGCGATCCACAGTTTGGGTTGGCGCTCGTTGTTGGCGCAGGCGGTGTGATGACAGAATTGCTGAAAGACAGCGCCACGCTGATCTTGCCCGCAACCCGCAAAGAGATCACAGATGCCTGCCAGTCACTGAGATGCTGGAAGCTCATCAAAGGTTTCCGCGGTAGATCCGGCGACTCCAAGGTTGCAATCGATGCCATTGAAGCCATCACCCGCTTCGCCGCCGCCTATCCCGGCCAGATCGAAGAACTCGACATCAATCCGTTGCTGGTGCTGAAGAAAGGCGCCATCGCGGTGGATGCACTTATTCAAATGAGGAACACATGACCACCCCCATCCATACATCCCGAAATAGTGCCATTCTCGAAGTCACCATCGACCGGCCCAAGGCCAACGCCATTGACGCAGCAACCTCGCGTATCATGGGCGATACTTTTGCCGCCTTCCGCGATGACCCCGAACTCCGCGTCGCCATCCTCACGGCAACGGGTGAAAAATTCTTCTGCCCCGGCTGGGACTTGAAGGCGGCAGCCCAAGGCGAAGCGCCGGACTCAGATTATGGTGTGGGCGGTTTTGGCGGATTGCAGGAACTCAAGGGTCTCAACAAGCCCGTGATCTGCGCCGTCAACGGCCTCGCCTTCGGTGGCGGTTTCGAGATCATGATCTCTTGCGATATCATCA
Organism: Hyphomicrobiales bacterium; assembly: GCA_043768765.1. Classification (GTDB taxonomy): domain Bacteria; phylum Pseudomonadota; class Alphaproteobacteria; order Rhizobiales; family Aestuariivirgaceae; genus Aestuariivirga. Next base: position 19,204 of record JAYVKC010000119.1, on the reverse strand, counting down.
TCGCGGCGGAGCACGCCACATTCGCACTACCCGAAATCCGCTCCGGCACCGTTGCCGATGCGGCGACGATCAAATTGCCGCGCCGCATCCCCTATCATGTGGCGATGGAAATGCTGTTCACTGGCCGCGTTGTCGATGCCGTGGAGGCGAAGCATTGGGGCCTGATCAACGAGATCGTTCCAGCGTCAAGCCTGATGACCCGCGCCCGCGCCCTCGCCGAGCAATTGGCGGGTGGACCACCGCTGGTCTTCGCTGCCATCAAGGAAATCGACCGTGAGACATCGCACCTGCCCGTGCACGAGGCATTTCACATGGTCACCAGGCGCAAGCTGCCCACCGTCGACAAGCTCTATGCCAGCGAAGATCAGATCGAGGGCGCAAAGGCCTTTGCCGAAAAACGAAAACCCCTGTGGAAAGGGCGATAGTGTTCGGCGTTGAGCAGGTCACCGGCTCAACTTCCCCACTTTTCCGCCACCCACGCTAAAGCCCCGAAACCTTCCGGAAATTTTCCCAAATCTGTCGCGTAGTGCGCTCCATGTCCGGCATCAGCGGCAGGCACGCCTGTCGCAAACGCTCATACCCACCCGGCCCAAACTGTTTTTCGAGCGCTGCTACATAACCCGGCAGCGATCGCCAGCCGGCCACGGACTGTGGCGTGAACTCGCAATGAAACTGTGTGCTCAACGCATGCGTGCCGATGGCCATGGCTTGCACGGCAGTCAACGGTGATTGCGCGGCAATGACTGCTCCAGCTGGTGCCCGCTTCACTTCGGCAAAATGCCATTGCATGACTTTCAATTCGGTTGGTGATCCCTCAAAGAAGGGATGCGATTTGCCGTCATCAGTCAGCGCCACATCAAACACGCCAACTTCCTCCTTGCCAGCTTTCGCAACCTCGCCCCCCAATGCTGCCGCCAGCAATTGATGCCCGAGGCACACACCAAGGTAAGGTTTGGCACGCTTTCCAACCCACTCGGCAATCGCCGCCTTTTCCGCCGCCAGATAAGGATACGCATCTTCCTCCCACGTATCCTGCGCACCGCCGAGAACAAACAGCAAGTCGTAAGGGGCAAGCGCTGGAATGGCTTCACCCTCAAACAAGCGCACGACGTCCGGCACAATGCCATCCTCGGAAAAATAGTTGAGGAACCGCCCCGGATGATCGTGGTCCATGTGCTGAAAAACCAGGGCACGCTTCATCACCGTACCTCCGGCAGAACCAGTGTGCTGGCCCGGCACTGGCGGATTTCATTGGCACCGCAGGCTGCAAAACCGCCACGCTTGTCGAGACAAATACGCAGCTCCGAAAGCCGCGCCCTGCCTTTGGTGGTTCCGCATTGCACGGAAATCATGCTGGCCGTCAGGGCGCTGTTGGTCTTGACGAAATCAGTTACGAGTTGCTGGGGTGTCGTCACCACATCTGCCGTGGGCGACAGGTAACGCGCGGGAATCCTGATCCTGTCAAACAACAGCCGCGTGGCCTGGAAATAGTCGCGTTGCGAAACACCTGAACAACTGCCGTGCTTCTTCCACTGGTGAATGATCAGGCGCTTGGATGGCATGATCGCCATCATCGCGTCAATCTCTGCGGGGTCAACCCAGCTTTCAGGCGTGTCGCAAAACTGCGGCCAGCCTTGGCTGAACTGCGGCCACAGGCCATGCACCACAAAGGCAAACTTGCGCCCCGGCGCACATTGTTGTTGATCGTCGCCGTGGCTGGCGCAATAAGTGGGCGACCACGAGAGTGCCAACACAAAATAATCAAACACACCGCTTTGCGGAGCCTTCGCGGCAGCTGGGATTGAAAACACAAGTGCCAGCAGCAATCCAGCCAACAGGCGCATCATCCCAAACTCAACAACTGCAATACAATGGCCTGCTGTCCCCGCCCGCGCGCGTCATCCTGCGATTCAAACGACAGCATCATGTCTTCCTTGAGATACGGCACACCGGCACTTTGCGCCGCCGAAACATGCACGAACACATCCTTGCCACCATCTTCCGGCGCAATGAATCCAAACCCCTTGTCACGGTCGAAAAATTTGACCCTTCCCTTGCGGCGCATCACAACTCCACAGCTTCCGGCCACTATGCGTGAGTGGCCGCGGATCGACAAGATTCAATTGCAACCACCAGGTTGCGCAAACATGCAGGCAATCACCTGCAAACCCGTTGCCCAAACCAATTCAAGTAAAATCCTAAACCTTCGCCACCCCAAACAGCACCTTGCGCTCCTCTTCGCTCAACGGCTTGTCATAGGATTTTGGCGCTTGCGCATAAGCCCTGATCACCGCTGGACGCTCGCCAATGGCATTGAACCAGCGCTCGAGGTTCGGAAAATTCTCAAGCTTTTGCTTGTGGTTTTGATGCGGCACAATCCACGGATAGCTCGCCATGTCGGCGATGGAATAGTCCCCTGCCAGAAAGTCGCGATCAGCCAACCGCTTGTCAAGAACACCATAAAGCCGCGTGGTTTCTTTCGTATATCGGTCAATTGCGTAAGGCACCTTTTCCGGCGCGTAAACATTGAAATGGCCATTCTGTCCGGCCATGGGGCCAAGTCCGCCCACTTGCCAAAACAACCATTGCAACGTCTCAACCCGGGCCCGCGTATCAGACCCCAGAAATTTTCCGGTCTTCTCGGCGAGATACAAAAGGATGGCACCTGACTCAAAAACGCTGATCGGCGCACCGCCACCAACCGGATCCTGGTCAACAATCGCAGGAATGCGGTTGTTGGGTGAAATCGCCAGAAACGCAGGCTGGAACTGGTCACCCTTCCCGATATCGATCTTGTGAACGCGGTACTCGAGACCTGCTTCTTCAAGAAAAATCGGAATTTTGTGGCCGTTTGGTGTGGGCCAGTAGTAGAGGTCGATCATTGGTACCCTTTCTGTAACATTTTAGATTACCGAAATAGGCACCATCGGCTAACTTTGCAAGGTGCTGTTGCCCCTTTGCTGCCAATCCCGTGGTGACATTTTTTTGACCCTCAAGAATTCGCGGTTGAAATTCGACTTGGTGTTGAAACCGGACTCGTACATTGCCGTGGTCACGGACTTGCCTTCGATCATCAAGACGCAGGCCTGTTCAATGCGATGACGGTTGATGAACCGGGAGACGTTTTCGTTCTTGTTGCGGTTGATGGCAGCTGACAATTGCTTTGCCGGCACCACCACCTTGCGGGCCAGCCGCGCCAATGTGAGATCAGGATCAAGATAGGGTTTGTGCGCGGCCAGGTACTGATCCAACTGGCCGATGATGGCCTGGTCGCGCGAAGCGTCCTCTTCGGAAAGGCTTTCGGTTTCATGCTCGCGTCGGCTTTCAACGGCCTGCGTGAGGCCCAGCGCCCCGAGACTCAACAACGACAATGAGGACACAACACTCGGTAGCCACAGTACAACCGTCGTTGATCCAGTCGCCATGCCATAGGCAATCAACACATCACACAAAGCGGATGCGATCAACGAGAACGCCAAGATGCGCCAGGCCAGCAGCGCCTTTGAACCGCTTTCCAATCGGCTGTGCAGCAAACTGTCTTCACCGCGCCACATGTGCAGCAACATTGCAACGCCGTAACCGGCAAACGACAAGGGGATCAGCGCATCCAACAAAAACGGATTGAGCGCAAGACACACCAATGCCAATACAACCCCGGTTCCATGCCAAAGCATTTTGGTTGCGCGCACGTCGCCCCCAGCAGCGGTAATGAATGCAGCCCAAGCAAGAGGGGGAATTGTCATTGCCAAAACCGCTTGCAGTGGCCGCAGGGCTGCAAAACCAAAGTAGTGCACCAAGGCAATGATCACGGCCTGGGTGGCGCATGAGGCGATCATGGCCAAAATTGTGAAATGGGTCTCGCGCGTGGCCATGCGCTGAATGAGAAATCCAAACAGCAGCAGCGCAATGATTATGGGGATCGGCAGGACAGGCATTGGCACTTCTACCTCCTAAAACCGGTTTGGCGCGACCTCAATCCGGTTTGAGGACGTTTTTATTCGGCCATCGTGGCTGAAAGGTCCGGCAACTTAACGAAAAGGACGATCCATCATGAAACGTTTTCTCCTCACTCTTGCCCTGCTGGTACCAACGCACATTGCCTCGGCTGATACAGGTTTGCAGCTCTACAGTATTCCAGCCGCCCACAAGTCTGGTGCAGTGGACGTAGCTGTGCTCTACCCTTCGGAAGGTGGAACATCGCGACCATTTGGCGAGAACGCCGTGTTCTATGGTGTACCCGTGCATGATTACGCCAAACCAGCGCCTGGAAAATATCCGGTCATCTTGCTGTCGCACGGATGGGGTGGCAACTTCATGCGCATGGGCTGGCTGAGTGCCGGGCTTGTGGCGAAGGGTGCCATTGTCGTGGCCGTCAATCATCCCAATAGTACGACGGGCGATACCAACAACAAGAATGCGCTCAACCATTGGACTCGCGCGCAGGATTTGTTCGTTGCACTTGATCACGTTTTGAAGGACCCCAGCCTGTCCGCCAGCATTGATGCCACCCGCATATATGCCACGGGCTTTTCCTATGGTGGCTGGACGGCGCTGTCGTTGGGCGGATTGCGAGGGCAGCGCGATGGCCTCGACAAATTCTGCGCCGACGGTAACCGCATCTCTTCACATTGCACTGACATTCTGAAAGCGAGAATTAAGATATCAGACCTTGACCCGGAGAAATTTCAGGCATCCTACAAGGACCCGCGCATTGCTGCCGTGGCCGCCATTGATCCTGCTTTGACGATGGGACTGCGTGAGACTGACACGAAAAACCTCGACGTGCCGGTTCTTCTCATAGGTCTTGGGGACGGGGACAGCAGACTGGCGGCGACCGACACAAGTGCTGGTGGCAGCAATTTCGAAGCCTTGTTTCCGGCCGCCAAAGTAGAGAAAATTGTTCCAGCCACGCACTTTACTGCACTTGGTTTGTGCAAGCCTGCGGGGGCTTCGATGCTTGAAGATGAAAAAGATGATCCCGTTTGCACTGATCCAATTGGGACAGATCGAAAAGTGGTTATGGCCAAGATAATCGCAATGATAGCCAAGCATTTTAAACTGAACTGAAGTGACAAGGGCGGCATCGATGCCGCCCTTTTTAATTATTCCGCCGCCTCGAACTCTTCAAAATCCACCGGAGGGCGTGACGCCATTTCCTTCTTGATCTCTTCAGCCACCAGAAAAGACAATTCGAGGGCCTGGGATGCATTGAGGCGCGGGTCGCAGAACGTGTGGTATCGGTCGTTCAAATCTTCATCGCGCAACGCCCGCAAGCCCCCGGTGCATTCCGTCACATCCTTGCCCGTCATCTCCACGTGAATGCCGCCGGCATGCGTGCCCTCGCTTTGGTGGATCGCCATGAATCGGCGCACTTCCGTCATGATCCCGTCAAACGGCCGTGTCTTGTAACCGCTGGTTGAAGTAATGGTATTGCCATGCATCGGGTCCGATGACCACACCACCACCCGGCCTTCGCGCTTCACCGCGCGGATCAGGTCCGGCAAATGTTTTTCAACTTTGTCGGCACCAAACCGCGCAATCAGCGTCAACCTGCCCGGTTCGTTGTCTGGATTCAGCGTATCGATCAGGCGTATCAGATCGTCCGCTTTCAAACTCGGCCCGCACTTCAAGCCAATCGGGTTCTTCACCCCCCGGCAGAATTCCATGTGCGCATGATCATGTTGCCGGGTGCGGTCACCTACCCACAACATGTGTCCTGATGTGGCATACCAGTCGCCGCTGGTTGAATCGACCCGCGTCATCGCCTGCTCGTAGCCCAGCAGCAGCGCTTCATGCGACGTGAAAAAATCAGTGACGCGCAACTGCGGTGCGGAATCTGCCGTGATGCCACAGGCCCGCATGAACCCCAGCGTTTCCGTCAACCTGTCGGCAAGGTTTTGATACTGCTCGTAAGCCGGTGAATCCTTGAGGAAATCCAATGTCCACCGATGCACATTCTCGAGGTTGGCATAACCACCCTGGGCAAAAGCCCGCAACAGGTTCATCGTCGCTGCCGATTGCCGGTAAGCCATGATCTGGCGCTCGGGATCAGGTTGACGACCTTCCACTGTCCGTTCCGGCGCATTGACAATGTCACCGCGATAAATCGGATAGGTCACGCCATCGACCGTTTCCGTCGGGCTGGAGCGCGGCTTGGCAAACTGCCCGGCAATGCGCCCCACCTTCACCACCGGTTGCCCGCCACCAAATGTAAGCACCACCGCCATTTGCAGAAACACCCGGAAAAAATCCCGGATATTGTCAGCCGAATGCTCGGCAAAGCTCTCGGCGCAATCGCCACCCTGCAGCAGGAAACCCCGGCCTTCAGCAACCTTGGCAAGCTTCTTCTTGAGTTTGCGCGCTTCGCCAGCAAACACCAGCGGCGGAAACCCGGCCAGCCGCTTTTCAACCAGCTGCAACTTCTGCTGATCCGGGTAGTCCGGCACCTGGACCACGGGAAATGCCCGCCAACTGTCCGGTGACCACGATCTTTGCATGTAACGCTCCACAAGCCAAAGAGCGGCTTATATCGCAGCGCAACAGCTCACGCCAGATAATCTGAATATGCTGAATTACTCGATTTTCAGCAAGGCCTTGACCTCGGCAGTAACCGCCAGGCCCTCATCCTCATTGCCCGCCCCGCACAACTGCACGGCTTGGCTGCGCATGTCTTCTGCCTGTGACCGCAAATCTGCCGCCAAATCGGTTTGCCCCAGGGCAGCATCAATCTTGGAGATGTCTTCCTGGCACGTAACCGCCATCGCAGGTGTCGAAAGCACCACACCCCACACGATTAATCCTATAAGTTTCGCCGTTTTCATCGCTGCCGCCATTTGTTTAAAGCCGGATGCTCTTCCGCGCCAATTGTGACCAATCTATGCCATTTGCGACCATCAGGCCATATCCATTCTGTGCATCCATGAGGTGCAACCGGCGCACATCCCTTCTACATTCGCAGTGCAGGGATATGCGCCGGCCTCGCCCCTCGGATTTGGGCAACCAGAGCGGCATGCAGAAAAGTGGTACCGGTTTTCTGCAAAATGCCGCGCCAAGAGAATTCAACGCGAAATGCCGGTTCAACGAAGCGGCATTTCGCTTGGGGCTACATGCCCAGCATCGTAAGGACTTCTTTGGTTGAAGCGGCACAGGCCTCTTCGTCCTTTGCCTCCATGGCTGTTTTTGCTTTCGTCAGCAATTCAGTGGCTTTGGTCTTGCCGGTCTCATCCAGCGTTGCTGACTTCATGGCTTCATCGATTTTGGCCATGTCTCCTGCACAGTCTGCGAGCGCCGGACCGGCCAGGAATGCAGTTGCGAAAGCGGCGGCAATAATGGTGGATCTCATGTTTCGTCTCCTTGTTGTGACGCGAAGCGAACGCACTGCCACCCGCGAAACCTGCCCGGATGCGTTCCATGAACGCTGATTTGTCAGCGCTGGCTGCACCATCGCCAAAAAATGAAACCAGACTAAGGCAATGCTGTGAAAAAATAGGGCAGGCATCATCCGTATACGGATGATAATTTCACCCAACCTTGAAGAACAGCGCCTGCGTTTCGCCATATTGGCGCTGATCGAAACAGCTGAGGCCTGGCACCGGTTCCACCGTTGCATCCGCCCCTTCTTCAAGCACCACCACCGCTTGTGCCGCCAGCCAGCCACCATCAACAAGGGCACGCAACGACGCCTCACCACACTGGCGGCCATAAGGTGGATCACAAAACACAATGTCATACGGCGTCTGCGGCGCACAATCACCCAGCTGCGTGGCATCACGCCGCCAGATCTTGCACAAGCCGACAACACCAAGCGTGTCGGCATTCTTTCGGATCACGCCGCGCGCCTCACCTGCGTCATCAACAAACTGGCAAAACCTGGCACCCCGCGACAAAGCCTCCAATCCCATGGCCCCTGTGCCGGCAAAAAGGTCCATCACCCGTGCACCAGCAAGATCAGGCACGTCCGTGTTGTGGGCAAGAATGTTGAAGATGGCTTCGCGCACCCGGTCCGACGTCGGCCGCGTTTGCGTGCCCGCAGGGCCAGCAAGATTGCGCCCCCTAAAAGTGCCACCAACAATTCGCATGCCCGCCTCGTAAAGTCGCCCATCGGCAAGTGCAAGCCCCTTGATTTCACATCGTGGGATGGCCCATGGAAAGCCGATGAAAGCAGTCCTTCCCGCCGCCATGCAACGCGCTTTTGCCGAGGCCCGGCAGGCAGCAACCCGCGCCGAAGTACCCGTGGGCGCTGTGATAACGGATGCCGCCGGAACCATTGTTGCTGCAGCAGGCAACCGCACAATTGAACACCATGACCCAACGGCGCACGCCGAAATTCTGGCCATCCGCAGCGCCTGCGCGCACGTGCAGACCGAAAGGCTCAACGGCTGCATCATCTATGTAACCCTCGAACCCTGTGCCATGTGTGCCGCCGCCATTTCCTTCGCGCGGTTGAAACGCGTGGTCTATGCCCTGGATGATCCGAAAATGGGGGCTGTCGAAAACGGCCCGCGTTTCTTCCATCAAGCCACCTGCCACCACCGCCCCGAGGTCATTTCAGGTATCGGCGAAAGCGAAGCCCAATCCCTGTTGCGTGATTTCTTTGCAGGCAAACGCTAGACAATCGCGGTGCATACCCTATCCACTCGCCGCCATCATCCGGTCCAGCTTGCGCTTCAAGTCATCCTTGGCACCCGATGCAGCCTCAAACATCGCCTGGGGTTGAAAAAAATCTGTGCTGCCAAACTGGTCAACGGCCGGTGAAACATAGATGTCCGGCGGATTGAGCGCGCGCCGCAACTCGGCCTGCTGGTGAAACATGATCATCAGCGAGCCCACCGCCAGCTCAATGTTGGACGGTGAGCGGTCCATCGCGTGTTTGGGTTTGCCGGTCACATCGATGGCGACAACCAGATCCATGCCGTCGCGAGCCTGGTCAAAGGGCACCGGATTGGTAACACCACCATCCACATGGATATGCCCGTTGATGACCGGGCCGGACATGATGCCGGGTATCGCGATGGAAGCACCAACCGCTTCCACCAAATCACCCGAGCGAAACACCACCTCCACCATTTCACTGTAGTTGGTTGCAATGATGCGCAAGGGAATCTTTGCATCTTCGATGCGTGACACCGTCTGCTGCGGAAGTATGGCCTTGGCAATTGCCGCCCCTTTCACCTGCAATGAAGTGAGCCCGCCCAACGACAGAAAATTCTGTGGCTTCAGGACATGCTTTCCGAACAGCTGCCGAAAAAGCTCCAGCCGGTTCGACAACAGCCGCGTGGCGTGCTCCCGCAATTCAGCCCCAGATACACCCGATGCATAGGCCGCAGCCATCACCGCACCAATGCTGCATCCCGCAATGACCGATGGCTTGATCCCCAGCTCGTCAAACGCTTCCAGCATGGGAATATGGGCAAGGCCACGCGCCGCACCACCACCTAACGCCAATCCGATTTTCATGCCACGTCTTTACGCGGGCAACTGCTGTTCAACAAGCGTGCACCAAAACAAGGCCGCCTTGCTGATCAACGCGTCGTTGAAATCATAGCCGGGATCATGAAGGTTGCGGCTGGCCCCATTGCCCATGGCAAAAAAGCACCCCCTTGCCGCTTCTTGCATGAAAGCAAAATCCTCCGAGAACATGAAAGGCCCGGCGATATCAATTTTTCCCGCATCCTGCCCCAGGCCAATCGCCAGCTGGCGCACCGCCGCCGCAAGCTCCGGATCATTGTACCCCGCCGGATAAATGATGCCCTCGCCATAGCTGATCTCGGCCCGGCACCCAAAACTGGCGGCTTGGTTGGTGACAAGCGTCATGAAACGTTCCCGGATCATCGCCGTCGCCTGCTCCGACACCGAACGGATGCCAATCGAAAGCTCAACAGCCTCCGGAATGATGGTCGCCAGGTTTCCACCGTGAATTCCCCCAACCGTAACCACACCAACGTCGATGGGATCAAGGTTGCGTGAAATGATGGTTTGCAAGGCGAGCACAATCGCCGACGCCGCCACCACCGGATCAGCCGTGAGATGCGGCAACGCGCCGTGCCCGCCAATGCCCACAACTTTCACCTTGGCGATATCTACCCGTGCCGTAATCGCCCCCGCCCGCGTCATCACTTGCCCCACCTCAAATGTTGGCAGATTGTGGAACGCAAACACGCCATCCACCGGGAACCTCTCAAACAACCCCTCATCCACCATGCGCTTGGCCCCGCTGATGTCTTCTTCCGCAGGTTGGAAGATCAAATGCACCGTTCCATCAAACGCGCCATGGGTTGCCAAGGATTTCGCCGCCGCCAGCAGGCTGGTCGTATGCCCGTCGTGGCCGCACGCATGCATCTTGCCCGGTGATTTCGAAGCGTAAGCCAAACCCGTTGTTTCCTGGATCGGCAATGCATCCATGTCGGCCCGGATGGCAATCGCCTTGCGCGACGTTCCCCGCACCAGCGACCCAACCACACCCGTGCCCGCAACCCCCGTCGTCACCTGGTAACCGTACTGCGCCAGACAACGCGCCACCAGTCGGCTTGTCCTGAATTCCTCAAACTGCAACTCAGGATGCTGGTGAAGATCGTGGCGGATCGCGATGAATTCGTCGGCGTGTGTCGCCAGCCACGTGTTGTGCATTGATCTGCCTATGGTGCGGGCAAGCTGATCCTGCCCGTCAAATTCCATTTGGCCGTAATGTCGTCGAGTTTGCCCGCAGCCGCAAGGGCTTTGATCGCCGCATTGAGCCGCGTCTGCAACTCGGCCTCACCTTTGCGCAGGCCAAAACCAACCTCGCCGCCAAGCTCTGTGTCAGCCGGAACTGTTCCTTTCGATTCACAACAGGATTTGCCTGTATCTGACATCAGAAAGGCATCCAGCGCCAAGGCGTTGGCCAGCACAAAATCAACCCGCCCTGCCGCCAGATCAGCCTGCGCATCATCTTGCGTAGGATACACGCGCACCTCGGCACCCTGCGGCTTGTAGTGCTTCTCCGCATAGTCGGCGTTCACCGAAGCCGTTTGCACCGCAATGGTCTTGCCTGTCATGTTCGACGCTGCAACATCTTTGGCCCCGATCAGCGCAAACGCACCGCCATAATACATGTCGGAAAAATCGATGACTTGCTTGCGCTTGCCGTTGATCACCATGGAAGCCGCAATCACATCAAACTTCTTGGCTTGCAGCGCTGGTATGATGCCATCCCACGCCACTTCAACAATTTCGCACTTTTCCTGCATGGCCGCACAAACAGCCTGCACCACATCAACTTCCCAACCCTCCCAAACACTGGCTGCATTTTTTGCCGTGAACGGCGGATAGGGCTCGGCCGCCACGCCGAAAGTGACATCGGCATGGGCCGGGACAGCTGCTGAACTGAGAACAGCCGCCAGCGCGAGGATTTGCAGGTTTTTCATGGTGTCACCGCGTCTGTTGAATGGTTCAAATTTGAATCTTAGCAGGGTTCTGCCGTTAACCCCGCACTTCCTGTTTCCACCATGAATGAAATCAGTTCCAATTCGGTAAAATTGAAACACTCACCGCCGCTGCGGCACTTGGGCTTCGATCTTCTTGAAAACCTGAACCATGATCAGGGTGAGGACAAAGTAAACCGCTGCCCCAAATAGGAGCGGCTCGTAGATGCGGTACGTGTCCTGCCGCACCTTGTACAATACCCCCATCAAATCCATCACCGTCACCGTGAATGCCAGAGGTGTGGACAGCAACTGCTGGATGATTTCGCCATTCAGTGTCGGCAGCACATTGCGCACCGCCCGCGGAAACCAGATGCGGCGCAGCACCTTCCACGGGCTCATGCCAAAGGCCCGTGCCGCTTCCAGTTCGCCCTTGGGCACACTGAGGAAAGCACCGCGCATCACCTCTCCCTCATAGCCCGCAAAATTCAGGCTGAAGGCCAGCACCGCATAGAAAAATCCTTCTTTCAAAATGGGCCAGAACATGCTGCCCCTGATTTCGGGGAACATGGGAAAGACCGACCCCAAGCCATAATACAGCAGGTAAAGCTGCAGCAGCAGCGGCGTGCCACGAATGAAACGGCAATACAGGTTGGCGAGAAATCTCAATGGCGCTGGCCCCGTGACCTGCACCAGGCCCAAAGGCACAGCCAGAATGAAACCAAAAACCACCGACAGAACAAGAAGCACAATCGTCAGCCAGAGGCCATTCAGCAGAAGGGGCAGATATTTCGGCAGCCAATCCCAAACCATGCGACGGGCCTACGCCAGTTTCGGCTGGCCGCGCCGCACGCGCTTTTCAGCCAGGATGAAGAAATAACCGGAAATTTCCGAAAGCGCCCAGTACAGCAGCAAAGTTGTGGAGTAGAAGGCGAAATACATTTTGGTGTTGCCGGCGGCCTGTCGCGTGGCGAGCGTCAGTTCGGTGAAACCAACAACCGAAATGAGAACGCTGTCCTTGGTGACAAACAGCCAGAGATTGGCAAGGCCCGGAATGGCGTTCGGCAGCATGGCGGGCAGCGTGATGCGATGGAATGTTTGAAATCCCGACATCCCATAGGCTTTGGCCGCCTCGAATTGCCCAACCGGCACAGACAGGATGGCGGCACGGATGACTTCAGTTGAATAAGCCCCTTGAATGACCCCAAGAACCCAAACAGCCGCAACAAGTCCATTTATTTCGATGGGGCCAATGCCAATTGACTGGAGGACTTTGTTGATGCCATCGGTGCCCGCGTAATAGAGCAGAAGAATAAGGACAAGAGACGGAATGGCGCGCACCACCGTCGTGTACACTTCAAAAAAGTTGCGCAAAAACCTGTTGCCATAAAGCTTTGAAATGGCACCAACGCAGCCGATGGCCAGACCAGCCGTGTACGCCAGAATGGAGATGATGAGCGTCCGGACGGCACCCCACAGCATTTCGTCGCCGTAGCCTTTCGGACCAACGGACAGGAGTTCCCAGAAACTGGCGGCGGCAAACAGTACAGGCTCTTGCGTGTTGGCGAAGCGGCCACCGAAGTGGCCGCCCGCAATTTCCGTTTACATGCCTGGCAAAACAAGTTTGCCGTCAAGTTTCCACTTGGTGGTGATCTCCTTGAACGTGCCCTTGGCGATCAGTGACTTGATGCCGCCATTGAGTTTTTCGACCAAGGCTGAATCTTCCTGGCGGATGCCAAATCCCACACCGGCACCGAGAATCTCGACGTCGTTGGGAACCGCACCCTTGAGTTCGCAGCAGGCAGTACCCTGCTCGGATGCGAGGAAAGCATCCAGCGCCACACCATCGGCCATGATGTAGTCGAGGCGGCCGGCGGCAAGATCCGAGTTGGCTTCGTCCTGCGTGGCATAGGTTTTCACCACCGCACCCTTCGGCGCATAATACTTGTCGATATAGGCGGCATGCGTTGTTGAAACCTGCACGCCCACTGTCTTGCCCGAAAGGTCTTCCGGTGCAAACTTCATGTTGCCGTCCTTGGCACCAAGGATCACAGCGGCGGAATTGTAGTACATGTCTGTGAAACTGATGGTCTTCTTGCGCTCGTCGGTGATCGACATCGACGACATGATGGCATCGAACTTCTTCGACGTCAGCGCCGGGATGATGCCGTCCCATGCCACTTCCTCGACCGCACATGTTTCGCCAATTTCAGCGCAAACCGCGTTCATGAAATCCACTTCCCAACCTTCCCAAACGCCAGCGGCATTTTTGGACGTGAAAGGCGGATAGGGCTCGGCGGCAACACCCATTTTCAGTTCCGCGAATGCCGGTGCGGCACCAAACAGCGCGGCACTTGCCACCGCCGCCAGCAACAGTCTTTTTGTCAGTTTCATTTTTTTCTCCCTCATATTTGCTTTGTATGCGTCGTTCATTCCTTCCCAGCCCCCTCCTCAGTGAATGCCAGAAACGAATTGCTTGCAGCGTTCGCTCGTTGGATTGCCAAAAACCCGTGCGGGTGGCCCCTCCTCCTCGATCACGCCCTTATGCAGATAAATAACATGCGATGACACATCGCGGGAAAATTTCATTTCGTGGGTCACCAGGATCATGGTCCGGCCCTCGTTGGCGAGATCACGGATGACTTTCAGCACTTCGCCCACAAGTTCTGGATCAAGCGCCGACGTCGGCTCGTCAAACAACATCACCTTCGGCTCCATCGCCAGCGCCCGGGCGATGGCCGCACGCTGTTGCTGGCCGCCGGACAGAAACGCCGGATACTGGTCGCGCTTGTCAAACAACCCCACTTTTTGCAACAGCCGTTCACCCCGCTCAACGGCCTCCTTGCGCGGCAACCCCAGCACATGGATCGGCGCCTCCGTGACGTTCTGGATGACCGTCATGTGCTGCCATAAATTGAAACTTTGAAACACCATGCCAAGCCGCGTGCGCACGCGCTCCAGCTGGCGGCGGTCCACCGGATGCAGGTTGCCATCGCGTCCAGGCTTCATCGTGATATCTTCACCGGTGACCACAATGCGGCCACGCGTCGGCAACTCCAGAAAATTGATGCAACGCAAAAACGTGCTCTTGCCCGAACCCGAAGCGCCAATCATCGAAACCACTTCGCCCTCTCGCGCCGTCAGCGAAACACCTTTCAGCACCTCGAGATTCCCGAAGGACTTGTGCAGGTCTTCAACCTCCACCGCTTTGGTCGCCAGATTGGTTTTCAAGGAGAAGCTTTCTGTTGTCGCAATATGCCTTGAAAGCGCAGAACTGGCGTTCTGTCCAGTGCGTCGCCCACGGGAGCATTGTTCACCATCTTTACCTTTTGGTCAATTTGGGAATAAGCTGCAAACTTCTGTGCGCCCAAAAACACGTCGGGCGTCAGTACAACCAGAAGTCTAGGGAGAATTTCGCATGAAGAAAATCGTGGCCACCATGGCGGCAATGCTTTTTACCGGCACAACGGCAGGCACGGCGCTGGCACAGTTGAAGGAAATTGGGGCCAGTGAAGGCCAGGTCAATATTCTGGCGTGGCCGGGCTACCTCGAGCGCGGTGCCACCGACAAGAATTTTGATTGGGTGACGGAATTCGAGAAAGCCTCCAAATGCACCGTGAACATCAAAACAGCGGGCACATCCGACGAGATGGTGGCCCTCATGAACGAAGGCGGCTTTGACCTTGTCACGGCTTCGGGTGACGCATCGCTGCGCCTCATCGCCGGCAAGCGCGTCCAACCCGTCAATGTGGACTTGATTCCCTCCTTCAAGGACGTCGACGCCCGCCTGAAAGATGCTCCCTGGCACACCGTGGGCGGTGTGCATTATGGAACACCTTATCAATGGGGTGCCAACGTGCTGGCCTACAACGCCAAGGTTTTCCCGGAAGCGCCAAAAAGCTGGTCGGTGGTATTTGAGGAACAGAACCTGCCCGACGGCAAAACCAACAAGGGCCGCATCCAGGCCTTTGATGGTCCCATCTATATCGCCGATGCCGCCCTGTACCTGATGGCAAAAAAACCGGAACTGGGTATCAAGGATCCCTACGAACTCACCGAGGAACAGTACAAGGAAGCCCTCAACCTCCTGCGCAAGCAACGCACCCTTGTGGGCCGCTATTGGCACGATGCCTTCATGCAAATTGATGACTTCAAGAACGAGGGCGTGGTTGCCTCATCGTCCTGGCCGTTCCAGGTGAACATCCTCAACTCCGACAAGGCAGCCATGGAAAAAACCCCGATTGCATCAACTGTCCCCATGGAAGGGGCAACCGGCTGGGCCGATACCACCATGATGCATGCCGAAGCAGCCAACCCCAACTGCGCTTACATGTGGATGGAACATTCTCTGTCACCCAAGCTTCAGGGTGATCTGGCCGCCTGGTTTGGCTCGGTTCCCGCCAACCTCAATGCCTGCAAAGGCAATGCCCTGCTGACCGACGGCGGCTGCGACACCAACGGCCTACAGAACTTCGACCGTATCGCATTCTGGCGCACCCCGGTTGCCAAATGCGCGTCGCAGGCCGCAGGTTGCGTGCCCTATCACCGCTGGGTCACCGACATGATCGCCGTGCTTGGCGGTCGCTGAAGGTGTCCAATAAAGCCTTCTCCCATCCGCAGGATGGGAGAAGGTCCCGAAGGGGGATTGAGGGCTCTTCCTGCCACAAGCAGTCACCCCGCTTTGTGAAGCAAATAGCAACCCAAAAACATCGTCGTTCCTGCTCAGGCGGGAAACCAACTTGGCCCAGAGCGTAATCGAGTTTGAGTGTTCCAAAACCCAACCCCGTCATGGCCCGCTTCAGGCGGGCCACCCCTTGTTTGGCAGCAATGGTTGGCCCGCTTAAAGCGGGCCATGACAGGTGAAGGATTGTGGATCAATCAAAACAGATCAGAATTTAGGCCAAGCTTGTAAAGTATCAGGCTCCAATGACTAACTCCGTCACCTTTCAAAACGTGTCGCGTCACTTCGGCACCGTGCGCGCGGTCGATGATGTTTCACTCGATATCGCACCCGGTGAGTTCTTCGCCATGCTGGGGCCTTCCGGCTCCGGCAAGACAACCTGCTTGCGCCTCATCGCGGGCTTTGAGCAGCCCACCTCAGGCCGGATCGAAATTTTCGGTGAGCGTGCCGATGGCATTCCGCCCTACCGCCGAAACGTCAACACGGTATTCCAGGACTACGCCCTGTTCCCGCACATGACGGTATTGGACAATGTCGGCTACGGCCTCATGGTCAAGGGCCGCGAAAAGTCCGAACGCCACCGTCTCGCCAACGATGCGCTCAATCTTGTCGCCCTTGGCGGCTACGGCGACCGCAGGCCCGGACAACTCTCCGGCGGCCAGCGCCAGCGCGTCGCCTTGGCCCGCGCCCTTGTCAACGAACCCAAGGTCTTGCTCCTCGACGAACCCCTCGGCGCACTCGATCTCAAACTGCGCGAGCAGATGCAGGTCGAACTGAAAAGCCTGCAACGCACGCTTGGCGTCACTTTCGTCTTTGTAACGCACGACCAGGGCGAGGCCCTGTCGATGGCCGACCGTGTGGCCGTGTTCAACCACGGCAAAATCGTGCAAGTCGGCACCCCGGAAGAGATTTACGACCGTCCTAACTCACGCTTTGTCGCGGATTTCGTCGGCTCTTCCAATGTCCTGCCACCGGATTTCACCCGCCGCCTGGGGCTGGGCAGCAAATGGGCCAGCCTGCGCCCCGAAGCCATACAGGTGTTGGGACCAACTGACCGCGCACCCCAAAGCCAAAGCGTGATGCATGCCAAGGTCACCGCGACACATTACCAGGGTGCCGTAACCCGCCTCAATACCGTGACGGAAGACGGCACAAAACTGAACGCCAACACGATCGGACGCGACATGCCCGCAGGCAGTGACGTGCGCTTGACCTGGGCAAAGTCTGCCGTCCACCTGATGGAGGATGAAGCGTGACCGCCGCAGTCCAACCCGGCTTGGGCGGGCGGCTTTCCGATACCCTGTTTCGCCAGCCCAAACTCCTGTTGCTGGCCCTGCTCTTGCCACCCTTGATCTGGCTTGGCGTGGTCTATCTCGGCTCACTGCTGGCGCTGCTGGCCCACGCCATTTTTTATATCGACGATTTTTCCGGTTTGATTGTTTACGAACCAACACTGAAAACCATCGCCCAGCTTTTCCAGCGCGCCAATCTCGATGTGATCATCCGAAGTGTCACCATGGCAACCGCCGTCACCATCGCCTCCGCCCTGATCGCCTATCCGTTTTGCTACTACGCTGCCCGCTACGCCAAAGGAAAGTGGAAAGCCGCGTTCTATCTTCTCGTGATGCTCCCTCTGTGGTCGAGCTATCTCGTAAAAGTCTATGCCTGGAAACTCATTCTCGCCAAGGAAGGCATCGTCTCCTGGCTGGCCGCCAAACTTCACGTGACATGGGCCCTCGACGCACTGCTTGCCATTCCCGTGATCGGCGGCCCCAGCCTGTCGATCAGCTACATCGGCACTTTTCTGGTATTCGTCTACGTCTGGCTGCCCTTCATGATCCTGCCAACCCAAGCCGCCCTTGAACGCGTGCCCGTGAATTTCATCGAAGCATCCGCCGACTTGGGTGCCGCACCCCGCCAAACATTCCGCCACGTCATCTGGCCGCTGGCACTTCCGGGCTTGATCGCAGGCTCGATCTTCACTTTCTCGCTCACACTGGGTGATTACATCATCCCGCAGATCATCGGCTCATCAACCTATTTTCTCGGCCAAACCGTCTACACCTTGCAGGGAACCGCTGGCAACATTCCGCTCGCCGCCGCCTTCACGGTTGTGCCCATCATCATCATGATCATCTATCTGTCAATTGCCAAACGCATGGGGGCCTTCGATGCGCTCTAGGGAATCCCATTGGCCCTTGCAGCTGGCTTCGGCAGGCACGCTGCTGTTCCTGCACGTCCCCCTCCTGCTGATTTTTCTCTATGCTTTCACCACCGAGGAAAAGAGTTTCCAGTTTCCACCTCCGGGCTTCACCACCCAATGGTTCGCCGTGGCGTTCGAGCGTGAAGATATCTGGCAAGCCATAGGCCTCAGCCTCAAAGTGGCCAGCTGGTCCACATTTATCGCCTTGATCCTTGGCACCTGTGCCGCTGCCGCCGTGTGGAAGTCACGCTTCTTTGGCCGTGACTATATATCGCTGCTGTTCATCCTGCCCATCGCACTCCCCGGCATCATCACCGGCATCGCCTTGCGCTCGGCCTTCAACATCATGGATATCCCCTTCTCGACCTGGACCATCGTTCTCGGCCACGCCACATTCTGCATCGTGGTTGTTTACAACAATGCACTGGCCCGGTTCCGCAGGCTGTCCGGCAGCATGATCGAAGCCTCCATGGATTTGGGTGCCGATGGCTTCCAGACATTTCGCTACGTGGTTCTGCCGCAGATAGCTTCCGCCCTGCTCGCCGGCGGCATGCTCGCCTTCGCGCTGTCGTTTGATGAAGTGATCGTCACCACGTTTACAGCCGGTCAGCAATCCACATTGCCCATCTGGATGCTCACCGAACTCATCCGCCCCCGCCAGCGCCCGGTCACCAACGTCGTCGCCATCTTCATCATCGCCATCACCTTCATCCCCATCCTCCTCGCCTATGTCTTCACCCGCGAAGGCGAACACACGGGCGGAACGGGGAAGTAGTCATACCAACGGCCTCGTGAATCGACTCTTTCTTCCTTCCCCCCTTGCGCGGCTCTCCGATTCACATATTTTTTTGGATCATGGATGCGCCGTGTTTGATTGCGTTGAATTTGCGCAGTCCTTCGGTGAGGGTCTTTGGTCCGGGT
>JAYVKC010000118.1:0-5723 GCA_043768765.1 Hyphomicrobiales bacterium | reverse complement strand
CAAAATCACGCTCGACAAGATCGACGGGCACGCGCTGTCCAGTCCTGCGCAAATGCGGGCCGATTTGTCAGAGAGACTTGGCGTCGAGGTTGTTTCCTACCAGATCACAGCGCTCGACTACATCAATGACATGGCTCGTGTGAGCGTGTTCTTCCGCAAATCGAAGTGACAAGTGCAATCATGAAGATCAACACCACTCTGGCTCATTTCTCGCCGATCAGCCTGGTTGCACTCAACGAAAAAGCTGAAATGCTGGCCCGCCTGGACAACAAATACATCATGTCGGTGGATCATCTGGACGTCGCACTCAATGCACTGCAGTCCGATTTCGACATCCTGGATATCAAAGGAGGGCGTTCGTTTGCCTATTCGACACATTATTTCGACGATCAGGAGCGGCGGGCGTATTATGACCACCATCAACGGCGGCGCAAGCGGTGCAAGGTCAGAATTCGAACGTACGTCGAGGCCAAACTGAACTATCTCGAAGTGAAAGTCATCGAACCGAGGGGTACGACGGCCAAGACCCGACTGCGGCTTGAAGGGCGGTTGCAAAAGCTGGACCCAAAATGTCTGGCGTTCGTTGATGAGTGTCACCGCAACGCCTATGGCACGCCGTTTGAAAAGAAGATTGCTCCGGTCTTGATGAGCCAGTACGAGCGGATCACTCTGGTTGCCAAGGACGGTGGCGAGCGGCTGACGATTGACACCCATTTGCGGCTCAGTGGTGCGGGTCGGCACAGGGAAGTTGATCCCGATATTTGCATCATCGAAACAAAATCGGCGCGGGGTAACGGGGTGGCGGACAAGATTTTCCGTGCGCTGCATGTACAGCCAACAGGGCGGGTTTCGAAGTTCTGCATCGGCATGGTGGCAACCGGGCAGGTCAGGGTCAGGAACGGGTTCTTGCCGGCCCTGCGCAAGCTTGGACTTGTGGACCCGGAGTTTCCGCTGCTTGCGGTTTCAGCTTCTGAGCAGTTGCCGGAGGCTGCCTGAAACACCGGCCATTTGCGGGGCATTGCAAAGCTGCTAAGGCGGCGTGAACCGGGGGTTGAGAAAAGTGCAATGGGGAGCTTTCAAAGATGTTTGACCTGATCAAAAAAATGATGCCACGCGAAGACAAGTTTTTTGATCTTTTCGAGGCCCATGCCGCCAAATCTGTGGCGGCGTCAAAATCCCTCAGTGCGGTTTTCAACGGCGGCAAAAATGTATCCGCCCATTGTGCCGCGCTGATGCAAACAGAGGATGAAGCTGACCGGATCACCGATGTTGTGATGGATGCCATCCGCAAGAGTTTCATCACGCCGTTTGACCGGAGCGATATCAAGAACCTGATCACAGACATGGACGACGCGGTGGACCAGATGAACAAGACGGCGAAGGCAATCTTGCTTTACGACGTGAAATCCTTTGAGCCCAACATGAAAATCATGGCGGACGAAGCGCTGAAACTGGCGGCCCTGCTCGCTGACGCCCTGCCATTGATGCGCAATGTGGGTTCCAACTCCGAGCGCCTGCACGCCCTGACCAAACAGATGATCCAGATCGAGGATGAATCTGATCGCCATCACGACGATGGCCTCAGGGCATTGGTCAAAAAAGGCCAGAAAGATCCCATGGCGTTCATCGTCGGCTCCGAAATCTACAGCCATCTGGAAAAGGTTGCTGATAAATTCGAGGATGTGGCTCACACGTTGAGCGGCATCGTGATCGAACACGTCTAGCGCGGAGCCCAGCGCATGGACCTCAGTGTCGTCACGTTCACGCTCGCATTTTTGGTGCTGGTTGCGTTGGCTTTTGATTTTATCAACGGCATGCACGACTCGGCCAATTCCATCGCCACAATTGTTTCCACCCGTGTGCTGAAACCGCAATACGCGGTGCTGTGGGCGGCATTCTTCAACTTTGTGGCGTTTTTCGTCTTTGAAACCAAAGTGGCCAGCACGGTGGGCAAGGGCATTATCTCACCTGAGCTTGTCACCAATGCGGTGGTGTTTGGGGCCTTGATGGGGGCCATTTCATGGAATCTCATCACCTGGTATTTCGGCATTCCGTCATCGTCCTCACATGCGCTCATCGGCGGCATTGTGGGCGCGGGTGTTGCCAAAGCTGGCACATCAGCCGTGGTGTGGTCGGGCTTGAGCAAGACACTCTATGGCATTGTGCTTTCACCCGTGACGGGCTTCACACTTGGCATATTGATGATGGTGTTGATCAGTTGGCTGTTCCTGCGGTTCAATCCGACGTTTGCGGACGGCCTGTTTCGCAAGCTGCAGCTGGTATCGTCCGCTCTTTATTCATTGGGCCATGGTTCCAACGATGCGCAGAAAACCGCCGGCATCATCTCGGTGCTGTTGCTCGCCAACAATGTGGACAAGGAATTCACGGTGCACTGGCAGGTGATTTTCGCCTGTTATGTCGTGATGGGGCTTGGCACCATGCTCGGCGGCTGGCGCATCGTGCACACCATGGGGTCCAAGATCACCCGGCTTAACCCCATGCAAGGGGCCTGTGCTGAAACAGCCGGTGCGATCACGTTGTTTCTCGCCACCAACTATGGTGTTCCGGTCTCCACCACACATACGATCACCGGCTCCATTGTAGGGGTTGGCTCAGCCAAGCGGTTTTCGGCGGTGCGTTGGAATGTGGCGACAGGCATTGTCTATGCCTGGATCATCACCATCCCGGCGTCGGCCCTGCTTTCAGCAATCTTTTACTGGATTGGTTCCACATTCATTTGATGTCCAGACTGGAAAGACAGATTGCCGCCCTGCCGTGGCGCAAGCGGAAGGGCCGCATCGAGGTGCTGCTTATTACTTCGCGCGAAACCAAGCGCTGGGTCATCCCCAAGGGGTGGCCCATGGATCATTTGATTGATTCAAATGCGGCGCGGCGAGAGGCCTTTGAAGAGGCCGGTGTGTCCGGGCATATCCGGCGCAAGGCTGTTGGCCATTTCGACTATAAAAAAATGATGAAAGATGGCCCTGGTGTCGATGTCCGTGTTGGCGTGTATTCACTGGAAGTCACCGATGAACTCAAATCCTGGCCCGAAAAGCGCGAACGAAATCGCCAGTGGTTTTCAGTTGATGACGCGGTCTGGCACGTCACTGAGGCGGGTCTGAAGGATATCATCCGCCGATTTGGGTGAGGGTGCCGCACTGACTTGCGGGCAAGGCAGGTTGAGGATATTCCAGCTTGATACATTCTGGTTCTTCTCGCAGCGTGCCAGAGACTGGCCTTCGGCGGTCTTGATGCAGGCCGTCTCACCGTGGGTCACAGAGCCGCCAGCGAAAAGGCATACACATTCAGCCCGCGCCTGCGTGGCTGCGGCGAGTAACAAAACCACCATGCCAAGTCTCAGCATGAGCTGATTGGACGCCTATTGCCAAAGGTTGTCAATGCCGCCAGGCGAGCTTCACAGGATGAAGTCAACTTTGGTCAACAGGGTGTCCGAAGTGCCTGACACGACGATGCTCATCTCGGATTTTTTGTCGCTGTCCTTGTCAACGTTGACGAGCGTTTAGAGCAGTTCCCGTCTAGTCATAAGCAGCTCCCAAAATTCCGTCACCCCGGAGAAGATCGGCGAAGCGCTTGCTGATCCGCCAACCAATTTTATCTTAGCCATGGTGTTCTCCAAAAAACCGCACCCATTGGCCCCTCGGACAATTTATGACATGTCTGAATGAAGCTTTAAAGATTCACTTTTGGCAGTCTCACCGGGCTGTTCAGACTTTGCCGCTTACCATGGCGGGGTCACCGACAGGCGGTCGAGGCTGACGCGGGTGACGAGGGGGACGAGTTTTGCCTTGCGGGCTTCGCGGTAGACGCGGGCCGCGTTTTTCGTGGAGACGCAGTAATCTACGGTAAACACCGGAAGGCCCCGGTTCTTGAACTTTTGATATGCCGCGATTTTATCTGACGTTGATTCGGACCCTTCCGGCTTCACGTCGCCGGCACCTTTGTCGGTCCATTTGGCGTTGGCGCGGCCACGGTACCAGGTGTCTTCGACACCAAGGCCATCGATCACATTGGAATAGCCTGGAATGTCGATGAGCTCGACTGCGTTCTGTGCCACGACCAGGAAGCCCGGCTTCACAGCCCTTATTTCGCCAATGAAGCGCACCATTTCGCTGGCGGGATTGAGCTTCTGCTTTTTCGCGGCGCGGATGGCGGCGGGTTCCTGATAGATGCCAATCCAGTCGAGATAAACGCCGTCAAAACCAAGGGCGGCGAGTTTGGCGATCATACCGGATTTGCCGAGCCAGACTTTTTTCCAGTCGGGATGCCAGAAGGTGACACCAACATCTCCGGTCCAGCCATCGGGGTCGGCATCGAGGAGAATGCCCGGCTTCCACTTGTCGGTCCAATATTTGCGGAAATCCTCGGCCTGGCCGATGTCGATATAGGCGAGCAGCAGGCGCTTTGAGCCGTCGGGCTTCTTGCGCAGTTTGCGCACAAGGGAGGCGGCATCATAGGCCCCCTCCTTGAAATCGATACCCGGTTCGATCACCAGCATGTCGTAACTGGTTTTGGCGAGGGCCGCGATCAGCTTGGTGTTGTCAAGCCGTTGCAGCAGGTACATCCAGCTCTTGACGCGTTTCAGCGGATTGGAATTAGCCGCAAAGGCTTGGGGGATGAGGGCTACGGTCGCGAAGCTGGCAAGAAAGGAGCGACGTGTAATCATGGGATGATCAAGCAATGGGAGTCGGGCGGATTTACGGCGGGCGGGCTTTAACAAATGCAAGAAAGCCTTTATGTTCGGCCTGAAACAAATTGCGGTAAAAAATCAGTAAATGGAAAATTCGCGATGAATTGGCTCTCCCGCAATAGTGCTGCCCTGCAAGCCCTCGGTGCGTTGGTCACAGCGCTGGTGGCGCTTGTGGCGCTCATCGGTGTGAAATACCAGATTGACGCGTCGTACCGTGTGCAGCGCGAACAATCGGCCAAAGAGATTTACCGCGAGATGCTCAACATCTCGATCGCCAATCCGGATTTCGCCGCACCGGATTTTTGTGCGTTGAAGCAATCGCCCAAACTCCCGGCCTATGAGACTTATGTGGAATATGTTCTGTACACGGCAGAACAGATGCTGGAGATGGACAAGGACTGGGCGGGCACGTTTCAAGGACACCTTGAAACACATGCGGGCTTCATCTGCGCGACAGAGGACTGGTCGGGGTATTCAACCGATGTGGAAGCGCTGGTGAACGGGTTTCGGGAGAAATCGTGCAAGGCAGTGGTGGGGTGTTGATTTACGGATGGCTTGACCGGGCGATTGAGGTTTTCCTTGAAGAACAGAGCGGCGCGCGCGGCACCGCCTTTGATGCGGCAAAGGTCACGAAACCGTGCCATGTCAATGCCTGCCCACCGGCTTGGCGCAAAATTGAATCACGCAATTGCGCCAGTTGCGGACAGTCACGGTGGGACGGTTCAATCGAGTTCGGGAAAAAGCGGGTTCGATCCTTGCTAGCGCGTCGGATGGTCAATTGAGTCCGCCCAAAATCCGTCATCCTCCGCTTCATGCGGAGGAACCACTGGTAAAGGATCGCAGAATAGCGCTCATTCAGTGGATGGTCCGCATAAAGCGGACCATGACGGGGGTGGGGTGTGATCTCAATTGACAGTCCGCCGCTCTAGGGTCTGTTGAGATTCAGCGGGAATTTATCACTGCGGAGCAGAGATGGATCATGGCTGAGAAGCATTGATCGGTTTTTTCGCTGCGC
>JAYVKC010000117.1:0-23316 GCA_043768765.1 Hyphomicrobiales bacterium | reverse complement strand
ACGTGTTCGTGGTATCTGATGGAAGACCCCATGCGCAGCAGGCTGGTAAGCAATCTCACCAAGGTGAAGGCGGCCTATGCCTACCGTTGTGCGGCCTATGAATACCGTTTGGTGGCGGATGGCCGTTGCCACTTCGGGCTACACTGGAAACTCATGCCGTGGGACCATGCGGCGGGTGTTTTGGTGCACGCCGAAGCCGGTGGCTATTCCGCCTGCCTCGACGGCACACCCTACGCGCCGACGAAATTTGCAGGCGGCATCATGAGTGCGCCAGACAAGCAAAGTTGGATGGAATTGCGGAATGCGCTTTTGGGGGAGTGACTCATTCCACCGTGACGGATTTCGCCAGGTTGCGGGGTTGATCCACATCGGTGCCGATGATGACGGCGGCGTGGTAGGCCAGCAGTTGGACCGGGATGGCATAGATGAACGGGCTGATGAAGGAATGTGCCACGGGCACGCGGATGTGGCGGAAGGTTTTGGCGGCATTGTCCTGGTGCGACACATCGTCGGTTATCAAGACAATCTTGCCGCCGCGGGCTGCCACTTCTTCCATGTTTGATATGGTTTTTTCATAGAGTTCGTCACGTGGCGCTATGACGATGACTGGAACGTTCTCGTCTACCAGGGCAATGGGGCCGTGCTTGAGTTCACCAGCGGCATAGCCTTCGGCGTGGATGTAGGAAATTTCCTTGAGCTTGAGTGCTCCTTCCAGCGCCAACGGATAGTTCACACCGCGCCCGAGGAACAACACATCGCGTGCCTTGGAAATTTCCTTGGCCACGTCAGCAATGTTTTTTTCTTCCTTGAGGATTTCACTCATGTGCCGGGGGGCGGCAATCAATGCGCCAACCAGTTCCTGTTCCATGGCGGGCGTGAGCGTGCCGCGGATTTTGCCAGCCATCAGCGCAAGGCACGCCATCACCGCCAATTGGCAGGTGAAGGCCTTGGTCGATGCGACACAGATTTCCGGACCTGCATAAGTGCGCAGCACGAACTCGGATTCGCGTGCGATGGTTGATTCCGGCACGTTGACCACCGCTATCGTGTGCTGGTTCTGGTTCTTGGAATAGCGCAATGCAGCGAGAGTGTCCGCTGTTTCCCCCGATTGCGAAATGACAATGGCGAGGCCATTTTTGGTCATCGGTGCTTCGCGATAACGGAACTCTGACGCCACATCGACATCGACAGGAAGACGGGCGACTTTTTCAAACCAGTATTTGGCTGCCAGTCCGACATAGGCAGCCGTACCGCAGGCGGTGATCGTGATGCGATCCAGTTTGGCGAAATCGAATGGCAACTTTTCCGGCACGCGCACGGTGCGTGTGGCGAAATCAATGTATTCCGCCAGCGTGTGGCCAACGACTTCCGGCTGCTCGGCAATTTCCTTGGCCATGAAGTGACGGTGGTTGCCTTTGTCGACGAGCATCGAGGAGGCTTGCGAAAAACTCATGGGACGAATGACGTGGCGGCCTTCAATATCAAATATCTGGGCCGACGTGCGGGTAAGGACCACCCAATCGCCATCCTCGAGATACGTGATCTTGTTGGTGAACGGTGACAGGGCAATGGCGTCTGAGCCCAGGTACATTTGTCCTTCGCCATGGCCAATCGCCAGGGGCGGGCCATTGCGGGCACCAATCATCATGTTGTTTTCACTTTTGAACATGATGGCGAGTGCAAAGGCGCCGCGCAAACGGCCGAGGACGTTTTTGACTGCTTCAACCGGTTTCACGCCCTTGTTGCGTTGCTGCGCCAGGAGATGTGCCACAACCTCTGTATCCGTCTGGGTTTCAAACTTGACACCTGCGGCCTGCAGTTCGGTTTTCAACTCATGGAAGTTTTCGATGATGCCATTGTGCACAATGACGGCATCGCCGGAGATGTGGGGGTGGGCGTTGGTTTCGTTGGGAACACCATGGGTGGCCCAGCGGGTGTGGCCGATGCCGGATAGTCCCGACAGGGGGCTTTCGCGCAGCTTGTCTTCCAGATTGCGCAGTTTGCCGGGAGCGCGGCGGCGTTCGATAGTGTTGTTTTCGAGGGTGGCGACACCGGCTGAATCATAGCCGCGATATTCGAGACGGCGCAGAGCCTCGACGATGGACAAGGCCACCGGTTCGTTGCCGAGAATTCCAACAATCCCACACATGAAAACTCCTAGTCCTTCTTTTTCCGAGCCTTTTTCGCGGCCTTCATGGCGCGATAAGACTTGGCCCAACCTGCCCTGATGTCCAATTCTGGCCGCGTGATGGCCAAGGCATCATCAGGCACAGACCGCGTGATGACACTGCCTGCAGCAATATTCGCGCCATGTCCTATCCTGACCGGTGCAACGAGAGCGGTATTGGATCCGACAAATACGTTGTCGCCAATGTCCGTATGATGTTTTTCGTAGCCATCGTAGTTGCAAGTTATTGTTCCGGCACCAATATTTGATCCTTTTCCGATACTTGCATCGCCGATATACGTGAGGTGGTTAACCTTGGCACCGTCGGCTACAACGGCATTTTTGATTTCGACGTAATTCCCGATATGGGCATTTTCACCAATCGCTGCCCCCGGTCGCAGCCTGGCGAATGGGCCAATACGGGCACCTCTGGCAATGGAGGCACCCTCGATATGGGAATGACCCAGAATTTCAACACCGCTTGCCACGGTAACGCCTGGCCCAAATATCACATGCGGCTCGATCCGCACATCGTTGGCAATTTTGGTATCGGCTGAAAAGAAAACGGTTGGTGGATCAACCAGGGTCACGCCGTCCAGCATGGCCTGGTGGCGATAGCGTGTCTGCAGTCCCGCTTCAACCTGCGCCAATTGGGTGCGGTCATTGACACCACGCACTTCGGCTTCGGGGCAGATTTCCAGTGCCACCTTATGCCCCGCCGCTGAAACGAGTTCGACAAGGTCGGTGAGGTAGATTTCGCCCTTGGCGTTGGCGCTGCCGATCTTGGGAAGCTCACGCCACAGGACGTCTGATGATATGGCGATAATACCGGAATTACAGAGAGATACACCACGCTCCTCTGGTGATGCATCAAGTTCTTCGCGGATGGCGATAACTTTTTCCTGGTGATTGACGATGAGCCTGCCATAGCCTTTGGGCTGTGCTGCCACAAAGCCGACGACGGCCATGGCGTCTGTTTCTGAGATTTTGGCCACCAGTTTTTGCAACGTGCTGGCCTGGATCAACGGCACATCGCCATACAGGATCACCACTGTGCCGCGGAATGCCTTGAGAGCGGATGCTGCCATCAACACAGCGTGGCCTGTGCCTTTTCGTTCTGCCTGTTCGGCGAAAACGGCATGCGGATCGAACGTGGCGGCTTCTTTCCTGACGCTGTCCATGCCAGGCCCATGCACAACCACGGTCTTCTGCGGTTGCAGGGCAGCAGCGGCGGTCATGACATGGCCAAGCAGGCTGCGATTGGCAGCTTTATGCAAGACTTTCGGCAGGCTGGATTTCATCCGGGTGCCCAGTCCGGCAGCGAGGATGATGACGGCTATGGAGTTCATGGGGTGTTGATATGGACCAGTCGTGAAAATAGTGTTGCGGGCGCAAGCTGTTAACAAATGCGACGAACCAGCCAAATGTGGCATTATTGCCGCCATGGCACGCTTGACCCCGCCGCCCACGGCCCCTAGAAGGCACACGATTCCTGCGTATTGAACATGCGCCGGGCCCGTAGCTCAGTGGTAGAGCATCTGACTTTTAATCAGAGGGTCGTGGGTTCGACACCCGCCGGGCTCACCAATCGTTTTACGCCAAGGCGCGGTGTCCGATATCACGGCGGCAAAAACCGTCCCCATAGTTAATTTTATCCAGGGCTGCGTAGGATTTGGTGATGGCTTCCAACGCCGTCGAACCCCTTGCGGTGACATTCAATACCCTGCCCCCGTCTGACACCAGGTGACCCGCCTTGAGGGCGGTGCCGGCGTGGAAGATTTCAATGTCGGGGCCGAATGTCTGATCAAGGCCGAGAATTGGTTCGCCACGCTTCATATTGCCGGGATAGCCTTTGGCGGCGAGGACCACTGTGACACAGAATTCATCGCGCCAGATGGCCTGGTGTTGATCGAGTGAGCCATTTGCCGTTGCGAGCAGAAGTGCGAGCACATCAGATTCGAGGCGAGGCAGCATCACTTGCGTTTCTGGATCGCCGAATCGGGCGTTGTACTCGATGAGTTTTGGGCCCTGCTTGGTCAAGATCAGTCCGGCATAAAGCACGCCCTTGAAGGGATGGCCCATGTCTGCGAGGGCTTGCACGGTTGGTTTCACAATGGTGTTGATGGTTTGGGCGCACAATGCCCCGGTCATGCAAGGTGCTGGTGAATATGCGCCCATGCCACCCGTATTGGGGCCCGTGTCGCCTTCGCCAACCCGCTTGTGATCCTGCGCTGTTGTCAACGGCAGAATGTTTTTGCCGTCGCACAGAATGAAAAAGCTCGCCTCTTCGCCTTCGAGGAATTCCTCGATAACGCATTCAATCCCGGCTCCGGCGCTGAAACGGCCGGAGAAAATGTCGTCGAGTGCGTACGTGGCTTCGGCCATTGTCATGGCGACAGTGACGCCTTTGCCGGCGGCGAGCCCATCAGCCTTGATGACGATGGGTGCGCCCTTGCTTTCGAGATAATCTTGCGCCGATGTGCGGTCATTGAACCGGCCATAGGCAGCGGTGGGGATGTTGTATATGGCGCAGATGTCCTTGGTGAATCCTTTTGAGCCTTCAAGTTGGGCGGCAAATTTTGACGGTCCGAATACAGTTATCCCGGCGGCTTCAAGATCATCAACGATGCCTGCAACTAACGGGCCTTCCGGCCCCACCACCACGAAGTGGATGCCTTGGTTATGGCAGAACGCCACAACAGCGGCATGATCTTCAAGGTTCAGGGTCACAAGTTCCGCCGTTTTGGCGATGCCAGGATTTCCGGGGGCGCAGAACAGTTTGGTGAGCAAGGGACTCTTTGACATTGACCAGGCCAGTGCGTGTTCGCGGCCACCAGAGCCCAACAACAAAACGTTCATGCGTATTTTCCTGACAATGGCCTTGCGTCCGCAGGGCTTCTCGCAAATGATGGTGGGGAATCAAGTGCAAAAGCCGGATGTCCCCAGTTGTCCATTGACCTTCCCTACGATCCCGAAACGGGCGAGATACGTGATGGCGGCAGCAATGCCACGGAACTGACCGTCAGTGAGTTGTCCCAGGCGTTAAAGCGCACGCTGGAAGACCGCTTTGGTTATGTGCGGGTACGGGGTGAGATTTCGGGCTACCGAGGTCCGCATTCATCCGGGCATTGCTATTTCGCCATCAAGGATGACGGAGCGAAACTTGACGCCATCATTTGGCGCGGTGCTTTCAACAAGTTACGGGCGAAGCTTGCGGAAGGACTGGAAGTTGTCGCCACCGGCAAAATTTCTTCCTATCCCGGCAAGTCGTCCTACCAGATCATCATTGAGAACATCGAACCTGCGGGTGCCGGTGCCTTGATGGCGCTGCTGGAAGCGCGCAAAACCAAACTGGCGGCAGAAGGATTGTTTGACGCGGTGCGCAAACGCCCGCTGCCTTTTTTACCTGAATTGATCGGCATTGTGACATCGCCAACCGGGGCGGTTATCCGTGACATTCTGCACCGCTTGAACGACCGTTTCCCGCGTCCGGTGCTGGTTTGGCCGGTGCGTGTTCAAGGGGAGACAGCGGCGACGGAAGTTGCCAATGCCATCAACGGCTTCAACGCCATGCTTAAGAAACCAGATGTGCTGATTGTGGCGCGTGGCGGTGGTTCAATCGAAGATCTTTGGCCGTTCAATGAAGAAATTGTTGTCCGCGCGGTGGCAGCAAGTGCCATCCCGGTGATCTCGGCAGTAGGGCATGAAACGGATACGACATTGATCGATTTCGTTTCGGATTGGCGTGCGCCCACTCCGACTGCGGCGGCAGAGCGGGCCGTGCCGGTGCGCAGTGAATTGCTGGCCTCTGTTGCATCGCTGGAAGCGCGGCAATTGCGGGCCTTATCGCGGCTGACGGCGCAAGCACGGCTGGGACTACAATCAGCGTCGCGTGCCCTGCCCCGGCCTGACGAGATATTGGCGATCGCGCGGCAACGGCTGGATTCGGTTTCGAGCCGCCTGCCGAAATCGCTGGCCGCCAATGTGCAGCGCCATGCCATTATCTTGGCCAGAGCCACGGGGCGCTTGTCACTTTCGCCCTTGGCGCAACGCGTGAGGCAACAGCGGCCCAAATTGGCTGAAACGTCGGCGCGGATGAGCCGTGCACTCACCGTTTTGGTGGCGCGACGACGCGACAGGTTCGCGGCTGAGACCAAGCTGTTTTCGTCACTCAACTATCTTTCCGTTCTGGCACGTGGCTATGCCGTGGTCCGTGACAGCGCCGGGAAACCGGTGCGGGTGGCTGCGGCTGTCATGCCTGGGTCGCCATTGGAAATTCAGTTCAGTGATGGCAGGGTGGCGGTGAAGGTCCGAGAACCGGGATGACTGGAAATAGCCCGTAACCATGTGTATGTCGTTCCGATGAATTTTCTCGACCCCCTGCTGCCCGGCAACCGCGAGGCCAAGATTCGTTTTCTTGATGGTGAATACCAGATCATCAAGACCGGTGAATTCATCCGCTGCGGCATCACTGGCGATCCCATTCCTCTTGACCGCTTGCGCTATTGGAACGTGCAGCGGCAGATTGCCTACAAGTCCGCCCAGATTGCGTTTGAGGATTTTCAGAAGCGCGGCAACGGGCTGACTGTCATTCCACCAATTTGATTCAATTTTTGTGGCCACATTTCAGCCTGCATCAAGCGGCGTCGCTTAAGGGTGGACGGCAGAAACCCAAGCAATTTCGGGACATGCCATGGCCATATTCTCTGCACGCGAACAATATTTTCTTGAACTGGTGAACCGCGCCAGGCTGAATCCAGGTGCTGAAGCGGTGCGCTTTGGCATATCATTGAACGACGAACTGGCTGCGGGAACCATTTCAACGGCCGCCAAACAAGTGCTCGCCCCCAATGCCTTGCTGCACGATGCCGCAGTTGGTCACTCGCAACACATGATTGACGTCGACCAGTTCAAACACTCCGGCATTGGCGATGGTGACCTTGGTTCACGCATGGCGGATGCCGGATATGAATTCTGGACTGCGGGTGAGAACATTGCCTTGACGTCGTGGGATTCAATCGACATCCACCATGAGAACCTGTTCAAAAGTGCTGGCCACCGCGAGAATATTCTGGGAACCAATTTTCAGGAAGTTGGCATTGGATCGGTGAACGGGACTTACGATGGCTGGGCTGGCAGCCTGATGACCACGCAAAATTTTGGCGCACCCTTCGAGGGCGTTTTTGTGACCGGCGTCAGCTACGCCGACACCGTGTCCAACAATGACTTCTATACTGTCGGTGAAGGACGAGGTGCGCAAACAGTGCAGTTGTTCAAAAATGGCGCGTTGGAAGCCAGCAACCCGACGTGGTCGTCGGGCGGTTATGCCCTGTCCACGACCGAGAGCGGCACGATGGAAATTGTTTTTTCCGGCGGCGGCTTAAGTGGAGAAAAGGGTGCAACGTTTTATTTGGGGGCGACCAACGTCAAAATCGACATGATCGATAGCTCCACCATTGGCTCAAATGTGAGCATTACATTGACGCGGGGCGCTGCGCACGCAAATTTGCTCGGCATGTGGGGTGTTTCCGCCACGGGCAATGGCTATGCCAACACGCTCAGCGGCAACACGGGTGGCAACACCATGAACGGTCTCGACGGCAACGACAGCCTGTGGGGCCGCAGCGGCAACGACACACTTTACGGCAGCAACGGTGATGACGTTTTGGTCGGTGGTGCAGGCGCTGACAGATTGAGCGGCGGGGCCGGTGCTGACAGCTACAAGTACTATGGCAGCACCGAAGGTGGTGACACCTTCACCTATTTCTCCTCCAACGACCTGTTGGTGTTTGAAGGGTCGGCGTTTGGGTTGGGCAGTTTCAGCGGACAATTGCAAAGCACGGCATTCACCACCGGCAATGACACCACTGCCGTGCGCACGACCGAGCGTTTCATCTACAACCAGAGTGACGACACGCTGTGGTTTGATTCCAATGGCAGTACGACGGGTGGCACACGCGTGATGATCGCTGACCTTGCCAATGATTATGCGCTTGCGGTGGCGGACATCTGGATTGTTTGAGCCGCGTCAGAATTCCAGCACGCCTTGCATCATCCTCACCACGCTGCCGCCAACGCGCACGGCCACGAGTTTTTTGCCAGACACGTCGCATTCCAGCCTGAGATCGGAAGGCCTGCCCATTTCGTAGCCTTGTTCGAGATGAAAGATGTGTTTGCCATCCGCCAGTTGTTGCGCACCCAGCAATTGCGCCGCCAACAGGGCGGTGGCAGAACCCGTCGCCGGATCCTCCGGAATGCCGCCCGTCGGCGCATACATGCGTGCCCGGAATGATGTACGCGCCGCATCACCGCCGCGTGTGTAGAGATAAACGGCATCGACCCCAGTCAACGGCTTGATCAATGTTGACCAATACGGTTCAAGTACTTTCGATGCCTCCAGTGCGGCGCGTGTCTTCACGGGGACGTAGAAAAAGCGGGGACCACCCTCGAGTACCGCAATGTGATGGCCATCAAAACCAATGTCTGTTGGTTGCAGGTTCAGGGCTTGAGCCACGGCGGCGATTGACGGCAGTTGCACATCAGCGTGGAAGGGCACCACAGGTGCGGTGAGAACACCACTGACACGATCAGCTATGCGGGTGATGGTGACGGGTGTCAGGCCGGCTGCGAGTTCCAGCGTGATTTTCGTTTCAAAACTGCATCCCGGTTTCTGTTTCAGTTCCGCCAAAAGGACAGCTGTGCCGAGTGTGGGGTGACCGGCAAACGGCATCTCGCCACCGGGAAAGAAAATCCGAACCTTTGCGGTATGGGATGCATCAACTGGCTGCATTACAAATGTTGTTTCGGACAGGTTGAACTCGCGGGTGATGGTTTGCATCTGGTTTGCCGTCAGTGCATCCGCCCCCAAGACAACGGCCAGCGGATTGCCGCCAAACTTGTGATCGGTGAACACATCGAGCGTGTAAAATTCAAGTTTCATAGCAGTGCTGTCACTCCTTCATAGAGAAGTTTGACCGACAAGAGGAACAACGCTGTTTCAACGATCCTGAAAAACAGTTTTTCGGGCAGCAGGCGCGTCATCCTGTAGCCAAAATAGGCACCCGCCAAGGCGATGGGTGTCAGCATGGCGCAGACTTTGAGACTGCCGACATTGACCTGGCCCAGATGCAGGTAGGGCGGCAGTTTCAACAGATTGATAAAAGCAAAAACGATTGTGGCGGTTCCGGCGTATGTCATCTTCTCCAGCTTTTGCGGCAGGACATACATCTGATATGGCGTTCCGCCCGCGTGGATGACAAAGCTGGTGAAACCTGCAAGTGTGCCCCAGAATGCGCCGCGAGGAATATCAGCAGGCCTGGGCTCAACGTCACCACGACGCGATTTCAGGAACAAGTCGAGTCCGTACCAGAGTCCAATGGCACCTACCAACAGCTTGACAAGTGCGTCTGTGGTGAACGATGCCGCTGCCCAGCCAATGACGATGCCGACAGTTGCCGCCGGCACGATGATCTTGATGATGCGCACATTATAGGCCTTGCGGTACAACCACAAACCATAGGCATCGCTGACGATGTAGATGGGCAGGAGCAATCCGGCGGCCATGATGGGCGACATGTATTGTGCCAGCACAAAAACGGCCAGAATTCCAACCATGGGCACGCCGCCCTTGGATGCGCCCACCAGAAATGTGGCGACCCCTGCGAAAACCCAGAACCAGATATCAACCGGCATCAGCTTATTCCGCTGGCAAAGCCAAATCAGCGTAGGACAGCCCCAGGAATTTGCACAGGCACTCGACCACAAATTCATGGTCTTTGCGTTGCGGCACGCCGGACACGGTGACAGCGCCAATGACGCCAACACCGTTGACATGGATGGGGAAACTGCCACCCGCCAGCGTATATTTCATTGGATTGATGCCACGGATGGCGGAGAACACGACGTTCTTTTTCTCGTGTTCGCGGCCCACACGGTACGAGGATTTTTCAAAGCGCAAGACGGTGCGCACCTTGCGGCGCACCCATTCGTAATTGTCCTGCACCGTGCCCGGCAGTGCCGTATAAAACAGTGGCCGCGCCCCGATCCTGATGTCGATGACAAATCCCAGTTTGCGCTCCAGTGCCAGCGTTCGCATGGCATTGCCGAGAGTCCATGCATCCTGTTCGCTGAAAGACTTGAAGCGCAGGGCTTGCTCTTGCCTGACCAGGCATTCGATATCCGCATCCAATGACATGCTGTTCTCCGAAAAATATCAGGCCCCTGCCCCGAACTGGCGCAAGGCCAGGACCATTACCGCATGGGCATCGCTTGTGCCAATGTTGACAATCTTGTGGGGCACGTCGGCCCTGAAACGCAAGGCCTCACCGGGCTTGGCAATTTTTGTTTCAGCGCCGGTTGTGACTTCGAGCTCACCTTTGACGATGTAGAGATGCTCAATGGTGCCCGGCGGGTGCGGCGAAGATTCGAGGATGCCAGACGCCTTGGCGTGAAAGTCATACCATTGGAACACGTCCACCAGATTCAAGGGACCGACGATGGCGAGGCGGCAGAGGCCGTCCTGGCTTTCGAGCATGGGCACGGCGGATTTCGGCTGGTGCTCCAGAAACAACGATGAAGCTTCACCCCGCAACACCTCATCAATGGTCGTGTCCAGTGCCTTGGACAGGCGCATGACCGTGGAAATGGTGGGGTTGGTTTCATTGCGCTCAATCTGCGAGATGATCGACTTTGCCACCCCGGATTGCTCTGACAGGTCGCCCAGCGACATGTTGTAGGCTTTGCGCAGGCGCTGGATGGTTTTGCCCAATTCACCTTGGGCTTCTTCGGTGCCGTTATCCTGTTTTTTGCTGGTCTTTTTGGTTGACAATGCCATTCGCCCCGCCTAGTGTTCGGAATAACGAACACGCCGTTCGTCGCTTTCTGATATGCGGTCAAGATGCCTGAAAATATGGCATAATGCAAGTTAATCCGCAGAATTGGTGAGTTTCAGACCGTGCGGAATGACGAACAAGAGCTGAAACCGGAGACTGGACATGCGCTATTTCCCGATTTTTGTGGATCTGCAGGAACGTAAAGTGGTGGTGGTCGGCGGTGGCGAGGAAGCTGTCCGCAAGGTCCGGTTGCTGCGCAAAACCAGTGCCAAAATTGGTGTGATCGCGGAAGAATTGCATGCGGAATTGCGCGATGACCGTATCACTTGGCTGGGCACAATCTACGACGCCGCGCTACTGAAGGGGGCGGCGCTGGTCTATTCCGCCGATCCTGCCTTGAATGCCCAGGTTTCTGCCGATGCGCAGGCGCTGGGAATTCCTGTCAACGCGGTTGACGAGGCCGATATTTCCACTTTCATTGTTCCTTCGATTGTTGATCGCGATCCGGTTGTGATTGCCATCGGCACAGAAGGAACAGCCCCAGTTCTGGGCCAGGGTATTCGCGCCAAGATAGACCAGATGCTGCCACAACAAACCGGATTGCTTGCCGCCACAGCGGCCAAGTTGCGGGCCCGTGTCGCGGGTATTGTGCCGCACGGCAATCGCCGCCGATCCTTCTGGCAGGAATTCTTCTTCGGTGCGCCGCGTGACGCGCTGTTGGCGGGTGATGCAGTGGCCTATGAACTGGCGTTGGGTGATGCCCTGCATGGTGACTCCAAGCCTGCTGTGGGTCGCGTGTCACTTGTCGGTGCGGGGCCTGGTGATCCCGAATTGCTGACGCTGAAAGCCCACCTCAAAATCCAGGAAGCCGACGTCATCGTTTATGACCGTCTGGTGTCGAAGGGTGTGCTCGAAATGGCGCGCCGTGATGCGGTGCGCATTGCGGTTGGCAAGACTCCGTTTGAGGTGTCGCCCAAGCAGTCTAACATCAATGACATTTTGATCCGTGAGGCCCTCAAAGGGCAGCATGTCGTGCGCCTCAAGGGTGGTGATCCCTACATTTTCGGTCGCGGCGGTGAAGAACAGGCGGCATTGGAAGCCAAAGGCATTGCTGTTGATGTGGTGCCTGGCATTACAGCAGCCTTGGGCTGTGCGGCAGCGGCCAAGCTCCCCCTGACACAACGCGGCGTCAACCGCTCCATCACCCTGCTCACGGGTGCTTCGGAAACCGGGGTGGCGTCGCATGACTGGGCGGCACTTGCCCAGTCCGGCAACGTGATTGCCATTTATATGGGGCTGAGCGCTGCGGGCGAAATTTCCACTTCGCTTCTCGACGCCGGCATGGCGCCGGCAACACCGGTAACCATCGTCGAGAACGGCACTCTGGAGACGGAGCGCGTGGTGCACGCCACCATTGGCTCACTGTGGGAAACCATCCAGTTGAAGAATGTGACCGGACCATCAATCTTGTATGTTGGATTGGCGAAAGCCCAGACGTCTGCCGACATTGTCCCCTTCCCGGTTCGCGAGGACATCCGTGACGCCATTCTGAGAGCCGCATCATGAACACAGTTGAAAAAGGCCAGGTAATGACCGCCAACCGTCTGCGTGATGGCGATGTGGTTTTCCTGACGCGCACCGGCACGTGGGAATTGGCCATTGATGAAGCCGTGCTGGCACTGGAACCGCAGGCCGTTGCGGCATTGGAGGCCCGTGCCGCGAGCGATGTGCAAGCCAATCTCGTCACTGGCCAATATCTGTTCGATGCCGAACGTGTGGACGGCAAGATCAGAGCATTGCACATCCGCGAACGTATTCGCACCTTGGGACCGACAGTGCGCCTGGACCATGGCAAACAGGCAGATGGAACAGCCGGCGCATTCGCTGCTGTGGAGGCATGACATGTACCGTTACGATGAGTTTGATCACCAGTTCGTCAAGGAACGCACGGCCCAGTTCCGCGACCAGGCCAATCGCCGTCTCAAGGGCGAATTGACAGAAGATGAATTCCGCCCTTTGCGGCTGATGAACGGCTTATACTTGCAACTGCATGCATACATGCTGCGCGTCGCCATTCCCTATGGCACGTTGTCATCGAAGCAGATGCGCCAGCTGGCTTACATCGCCGACAAGTGGGACAAGGGCTACGGCCATTTCACCACGCGCCAGAATATCCAGTACAACTGGATCAAACTCGAAGACACCTCCGATATTCTGCAAGCGCTCGCCGATGTGGAAATGCACGCCATCCAGACCTCCGGGAACTGCATTCGCAATGTCACCACTGATCATTGGGCCGGTGCGGCGGCCGATGAATTGGGTGACCCGCGCCCGGTGGGCGAGTTGTTGCGGCAATGGTCGTCGCTGCATCCTGAGTTTTCGTTTTTACCGCGCAAGTTCAAGATTGCGGTTACAGGTGCGCCGAACGACAGGGCCGCCGTCAAAGTGCACGACATTGGCATGCGCCTGCACAAGAATGACAAAGGTGAAACCGGTTGGGAAGTCATGGTGGGGGGTGGCCAGGGCCGCACGCCGATGATCGCCGTGACGGTGCGTGATTTCCTGCCGGAGAAGGAACTCGTTCCCTATCTGGAAGCCATCATGCGCGTTTACAATCTCTATGGGCGGCGCGACAACAAATACAAGGCCCGCATCAAGATTCTGGTGCACGAAATCGGGGCTGAGAAGTTCCGCGCCGAAGTGGAAGCGGAGTATGCCCGCCATCCGGCCCAGACAACCGAAGTGGAACAGCGCGAACTGCAACGCATCGCCGCCTATTTTGCCGAACCGAAGTACGAGAAACTGTCAAAGTTTGTGCCCGCGTTTGAAGATGCACGGCTGAAGCACCCAGAGTTTTCCCGCTGGGTCAAGACCAACCTCGCGGCTCACCGCGTTGATGGTTATGCCATTGTCAACATCTCGCTGAAAGCAACGGGTGAAATTCCCGGCGATGCCACGGGCGACCAGATGCGGGTGATGGCCACGCTGGCCGAAAATTTCTCGCACGATGAATTGCGCGTGAGCCATGCCCAGAACATTGTGCTGCCTTACGTGAAGCTGGAGGATGTGCATGGCATTTGGCAGACACTTGCTCAGCATGGCCTGGCCACCGCGAACTACGGGTTGGTGGGCGACATTATCGCCTGCCCCGGCCTTGATTACTGCTCGCTGGCCACCGCACGCTCCATTCCGATCGCGCAATCCATCTCGCGCAAATTTGCCGACTACAAGAAGCAGGAGCAGATTGGCCCGATCAAGATCAACATTTCCGGCTGCATCAACGCCTGCGGCCATCACCACGTCGGCCACATCGGCATTCTTGGTCTCGACAAGAAGGGTGAGGAATTCTACCAGATTACCCTGGGC
The DNA here is from genome assembly GCA_043768765.1 of Hyphomicrobiales bacterium. Taxonomy (GTDB): domain Bacteria; phylum Pseudomonadota; class Alphaproteobacteria; order Rhizobiales; family Aestuariivirgaceae; genus Aestuariivirga. The sequence goes on along the minus strand of JAYVKC010000117.1, from coordinate 8,952 downwards.
GGCTCGTCGTCCGAAAATGCGTCAATCGGTTCCATTCTCGGACCCGGGTTTGCAGGCGACGAAGTGCCGGATGCCATCGAAAAGATTCTCAACACCTACGTGAAGCTGCGCGAACCGGGGGAGGAATTCCTGCACGCCTACCGCCGCCTTGGCCCGCAACCGTTCAAGGAGGCCCTCTATGCCGCTGCTTAAGGACAATGCTTTCATCGCCGACAGCTGGAATCATCTGGGTACGGATGATGTTCTTCCCGATACGGGCAACATCATTGTGCCTTTTGACCGTTTGACCAAGGAGTGGGATTATCTGGTGAAATTTCCGGGCGTGCTGGGTGTACGCCTTGCCAACACCACGCGCATTCAGGATTTGCAGCCATATTTGTCCCAGCTTGGTCTGGTCATCGTGCCATTCCCGGCGTTCAATGATGGCCGCGCCTATTCACTGGCGCGTCAGCTGCGGCTTGATGGCTATCGTGGAGAAATTCGCGCCATGGGCAACGTGTTGCCGGACCAGGTGCAGTTCATGCATCAGGTGGGGATTGACAGTTACGAAGTGACTGAGCGGTTTTCGCTGGACGACTGGAAACGAGCCTCGCGGCAGATGTCGCTCGCCTATCAGCGCGGCCTTTATCGCCCCGTCGGTGAACGCGAAGTCTGGTCTGAGCGGCACCAGGGGTTTGAGCCATGGGAAGAGCAACCCCATGCAGGATAGAAGCAAACTCAATGACTATGTCGAGGCCTATGCCGGCCTTGAGGGCCGCGCCTTGGTGGCCACTGTGGCCCGGGATTTTCCGGGTCGCGCTGCTTTACTGTCCTCTTTCGGGGCGGAGTCATCGGTGTTGTTGCACATGGTATCCGAAGTTGCGCCGGATTTACCGGTGGTGTTTCTTGACACCGAGAAACTGTTTCCGGAAACGCTGGCCTACCGAGATCAACTCACGCGTGAACTTGGCCTCACCAATGTGCGTATCATGAAGCCTGATGGTGCGGATTTGAACCGCGTTGATCCTGACGGCAGGCTCCACGAAAATGACACAGATCTTTGCTGCCATATCCGCAAGACGGTGCCCATGGACAAAGCCTTGCGGGGGTTCGATGTCATGATATCAGGCCGGAAACGATTTCATGGCGCTGCGCGCGCCAATCTCGACTATGTCACTTTCGCCGATGACCGATTGAAAGTAGAGCCGCTGGCAGGCTTCAGCGGACTTGAACTTTTGGGCTACATGCAGGCGCACCACCTGCCGTCGCATCCGCTTAAACTTTTGGGTTACCGCTCCATTGGCTGCATTCCCTGCACCAACATGGGTGGCAGCGACGAAAACCCGCGCGCCGGACGCTGGATGGGCACGGAAAAAACCGAATGCGGAATCCACTTCAGTGCCAATGGCAAGGTGATCCGCACCGAAACACGCCAGTCAGTTCCGGCCTGAATTCCAACATGACGGATTTCTGGATATTCGCCATCATTGGCTTTGTGGCGCAAGTAATTGACAGTGCGCTGGGCATGGGCTTTGGCGTGATCTCGGCGTCCGTGCTCTTGTCGCAGGGCATCCCGCCGGCGCTGGTTTCCGCCAGTGTGAATGCCGCGAAACTGCCGACGACGGGTGCCGCTGCCCTGTCACATTATTACCATGGCAACCTCAACAAGAAAATTGTCATTGCTGTCAGTGTGTTCGGCGCAATTGGTGGTGTGATAGGTGCGCTGATCCTGGCCAGCTTGAAAGGCCAGGCGCTCACCGTGTTTGTGACGGCCTATCTGTTCTTCATTGGCGCGTTGATCGTATGGCGTGGCATCAGCGGCATTGCACCACGCCTGCTGCCTGCGGCTTACACCCGCGTCATTGGTTTTGCCGGCGGTCTGGTGGAAGGCATTGGCGGAAGTTGGGGGCCCATTGTAACCACCAGCCTGTTGGGTTCGGGAACGGAGTCGCGCTACGCCATTGGCTCGAGCAATTTTGGTGAGTTCATTGTCAGCATTGCGGTCTTCACCGCCTTTGTTTCGGCCTATGCCATTGGCCATTGGGAAGGTGGTGCTGACTGGCAAACCGTGGCCTGGCCTGTCGCCGGGCTGGTCGCGGGTGGTCTGCCGGCAGCCATTATTGGCGGTTATCTATCGAAGATCACGCCACGACGGGCGCTGACGATTGCGGTTGGAATGCTGGCCATTGGCATCGGTATTTACCGCATGGCGGGTGGTTAAACACGAATGAGTGCCTGTTGCCTGTAACCCTTGTATGTCGGCGGCAGACCACCTAGACACCTGTTTTTGATGGTTAGACTCAAAAATCCGCCGCTGGTTTTCAAGGCACCGCACCTGCTGGCGGTGACCGACCTCAATCCCCTTGAAGTTTCTGCGCTCCTCGATCTGGCGAACACCTATGTCAGGTTCAATCGCACTGCCGACACCCGCAACGTCATTCTCACTGGCCAGACACAGGTTAACCTGTTCTTTGAACATTCAACCCGGACCCAGAGCTCTTTCGAGATCGCGGGCAAGCGCTTGGGTGCAGATGTCATGAACATGGCGGTTGCCACGTCGTCGGTGTCAAAAGGTGAAACAGTTCTGGATACCGCCATGACCATCAATGCCATGCATCCCGACTATCTGGTGGTGCGCCACCAATCGTCTGGCGCTGTGGAACTGCTTGCCCAAAAAGTGACGTGTGCTGTCATCAATGCCGGGGACGGGCAACACGAGCATCCCACACAGGCGTTGCTTGATGCCCTCACCATCCGCCGCCACCTGGGCACACTCGAGGGCAAAATTGTCGCCATCTGTGGAGATGTTTTGCATTCACGCGTGGCGCGCTCGAACATCCAGTTGCTGACGATGCTGGGTGCGCGGGTACATGTGGTTGCGCCATCAACACTGATACCGGCTGGGGTGGAGAACTATGGCGTCAGTGTGTTCCGTAAAATGGAAGAAGGAATCCTGAACGCCGATGTGGTCATGATGTTGAGGCTGCAGCTGGAGCGGATGAGTGGCGCTTTTGTGCCTTCCTTACGGGAATACTACCGGTTTTATGGCCTCACTGAAGAGAAACTGAAACTGGCGAAGCCTGGTGCCCTGGTCATGCATCCGGGACCGATGAACCGCGGGGTTGAAATTGATTCCAGTGTTGCTGATGGCGCACAATCGGTGATCCACGAGCAAGTTGAAATGGGTGTCGCCGTGCGCATGGCGGTGCTGGATGCGTTGCACCGTGTACGGAGGCAGGGATGAACGCGTTGTTACCCCCCTCCCGCCGCGCCTTTGTAAACGCGGTCGTCAAAGGCGTGCGAGGCGGGGTGCTGGTTTCTGGCGCAGACATCGAAGCGTGCGGTGTCGACGTGACGCAAGGCCATGTGGGCGACGTTGCCAGCATTGTCGATTGCCATGGCTGCCATATTCTCCCCGGCCTCATCGACATGCGTGTGTTCACCGGTGAACCCGGCAGCGAACACCGGGAAACACTTGCTTCCGCATCGGAAGCGGCGGCGGGCGGTGGCATTACAACCATGATCGTCATGCCCACTACAACGCCCGCGATTGACGACGCGGCCATGGTTGACTTTGTTTTGCGCCGGGCGCGCGACACGGCCATTGTGCGGGCGGCACCCATGGCAGCCATCACCAAGGGCATGCTGGGCGAACACATCTGCGAAATAGGCCTGTTGAAAGAAGCAGGTGCCGTTGCCATCACAGATGCAACGCGCGCCGTTGCCAACGCCAATGTTTTTCGCCGCGCCCTGACGTACGCGAGGGATTTTGACATGCTGGTGGTGCAGCATGTGGAGGAGCCCACGCTGTCCTCCGGCGTGATGAATGCCGGTGAAATTGCGACGCGGCTGGGCTTGTCTGGAAATCCCGCGATGAATGAGGTCATTCTGCTGGAACGCGACTTGCGCCTGGTGCAAATGACGGGTGCGCGATATCACGCCGCGCAAATTTCTTCGCGCCATTCACTGGATGTCATCCGGCGGGCCAAGGACATGGGATTGCCCGTGTCGTGTGGGGTTTCCATCCATCATCTGGTTCTGAATGAAACAGACGTTGGCGCGTATCGGACATTCTTCAAGCTGTCGCCGCCATTGCGATCCGAAGACGACCGGCGGGCGCTGGTTGATGCCGTGGCAGACGGAACCATAGATGTCATTGTCTCTTCGCATGACCCGCAAAGCCCTGATACCAAGCGGTTGCCTTTCGCTGAAGCCGCATTCGGGGCGGTGGGCCTCGACACGCTGCTTTCAAGTGCACTCGCCTTGCACCACAATGAAGGATTGCCCATCAGCCGCCTGGTGGAAGTCCTGTCGGAACAACCGGCAAAACTATTGCATTTGCCGCAGGGACGGCTGGCGGCAGGTTCGCCTGCGGATTTCTGCATTGTCGATCCTGTCCGAAACTGGAAGGTAGAGCCGGGTTCATTGAAATCCCGATCCAAAAACTCGCCGCTGGAACACCGTACCCTCGAGGGGCGTGCCATTCAGACAGTCGTTGCGGGCGCAACGGTTTACGCCTAGCCTTGTTCGCAGGGGAACGGGACTGTGAACGCGCTGTTGTTTGCATGTTTGGGATATCTGTGTGGCAGCATACCGTTTGGTTTGTTGCTGACGCGCGCTGCTGGACTGGGTGATGTGCGCTCCATCGGCTCTGGCAACATTGGTGCCACCAATGTGCTGCGTACCGGCAACAAGTCCATCGCTGCACTCACGTTGCTGCTGGATGGACTAAAAGGGTTCATTCCGGTTTTTCTGGCGTTCAAATGGGCGGGACAAGATGCGGCCCTGGCGGCAGCTGCCGGTGCTGTAGCCGGGCACCTGTTTCCGGCTTGGCTGTCATTCAAGGGCGGCAAGGGTGTTGCAACTGCCATCGGCGTGTTGTTTGGATTTTACTGGGTCCTTGGCGTGGCGTTTCTGGCGCTTTGGATAGCCGCCGCACTCGTGTTTCGGTTTTCATCACTCGCGGCCTTGCTGGCCAGTGCCGCTGTGCCGTTCATAGTCTGGGCGCTGGGGCGACATGATCTTTTGTTGCCAACGGCCATCCTGGGTGTCGTGATCTGGGTCATGCACCGCGAAAATATTGCCCGGCTTTTGCGTGGCGAGGAGTCGAAGATTTCCCTGGGCGGAAAGGCGTGACGATCGAACGCCACCTGGACGACGAGGAGCGCATCAGCTGGCTGCAGTTGTCACAGTCCGAAAATGTTGGTCCTGTGACTTTTCGCACGTTGTTGCAAAAGTTTGGAACGGCCCGCGAAGCGTTGCGGGCACTACCTGATTTGTCGCGACGCGGTGGACGCAAGACGTCACTGCGGATTTATGCCCGATCAACAGCGGAACAGGATATCGCACGCGCTGCCGGCATGGGTGCACGATTTGTGGCCGCCGGCGAGACTGGTTACCCGCCGTATCTGCGGCACATCCACAGTGCCCCTCCCCTCTTGTGTGTGGCGGGTCATTTGGATTTTGCGTCGAAGGATGCAGTAGCCATTGTGGGGGCGCGCAATGCATCTGCCCTTGGCTTGAAGTTTACCCGCATGATTGCGGAACGATTGTCTGATGCCGGGCTGCTGGTGGTTTCAGGCTTGGCGCGCGGCATTGACACGGCTGCCCACCAAGCAAGTATCGCACATGCAACCGCTGCCGTGGTGGCCGGAGGTGTGGATTACTTTTATCCACCCGAGAACGAAAAACTGCAACGCGACATCATCGAAAGAGGTCTGTTGATCAGCGAAATGGTTCCGGGCACAGCGCCCAAGGCCGAGCACTTTCCCCGGCGCAACCGCATCATCTCTGGCGTGTCGCGGGCCGTCATCGTGGTGGAGGCCGCATTGCGCTCGGGCTCGCTCATCACCGCCCGCTTTGCGGCTGAACAGGGCCGTGATGTTTTTGCGGTGCCAGGCTCGCCGCTTGATCCGCGTTCCGAAGGCACCAACAGGCTGATCAAGGACGGTGCAGCGATCTTGTCATCGGCTGATGATGTGCTTGAAGCACTCAGTTCCGCGAGCAGCCCGCGCAACCAGATATTTCTGGAGCTGGAACAGGTCGACAGCATCAGCGAACCCGAACCCAGCGACACTGAGCGTGACCGGGTGCTGTCACTCTTGTCACCCACAGAGACCCATTTGGATGACATCATTCGTGAGAGCCAGCTGCCGGCAGAGTGTGTGACAGCAATTCTTCTGGAACTGGAAATTGCGGGCCGGGTTACACGTCACCCGAGTGGAAGAATCGCCAAGGTTGCATAACGGATACCAACGGTCAGAAGAACTGACACATGTACTAGAATCGTCATGGCCCGCTTCAAGCGGGCCAACCATCTGATATCAAACCATAGATGGCCCGCTTGAAGCGGGCCATGACGGACTTGGGATGGGTTTATTCAAATGGCCGTTGGTATGATACCCCGACCACCAACAGCCGATACCTGCTGAAAAGGGCAGGTTTCACAGCCAAAAGATTTGGTTAAAACTTCTCCTCTATTGCACTTGATGGGAAAAAGCTGATGCAGTTTGTGGAGTGGGTATGCCTGACATGACGAACAACGGTTTGCGAAACCCCTTGAATGCGGCCCTTGCCACTTCATCGTTGTTTCGAGAACTGGCCCAGCTTGGCTTTGAAGCGCAGGCGAGTTCGGACATGCAGCAGATGCACGTTGCCAAACGCGCCGCGCGCGACATGCCGGTGGCACCGATGCATGATGCCAATGTCTGCGAATTTGGCAGCAACCGGGCCTACTGGCTGTCATTGATTGACCACGCTGGAAAGGTGTGCGGGCTCCAGGCTTTCCGTTGCGATTACATCGATACCAGCCTGGCTGATTGGTGCGCTCCTTACATGATTGGGGTTTACATGCGCCGACAGGAACTCATGGTTCCGAGCCACGCCCGTCCGCCACGCGACAGCATCAGTGAAAGGCTGCGCGGACGCTTGGTGTACCATGGGGAAATCTGGGTCGACAAACAGGTGCGGAACCGCCGCGTGTTCGAGGCCTTCACCCGCCTTGGCATTCTCATTGCCCTGATCAAATGGAATCCTGATGCGGTGTGGGGACTGGCAAATTCACAAATGGCGGGCCACGGCCATGTGGGGCGCATTGGTTACACCACAATCGAGCGTGGCTTCTTGCGCTGGGAGTGGGCCTCGGAAGGCATCGATCCCGTTGAATACCTTTGTGTCATCGACCGCAACGGGCTTGAACAAATCGTCGACGAGATGATGACTACAAAAGTGGAATCTCAACAGCCGATACGTGCCCCACAACATTCACTGTAGGGTTGCCGTTGAAGCGGGTGGTGCCCGGCAGCACGACACGCTGGTAGCCGTGCCACTTGATTTCGCCATCCGGCTGCGTCATCGCGGCAATCACATGGCTGTAGCTCGGGCGGCCGGTGCGCAGCACATCGTGATAGGCGCCTGACACAACGCGGTCATAGCTATGCCCCGTCAGGCAAGGAAAGGTGACGGGTGAAACACCCCAAATGCTGGCAATGGCAGACGCGTGGCCAACTGATTCCACTTGGGCAATGCCGCTTGCCGCATCAATGCTGCATACGACAGTCGCATCCGGCGGTGCAGCACCTGCCTCCCAGGCTTCACGCAGCCTGTCGGGCAATCTGGTGATGGTTGGTTGAAACGAGCGGGCGAATGCCCTGGCTGAAAACCGGACGTCCGCCTTGCCAATCAGTTGCCTGATCCGGGAGGATGCTGCTTTGGTGTCATCATAGGTTTCGCTGAACCAGCCGGCATTGAAGAACCTCAAAACATAGGGTCCTGGCAGGCTTTTGAGCCATTCTTCGGCAAAATACAGGGAGGCCCAGTTGGGCGAAAACATCGACCATTTGACCGTGGTGCCCGTTTCACTTGATTCAATTTTGACAAAACGGCCCAATTGGACAAGCGACTTCTCGCTGGGTTCTTGCCCGGCGAAGAGGAGTGGGCGCTCAACAAGACACCCGTTATCAATCCAAAAATCCAGTGTTTGCATATTCCTGGCCGCAGCGAGCTTGTGAATCCAAGCGCAGTTCCAAACGCGATACTTGGGCAACAGGAATGAACCTTGCGTTAACCCGTTGCAGTTGTGTCAGGTTTAATCAAATGACACGCAAGTCCACCGGCGCAATTTCCGAGACAACTCGAACCGAATTTCTGTTTGCCTGCCCCCGCGCCGGTATCACCAACCGGTGGTACGGCACCCAGCGCCTGGTGTTGTCCGGGAACTTGATCGATGCAAGCACCTGTTCGTAGCGTTGCTGCCCTTCACGAATGGCTGCCTCATAGCCTGCACTTATGGCCCGGCCATAGGTGCCTTTGGCGTGACAGGGAAATGAAGAGATGCTGGTGCCGAAGAACATCCCAATCATGGATTTCGTGCCAATGCGTTCAACCAGAAAGATGTCCAAGCTGGGTTCATATACACAGTCGACGGATTGATCGGGGGGACACGTACCCGACTGCATGACTTCGGCAAGCAACGGTGGCAATGTCGTGCAAGCGGTTGCGGGCCTTTCGGCCATCGGTCAGCCTTTCTTCGGCTCAGCCTGAAATATCGTAGCGCAGCACAAACGGTGCGCGCCAATCGTCCAGCAGTTCTGCCACCGCAAAGAGCGAAGCCAAGCAAGGTGAATCACACTGCCATTTGATTTCGGTGCCGTGCAATCCGGTCACAACCCTTATCGACCCGTCGGACTGGTTCTGTCTATTGCAGGCACTGGAACGGTCTTCGCCAAACGGTGCTGAATGCAGCAATTGGCCTGCCAAAAACCAGAGTTCCACAGCTTTCATGTTGGTCACGCGCAGCGTGCTCCCGTGAAGGGTGATGCCAACGGCCATTTGAACAAACCCATCCCAAGTCCGTCATGGCCCAAGTCCGTCATGGCCCGCTTCAAGCGGGCCATCTATGGTTTGATATCAGATGGTTGGCCCGCATGAAGCGGGCCATGACGATTCAGTACATGAGTCAGTTCTTCTGGCCGT
>JAYVKC010000116.1:0-13689 GCA_043768765.1 Hyphomicrobiales bacterium | reverse complement strand
CGACAAGCCAAAGGTCCCCATCAGCCACAGGCTCAAGAAATGTGCATGGGATGACGACTACTTTGTTCTCGCTATGACTCATATGCAATAGCCCTGCGCAAGGGGGGAAGGAAGGTCAGTTCATAGTGCCAATGGTATTAGACATCCCCCCGCTTCCACATCGCATGCGTCTCCATCCGGAAATCCTCAAACCTCCCCGCTGCCAACGCCTCCCGCATGCCCTGCATCAACGATTGATAGTAGGCAATGTTCGCCCACGACATCAGCATCATGCCCAGCATTTCCCCAGACCTGATCAGGTGATGCAAATAAGCTCGCGAATACTGCGACAACGCCGGGCATGGATGCTCCCCATCCAGCGGCCGCATGTCCGACGCATGCTTGGCATTGCGGATGTTGATGCGTCCAAAACGCGTGAACGCTTGCCCGTGTCGCCCGGACCGCGTTGGCAATACGCAGTCAAACATGTCGATGCCCCGCGCCACGGACTCCAACAAATCCTCCGGCGTGCCCACCCCCATCAGGTAACGTGGCTTGTCTGTTGGCAAATGTGGTTCAGTGATGTCGATGGTCTCAAGCATGAGTTTCTGCCCTTCACCAACAGCAAGCCCGCCAATGGCATAGCCTTCAAAGCCGATTGATATCAGTCCCTCGGCACTCCGTTGCCGCAAGCCCGCGTTGATGCCACCCTGCACAATGCCAAAATTCCCGCGCCCCACTTGTACACCGAAAGCAACGCGTGAACGCTGCGCCCAGCGCAACGAAAGTTCCATCGCCGCTTCCGCCTGTTTTTCCGTGTGCGGAAATTCAATGCACTGGTCCAGCTGCATCTGGATGTCGGACCCGAGCAAGCGTTGAATGTCCATCGCCCGCTCCGGCGTCAACTCATGTTTGCTGCCATCAATGTGCGATTGAAACGTCGCCCCCTGCTCCCTGATCTTGCGGATTTTGGAAAGCGACATGATCTGGAACCCGCCACTGTCCGTCAGGATCGGCCCGTCCCACCTGATAAACCTGTGCAAGCCCCCCAGCTTCGCCACCTGCTCCGCACCCGGACGCAACATCAGGTGATAGGTGTTGCCAAGAATGATGTCAGCACCGGTGTCTTTCACTTGGTTGAGGTACAGCCCCTTCACCGTGCCCACGGTGCCAACCGGCATGAAAGCCGGCGTGCGAATGTCGCCGCGCCCCGTGTGCACGGTGCCCAGCCGCGCCCGGCCCAGCGTTTTATGTAACGTGAATCCAAACGCTGTGGTCATGGCGCGGGCATGAGCAGGCTGGCATCGCCGTAGGAATAGAAGCGATAATCATGGGCAATCGCGTGTGCATAGGCCACCTTCATGCGTTCAAGCCCTGCAAACGCGGCAATCAGCGCAAAAAGCGTCGACCGCGGCAAATGAAAATTGGTCATCAATGCATCCGCCGCACAAAACTCATGTCCCGGCGTAATAAAGATGTCAGTGAATCCCGTAAACGCCTCCAGTCGCGACGTTTCCAGCAGACGCAGCGCTGTCGTTCCAACGGGTATGATCCGGCGACCCTCGGATTTGGCAATCCGCAACCGCCCGGCAACTTCGGCAGGAATGTCACCCCACTCCGCGTGCATTTTGTGATCAACCGTATCCTCCGCCTTCATCGGCAGAAACGTGCCTGCACCCACATGCAGGGTCACAAATTCCTGTTCAATTCCAATGTCTTTCAGCCGCTTCAACAAGTCATGGGTGAAATGCAGGGAGGCCGTCGGCGCGGCTACAGCCCCGTCGCGTGCCGCAAATACCGTCTGATAGTCAGCGGCATCTTGCGTGTCCTGCGCCCGTTTGCTCTCGATGTAAGGCGGCAATGGCATGCGCCCTACTTTGGCAATGGCCGCATCCAGCGCCGTCCCTTCCAGCGCAAAAGTGAGAATGATTTCGCCCTGCTCGCCCTTGCTGGACACCACAGCTTCCAGCGCCCCGAACACCACACGGTCACCCGCTTCCAGCTTTTTGGCCGGCTTGGCAAAAGCTCGCCAGATGTTGGCGGCCTCGCGCAAATGCAAAAGCACGTCGATTTTCGGCGTCGTGCCATGGCGGCCAAAACGCACACCACTCAAAGCTGACGGCACCACTTTGGTATTGTTGAAAACCAGCACATCACCCTTGCGCAAAACAGAAGGCAAATCCCTCACATGCTGGTCACGCAAAGCCTCACCCACCACCAGCATCCGCGCCGCATCACGCGGCACTGCCGGACGCAACGCAATGCGGTCCGGCGGCAATTCAAAATCAAATTCGGCAACACGCATGATGAAGGAAAACGGCCCACCTTGGGGGCGGGCCGCTTGTTTACGCCTTGACGTCCGCGGCAACCCGCATGGTCTTGATCTTGTCCGGTTGGCGCGGCGGCTCACCGCGCTTCAACTTGTCAACGAATTCCATGCCCGATGTCACCTTGCCCCACACCGTGTATTTGTTGTCGAGGAAACTGGCATCATCAAACACAATGAAAAACTGGCTGTTGGCCGAATTCGGACTCTGCGACCGCGCCATCGAGCACACACCGCGCACATGTGGTTCAGCCGAAAACTCGGCCCTCAAGTCAGGCTTCTTCGAGCCTCCCGTGCCAGTACCGGTGGGATCGCCCCCTTGCGCCATGAAACCTTCAATGACCCGGTGAAACACCACATTGTCATAGAACTTGGCGCGCGCCAGTTCCCGGATGCGGTCTGCATGCAAGGGTGCCAGCTTTGGCAACAATTCAATCACCACACGTCCGTGATCGAGGTCCATGTAGATTGTGTTCTCGAGGTCAGCCATTATTGCACCGTCACTTTCGTCATCTTGTCTGGGTTGTCTGGCGGTTCACCGCGCTTCACCTTGTCGATGCAAGCCATGCCCGCATCATCAACCTTGCCCCACACCGTGTATTGGCCGTTCAGAAATGCGCCCTCCGCAAACATCACGAAAAACTGGCTGTTGCCGGAATCCGGGTTTTGCGATCGCGCCATGCCAACCACACCGCGCGCGAAATTCTCAGGCGAAAATTCCGCCGGAATGTCTGGCTCCTGCGATCCACCCATGCCGGTTCCCGTTGGATCACCTGTTTGCGCCATGAAGCCATCAATCACCCGGTGAAATACGATGCCGTTGTAAAAACCGGCACTGGCAAGTTTGGTGATCTGCGCCACATGTCTTGGCGCAAGATCCGCCCGCAACTCAATGTCAAACGAACAGCCCATGCTGGTCTCAACGGTAAGCTTGTCAGCCGCCAGTGCCGGCCACGACAAGCCAGCCAAAAGCCCTGCGGCAAGTAGATATGTTCTCATGTGAAACTCCGGTTTAGGGCAACGTACGAGCAAATGGAATCATTTGCGAAGTGTAAGTTGCTCCAGATTCAAAGCGTTAGAGCACCTTGTGGACGGTCAATTGACCGTCCGATGCTCTAATGCGCTGGAACTAGCCGTATTCGCGTGCCGTTGCAACGCTCCTGCACAAGCTAAACCAGGGCCGCGTCCACGGCCTTTTTTGCCTCTGGCGGCAGGAACAGCGACGTGTCGCCACCCATCTTGGCGATCTGTTTGACCAATGATGAAGCAATCATCCGCGTGGCCGGTGATGCCGCCAGGAACACTGTTTCGATGGTCCCCGCCAGAGCGGTGTTCATCTGCGCCATCTGTACCTCATAGTCGAAATCGGACGCATCGCGTAAGCCCCGGATGATGACATTGGCATGGGCCACCTTGGCTGCTTCAACCGCCAGGCCCTGAAACGTCACCACACTGATCTTCAGCGTGCTGTGCTCGGCGATGGGCGCTGTGACGGTCTCGAGCAATTTCACCCTGACCGCCCCGCTCAGCAATGTTTGCTTCGATGCATGCACTCCCACCCCAATCACCAGCCTGTCCACCAGCCGTCCGGCCCGGGCAATGATGTCCAGATGCCCAAAAGTGACAGGATCAAAGGAACCAGGGTAAAAACCGACGCGCATGTGCCCATCCCGGATTGTGTCAACTCACGACAGAATGAACGCCCTCCCCGGCCGAGGCAACAAGAATTGCGCACAAGCCCGCTGCCGGCCATCAACCTTAATTCAAGATGAATGCGTCAAATTTGAAGAAAATCCTTGCCATTGGCGGCCATAGCCGGAATTCTCCCCGCAAATTCAGGAGAGGATAATTCCAATGAAGTTCAGCGCAAAACTGGCCGTGGCAGCGGCAGCACTTTTCATCGCGGGCTCTGTCGCCGCCCATTCCCACACGGTCAAGCGCTGGACCCTGACCGGTTTCAGCAATCCCGAGAGCGTGCTTCTCGATGTCTCCAACCAGGTCATGTATGTCTCCAACATCAATGGCGGCGGCCCCACCGGCAAGGATGGCAACGGCTTCATTTCGACCATTTCGCGCGACGGCAAAATGCTGAAACAAAAATGGATTGAAGCTGGCCTGAACGCACCCAAAGGCATGGTCATCAACGGCTTCAAGCTCTATGTCACCGACATCGACCGCCTCGCCGAAATCGATACCCGCACCGGCAAGGTCAATATTTTCTACAAAGCTGAAGGAGCCGTTTTCCTGAACGATCCGGCGGTGGATGCCGCAGGCAACGTCTATGTTTCGGATATCGCCAAATCCACAATCTGGCAGCTCAAGGACGGCAAGATGTCCGTCTGGCTGGACAAGGACCTGCCCCACATCAATGGCCTGCGCGTCATCCATGGCAACAAGCTGCTGGTGGCCGGTTGGGGCAAGGGCATGCATGATGATGGTTCGACTGACAGCCTTGGCAATCTCATGACCATCGATCTTGCCACCAAAGCCGTGTCAAACCTTGGCAACGGCACACCGGTTGGCAATCTCGATGGGATTGGCCGCGATTCCCATGGCAACTTCCTCGTCACCGACTTCATCGCGGGCAGTCTTTTGCGCGTCAAAAAGGACGGCACCTTTGAACAGCTTCTCGACCTCAAACCCGGCAGCGCCGATCTTGATGTGATCGACAAAGGCAAACTCGCCGTCGTGCCCCAAATGATGGAAAGCGAAGTCACCGCCTATCACGTCGATTGAACCTTGACGCTCCCTCGTCCGCCGAAGCTTTGGCGTAGGTGGGTGGGGGAGCTGTCACGAAGTGACTGAGGGGGTGGTGCAACGCCGCAGCGGCTTTCGCATCCAGACACACGCCAGCATTCCAAAAAACCAACAAAACCCGTCATGGCCCGCTTCAGGCGGGCCACCTGCGGCTCGCAAAAGCAAATGGCCCGCGTGTGGCGGGCCATGACAGAACGTGTAACTGCTTCGATAAAACCGGCAGCGCCTTACGCCGCCTCGGCTTCTTCTTTTTTCCGCACCGGGCCTGAATCCTTGCCCTTTTCCTTCACATCGCGGTCAACAAATTCGATGACCGCCTGCGGAGCAGCGTCACCATAGCGGAAACCCGCCTTCATGATGCGCAAATAGCCGCCTTTGCGGTCCTTGTAACGCGCCGCCAGAACATCAAACAGCTTCTTCACCTGCTCAACATCACCAACCTGCGAAACCGCCTGGCGCCGGGCATGCAGGCCACCCTTTTTCGCCAGCGTCACCAGCTTCTCGACAATCGGACGCAGGTCCTTCGCCTTGGGCAAGGTCGTGACAATCTGCTCATGCTTGATCAGCGAGGCCGACATGTTGGCGAACATGGCCTTGCGATGCTCGGATGTGCGGTTGAGCTGCCGGCCTTTGAAACCATGACGCATTTTACTTCTCCTTCAACACCGCATACGATCCGTACACGGAACAATTATCAGTAGTGGCTCTCGAGTTTCTTCGCCAGCTCTTCGATGTTTTCCGGTGGCCAGTTGGTGACCTCCATGCCCAGATGCAATCCCATCTGCGCCAGCACTTCCTTGATCTCGTTGAGCGACTTGCGCCCAAAGTTCGGCGTGCGCAGCATTTCGGCTTCGGTCTTCTGGATCAAATCGCCGATGTAGACAATGTTGTCGTTCTTCAGGCAGTTGGCCGAACGCACCGAAAGTTCCAGCTCGTCCACCTTCTTCAAAAGGGCCGCGTTGAACGGCAGTTCCGAGCGTGTTTCTTCCGCCACATGCGCAACCGGTTCCGAGAAGTTGATGAACACCGTCATCTGGTCCTGCAGAATGCGTGCGGCATAGGCCACCGAATCCTCCGGCGACACGGCACCATTGGTTTCGACCGTCATGATCAGCTTGTCATAATCCAGGATCTGGCCTTCGCGCGTATTCTCCACACGGTACGACACCTTGCGCACCGGCGAATACACCGAGTCCACCGGGATCATGCCAATGGGCGCGTCTTCCGGCCGGTTGCGGTCAGCCGCCACATAGCCCTTGCCATTGTTGATCGTGAATTCCATGCGCATTTCCGCTCCCTGGTCGAGGGTGCAGATCACATGTTCTGGATTGAGCACAATGACATCGGCAGACTGCTGGATGTCACCCGCGCGCACCACACCCGGACCTTCCTTGCGCAGGCTCAGGCGCTTGGGCCCTTCCGCATGCATCGCAAAGGCGATTTCCTTGATGTTCAAAATGATGTCGGTCACATCCTCGCGCACACCGGCGATCGACGAGAACTCGTGCAGCACACCATCGATTTGCACCGATGTGACAGCCGCACCCTGCAACGACGACAGCAATACGCGGCGCAGCGCGTTGCCCAATGTCGTGCCAAAGCCACGTTCCAGCGGTTCCGCCACAATCGTCGCCACCCGGCGGCGGTCCTTGCCGGACTGGATGTCAATCTTCCCCGGGCGGATAAGTTCTTGCCAGTTTTTCTGGTTGACCTGCATGTTCATGATTTCCCGTTAGCCTCCGAGGGTCTGAAGGACCCCCAACCATTCGGTTTGTTTGGGACGGCACCACCTGCGCCATCCGGATTTCAGTTAGACGCGGCGACGCTTTGGCGGGCGGCAGCCATTGTGCGGAATGGGCGTGACGTCGCGGATCGACGTGACCTGCAATCCCACCGATTGCAACGCCCGCAACGCTGACTCACGGCCCGAACCCGGACCACACACTTCAACTTCAACAGTCCGCATGCCGTGCTCCATGGCGGAACGCGCCACTTGCTCGCCGGCCATCTGCGCCGCATAGGGCGTGGACTTGCGCGACCCCTTGAACCCCATCTTGCCCGACGACGCCCACGAAATGGTGTTGCCTTGCACATCGGTGATGGTGATCATCGTGTTGTTGAACGAGGCATTCACATGCACAACGCCGGATGAAACGTTCTTGCGTTCTTTGCGGCGTGTTTTGCCGGCAGCTTCTTTGGCCATGATGCGTATTCCTTATTTTTTCTTGCCGGCGATGGCCTTTGCGGGGCCTTTGCGGGTGCGAGCATTGGTATGCGTGCGCTGGCCACGAACCGGCAGGCCTTTGCGGTGGCGAAGTCCACGGTACGCACCAAGATCCGTCAGGCGCTTGATGTTGATTGAAACTTCGCGGCGAAGGTCGCCTTCCACCGTGTAGTCACGGTCGATGATTTCGCGGATTGCCAGCACTTCGGCGTCCGAAAGCTCGTTCACCCGGCGCTCGACCGGAATCTTGACTTCTTTGCAAATAACCTTGGCATTGACCGGGCCGATGCCATGGATGTAACGCAGCGCGATTTCAACGCGCTTGTTGGTGGGTATGTTGACGCCAGCAATACGGGCCACAGATAATCTCCTAACATTTCAGCGGGTTACAGATGGCCACATGGCTCTCCGCGCCCCAAAGGAACAAGGCCGCGCGAGGGAAATGACCTTCCCCAAACGTGCCTTGGATCGAAGTGAGAATTTGACCGTCCCTTAAAGACGATTCACATCCCCGTCAACCGATCAAACAGGCTTTTTTAAGCCCGTTTGGAAGCAACAACATCAAACGCAATCCACTCTAAACGCGATCCACAACCGCCGCCACGGCGGTGCTCACCGCGGCAATCGGCAACATGCCGTCAATCACGTGCAGGTTGCCCTTGGCGGTGTAATACGCAACCAAAGGTGCAGTCTGCTTGTTGTAAACGGCCAGCCTGTCGCGCACGGTTTTTTCAGTGTCGTCCGCCCGGCGGGTGAACGCGGTTCCCCCACAGGCATCACACACACCCGCCGTCTTGGGCTTGGCAAATTCATCATGGTATCCGCGCCCGCAAGCGGCACAGGTGTACCGGCCCGAAATGCGCGCCACGAGGGCTTCATCATCCACCCGCATTTCAATGACCGCATCAAGTTTTTGTCCCCGGCCAGCCAGCATTGTGTCCAGCGCTTCAGCCTGGGCAGGTGTACGCGGAAAACCGTCAAACACCACACCAGCCTTGACATCCGGCTTGTCCATGCGCGCCGAAACGATGGCCACAATGACGTCATCAGACACCAGGTCACCCCGGTCCATGATCGCCTTGGCCTTGATGCCGACGTCGGTTCCGGCCGCAATGGCGGCCCGCAACATGTCACCGGTAGACAATTGCGTGAAGCCCCTCGCCTCCTCCAGAAGCTTCGCCTGCGTGCCCTTGCCGGCACCGGGAGGTCCAAGCAGTATGAGGTTCACTTCTTGCCGCCCCGCAATGATGTGCGTTGCAAAAGCTTGCCATATTGTTGCGCCAGCAAATGCCCCTGCAACTGTGCCACGGTATCGAGCGTGACACTGACCACAATCAAAAGCGACGTGCCGCCGAAATAAAACTGCACGCCGGAATAACCCACCAGCAACTCCGGCAACAAACAAACGATGACCAGATAAATGGCACCAATCGCCGTAATGCGCGTGAGGATATAATCGATATACTCGGATGTCTTGTCACCTGGCCGGATGCCCAGAATGAACCCGCCCGATTTCTTCAAATTGTCTGCCGTTTCTTTCGGGTTGAACATGATCGACGTGTAGAAGAAGCAGAAAAACACGATCAGTGCCGCGTACAACAGCAGGAACAAGGGCTGCCCGTGCCCCAGCATGGCGGTGATCTGGTTCAGCCAGTCAGGCCCGGTGCCAGCCGAAAAATTCGCCACCGTGATCGGCAGCAGCAAAAGCGACGATGCGAAAATCGGTGGAATGACGCCAGACGTGTTGAGCTTCAGCGGCAAATGCGACGCATCACCTTGCGTCATCTTGTTGCCCACCTGGCGTTTCGGATACTGGATCAGCAACCGCCGCTGCGCCCGCTCAAACAGCACAATGAAAGCAATGACTGCCAGCGCCATGACAATGATGGCAAGGATCGTGAACACGGAAATCTGGTTGGTGCGCCCCATGTCCAACAGCTGCGCAATACCCGCTGGCAAACCAGCAACAATGCCTGCGAAAATAATGAGCGACGTGCCGTTGCCAATGCCGCGCGCCGTAATCTGCTCACCCAGCCACATCAGGAACAACGTGCCACCTGTCAGCGTGATCACGGTGGTCGCCCGGAAAAAGCCCCCAGGCTCCAGCACAATGTTTCCTTGCTGCTCCAGCCCCGCCGCAATCCCGTAGGCCTGCAACGCGGCCAGCAACACGGTGCCATAGCGTGTGTATTGGTTGATCTTTTTGCGCCCCGATTCGCCCTCTTTTTTGAGCGCCTCAAGCTGTGGCGAAACCGTCGTCATCAACTGCATGATGATCGAGGCCGAAATATACGGCATGATGTTGAGCGCGAAAATAGCCATGCGGCCGAGCGCACCGCCGGCCAGCCCGTTGACCCATCCCAAAATGCCGGATGCGTTTTGCTGGGCCAGAACCTCAAGGGCAGCGCTGTCAACACCGGGAATGGGAATGTACGAACCGAGCCTGTAAACCAGCAACGCGCCAAGCGTGAACCAGATGCGCTTCTTCAGTTCCTCGGATTTGGCCAAGGCGCCGAAATTGATATTGGCTGCAAGTTGTTCGGCTGCTGATGCCATGCGTTTACCTCATGTGCGGACTGTGAACGCCCTATGTGGGCATTCCCAGGCAGCCCATCAACCGTGCTTCTTTTCTTCCTTGGCCGGACGCAGGATTTTGACACTGCCACCCGCCGCTTCCACGGCCGCAATGGCACCCTTTGTGGCATAGAACACCTCGAAGCTGAGCTTCGCCGTGAACTTGTCCTTGCCGATCAGGCGGATGCCGCCCTTGGTCGGCTTCGAGATCACACCAGCCGCCAACAAGGCAGCCGCAGTAACCAGATTTTTGCTGTCGAGCTTCTTGGAATCAATGGCTGCCTGCACCCGCGCCACGTTCACTTCATTGTAGGCCACTGCATTGGGCTTGTTGAAGCCGCGCTTGGGCAAACGCCTGTAGATCGGCATCTGGCCGCCTTCAAAGCCTGCCTTTGCACCACCTTTGCGGGCAGTCTGGCCTTTGCCGCCGCGACCAGCGGTTTTGCCAAGGCCCGAGCCGATGCCGCGCCCCACACGGGTGCGCACTTTGCGTGCACCCGGATTGTCAGCAATTTGATTGAGCTTCATGTGTTTGTTCCTCGGAAACTTATTCGACCACGCGGATCAGGTGCGCCACCTTGGCAATCATGCCGCGCGCTGCTGGCGTATCTGCAATGGTCGAGATGCTGCGCATCTTGTTGAGTCCAAGCCCGGTCAACGTCGCCTGCTGCACGCCAGGGCGGCGGTTGGCGCTCGCGATCTGCTGGATGGTGATGGTTTTGGCCATGGTTCAATAATTCCCTGATTAGTCAGCCACGGCTTCGGAGCCAGGCCGGCCCCGCAACACTTCGCTGACCTTCTTGCCACGGCGGCTTGCCACCGAGCGCGGCGATGACTGCTTCTTCAATGCCTCAAACGTCGCCCGCACCATGTTGTAGGGGTTTGATGAACCCTTGGACTTGGCCACAACGTCCGCCACACCAACACTTTCAAACACGGCCCGCATCGGACCACCGGCAATGATGCCGGTTCCCGGAGGCGCCATGCGCAACGTGACTTTGCCCGCACCCCAGCGACCGTCCACATCATGATGCAACGTCCGTCCTTCGCGCAACGGCACGCGGATCAGCGAACGTTTTGCACCTTCTGTTGCCTTGCGCACGGCTTCCGGCACTTCACGTGCCTTGCCATGCCCAAAACCAACGCGGCCCTTCTGGTCGCCAACAACAACGAGTGCCGCAAATCCGAAGCGCTTGCCGCCCTTCACAACTTTCGCCACACGGTTGATGTGAACCAGCTTGTCGGTAAACTCGCCGTCCCGCTCTTCACGGTCCTTGCGCTCGCCACGTTCGCTACGTTCTTTTGCCATTGCTCTGCCTTGCCTTTAGAATTTCAGTCCGCCCTCGCGGGCAGCCTCGGCGAGCGCTTTGATGCGCCCGTGGTAAATGTAGCCGCCGCGGTCAAACACGACGTCGGAAACTTTTGCGGCTTTCGCGCGTTCGGCAATCAGCTTGCCAACAGCGGTTGCCGCAGCCTTGTCAGCCCCGGTCTTCTTGCCGGCACGGAAATCTTTTTCCATCGAAGATGCGCTTGCCAGTGTAACGCCGTTCACATCATCGATGATCTGGGCATAGATGTTCTTGCTCGAACGGTGCACCGAAAGCCGGGGCCGCCCGTTGAGGCGGTTCGCCAGTGTCTTGCGGACGCGGATTTTTCGGCGTGTGAGGGGTGTGACTTTTGTTGCCATGGTTGTTACTTCTTCTTGCCTTCCTTGCGGAAGATGTATTCGCCAGCGTACTTGATGCCCTTGCCCTTGTACGGCTCAGGTCCACGCCAGTCGCGGATTTCAGCGGCCACCTGGCCAACCTGCTGTTTGTCGATGCCCGACACGACAATTTCGGTTGGCTTCGGCGTCTTGATTTCGATGCCAACAGGAATGGCATAGTTCACATCGTGGCTGTAGCCCAGGTTCAGCTGCAAAACCTTGCCCTGCACGGCGGCACGGTAACCCACGCCATTGATTTCGAGTGACTTGGAATAACCGTCCGTCACACCCTTCATCATGTTGGCCACAAGGGTGCGCGACATGCCCCAGGCCGAACGCGCCAGCTTCGACTTGTCGCGCGGGTCAACCTTGATGCTGCCGTCGTTCATCGCCACCGCGACGTATTCATTCAACACTTCCTTGAGCTCGCCCTTCGGACCCTTGACCGATACCGTTTGGCCGGCAACCGTTGCGGTCACACCCTTTGGAACTGAAACTGCTTTCTTGCCGATACGTGACATGCTTCTACCTCAGAATACCGTGCACAGCACTTCGCCGCCAACGTTCTGGGCGCGGGCATCTGCATCTGACATCACGCCCTTCGGCGTCGACAGGATGGAAATGCCGAGGCCGTTATAAACCGTTGGCAGGGTTGCGACTGATGCGTAAACGCGGCGGCCGGGCTTGGACACGCGCTGAATTTCCTTGATGACGGGTGCGCCGTCAAAATACTTCAGTTCCACTTCAAGCTCGGACTTGCCGTCCTTCTCGATGGTGGTGAAACCACGGATATAGCCTTCCCGATGCAGAACTTCGAGCACGCGCTCGCGCAGACGCGATGGTGGCACGGCAACCTTGTTTTTGCCGCGTTCCTGGGCATTGCGGATACGTGTCAGCATGTCACCGACGGGATCGCTGATGTTCATCATGATGCCTTGTCCTTCCTTACCAGCTTGACTTGACCATGCCGGGGATCAGACCCAGGTTGGACATTTCACGCATCGCGATACGCGACATTTTGGTTTTACGATAAAAACTGCGTGGACGACCGGTGATCTCGCAACGGTTGCGAATACGGTTCTTGGCGGAATTGCGTGGCATTTCTGCCATCTTCAAAACGGCCGCAAAACGGTCTTCCATCGTGGTTTTCTTGTTCATGATCACCGCCTTCAAGCGCTTGCGCTTGGATTCAGCAGACTTCACCATCTTGCGGCGCTTGTCGTTGCGGTTGATTGAGCTTGTTTTTGCCATTGCCTGAATATCTCTCCTTAAGCCGCTTTGCGCTGACTTTTGCGGAAGGGGAAGTTGAAGGCTTCGAGCAATGCCCGCGCTTCATCATCGGTGCGCGCCGAGGTGCAGACGATGATGTCCATGCCCCAAACGCGGTCAATCTTGTCGTAATCGATTTCCGGGAAAATCAGGTGTTCCTTGATGCCCATGGCAAAGTTGCCATTGCCGTCAAATGAACGGTCCGTCAGGCCGCGGAAGTCACGCACGCGTGGCAATGCGATGGTGATCAGGCGGTCCAGGAATTCGTACATGCGAACCTTGCGCAACGTCACCTTGGTGCCGATGGCGAGATTTTCGCGAATTTTGAACTGTGCGATGGCTTTACGCGACTTGGTGATCACCGGCTTTTGTCCAGCGATCTTTTCAAGTTCCGATGCGGCAACATTCACCAGCTTGGAATCTTGCGTTGCTTCACCAACACCCATATTGAGCACGATCTTGGTGATCTTCGGCACTTCCATGACGTTCTTGTAGCCAAACTGGGCAACCAGTGCAGGCTTCACAACTTCATCATAGTGGGCGCGCATGCGCGGCGTGTAATTCTCCGGAATGCCGGCATTGGCATTTTCAACGCCAGCGGCTTCCGCCTTGCGTGATGCCTTGGCGGCCTTCTTTTCAGCAGACGCCGCAACAGGCGCACTGGCCTTGCCCCCCGCCTTAGCTTTTTTATCTTCAGCCATCGATCACTTCTCCTGAGCGCTTGGCAAAGCGCACCTTCTTGTCGCCTACCATCTTGTAACCCACACGCGTTGGCTTCCCGTCCTTGGGATCGCGCAGCGCGAGGTTTGAGACATGGATGGAAAGGCTCTTTGGAATAATGCCGCCTTCTTGTGC
>JAYVKC010000115.1:0-38851 GCA_043768765.1 Hyphomicrobiales bacterium | reverse complement strand
TGCGGGGGAAGGTGCCCCGACCAGGCTGCGCCGAAGCGAAGCTTCAGCTTCGCCTAGGCGAGAGGGGCGGATGAGGGGGTGCTGCAACAGCGCTCGTTTTCACAGTGAGGTTCGATATTGCAACGCCCCCTCATCCGTCTCGCGCATGCAGCGCGATCCACCTTCCCCCGCAAGGGGGGAAGGAAGGTCAGTTCATATTGCCATTGGAATAACTTGCTGAAAGAAAACTGGTTTCCCGCTTTCGCGGGAATGACGATGATGGATGTGGATCAATGTAGACCGATCAGAGTCTAAATCAGCCCGCGTTTTGCCAGATTGCGCATCAGGTCTGCAGCGCCGAAGGTCCACGGTTCAGCCCTGTCAGTGGGCACCACGCGGTTGCGCAATGTGCCGAGCCCGGCGGCGGACACTGAAACAATGTCACCTGTTTTGTGCGTGAACCCTTGTCCCACAACATCGCGGTCCTGCGTGGGTGCAAACATCGTCCCAAGATAAAGCGCAAAACCATCCGGGTACTGATGATGTGCGTTGATGGTTTGCGCCACCAGATCGGCGGGATCGCGGCTGATGTTGCTGATCGATGATCCGCCGGTGAGGTGAAATCCGTCTTCACCCGCCACATCGAGTGCAACGTCCATCCGCCGGACGTCGTACAATGTGAAATGGGTGTCGAAAAACCTGATGCACGGCCCCAGTGCGGCAGATGACGTATTGTCCTTCGCCTTGCCCAACAACAACGCCGAACGCCCTTCCACATCCCGCAAGTTGACATCATTGCCGAGCGTTGCACCTACGATGCTGCCACGTGAGTTGACGATAAGCACCACTTCCGGTTCGGGATTGTTCCACACCGATTTTGGATGCACGCCAATATCGGCCCCTGACCCCACCGCCGACATCGGCTGCGCCTTGGTGAAGATTTCCGCGTCCGGGCCGATGCCCACTTCAAGATAGGCACTCCACGCGCCATTCGCGATCAAAGTTTGCTTCAGTGTTTCCGCTTCCGCCGAACCAGGCTTGAGTTTGCGCAGATCATTGCCGACCAATGTCTGGATCTGTTCGCGGATCGCAGCGACGGCCTTGGGGTCACCTTTGGCTTTTTCTTCAATGACCCGCTCAATCATCGACACCGCAAACGTCACACCCGCAGCCTTGACGGCCTGGAGATCAATGGGCGCGAGAAGCGAGGCCTTGCGCGTGTCACGCGTTGGTGCACATGCATTCGCTTCAAGGTCAGTGATTTGCCCGAGGTCTGGTCCACGAACATCGGCAAGGCTTGCGGCGGGATCATCCGCTTCGCACAAATCCCGCATGGTGGGGTATTGTGTTGAAATGTCAAACGCCCGTCCATCGACCACACGGGCCACACAAGGTCCGACACCCGGAACCAGCACGCGGGTGGCCATAAGTGGTTCAGAAGTAGGGCTCAAGACAGGTCTCCATCGCTATGTTGCGGACGGACAATGCCACATGTTCAATCGCATTACGACTGCAGAGGCCGCACCGTTGAGGCCCGCACCACCAGGTCCACCGGCCACACTTCTTGCGGCGGCGGCGCATCCGGGTCGCGCAAGCTGTTGATCAAAAGTTCAACCACGCGCCCGCCCGCATCGCCAATGGAGGATTGTGTGGCCGTCAGTGGCGGATCAAAACTTTCGGCCCGGAACTCGTGCAACCTGTCGTCATGTGCAATCAGCGACAGGTCACGGCCGATCTCCAGTCCCAACTGACGCGCCGACCGTTGCACACCCATGGCTTGCGAGATGGAGGAACACACAAAGGCCGTGGGCCGTTCAGAAACGGGCAATGCCAGCAACCGCAGCGTCTCGTCATGGCCGTGTTGTTCCGTCATCTCATCGCTGCAAATCAAGGCCGCATCGGTTTGCAAGCCCGCAGCAGTGAGAGCCCTGCGATATCCCAATTCACGGTCATAAGCATAGTTGTAGGCCGGATTGCCGTTGAGCAGGGCGATTTTCCGGTGGCCAAATCCACACAACATGGCCGTAGCCCGCTGAAACGATCCTTCATTGTCAATATCGAGGTGGGGATAGGGGATGTCGGATCGGGTCCGGCCATGCAGGATGAAGGGCATTTTCAAATCACGCAGCAATGCCAGACGGTGGTCGTGCAAGGTCGGGCTCGACAGGATCATCGCATCGACACGCGCCGAACGCACCGCCCGTCGGTAAACCGACTCTTCATTCTGCGAACCGCTGGTCATGGCCAGCGTCACATCGTAGCCCAACTCGGCAGCGCGGGCCACGCAACTGCCCAGGAACTCCGTGAAGCGAAGGTCATTGAGCAGATTGCGCTCGCGCGGGAAAACAACACCCAACGTACCCGACTGTCCCGTGGCAAGCCGTCGGGCCGCTGCACTTGGACGATAGCCATGCAAGTCTGCCGCAGCCTTGACCCGTGCGCGCGTTTCTTCCGAGACTTCCGGATAACCGTTCAAAGCCCGGCTGACCGTGGTTTGGGAAAGTCCGAGGGTTTTTGAAAGTGCGCTAAGATTCATGCACTTGCACGCTCTCACATTCTCAAAGCGCTTTCAATTGATTTCACAGAGTGAGCACCAACAGGTTTTCGCAATGGCGAAACACTTTGTGCAATGCATTGCATTCTGTGAGATATTGCCGTAAAAATTGTTGCTGTATTGACTCTGCGATTGAACGGGCATAAGCGTGAAACTCCAAAGCGCTTTGGAAGAAGCAGCATTACGCCTCGCAAGAAGGCGCTTGGAAAGTAGTCAACCTGGGAGGAAGACCTGATGAAAAAGTATCTTTTGGCTGCTGCCGCAGCCTGCGCCATGTTGGCGTCAAACGCAGCACTCGCCGCCGAGTTGTCGATTGTGTCGGGTGCAACTGGCAACGACCTCGCTATTTTCCAAGAGTTGGTCAAGCCATGGGAAGCCAAGTCCGGCCACACCGTGAAAGTCGTGCCGATGCCGTCATCGACGACCGACCAGTTTGGTCAGTACCGTTTGTGGCTTGCGGCCGGCAATGCTGACATCGACGTTTACCAGACAGACGTCATTTGGGCGCCACAGCTGGCAGACCAACTCGTTGACTTGACCGAAGCTGCCAAGGACATTGCGCCGCTGCATTTCCCGTCAATCATTGAATCGCAGACCGTCAACGGCAAACTTGTGGCCATGCCGCTCTTCACGGATGCGCCAGCCCTGTATTACCGCAAGGATCTGCTGGAAAAATACGGCAAGTCGGTTCCCAAGACGTGGGCCGAAATGGCTGCAACTGCCAAGGAAATACAGGACGGCGAACGCGCTGCCGGTAACAGCGGTATCCAGGGCTTCGTGTTTCAGGGCAACGCCTATGAAGGGCTGACCTGCGACGCGCTGGAATGGGTCAAGTCGCATGGTGGCGGTCAAATCGTCGAGCCGGATGGCACGATCTCGATCAACAACGACAAGGCAGCCGCGGCACTTGAAACCATCAAGGGTTTCATCGGCACGATTTCGCCCGAAGGCGTTCTTGCCTATCAGGAAGAAGAGTCCCGTGGTGTCTGGCAGACCGGCAATGCCGTGTTCATGCGCAACTGGCCCTATGCCTATGGTCTGGGCAACGGAGATGATTCAAAGGTCAAGGGTCTTTTTGAAGTAACCACCTTGCCATTGGGCGCTGGCGAGGGTGCAGGTTCAGCAGCGACACTCGGCGGCTGGAACATCGCGGTGTCAAAATACTCCAAGAACCAGGAAGCAGCCATTGATCTCGCAAAATACCTGGGCTCACAGGAATACCAGAAGGCAAATGCCATCAAGGGTTCCAAGCTTCCGACGATAGTCGCACTCTATGACGATGCTGACATTGCAGCGGCGCAGCCGATCATTCCGCGCTGGAAGGAAGTGTTCCTGAACGCTGTTCCGCGTCCATCGGCTCCAACCAAGGTGAAGTACAATGAAGTGTCTTCGCTCTTCTGGTCAGCCGTTCACGACACTCTGTCGGGCAAAGGCACTGCCAAGGAAAACCTCGAAACACTCGAGGGCAAATTGACAGAACTCAAAGGCGAAGGCTGGTAAATCCTCCACCAGATCGCGCCAACTGGGTCCTCTGTCTGAGGGGGCATGAGGGCCCATAAAAGGGGTGGCCGGAACGGGGGGTTCCGGTCACCCATTGTATCAGATAGTGTCAGTTCATAAGAAGCGTGGGGCAGACACATGAGCCAAGTGGGAAGCGCAGTCGCCAGGCCAAAAAATGGTTTGTCGGAGCTCCGGGCTGAACGCCTCCGCGCCGCAAAGCTGTACCTCATACCCATGCTGCTCGCACTGGCGCTGGTCGCCGGTTGGCCCTTGTTCCGTACCATCTATTTTTCTTTCACCAACGCCTCGTTGACCGATCTCTACAACGCCAAGTTTGTCGGCTTTAACAACTATTTCAAAATCACCACGCTGAAGAGTGGCAAGACCCTGTATGGCGGCCTTCTTTCCGACCCCGTGTGGTGGAATGCCTTGTGGAACACCGTCCGCTTTTCCGTCATCTCAGTGACGCTTGAAACATTTTTCGGCATGATTGTGGCACTGGTTCTCAACGCCGAGTTCAAGGGCCGCGGCATCGTTCGCGCCGCCATTCTCATTCCGTGGGCCATTCCCACCATCGTGTCCGCCCGCATGTGGGGCTGGATGCTGCACGACCAGTTCGGCATCCTGAATGACATGTTTGTGCGCCTTGGGCTGATCGCCGCTCCCATCGCCTGGGCCGCCAGCGCCGACACCGCCATGTATGCCGTGTTGATGGTGGATGTGTGGAAAACCACGCCTTTCATGGCGCTGCTCATCCTTGCCGGCTTGCAGATGGTTCCGGGTGACATTTATGAGGCCGCAAAGGTTGATGGTGTCCACCCGGTGAAAGTGTTTTTCAAGATCACCTTGCCGCTGGTCAAACCCGCCCTCATGGTCGCGGTGATTTTCCGCATGCTCGATGCCATGCGCATCTTCGATCTCATTTACATTCTCACGCCCAACAGCTCATCGACCAAAACCCTCTCTGTACTGGCGCGCGAGAACCTGTTTGATTTCGACAAGTTCGCCTTGGGCTCGGCCCACTCCACCATGTTGTTCCTGATTTTGACGGCACTGACCGTTGCCTACATGTGGATCGGCAAGGTCCGCTTCGATGGAGGCCAGCGCTGATGACACTGGATCACTTGAAATCTGCCGCCTTCTACGCCCTCGTCCTGTTCATTGTGTTCGTCATGGTGTTCCCGTTTTATTACGCCGTGCTGTCAAGCTTTGAAACAGGGACGGCAATTTTCGAAATCAACTATCTGCCCCACAGTTTCAATCTCCAGAACTACTACAGCGTCTTTCAGTCTGGACCCTTTGCGCTCAATTTGTTGAACTCGGTCATTGTTTCAACCGCAGTTGTGTTGCTT
Source organism: Hyphomicrobiales bacterium (assembly GCA_043768765.1). Lineage (GTDB taxonomy): Bacteria > Pseudomonadota > Alphaproteobacteria > Rhizobiales > Aestuariivirgaceae > Aestuariivirga. Next base: position 33,466 of record JAYVKC010000115.1, on the reverse strand, counting down.
TCATTGTTGATAGCAGTATCCGCGGCCTATGCCCTGTCGCGCTTCGATTTCCGTGGCCGCTACCTGCTGTTGATGACCATCCTCGGCGTCTCGATGTTTCCGCAGATCGCCGTGCTTGCCGGTTTGTTTGAACTCGTCCGCGCCACGGGACTTCACAACACCATGTGGGCCCTGATCTTCTCTTACACGATATTCACGCTGCCGTTCACCGTGTGGGTGTTGACCACCTTCATGCGCGATCTTCCCGTCGAGATCGAGGAAGCCGCCATTGTTGATGGCGCAACACCAGGCATCATCATCCGCAAGGTGTTCCTGCCCTTGATGTGGCCAGCCCTCGTCACCACCGGGCTTCTCGCCTTCATTGCCGCCTGGAACGAGTTCCTCTTTGCGCTCACCTTCACGTCGTCAACGGAAAAGCGCACTGTGCCCGTTGCCATCGGCATGCTGTCCGGATCGTCGCAATATGAAATTCCCTGGGGACCCATCATGGCAGCATCGGTCATTGTCACTGTGCCTCTCATCGTTCTCGTGCTGATCTTCCAGCGCAAAATCATCTCCGGCCTCACCGCCGGTGGCGTCAAAGGCTAAGGAGTTCCATGTGGCAACGATAACTCTCAAGGACATCCGCAAGTCGTTCGGTTCAGTCGAAGTCATCAAGGGCGTTGACCTTGAAGTGAAGTCTGGCGAGTTTATGGTCTTTGTCGGCCCATCCGGCTGCGGCAAGTCAACCTTGCTGCGCCTCATCTCCGGTCTTGAAGATATCTCTTCAGGCACCATGTCCTTCGACGGCGAAGTCGTGAACGATCTCGCACCTTCCAAACGTGGCATCGCCATGGTGTTCCAGTCCTATGCGCTCTATCCGCACATGAATGTGTACGACAACATGGCCTTCGGCATGCAGTTGGCAAAAGCCTCACCTGAAGAAACCAAAGCCCGTGTCATGAAAGCCGCAGAAATGCTGCAGTTGACACCACTGCTGCAACGTTTGCCCAAACAGCTCTCAGGCGGCCAGCGCCAGCGCGTGGCCATCGGCCGTGCCATTGTGCGCGATCCCAAGGTTTTCCTGTTCGACGAACCGCTTTCCAACCTTGACGCAGCGCTGCGTGTTGCCACCCGCATTGAGATCGCCAAACTGCATGAAAGCATGCACGGCACGACCATGATCTACGTGACACACGACCAGGTCGAAGCCATGACACTTGCCGACCGCATCTGCGTGCTCGACCATGGCAAGGTGGAGCAGGTGGGCACACCCATGGAACTCTACGATCGCCCGCAGAACATTTTCGTGGCGGGATTTATTGGTTCGCCCAAGATGAATTTCATGACCGGTGCACCCGCTGAAAAGGTGAAAGCCCATACTCTGGGTGTCAGGCCGGAGCATTTTGAAATCACCGGTGCCAAAGGCGTCATCAAAGGCACGGTGGAATTCACCGAAATTCTGGGCAGTGACAGCTTTATTTATGTCAACTCCGAACACGGGCTTCTTACCGCAAGGCAGATCGGAAAAACCGGCATTCTCAAGGGTGAAACAATCTATCTCACCGCTGATCCCAAACACCTTCACCGCTTCGACGACAAAGGCCAGAGACTGAACTGACATGACCATTCGAACCCTGATTTGGCACGAACACCGGCACGAGAAAACCAACAAACTTGTGGCTTCCCTTTATCCGCAAGGCATGCACGGTGCCCTGAAGAATGCCTACAAGGGTGACAAGGATTTCAAAGTCGGCCACGCCTTGCTGGACGACGATGCCGAACACGGCCTTTCGCAAAAACGCCTCGATGAAACCGACGTGCTGCTGTGGTGGGGCCACGCCGCCCATGGCGAAGTGAAAGATGAAATTGTGGAGCGTGTGGCCAAACGTGTGTGGGAAGGCATGGGGCTTATCGTCCTCCATTCCGGCCACTACTCCAAGATTTTCAAGAAACTCATGGGCACACCCTGTTCGCTGAAATGGCGCGAGGCGGGCGAGAAGGAACGCATCTGGATCATCAATCCCAACCATCCCATCGCGGCAGGCCTGCCGGAGATGATCGAGATCGAAAACGAGGAAATGTACGGTGAACCGTTTTCGATTCCCGAGCCGCTTGAAACCGTGATGATTTCCCACTTTGAGGGTGGCGAAGTATTCCGCTCCGGTGTTACGTACCAGCGCGGTGCCGGCAGGATTTTCTATTTCCGTCCTGGCCACGAAGCCTATACTGCCTATCACAATCCGCAAGTCCTGCAGGTCATCAAGAATGCCACACGCTGGGCCCACAATCCCGCGCATGCCTGGGTTGGCATCCATCCGTCCCCCAACGTGCCCCACGACAAGGCCCCGGTGCCATTGACAGTCAAGGGCCCGCGCCTGCATCAGGACGGCGAAGAAGGTTTCCGCTAAAGGTTTGCAATGAAAAAGATGAGACTCCTGGTCCTCGGCACGGGCGGCATGGCCAAGGCCCATGCCACGCATTTCGCGCAAGATCCGCGCTGTGAACTGGTGGCCGCAACCGATGTCGTGCCGGGCCGCGCTGCCGAATTCGCCAAAACCTTTGGCATGAAGAAATCTTTCGAGTCACTGGAAGAGGCTATCAAGTGGGGCGAGTTTGACGCCGCCACCAACGTGACACCCGATCCCATCCATCATCCCACCACGATGCAGCTGCTGGCCGCGAAAAAACACGTGCTGTGCGAAAAACCGCTGGCGGAAAACTTCAAACTGGCCAATGAAATGGCTGTGGCTGCCGAAAAATCCGGCCTCATCAACATGGTGAACCTGACCTACCGCAACGACGCGGCACTCCATGCGGCAAAAAAACTGGTGACCGCCGGTGATCTCGGCGACATCCGCCACGTGGAGGCGCACTACCGTCAAAGCTGGCTGGTGGGCGATCATTGGGGCCATTGGGCCGATCACCCCATGTGGCTGTGGCGCTTGTCGGAAAAGCACGGTTCGCTGGGTGTGCTCGGTGATGTGGGCATTCACATTCTCGATTACGCATCGTTTGCGTCAGGCATGATGCCGGTATCGGTGCAATCACGACTGAAAACCTTCGACAAGGCGCCGGGCAACAAGATTGGTGTGTACACACTTGATGCCAACGATTCCGCCGTCATGTCCCTTGAATTTTCCAATGGGGCTCTGGGCGTTGTCAGCGCCAGCCGTTTCATGACGGGCTACGACAACGTGCTGGAACTGCGCATATTCGGAACCAAGGGTGCTGTTGAAGTCACCCACCGCGAAGGCTGGAACGAAGTGCGTGCCTGCCTCGGCACCAACATTCATACCATGGCCTGGCAACACGTGAAGCCCGAGCCGGTGGAAACAAACTATCGCCGTTTCATTTCAGCCATCGTTGCGGGCAAGAATGACATGCCTGACTTTCGCCGCGCCGCAGACCTGCAAAAAATCCTCGACGAAGCCTACGCCAAGGGTTGATCAAGTTTTGCAGGCCTTGGCCCGCCATGGGCCCAATCCAGCAACTCCACGGTGTGCAGTATCGGCACGGGACTGACAGCGGCAAGTTGCGTGATGCAGCCAATGTTCCCGGTGGCAATGAAGTCCGGTTGTGTTGTCATGATGTCGCCAATCTTCTTGTCGCGCAAACGCGTGGCAATGGCAGGTTGGAGAATATTGTAAGTCCCCGCCGAGCCGCAGCACAAATGCCCATCCGACACCTCCGACACTTCAAATCCGGCACGCCGCAGCAAGACAAGGGGCTGCATCTTTATCTTCTGTCCATGCTGCATCGAACAGGCTGAATGGTAGGCAACTCGGCCTTTCGCCGTGCCCGCTGGCAGATCAAGCCGCGCCAGATATTCCGTCACATCCACTGCCATCGCCGCAACCCGCGCCGCTTTGTCCGCATACTGAACATCATGCTTCAACATGTGCCCATAGTCATTGATCGTGGTGCCACAGCCCGAGGCGGTGACGATGATGGTTTCAACGCCTGAGGCAATCCATTGGTCAATCGACGCTTTCGCTTGCGCCTGCGAATGATTTTCCATTCCCATGTGATGTGTCAGCGAACCGCAGCATTGAACCGCTTGGGGTTCAACAACCGCAATGCCCAACCTGTCCAGCAATCGCAACGTCGCGGCATTGATCGCCGGATCAAGCACGCTCTGCACACAGCCCTTGAGCAGGCCGACTTTGGCCTTCTTGATCACGCGAGCAGCTTCAGGCCGGGGCAGGGAAGTGGGCACCAGCGCCAATAGGGCATTGAGCCTTTTAAGCCCGAACGCTTTCAGCGCCGGTGCCAAGGGTGCGGCAACGCGCGCACCGATCATCGACAGGCGGAACAGGGCAGGGCGGGGCAAAACGGTGGCCAGCAACCACCGCAACAGCCGGTCGCCCACCGGCCTCGTGTAAGTGTTTTCCACATGCACTCGTGCACTGTCGATAAGGTGCATGTAATCCACCCCCGATGGACACGTTGTCGTGCACGACAGGCACGACAGGCAGCGGTCAATGTGCGTCACGGTATTGCTGTCCGCCGCGACACCAGACTCCAGCATTTGCTTGATGAGATAGATGCGCCCGCGCGGCGAATCGAGTTCGTCGCCCAACAAAACGTAGGTCGGGCATGTCGCGGTGCAAAAACCGCAATGCACACAGCTGCGCAGGATGCCGTTGGCTTCGGCAATTTTCGGGTCTGTCAATTGTTGGGCGGTGAAGGACGTTTGCATCACAATCCTCCGTACATTCGCCCGGGGTTAAGTCGATGCGCCGGATCAAAGGCATCCTTGACCCGCTCACTGAGGGCGCGAAGCGCGCTGTCCTGTGGCTGAAACACCGGCACCATTTTGCGCATGGCTGAAGGTGCCTTGTACAGCGTCGCATGTCCGGCTTCCAGTTTGCTGCGAACCTGCAACGCGGCATCTTGTGTCCCAATCCACACCAGCCCACCTGCCCAATCCGCAACATAGGTGAAATCAGCTGTGTCGGACAATCGGTCAATGAACGTCGGCATGCACGTCGGCGGCAACGAAACCCGCCAGATAATCGCAAACCCATGGAGCGAATTCAAATTCCCGAAGTCATGCCAAATGCCGGAAGAGGTTTGGCCGTTCAAAACGTCAACATGTCTGTCAAGCAGCTTCGACAGTTGATCCCGGCGGTATGTGACAGAAGGCGCAATGCCTTCAACACGCAGCAGGACGCCGCGACCAGGCGCATAGGCCGCACACGAAACCGCATAGGCAGAACCCATTGCTGTTGTCATTGTTTCGAGCGCACTTCGTGTGTCGTTTGCAGCGACCACGAGGGTTTCTTCTGTTTCCGGCTTGGGCAGGACTTTGAACACAAGTGACGTCACCGCAGCGAGTGTGCCATGGGAACCCGCGATCAATTTTGGCATGTCGTAGCCGGTGACATTCTTCACCACGCGCCCGCCGGCTTTGAAGGCAACGCCGCGCCCGTCCACCGCATGAATGCCGAGGACATGATCCCGCGCCGCACCTGCCGTCAGCCGCCGCGAACCGGACAAATTGCAATTCAATAGTCCACCCAATGTCCCACTCCGTGGGGGCTCAAACGCCAGCATTTGGTTTTTGCTCTCCAACAATGCGACGACATCGGCCAGCAGGACACCCGGTTCAGCTTCGATGATCAATTCTTCCGGCTCGTAGGTGACAATCCGAGAGAGCGCCGACAAGTCCAACACATGTTCCGCCGCAACCGTATGTCCCAACCCGCGCTTGCTGCCACTGCCCACTATTTCAAAACTGGAGGATGACGACGCAAGGGCCTCGGCAACATCCGCAGCCGTCTTTGGTTTCACCACGCCCATCAGTCAAAACCGCGGTAGGTCGGGGAACGGCACGGCACCACCCGATACCCGCATCATTCCCATGTCGGCACAGCGGTGCAAGGTGGGAAAAACCTTGCCGGGATTGAGCAATCCCTGTTCATCAAACGCGCATTTCACGCGCATTTGCGCCGCCAGATCATCTTCCGAAAACATCTCCGGCATCAAATCGCGTTTTTCCACACCCACGCCATGTTCTCCAGTCAGCACGCCCCCAACTTTCACGCACAGCCGCAAGATATCCGCACCAAATTTCTCCGCCCGCTCCAATTCGTCTGCCACATTGGAATCAAAAAGAATGAGTGGATGCAGATTGCCGTCGCCAGCGTGAAAAACATTGGCGACGCGAAGACCATGCCGCACCGACAAATCCGAAATCCCACGCAACACTTCCGGCAACTTCTTGCGCGGGATCGTGCCATCCATGCAAAGATAATCCGGAGAAATGCGCCCCACCGCCGGAAACGCCGCCTTGCGCCCGGACCAGAACAACAACCGTTCCGCCTCGCTGGTAGAGACTTTCAAACACGTGGCGCGACATGTGGTGGCAATGCGGGAAACCCGCGCCAGCAAATCATCCACCTCAACTTGCGGACCATCCAGTTCAATGATCAACAAGGCTTCCACGTCGCGCGGATATCCGGCCTGCACAAAATCCTCGGCGGCGTGAATGGCGGGCTTGTCCATCATTTCCATGCCACCCGGAATGATGCCTTCCCCGATGATCGCGGCCACACATTCGCCCGCACTTTCGCTGGACATGAATCCAGCCAGCATGGCGCGCGCCGTTTCCGGCTTCTGCAGAATGCGCACCGTTACTTCTGTGATGACGCCAAGCAACCCTTCTGATCCCGTCATGATGCCAAGCAGGTCATAGCCTTCACTGTCGAGTTGCTTGCCACCCAGTCGGATGATCTCACCGGTCATCAGCACCGTTTGCAGCCCCAAAAGATTGTTGGTGGTCAACCCGTATTTCAAACAATGCACGCCGCCGGAATTTTCCGCCACGTTGCCGCCGATTGTGCAGGCAATCTGCGAGGAGGGGTCTGGGGCATAGTAAAAACCCTTGGCTTCCACCGCTTTTGTAAGCGCTAGATTGGTGACACCCGGTTGTGCCACCACGCAACGGTTGCCGTAGTCGCAGTCCAGCACCTTGTTGAATCTCGCCATGCCGAGCAGAATGCCGTCACCCAGCGGCAATGCCCCTCCCGATAGCGAAGTACCGGCACCGCGCGGCACAACCTTGATCCCGTTGTCGTAAGCATGGCGGAGAATACGCGATACTTCATCGACCGTCTCAGGCAGCACAACGACCAGCGGCATCTGCTTGTAGGCGGTCAGACCGTCACTTTCATAGACCCGCATGCGCACCGGCTCCGCAATCACCCGCGCATCACCCACAATCAGGCGCAACGCTTCGGCGACTTCCGCACGTTCAACAGCTGCTTGGGTCGGTTTGTCATCCACCATTGCATCAACATTCCTGTTCAAACTGTAACAATGCACATCACGCAGGCAAACGCCAATCGGCAATGCCCGACTTTGGTCGCAGGTGGGCTCGTCTTGCTTCAGATTAGTCTCAAACTTTCCCACACTTTAATCAACCTCTCCGCGAAAGTTCTTTCCATTCGTGAGGCCATCGACTATCAAATCTTGTGTGTATGAGTCGAACTGGTACGGCAACATCACAACGTGCAGTGTGATTCGCTGGACTGCGAGAGGCACAACCGGTTCGCACAATAAAAAGACGGAACCGGTTTCGGAGGCAGCGGCATAAACCGCTTGCGGGGGTCGTGAAGTGAGGCAAGTAGGTAGGGTTCAATCTGCCATCGCAGGCATGCTGACCAGCTTGGTGCTGGTTGCCATCTTGGCGGTGTCTGGCGTGTTTTCAGATGCCAATGCCACCTCATTTACAACCACCGTTCCCGGCACGGCGATAACAATTCCAACAACCTATCCGCAGGCCGGTGGCGTTGTCATTGTCCTCGAAGGAACAAACGGCAACGTCTATTACCAGTTCATCAATCCATCGACCATGTTCCAGGGGTATCAGAACACCGGTACCCCGGCGGCCTACCAGGGCAACCCGTTCCAGATCGGTCCGGTGATGACCCTGAATTGCGGTCCTGTAACCAGTTGCTCCACGTATCTGGGGGGCGGCGTCACCCGCGCCAGCATTCGGTTCACCGCCTACGACGGCGACAGCCAGGCAGGCATGTTCGATTTCAACAACCTCAATCTGCAAATCAACGGGTCGAACTTTGGTGCGTCATCCGGCAACTGGTCTGTCGTTGCCACCCAGAACACCGATGTCACCGGAACCACGTTGATCGGCAGTGCAACAGGCTTTGGCAACAACACCTTTGACACCGGCTGGTTCCAGTCCACTGATCCAGCGATATTGACCAACATCCTGACGACCGGCTCCGTCACCGCCAAGGTTTTGGACTCTGATCCTAATGACAATCTGTGGGATTTCAGGCGTGGCAATGATGCCGTAACCGGTGTGGTGCCGCTTAACGTTGCCCCCGGTGTGACGTTGGACAAAACGTCGGGCACGCCAACTTTTACTTCAGTTGGTCAGGTGGTGACCTACAACTACGCGCTTCGCAACATCGGCAGCGTCTGGATCGAGAATTTTTCTGTCAGTGACAACAAGGCCGGCACCGTCACGTGTCCGGCAACCAGGGTCAATCCCGGCGAAACGCTGAACTGCACCAAAGCCTACACCATAACGCAAGCCGACTTCGACAATGAATCTGTCACCAACACCGCCACCGCCATTGGTTCACCCCAAGCGGGTTCGCTGGGCCCGGTCACAGATGCAGTGACCATAACCGGCCCCGCTGGTTCCCCGGCAATTGATGTTTCCAAAACCGCCGCACCTTCGCCCTTCGGCGTTGTGGGATCAACCATCACCTACACATTCCCGGTCCGCAACACCGGCAATGTCACACTGACCAACATCGTCGTCACGGATCCACTGATACCGGCGTTCACCTGCTCTATTGCCGCACTGGCACCCGGTATCACCAACAGTACCTGCACCGCCACCTACACCGTGAAGCAATCTGACCTCAATGCCGGAAGCATTGTCAACACCGCGTCAGTCACCTCGCGCGCACCCAAGGGCGCAACCATCACCGACACGGGCACAAGAACAACACCCGGTCCCACCCAAACCCGGTCACTGTTCATCGACAAGACGTCTCCGACCGCCACGTATTCCGCTGTTGGCAACACGATTTCTTACTCCTATCTCATTCGCAACACCGGCAACGTGACCTTGACCACCGCGATCACGGTGGCGGACAACAAGACAACCGTCACCTGCCCGGCGTTTCCGGTGACGGGACTGGCACCCAATGCAACGGTGACCTGTTCTGCCACCTACAGCGTAACGCAAGCTGACCTCAATGCCGGCAACGTCACCAACATTGCCTCGGCAGCCAGTGGTGCAACAACATCGCCAACCGACAGCGTGACGGTGAACGCCACCCAAAACCGTGCGCTGACCGTGGACAAGACCAGTTCGACCACCAGCTTCAATGCTGTGGGCGATACGGTGTCCTACAGCTATCTCGTGCGCAACACGGGCAATGTCACACTCACCCAACCCGTGACGGTTGCCGACAACAAGACCGCTGTGTCCTGTCCGGCCTTGCCACCCGGCGGGCTCACCCCCAATGCGACATTGACGTGCACCGCAACCTATGTGGCGACGCAAGTGGATCTCAATGCGGGCGGCGTCACCAACATCGGCTCCGCCACCAGTGGACCAACGACATCACCAATCGACACCGTAACCGTGCCCGCTGCACAGACCCGCAGCATGACAATGGACAAAACTGCGACCGCAGTGAATTTCGTGGGCGGCGGTTCGGTGACTTACCAATATGTGGTGGCCAACACCGGCAACGTCACCCTCACCGCCCCCGTGACGGTAACTGACAACCGCATCACACCTGTCAATTGTCCGGCCTTGCCGCCAGGTGGCCTCGCCCCCAACGCCACGCTCACCTGTGCGGCAACTTACGCCGTGACAGGTGATGACCTGGATATCGGAAGCATTACCAACATTGCCCAGGCCACGAGCGGTGCAACAACATCGCCGCAGGATTCCGTCACGGTTCCGACCGGGGCAAATCCCGCCCTGACGATTGTCAAATCGACCGCGACGACCGGCTTCAACAACGTCGGCGATGTCATCACCTATACCTATACGGTAACCAATACGGGCAATGTCTCATTCACGCGGCAAATCCGGGTGAATGACGACAAGGCCGGCAACTTTCTTTGCTTCACGGCAACTCCCGGCAACCCGCTGAATCCACTTGAAGTGGGCACCTGCAACCGCAGCTACACAGTCACCCAGACCGACCTCGACAATGGCTCGGTCACCAACCAGGCCAACGCATCGACAACTTACGGCATTGCGAATTTGCCAGTCACGTCACCGCTGGATGACGTCACCGTCAATGCAACTCAGGATCCGGAACTTGCCACAACCAAATCTGTAACCACTTTGCCGGTCACTACTGTCGGCCAAGTGCTCACCTATAGTATCACCGTCGCCAACACAGGCGATGTCACGGTCAGAAACATCACGGTCAGCGACCCGCTCATCCCGGCTCTTTCTTGCACCATTGCCACGCTGGCACCTGCGGCATCCAACAATTCCTGTGTCGGCACCTACACGGTCACGCAAGCCAACTTCAATGCCGGCACGATCAACAACACCGCGACCGCGACGGGTGAAACGCCACAAGGTGCCACCGTGACTGACACAGGCGCGCTGGCAACACCGATCACCCAGAACTCTTCCGTGACAATAGCCAAGGTCCGCACCGGCAATCTCGATGAGGATGGGTCAGGCTCCGTCACCCGCAACGACACACTTACCTACAGCGTCACCGTCACCAACGATGGCAACATCACGCAGTCCAATGTCGTGGTTTCCGATCCCAAGCTCACACCCAATACCAGAACCTGTGCCACTCTGGCACCCGGTGCCACCTGTATTCTCAATGGCGCATATGTTGTCGCACAAGCCGACGTCGACGGAGGGTCCGTCGTCAACACGGCGAGTGTGACGACCACCTTGCTGCCCACACCGGAATCCTCGCCACCCGTCACAACGCCCATTCCGCAAACATCGGCACTGGCTATCGACAAGTCGTCACCCACCGCCAATTATGACGCAACGGGTGACACGCTCACCTATTCCTACACCGTGCGCAACACTGGCAACACCACCATAACGGTCGCCGTTGCGGTCAATGACAACAAAACCACCGTGAATTGCCCGGCACTTCCGCCAGGGGGATTGCTCCCCAATGCCACACTGACCTGTTCTGCAATCTACACCATCGTGCAAGGCGATCTGAATGTCGGCGGTGTCACCAACATTGCGTCAGCGACGAGCGGTGCCACAACCTCGCCCACCGACCAGGTGACGATCAATGCCATACAAAATCCGGCATCGACGATTGCCAAGTCCCTGCTGTCGAACGACGATGAGGATGGCAATGGCGCAGTTTCGCGCAACGACACCCTGCGCTACCGCGTCACCGTCACCAACACCGGCAACATCACGCAAACAAACGTGGTTGTGGCTGACCCGAAACTGTCGTCGGCTTCCAGCATTTCTTGCCCGTCCGTTGCCCCGGGCGGCACGTGTATTTTGAATGGTCAGTACACTGTCACTCTTGCAGACGTGAATGCCGGAACGATTTCCAACACGGCGTCTGTGACATCAACGCAGCTGCCAACGCCACGGACGTCAACCGTCAACACCACAGTTCCGCAAACTCCCGCCCTGTCGATCAGCAAGTCCTCCCCGACAACAGACTTTGATGCCGTCGGCGACACGATCTCCTACAGTTATGATGTGACCAACACCGGCAATGTCACCCTCACGAACACCATTGCGGTAAATGACGACAAAGCCACTGTGTCGTGCCCGGCACTGCCGCCTGGAGGTCTCGATCCAGCGGCAACCATCACCTGCTCGGCAACACATGTTGTAACGCAAGGCGATCTTGATTCAGGCTTCGTGACCAACATTGCAACCGCGCGAAGTGGTGCGACAACATCCCCGTCAGACTCTGTCACCGTGAACGCCAACCAGCTTCCTGCCATGACGGTCACCAAAACCAGTTCAACACCGAGCTACGACAGCGTTGGTGACAGTCTGAATTATTCATACGTCGTTCGCAACACAGGCAACGTCACACTCACATCCGCCATTTCCGTGGCCGATGACAAGACAACCGTGAACTGCCCCGCCCTGCCGCCAGCAGGCCTTGCACCCAACGCCACGCTCACCTGTACGGCAACTTATACCGTGAACCAGGCCGACATTGATGCAGGCGCCGTCGTCAACACGGCTTCGGCAACCAGCGGTGTCACCACATCACCGACTGACCAGGCAAGCGTTCCGGCGGTTAAAAAGCCACGCATGAATGTGACCAAGGTGGCACCACCTGTCGCCTTCATCACCACCGGCCAGACCATCACCTACACCTACAATATCGAAAACACCGGCAACACCACATTCACCAGTGTGTTGGAAATCACAGATGACCGCATCGGTACCTTCACTTGCTTTACGCCAACCGTGCCTGATCCATTCTCACCCGGTGAAACAGTAAGCTGCACGGCGGACTACACTGTCACATCGGGCGACGTTGACATTGGCACCATCACCAATCTCGCCGTCGGCAAGAGTGGCCCCTACACATCGCCGCAGACGTCCACCACGATTCCACAAGCGTCAGCCCCCGCACTGACCACGGCAAAGACGGTGGTTCCCGCCGCCGCCACATTCGACCAGGCCGGGGACGTTCTGACGTATTCCTACACCATCACCAACAGCGGCGGCGTGACCCTGATCCGCCCCATCCAGATCGAGGATGACAAGTCAGGCACCTTCAACTGCTATGTTCCAAATGGTGCCAATCCGGATCTGACACCCGGAGAATCCGTGATCTGCAACCGCACTTATACGGTGACCTTGGCGGACATGGATGCAGGCCAGGTGACCAACCAGGCCAATGCCCGCACCACCCATGGTGCCGCCAATACGCCTGTGGTCTCGCCGCCGGACGCGGTAACCGTTCTCGCCATCCAGAATCCGGGCCTCACCGTCACCAAGAGTGCAGCCACACTGCCTGTCACTGCGGTAGGGCAGATCCTTGCCTACACCATTGCAGTTGAAAATTCCGGCGACGTGACGGTGACCAACATCAATGTCTCCGATCCGTTGATCCCGTCGCTCGCCTGCGTCATCGCTTCACTGGCACCGGGCGCAAATGACAACACCTGTGTCGGAACCTACACCGTGACACAGGCCGATGTGGACGCAGGCTCAATCGTGAACACCGCGTCAGCCTCCGGCACAACGCCTCAAGGTGGTTCTGTTGCCGGCACTGGCAACCTCACCACGGCAATGCCTGCCGCAAATCCGCAAGTTGTCGTGACAAAATCCGCTTCACCACCAGACTACACCGATGTTGGCCAGCCGATCACTTACAGGTTCACCGTCGAGAACACCGGCAACGTGACACTTGGTTCGCTCAACGTCACTGATCCGTTGATCCCGTCCCTGTCATGCACCATTGCAACACTGGCACCCGGCACCACCAACGCCACATGCACGGGCATCTACACCATCACCCAAGCCGACATTGACAACGGCACCCGCGCCAACACCGCATCGGTAACCGCCGACGCCGCGCGCGGCGTGGACCCATCAGATACAGGCAGCCTTACGATCAACGGACCGCCGCGCGAACCCGGCGTGTCGATCAACAAGATTGCCAATCAGGCCAGTTTCAACGCACCCGGTCAGGTGCTGACCTATGACTATGTTGTCGGCAACACCGGCAACACCACTTTGACCGTGCCCGCCACCGTGACCGATGATTTGATATCTCCGCTGACCTGCCCCGCTTGGCCGGCAGCGGGCTTGGGCCCCAATCAAACATGGACTTGCACCGGCTCCTACACCACCACACAGGCTGACGTGGATGCTGGTGGCGTGACCAACGTGGCGCGTGTGGTATCAGGCACACCCTTGGGGCCACTGACACCACCGGATGTATCCGTGACCGTTCCTGCCGTGCAGAATTCGACCATTTCAATCAACAAGGCCTTCGTCAGTGCGGTTCCATTGCCCGTCGCACTCGGCAGCGTCATCTCCTACACAGTCACCGCCACCAACAGTGGCAATGTCACGCAAAGCAATGTTGTGGTGTCTGACCCATTGTTGACCCCTGCATCCATCACATGCGATCCGGTCTCCCCTGGCGGTACATGCGTCCTCACCGGCACACTCACGGTTTCCCAGACCAACGTCGACGACGGCTTCGTCAAGAACACGGCGTCGGTGCAATCCGCTCTCGTGCCGCCGGTGAATTCTTCCGAAGTCACTACCTCGATCAACCAGGGATCATCATTCAGCATTGGCAAGGCGTTCACCAACGCCGATGAAGATGCCTCCGGTGACATCACCACCGGCGACACACTCACCTACACTGTCACAGCGGCCAACAGCGGCAATGTCACGCAAAGCAATGTGGTGGTGTTTGATGCGTTTTTGACGCCTGACACACAGACGTGTGCAACTCTCGCACCCGCTGCCACCTGCGTGCTGACCGGCATCTATGTTGTGCAGCAGGCTGATGCCGACGCAGGAAAAATCGTCAACACCGCCACCGTGAAATCCACTTTGATCCCGGCACCTGTGCCCACCACGCTGTCAACGCCATTGCCACAAGTCAACACCATGTCGGTGGTGAAGGTGCAAACCGCCAACGCCGATGGCGATGCATCGGGCTCGATCACGGTGGGAGATGTCCTTGAATATACCATAACGGTCACCAATACCGGCACAGTCACACAGAATGTGGTGGTCGTCAGTGATGCAAAGATCACGCCAAACACCCTCACATGCCCCAGTGTGCCGCGCACCGGTACTTGTGTTCTTGTTGGCAACCACACCGTGACCCAGGCCGAAGTGGATGCAGGCAAGATCGACAACGTGGCATCAGCCGTCTCCGACAAGATCACCACACCAGTCTCCACAACCCTCTCAACTCCCGTGGCGCAAATACCGGCAGTGGCGCTGGTAAAAGGCCAACCCGCTCTGGAGGACAAAAACAAGAATGGCTTGCCGGATGCAGGTGAGGCACTTGTCTATCCCTTCACGGTCACCAACACCGGCAACGTGACCCTGACCAACATCACAGTGGCCGATGGTCGCGCCGGGGTGACGTTGACCGGCAACCCCATCGCTACTCTTGCGCCCGGTGCATCAAGTTCGGCGGTAAAGGCCCGCTACACCATCAAGCAGGCCGACATCAATGCGGGCAGCATCACCAATTCTGCCACCGTTGCCGGCAATCCCCCCACCGGCCCGCCGGTGACAGACACGTCAGATGACGACAGCACGGCGGGCAACGATCCAACCGTCAGTGCACTGAAGAAAGAGCCGCGTGTTGCCCTTGCCAAGGCCGTGACATCCAACAAGGATGAAGACAAGTCAGGTTTTGTGTCCGTCGGTGACACGCTGACCTACACCGTGACGGCGACCAATACGGGCAACGTCAGTCTCACCAACGTTGCCGTGAATGACACCAGGATTGCCCCGGCATCAAAGTCCTGCGCCACCCTGTTGCCGGGAAAATCCTGCACCCTTGTCGGAACCTACAAGGTCACCAAGGCGGATCTCGCGGCGAAGAAAATTGACAATACCGCCAGTGTCACCAGCAATGAATTGACAGCTTCTGTGACAGCGACGGCGACAACCAAGGTTTCGGCCAAACTCCTGGCCAACCAGTTCACCAAAACCGCGCTCAACAACAACATCCGGCGTGGCGAACGCGTGGCCTGGGTCATCGAACTCTTTGACACACCGGTGAACCCCGCCACGATCGTTGACCGCATGCCACCGGGCTTTGCCTATGTCGCAGGCTCATCGCGCGTCAACGGCGTGGCGCTGGAGCCAAGCACCGGCAGCCAACGCCTGACGTATGCCAACATCACACCCGATGGCGCGGACAATTTCCGCATCGAGCTGACGCTGGTGGCGACCGCCAATGTTGCCACCGGACCCAACACCAACATTGTCGAACTCTATGACGTTCCGGGCGGCATCCTGATTGGCTCGGCAAAGTCGACCGTCACCGTCACACCGGAACACGTGTTCGACTGCGGTGAACTGATCGGCAAGGTTTTCGATGACAAGAACCGCAACGGCTATCAGGACCAGGGTGAACCAGGCTTGCCGGGTGTGCGGTTGGCAACTGTCAATGGTTTGCTTATCACCACTGACAAGCATGGCCGTTATCACGTCGCCTGCGCCGATATTCCCGACAAGGACATTGGCTCGAATTTTATCCTCAAGGTCGATCCCCGTACCTTGCCCACGGGCTACCGGTTCACAACCGAAAATCCGCGCACCGTGCGCCTGACTCGCGGCAAGATCACCAAGCTGAATTTCGGGGCAACCATCTCCCGCGTCATTCGCCTCGACATCAACGGCAAGGTCTTCATCATCAATACCGATGATCTCAAGCCGGAATGGCTGCAGGCCATCGATGTGCTGATCGACAAACTCGACAGCGAGCCGTCAACAATTCGCATCACCTATTATCTCGAAGGTGAGGACATTGGCATCGCGCAAAACCGTTTGCGCGCCATCGAGGCGCTCATTGCCGCGCGTTGGCGCGAACATGGTGGCCGTTACAAATTGCCCATCGAATCCCGCATTCTTGAAGGGTACCGGAGGGCCGCGAAATGAAAACCAACCGCGCCATGACACCGGTGGCCCGCCTGCTGCTCGGCGTCAGTCTTTTTGCTCTGCCGATGGTTTCGGCGGCTGTGGCCGAAGACTGCAACAGTATTTACTGCTACGATATCAGGGGTCGTCAACTTGACGATTCGACAACACAAAAATCGCGCGTCAACGAAAATCAGGAAGCCGCAGACACTGCCGCACCGGGCCAGGGTGGCGAGTTGTTCTCCATCAGTGTTGACGGCGAACACGTTGCCGGAACGCCCGTGCCGCGCGACGGCCAGCGCACCGCCGACCGCGCCCTAGAAGCCGTGGACATCCAGGTCAAATTCGACGGCCTCGACATCAAGCCCGTCCTCAATGTGGCCACTGTCGAACAGAAACGAAACTATGGCACCGGTGATACCGTCAACTTCCTCGCCAGTTCAAACTATCAGGCATGGATGGCGAACTGGGAGCTGCGGATTTTCAAGAGCAACGGCAGTGACACAGAAGTTCCCTTTGCCATCATTGCTGTAACTGCCGAAGGCGTTGCCAGTTGGGTCGTGCCAGAGGATTCCAATGCCGCCTACACTTATGTGCTGCGTGCCTATGACAGCGAAAAGCGCTGGGATGAAACCGCACCCCTGACCCTTCACACCGGTGGTGAAGAAGTGGATCAACAGGAAACCGACCGGGATGCAGTGGCACCAGGGTTTGGCGAAGACCGGACGGCCATTCGCAATATCCCGGTCTACGGTGGGTCTGTGACTGTGTTTGGCAGCAACGTGCCGGCAGGCCAGCTGGTGACAGTCATGGGCGAAGTGGTGCCGGTCGATGAGAACAACAGGTTCGTGGTGCAACGATTGTTGCCACCTGGTGATCACAACATCAATGTCGGTCTGCGCCGCGAAGGCGACGCGGTTGACGGCCTCTTTTTCAACCGCGAAATCAACATTCCCGAAAATGAATGGTTTTACGTGGCACTGGCCGATTTTACGCTAGGCAAGCGCTTCGGTTCTGGTGTTGTCGAGGACGTGACACCCGGTGAATTCGACGACGTCTACACCAAGGGCCGCCTCGCCTTTTATCTCAAGGGCAAGATCAAGGGCAGGTACCTCTTGACCGCTGCGGCAGACACAGGCGAAAACAGCATAGAGGCGATGTTCCAGGGGTTTGACAAAAAGGATCCCAAAAGCTTCCTGCGGCGGCTTGATCCGGATGACTACTACCCCGTCTACGGCGATGACTCGACCACAGTTGAAGATGCCCCGACGCGCGGAAAATTCTATATCAAGCTGGCCCGCGGCGACAGCCATGTAATGTGGGGCAACTTCAAAACCGAGATCAAGGGCACGCAATTTCTGCGCAACGAGCGGGCGCTGTACGGCGCATCGGCGGTCTTCAAATCGGAAAAAGCCGTTCCCGCAGGCGAGCGTGCAACCACATTGCAAGTGTATGCCGCCCAGCCCGGCACATTGCCGCAACGCGACGTTTTGCGTGGAACCGGGGGCTCGGCTTATTTCCTCAAGCACCAGGCCATCACAGTTGGATCTGAAACCGTTACTGTTGAAATCCGCGACAATGTGACAGGCCGCGTGGTGACCCGCACCCAACTGCGCTTTGGGCAAGACTATGAAATAGACTACCTGCAAGGCGTGATACTGTTGAAGAAGCCATTGCCCTCCACAGCGGGCGATGGCGACATTGTGCAATCTGGCAGCAATCCTGTGCAGTTGGTTGTGAATTACGAATTCACCCCCGCCGCAGGTGATGTCGATGGGTATGTCTACGGGGGCCGCGCCCAGCAATGGATGGGGGACCACATCCGCATTGGTGTGACCGGTGCCAAAGAGAAAACCGGGGCCGCCGACCAAAAAATGGCAGGTGCCGACATCACCATTTGGAAATCTGACCAGACGTTTTTTGAGTTTGAGTATGCGCGTTCCAAAGGTCCTGGTTTCGGCAGGTCGGTTTCCGCCGATGGGGGGCTGACTGTTGCTGATGAGCCAACCGCCGGACGGAGCGGTAAGGCAGCCGATGCATTGCGCCTCCATGGCCGCGTGGGATTGGAAGACCTCGCTGGTGGTGATTTGAAAGGCCACCTCGAAGGTTATTTTGAACGCCGCGAGGCGGGGTTCTCGTCGCTCGATCAGCAGGTGACCGCCGACGAGAAAAAGTGGGGCGCATCCATTGATTTGCCGGTGCAGGAAAACGCCGACTTCAAACTGGCCTACGATGAAATCAAGGTCAAAAACGGCAAGCGCGATCGCGAGCTGAATGCTGAGCTCGATGTGGAATTCATGCCGCAATGGCATGTGGCAGGAGGCGTCAAGAATTTCAGGCGCAATCAGCCGGCCGGAACCCGCAACGGCGAACGAACCGACCTCGGGGTCAAGCTCAGTTACGAATATGACGACGACCATGCGGCCTTCGTCTTCGGCCAGAAAACCGTCGCACGCCGTGGCGACATCAACAGGAACAACCGCGTCGGTGCCGGCATTCTTTTCCCCGTGACAGACAAGGTTGATCTCGGCGCGGAAGCGTCGGTTGGCTCAACAGGGTTTGGCGGAAAACTGACAGCGGACTACCAGCCGAACGCCACAGACCACTATTATCTGGGCTACCACCTCGACCCCGACCGCGAAAATTCTGAATCCTACCCCCACGCCTTGTCGGGCGATGATCTCGGTGCCATCGTCGCAGGCGCCCGTCATCGGTACAGCGAAAGCCTCGCGATTTTCGCTGAAGACAACTACGACATGTTTGGCCAGACCCGTTCACTTACGCAAACCTATGGCGTGAACTACACCCCCAATCCGGTGTGGACGGTGGGCGGCAATATTGAGATGGGTGACATCATTGATGACACGGTCAATGCGGTAACGGGATTGAAGAACAGCGATTTTGAGCGCACCGCTGTGTCTGCCTCGGTGGGGTACCGACCGAGCGACAAAGCCGACGCGCATGTGAAGGCAGAGGCCCGGTTTGAAAATTCCGAAGACGGCACCCGCGACCGTGAATCCTACTACCTCGCTGCCGGTCTCAGTTTGGCCTTCAACGACAATTGGCGGCTGCTGACAAACCTTGACGCTGTCATATCGGACGCCTCGTCAACCCAACTTGATGGCGACTACATTGAAGGTTCCGCAGGCTACGCCTATCGCCCGGTCGACAACGACGCTTTCAATGCACTTGTGAAATACACATTCCTCTATGATCTGCCTGGTCCCGATCAGGTCACGCAAGCGGGAACCACGTTGGGCCCGGCCCAGCGCAGCCACATTTTTTCGGCCGACGCCAGCTATGACATCAACGAGATTGTGACCATCGGGGCAAAATATGGTTTTCGCATCGGTGAAACCCGTGCCCGCGCCGCAGGCTCTGCCTGGGACGACAGCTCGGCCCATCTCGGCGTGATCCGCGCCGACATTGCGGTGGTGCGCAACTGGGACGCCTTGATCGAGGGCAGGGCAATGTGGGTGAATGGCGACAGCGTTGACTTTGGTTTTCTCACCGCCGTTTACCGGCACATGGGCGACAACTTCAAAGTTGGCGTGGGATACAACTTCGGCCACTTCTCCGATGACCTGCGCGATCTGACAGCAGACGATCACGGCATATTCATTAATGCCATTGGGCAGTTCTGAGCCAACGGCACATTGATTTGCCCTTCCCCGCCCGCCGTGGCGCTTTGAGAGCGGTATCAACCAACCGCGCCTCGCGGCGCTGGCGCAAACATCACTTCTGATAAGCCATGGGTCCACGGGACAAGCCCGTGGATGACATCTATTTGAGTGCATGATACCCGTTTTGATCTGTCACCCTCGGACTTGTTCCGAGGGCCTATGGTTTGGCGCGAGTGATGCTTGCACCAGCGCCGCAAGGCGCGGTTGGCTGATACCACTCTCTAAAGTTTTCTGTTTCAATTTGACTTCACTGCTTTGCCTTGCGTTTGATCAATTCCTGCGCTGTGTGTTCGCTGGTGATGAGCACATTGCAGTCAACCAGTTTGATCGCACCCAGCAAGCAGTCGACTTTGTCCAGTCCGCCGGAAGCGATGACGCGTTTGGGGACGCTGCGCAAGCGGTCGACAGGCATGGACATCACGCGGGTGTTGACAGGGTGGTCGATCAACTGCCCGTTGGCATCAAAGAAACGGTAAAGCAGGTCCCCGACAGCTCCTTTTCTGATCAGCGAAGCGCGGTCGTCTTCGGACAGAAAGGAGAACCGGAATGAAGTTGATTGCGCTGCCATGTTTCCCACACTCAGGAGCGCCATATGCATTTTCTCGGCATGGGCAAACACGGTTGATATGCCACAACGGTTGACCAATGCATCACGCGTGGCCGCGGAATCAACCACCGCCGGGGCCGTCAGCAGGAAACAGTCTGCTCCAACCGTGTTGGCAAACTGCCAGGCAAACTCGGCCGGATTGTAGCGCCGCGCTTCAACAATGCCGCCCAGCAGCGAAACAACTTCAACACCCTTCAGGTTTTTGGGAGAAAGCGATTGCAGGGACTCATAGAGTGTCGCTCCCCATCCCACACCAAGGACAAAATCATCCGTGAGCTGATCAGTTGTGTACATGCCCGCCGCCACACCGATCGCCTTGGTTGTTCCGGCGGCATCAGTTGGTTCAGGAACTACAACAGCGTCAACAAAACCAAACACGGATTTGAGTTCATTTTCGAGCGCCAGACACTCCGCCAGGTCGCCCTCGATCCAGATTTTGACCTCCCGGTGCTTGATCGCTTCATTGATATTGCGCACCACGGTGACACGGCCAATCCCCAGCCTTTCGGCAATTTCATGTTGCGTGAGACCTTCGATATAGTACATCCATGCGATGCGCATGCGATTGCGGGCAACACGGCCGGAGTTGCGTTCGATGTTGTGTTCGTCGGTCACGCTATGTTTTGCCATGACAATTCCGGTTGAGATGCAACATTTGCCAGCGTGTTAGCACGAATGTCGCAGTTGGGCAGGATTTTACAGTGGTTCGCAGGTGCAGCACTGGGACGATTGACTGTTTAAACGAAACATTTGCATTCTCAAAATACATTTAGTAGTATAATTCAAAATGACGATGGCTCGCAGGTAAAGCAGGCCAAACTGGGAGGTTAAAAGACGATGCCATTGTTTGGCCGTCCGGTTCCAGAAGCGTACGCGCGAAAGTGTGCAACGGCCAATGCCGTTTTGCCCCTCATTTCATTTGGCCCGGTCGGGCCGAAGCTGAAAGACCATCGCCATGGCAGGCCTGCCATGACGCGGCGGAACACCCCAATTGGCCAATCAAACGGAGGAAACACATGAAATCTAACCTGACCCGCCGGTCGCTGCTGAAGTCCTCAGCCGCATCGGGCGCAGCCCTCGCCACTGGCGGCGTGTCGCTGTTCAACGTCAACAGCGCCTTCGCGCAAATGAAAAACCCGGCGGACGTGCTGGCCGGCCTCAACGTCGGCAAGTTCGTCAAGAAGGAATACCGCGAGCAGTACAAGCTCGGCGACAATGATGAGCTGTGGGATCCCAAGAAGGATTGGATCCGCACCGCTGACTGGGAAGCCATCCGCAAAGAACACGCCGGCAAAACCGTCCGCTTCGCCGTGGGTGCTGCTGACCGTGAATCGGCCCAGGAACAGACAACACCTTTCGCTGAACTCTCTGGCATCAAGATCGACGTTGTGTCGATTCCAGACGACACGATGTACGACAAGGTCGTGGCTGAATTCCTGTCGGGCAATGCCGGCTTCGATGCCATCCAGTTCTTCTCGCCATGGCTCGGCGACTTCGCCGCGCAAGGCTTCCTGAAGCCACTCGATGAATATGTGGCGAAGTGGGCCCTGCCGTTTGATGACTGGTACGAAACCTATCAGCGCAACTACGCGCATTGGGGCGACAAGGGCATTCTTGGAATTCCGTTCGACTGCGACATCCAGCAAGTACATGTGCGTCCGTCAGTGCTCGCCAAGATCGGCATCAGCAGCGTGGACAAGGTCTCGACCATTCCGTCCTACGACGAAATGCTGCGCATCGCACCTGAACTGAACAAGGCCCAGCCCGGCACCGCCGGTATCGGCCTGATGGCAGGTCGCGGCTTCTGGGCCACTTATGCCTGGGAGCACATTGCAGCCCAATACGGCATGCATTTGTTCAACGACAAGTGGGAACCGATCTTCAACGGCGATGCCGGTGTGAAGGGCCTCGAAATGCTGAGCGCTCTCTCCAAGCATGCCATCGAAGGCGTTGCCGCTGCCGATTGGCCAACCAACCGCGCGGCTATGCTCGGCGGCCAGATTGCCTGCAACATCTCGTGGCAGGACACCGGCACGCAAGCCACCCGTCCTGACCAGTCGAAGCTCGGTGATGATATCGTGACCATCTATGAACCACGCGTTGCCGGCGGCACCTACGCACCGCCAAACATCGCCGGTTCGACCTCGGTTGTGGCATCTACCTCGCCTGAGCCAGAAGCCGCATTCCTCATGCTGGCCTTCCTCACCACATCCTCGATCATGGCCATGAACGAAGCCAACGCCAACGGCGTTGCTCCGGGCACCAAGTCGGTGATGAACAACGAGAAGCTCCGCAGCGTGTCGCAGCCTGCCAAGGTCTGGGCCGAAAGTCTGGATTATGCTTGGTGCGCACCGCGCATTCCATCGGGCTTCCAGGTCGAACAGGAAATCGGTTTCCTCGTCAACGAAGTGATCGTTGGCACCAAGAAGCCGAAGGAAGCGCTGGACGAAGCCGCAGGCAAGGTCAAAGCCATCATGGAAAAGAACGGCTTCTACAAAGGTGCCGATCCCATGAACTGGGCCGCAACAGAACCTGGCCTGTGGATCGGCAAGGGCAAGGCTGTACCGATTTGATTTCCTTGTGAATCAGGTGGCCGGGGCGCAGGCTCCGGTCACTCCAAAATCTAAAAAGCCGTCATGGCCCGCTTCAGGCGGGCCATGACGTCAAGTTAGAGCACTATAGAATCCGCTTCATGACCACCACCACACTTCCCGCACCCATCCGCCGTCGCAGCGCCTCAAGGCGCAAGGCGTTCCCCTATTTGATGGTGGCACCAGCTGTAATCTATCTTTTGAGCATCACGCTCTGGCCCGGCGCGTTCGCGCTCTACCGCTCATTTTATACCGGCAAGTTCAAATGGGACTATGTCGGCGTTGAGAACTACACGACACTCTTTGGCGATGAACATTTCTGGGAAGCGATATGGAACACGCTGCTGCTCGGTTCCATCTCGCTCACAATAGAATTTGTCATCGCACTCTTCCTTGCGGCATTGGTTTACCGCTCACCGTGGGTGAAAGGCTGGCGCATCCTGTTCATGCTGCCCATGCTCTTCATGCCCTCAGCCGTCGGTTTTTTGTGGAAGCTCATTTTCAATGATGGCCGTGTGATGGCCGATCTCTTCGCGCGCCTCGGCCTGGTCGATGGCGGCATTGACTGGATGGCCCACACCCTCAACGCCCGCTTTGTGCTGGTGCTGGTTGACGTCTGGGAGTGGACGCCATTTTTGTTCATCATTTTGGTGGCCGGCCTCCAAGGTCAGGACAAGGAAATCGAGGAGGCGGCGAGACTTGATGGCGCATCCTTCGGTGGGATGTTCTGGAACATCTCACTGCCCATGTTGCGGCCCATCATCGCCATCGCACTGGTGCTGCGCGGCATCGATCTCCTCAACAACATGTCGGCAGTCAACATCATCACGCAAGGTTCGCCAGCCGGTGCCACCGAAACGCTGAGTTACTTCATCTACCGCACCGCCTTCCGCAGCTTCGATCACGGTTATGCCTCGGCAGCATCCGTGCTCGTCCTCATCGCCACCCTCATTCTCGCACAAATCCTTGTGCGCAAATTCTTCAAGTCAGGGCGTGAAGCATGAGCAAACGACATGAAGGCCCGCGCTGGGGTTGGATCGTCCTGACCATTTGGGGCGTCTTCGCACTGCTTCCTATCATCTACTTCGCATCAATTGCCTTGCGCCCGCGCAACGAAATTATCGCACCCGTACCCATCTATTTCCCCACACTGACAACCGAAACCTGGCAGAAAATCTGGACGGAGTGGCCGATTGGCCTGTACTTCTACAATTCCATCGTCACCATCACCGGCAGCGTGTTCATCTGCCTGTTGCTTGGCATTCCTGCCGCATACGCGCTCGCCCGCTACCAATTTAAAGGCAATGCCGACATCGGCAACTACATCCTCTCCACCAAGATGATGGCACCCGCCGCCGTGGTGGTCCCCATGTTCTTCCTCTTCGGCAAGATGAAACTGATCGACTCAGTTTGGGCGCTCATGCTGGTTTACGCCGCCATGAATCTCTCCATCGTCGTCTGGATCATCCGCAGCTACATGATCGACATCCATCCCGAAATCGAAGACGCAGCCCGCACTGATGGTGCATCAGATCTGCGCATCCTTTGGGAGATCATCATTCCCATGTGCCTGCCCGGCATCGTCACCGCCGCTGTCATCGCCGCCATCTTTGCCATGAACGAGTATCTCTTCACCTTGATCATCGCATCGAAGAACGCCTATCCGCTGTCCGTGGCGCTTGCCAATTTCTCCGGCGGCTCCGATGGCATCATCTATAACGCCATCGCCCTCGTCGGCTTCCTCGCCTTCTTCCCGGCTTTGCTCCTTGTTATCCTTATCCAGAACCATTTGTCGCGGGGCTTGACGATGGGCGCGGTCAAGGGTTGAATCAGCCCATGACGCAAGCCTCCGTCCTCAGTCACGATGGTCTCGCCGCCCACGCCGTATGCATGGCAGCTGGTGTGCGTGATGGCCTGCGCGCCACGCAATTCTACGCCCGCGATCTGGCCAATGCGGATGGGAAAGATGCCGCACCGTTTCTATCGCGCGTCGTCGCTGGTGTGGCGCGGCTGACCGACACCTTCATGACGCGAGGTGCCCGCGTTCTGATCGCGGTCCTTCTGCCGGGTTGGCGCAACTTGCCGTCGCCGTTTTCGGCGGGCGTGATCCATGACGTGGCATCCGCCATCAACCGCAACTCCTTCCGCAACAACCCGCGCTTCAATGCCTACTTCTTTCGCGCCGCCAACCACATCCTCGACAGATATTGCGATGCGCCCAACCTCGTGCTCGAGCACCGCGTGGACGCCGCCCGACGCACCCTGGCGGCAAATGATTCGAAAGACACCGACGAACGTCTCGTTCTGCCCCGCACCCTCATCGCCCTCGCCCGCCATGGCGCAATTGCGCGCAGCGGTGGTGTGAAACCCGGCCACCAGTTCTTCGCCTCAGTCGATGCCAACGTCGCCGTATTCACCATCGCCGCTGTTGCACTGCTGCTCGCGGCTGAAGGCAGACCGACGGATGCGATGAACGAAGACGAATTCTTTGAAGTGACCGGTGCCCTGATCGGCCCGCGTCTGTCTAAACTGGCCGACCTGATCGCTGCGGGCGATGAGCAGCACCTCGCGGATGAACTCACTGCCATCAAGGCGATGTATTAACTCACCCTCCATCCACGCGGAACGCGTGGGGGAGGTGCCCGAAGGGCGGAGGGGGTGGCAACGTGCACTCGGTCATGGTCCACAATGTTGAACTTGTCATTCCCACCCCCTCCGGTGCTGTGCGCCACCTCCCCCATGCTGCGCATGGTTGGAGAGTGCTTACCGCGTCTTCTGTGTCTTCATGAATTTCAGTGTGGTTTCATAATCCACCACCCCCGCCTGTGACCCTAGCCCCGTCGCATTTAACGCCGACGTTGCTTGCGCCATGCGCACTGTGTCTTCCGGTGAAAATCCTTTCACCAAACCCACGGCAAATCCCGCGTTGAAGGCATCGCCGCAGCCACAGGTGCATTTCACTTTGATGTCAAAGGCCGGAATCTTGAACCTCGTGCCATCTATTGAATGATAGTACGCGCCATCGCCGCCCATGGTGAAGACGCACGTCCTCACCCCCAGATCGAGGAACGCCTTGGCCGTGTCTTCGAGCGTTGTCCGCTCCGTGAGCGCCATGGCCTCTTCGATGGACGGCATGAAATAATCCGTATACGGAAGAATGTCCGCCACTGCCGCCATGTCCTTGGGTGAGGCTGCAAACAAATCGACGGTGGTGACCGCCCCCGCCGCCTTCGCCGCTCTCATCGCCTTGGCATTCTGGCCCTTGTCCATGGCTTCGGTGAGGCCCACGCCACCCACGTGGAACACCGTCGTGTCGGTGATGTTTTTGAACATCTCGTCGGTGACGAAGAAGTCCTTCGTGGCACCCTTCATGTGCAGCGCAGGCCGGGAGCCATCGGCGCGGGTGGTGACGATAGACGACGACGTCTTCCACCCCGGCTTCTGCTGCATCTGCGACACATCGACACCGAATTGCTTGAGTCGCGCCAGCACCCACTCCGCCATGAGGTCATCGCCGACACCACCGACCGCCAGCGTCATCAATCCCATTTTCGCCGCGGCAATCGCCGCCGTTCCCGCCGCACCCGAAACCGCCAAAGTCAATTCATCAATAAACACCGTGCCACCACCGGGAGGCACCTCGGTGAACGGCCATCCCAGACAGTCGTATGTGTAGAATCCCATGGAGACATAGTCATACCGCGGCATTGCTTCCTCCCTGAGAATTCTCCCCTCCCTCAAGGGAGGGGAGATTCATTTTCTTACGCCAGCATCAGCGCCGGTTCTTCAATCAGCTGTTTGAACGCCGCCAAAAGCTCCGCTCCCAATGCCCCGTCAACCACGCGGTGATCACAGGAGAGGGTGCATTTCATGACAGTCTTCTGCACCGGCTGTCCGTTCACCGGCACGAACTGTGGCAGGCCCGCACCCACGGCAAGGATGGTGGCATGCGGCGGATTGATGATGGCCGAAAATTCCTCAATGCCAAACATGCCGAGATTGGACACCGCCGTGGTTCCACCTTGATATTCATCAGGCTTCAGTTTACGCGCACGAGCGCGGGCCGCGAGGTCTTTCATTTCCATGGAAATCTGCGAAAGTGTCTTCGTGTGCGCCGACCGCACGACGGGCGTGAACAACCCACCTTCAACCGACACCGCAACACCCACATCACTCGTTGTGTGTTGCAGAATGCCATCATCGCTCCACGTGACATTGGCCGACGGTACGCGCTGCAAGGCAAGCGCCAGCGCCTTGATCACGAAGTCGTTGACGGACAATTTCCACAGAGGAGTTTTCGCGGCTTCGCACGGTGCATGTGCATTCAGCCGTTCACGCGTGGCAAGAACATTGTCCAGCACACACGACACCGACAGATAGAAATGCGGGATTGTCTGCTTCGATAGCATCAGCCGCGCCGCAATCGTGCGCCGCATGCCATCAAGCGGTTTCAGTGTGACGGGCGTCAGCGAAGGCGCGGCAGTTTCGACCGTCTCAACATCCTTCGCCACAATCCGTCCACGCGGCCCTGAACCAGAAATCCCGGCAAGGCTGAGCCCCTTTTCTTTCGCAAGTCTGCGAGCAAGTGGTGTCGCGCGGGTACCGTTACTCTCCCCGCCCTTGCGGGCGGGGCCGGGGGCGGGTGTCAGCCCCGCAACGACGACCGTTTGACTCGCGGCTGACACCCACCCTTGCCCCTCCCTCAAGGGCGGGGAATACGCCTCACCCGCTTTCAAAAGAAATCCAACTGCCGTCCCAACCGCAATATCCACACCCGTGTCCGCCAGCCCGCGAATGATACCATCACCCGGGCTCTCAATCTCCATCGCCGCCTTGTCGGTTTCGATTTCGAACAGCAACTGACCCTTCTTGACCGTATCACCATCCCTCACATGCCACTGGCTGATCTTGCCAGTGATCATGTCCATGTCGACTTTCGGAAGGATGACTTCCATGGGCATCAGATGTGCCCCCGCACCAGCTTTCTAACGCCTTCAGCAATCGTTTCCACCTGCGGCACAACTGTTTTTTCAAGATTGGGCGCATAGGGAATGGGCGTTTCCATGCCGCCAAGCCGCAGAATTGGCGCGTCGAGATAATCGAAAGCTTCGCTCTCAGCGATCAGCGCCGAAATCTCGGCACCGATGCCGAGTGTCTTCACACCTTCATAAACGCAGGCAAGTCGCGTTGTCCTTTTTACGCTTTCAATGATCGTCGCGGTATCAAGCGGGCGCAAGGTACGCAGATCAATCACTTCACAGTCGATGCCTTCATTTGCAAGAATCTCCGCAGCTTCCAGCGAGCGCTGCACCATGATGGCATGCGCGACGATGGTGACATCCTTGCCTGCGCGCCGCACCACCGCTTTGCCAATGGGCGTGCGCACCATCGCTTCCGGCACGTCGCCTTTCACTTTGTACAGGAGTTTGTGTTCAAAAATAAAAACAGGGTCTGGATCATCAATGGCCGCGAGCAGCAAGCCTTTCGCATCGGCAGGCGTTGCGGGTGCGACAACTTTCAACCCCGGCACATGCGCGAGCCAGGCTTCGAGTGATTGCGAATGCTGTGCGGCGGCACCCGTGCCCGAGCCCACCGGACCACGGAACACCACGGGCACAGACACCTTTGCGCCAAACATGAACCGGATTTTAGCCGCCTGGTTGACGATCTGTTC
Organism: Hyphomicrobiales bacterium; assembly: GCA_043768765.1. Taxonomy (GTDB): domain Bacteria; phylum Pseudomonadota; class Alphaproteobacteria; order Rhizobiales; family Aestuariivirgaceae; genus Aestuariivirga. Next base: position 4,326 of record JAYVKC010000115.1, on the reverse strand, counting down.
CATCGCCAATGTCATGAAATCTGAAAACTGGAACTCGTATATGGGCCGCGATCCCGCCAGCGCCGCGCCAACGGCAACGCCCGCACCGCCAAGCTCCGAAATCGGTGTATCCATCACGCGGTCTTCGCCGAAGCGATGAACCAGGTCACCTGTCACTTGAAAGGCACCACCATAAACACCGATGTCTTCGCCCATGATGAAAACGCGGGCATCCGCTTCCATCGCTTGCGCCAAGCCTTCCTGGATGGCTTGCGAATAGGTCAACTCCCTCATGACGCCACCAACGGTGTGTAAACTTCGCTTGCAATATCGATGTGCGTAGGCGCGGTGCCCTTTACCGCAAAGGCAACGCCGTCTTCAATTTCCTTCGTCGTTTCATCATCCAGTGTCGCGAGTTCCGCTTCCGTCATGATGCCGTGTGCAAGCAGCTCGGATGCGAAAGCCGGGATCGGATCCTTCATCTTCCATGCCTCGATTTCATCCTTGGTGCGATAACGGTTGCGGTCCGACCGCGAGTGGCCTTTTGTGCGGTAGGTTTTGCATTCAACCAGCGATGGTCCCTCGCCACGCCGCGCCCGCGCCACGGCTTCATCAATCGCCTCGGCGACATCAGCGATGGAATTTCCGTCAACCACCGATCCTGGCATGTTGTAGGCAATGGCGCGCGTGGCGATATCCTGCACTGCCGTTGAGCGTGCTGTCGATACCGACATGCCATACTGGTTGTTTTCGCAAACAAACACCACCGGCAGTTTCCACACTGCCGCCATGTTGAGCGACTCGTGGAACGCGCCTTCATTGTTGGCCCCATCGCCAAAAAAACAGATCGCCACATCGTCCCGCTTCTGCTGCTTGATGCCAAGCGCTGCACCCGTGGCCAGTGGCAATCCACCACCGACAATGCCATTTGCCCCAAGATTGCCCGTGGATACATCGGCGATATGCATCGAACCGCCGCGGCCCCGGCAATAACCTTCTTCCTTGCCGAAGAATTCCGCGAACATGTACTTCACATCAGCACCCTTGCCGATGCAGTGCCCGTGCCCGCGATGTGTCGACGTGATGTAGTCCGTCTTGCGCAGCATCATCGTGGCACCAACCGCCGATGCTTCCTGCCCCACCGACAGATGCATCGTGCCGTAGCTCAAGCCCTTCTGATATGCATCTTCGGCACCTTCCTCGAATTTGCGGATCAGGTGCATCTTGCGCAGCGCCTCGCGCAATTCCACTTTTCCATACTTCGCGTAGAACGGGCGAATGTTCTTCTGAGTTGATTTCGTCATGACATCAGTGACCCTATTTAACTCCGTCATGGCCCACTTCATGCGGACCACCCACGACCCGGTAGTATTGGTTGGTCCGCATGAAGCAGGCCATGACGGTTGGGCAGGGAGTTTGCATCAATCGCTTGCCAGCATCTCATCCTGCCGCGCCCGCAGTTGCACGATCTTTGATCCTGCATCGACCGCGACATTCTTGTTGGTGAGAAGCTCACCTTTTTTGATCGCTGCCGTCACTTTGCCGCCTTCGAGCAAACCACATGGCACTCCACCGTTTTTCGCCGCATCGCCCACGGTCATGATCCAGGCGCGGTAAGTGTATTCACCGATGGCATCGAGCTTGTCGCCAGGTTTCAGATCTTTCTTGGCGACAGCGCAAACTTCCGAAACGGGCGTATCGAATGGCTGCATGTCGGCGGTGCCATACAAGACTGCGCGTGCACAAGATGATGGTACTTCAAGCGAGGTCAGGTGATAGGGGCGGATGAAAGTGAAGTAAGGGCCTTGTCCCATCTTCAAATCTGAAAGCCGCTCGTGGATGCGTTCATGCGGCGCCTTGGCCACCACGAACACTCCGGGTGCGACACCCTTGCCAATGGAGTAATCAACCACGCCCGAACGCGACAGCAAGCCGCCGTCCTTTTTCGGGATCAAAGTTGTAGCCAATTCATCACGCGTCGCGGCTGGACCATGCATGCCGGGCATGTCCGGCACCAATCCTGTTGCGTTCGATATGGCCGCCATCTCAACCATGGTCTTTGAACCATCAACGAACTCCACCAACATGCGTGGATTCATGTTTCGGCGCGTGGCTTCGTCCATGTAGGCGTCAGGGGTGGCGTCAATATTGAGCGGATTGTTCTTGCCTTTGCCGGCAGCCACTATTTCGTAGCCTTGTGCCGCAACAAAATTGATGATTTCCATGCATGAGGAAGGTTCATCGCCCGCACCCAGTGTGTACACCACGCCGAGCCGCTTTGCTTCGCGCTTCAACAATGCGCCGATGGTGACATCAGCCTCGACATTCATCATCACCAGATGCTTGCCATGCTCCATGGCAACCATGCCAATTTCCGCGCCAACACCGGGACGGCCAGTAGCATCAATGACGACGTCAATATGCTTGCTCTTGCACACGGCGATGGCATCGCGAGAAAGTGCTGCATTGCCATTTTCAATGACCGCATCAATCTGGGCTGTGGTTTCAGCCTCGGCATAGTTGTCGCGGCCTGCAATGCGCATGGCCTTGGCAGCGGCCTGCATGTTGATTTCCGCAATGGCTGCAACCGTGATGCCTGGCATGAACAAGCACTGGGTAACAATATCGGTTCCCATTTCACCCGAACCAATCAATCCGATGCGGATTGGGTGACCTTTTTGCTCTGCGCGCCGGGCAAGGTCAGCGGCCAATCCCGCCTTGTATTGCAGTTGAAATGTCATGTTGTAGACCTGAGACCTGCCAATTCCATTATGATACTTTTTTACATTGCCAAGTCAATATGTATTGTTAATATGGTTTTTTTGAATTCCTTCCAGTCCATGCCAGACTGGCTGCGAAAACAACAGGGCAGGCGGGGTAAAATGGCCAACATTTCGCTGAAAGCGGTGACAAAAGCCTGGGGTAACTTCAAGGGCGTGGATGCCATCGACCTTGAAATAAGAGACAAAGAGTTCATGGTTTTTCTCGGTCCGTCCGGTTGCGGCAAAACTACCACGATGCGTATGATTGCCGGTCTCGAAGACCAGACGGGCGGCGAAATCCGCATTGACAACGAGCTGATGAATGACGTCGATGCCCGTGACCGCGACGTGGCCATGGTGTTCCAGTCCTATGCCCTGTATCCCAACATGTCGATCCGGGAGAACATCAGGTTTCCGCTTCGCATGCGCGGCATCCCGGCGTCAGAACATGATGCCCGAGTCAAAAAAGCGGCGGAAATGGTTGAACTTGGTGATCTCCTGGAGCGCAAGCCCAAAGCGCTCTCGGGTGGTCAGCGCCAACGCGCCGCTTTGGCCCGCGCCATCGTGCGCCAGCCCAAAATCTTCTTGATGGACGAGCCACTGTCCAACCTCGACGCCAAATTGCGGCTCACCATGCGGGCGCAGTTGAAACACATCCAGCGCGAGCTGCAGACGACGACTGTTTACGTCACCCATGACCAGATCGAGGCGATGACGCTGGCCGACCGTATCGCCGTCATGAACAAGGGCAGGATCCAGCAGCTTGGCACGCCGGACGAAGTCTATAACAATCCGAACCACATTTTCGTTGCCGGATTCATCGGATCACCGCCGATGAACTTGATCACGGGACGGCTGGTGAATGGCAATTTTGTAGGCCACGGCATCACCGTGAAAGGTGTTGGCAAAGGCGACAGCGCCAGTATCGTGCTCGGCGTGCGCCCCGAAGATGTGGCTATCAGTTCCCTCAAATCCGCCCATCTGAAATCCACTGTCTATGCGCTTGAACCCACCGGCGACATGACGCTTGTCATGGCCAAGGCCGATGAGCAGATCGTGGTCGCCAAAGGTGCCCGCAACTATCGGGCCGAGATCGGCGCAGCCGTCAACTTCGAGTTTGCGAAAGAGCACATCTATTTGTTCGATGGTGTGAGCGGCGACCGGATTAGACTGTGACGTTTTCCACATAAATCCATGTTGCACCGCAGCATTCATTCTCGTTAAAAACTGCCCTGTTGACAGCGGAAGCACATCCGCTGAGTATCGTGTTGAAGCAGCTCATGAACGTCGCTGCTCAATTGGGAGGAATACATATGCAACTTGGAAAAATTCTGTCCAGTGCGCTGCTAGCAGGAGCCGCAGCCTGCGGCATTCAGTCGGCATCCGCTGGTGAATTCGACGGCGTGACCGTCAACATCCTGACCCGTCCGGGTCCGGTCATCGCTGGCCGTCTGGCTGAGCGCGGCAAGGAATTTGAAGCGGCAACCGGCGGCAAGATCGTCGTCACCGAAGTGCCGTTCGCTGAAATTTTCCCGAAAATACAGGCTGACTGGTCAACGGGAACCAACTCCATCGACGTTGGCGT
>JAYVKC010000114.1:0-5397 GCA_043768765.1 Hyphomicrobiales bacterium | reverse complement strand
GGGCACTGCTTCGGCCAGCAATCGCTTCAGCTTGCCGTTCTCATCTTCAAGCTGCTTCAGCTTGCGGGCATCGGACACATCCATGCCGCCAAACTTGGCCTTCCACTTGAAAAACGTAGCGCTGCTGATCCCGTGCCTGCGACAGACTTCGGCAGTTGCCATCCCGTCTTCCTGCTCGCGCAGAACACCGATAATTTGCTCCTCCGTGAACCGTGACTTCCTCATCGTCCAACTCCTTCTCAGGCTGTCGGACTCTACTATCTTTTGGATCAGTTTGCGGGTCTCAGGTCAATTGGCATTGAGTCTGTGAGAAGTCCTGGACCAATGATCATAAATGGCGTCGCAAGCAGCGACAATGCACCAGTGACACCTTGCACATCAGCCCGTAAGTTCATTGGTGGGCGAGTTTGGTAGAGTGTTGCAACAGGGGCAGAAATTAAGCCGCCAGCCATTCCGGCCAAGGTTCCGCTTACACACAATGCTGCAATTGAACTTGCTGCGAGGATCAAGCCTGCGGCCAAAGCAAGAATCATTAACGTCAGCGCGACAAGATTTTTGATACTCAAAATATTACTGATGCGTGTTGCGGCCATTGCTCCTGCAATACCGCCCAGACCAGCTGAAAACAAGACCAATGCCAAGGTTGTTTCGCTGTGATCAGCAAACTTTATTGCTCGAGGGATCAACAACAACTGAATTGCCAAGAATAAGGCTATTGCAATGCAGAATAAAGCCGTCAGTCTGAATATCAACTGGTCATTCCAGATGAAGTTTAGTGCAGGCTTTAGGGAGTTCACACCACGATTTTGTGAGCCGCGGAAACTTGGCAGGGACATTGTCAGAATGAGCACTGCAGCGAGTCCGAGTACCGCAAGAGAGATCATTGCGCCCAAAAGCGAGAATGCCGAAAGGATCAAGGCAGCGGTTCCGGGCGCTATCAAACTGGCAACATTATCGAGTCCGTCATCAATGGCATTCAGTTTAACAAGTTCAAAACGGCCAACTCTGGCGATCTGGGGGTAGTTGACCTCTGTTGCGACAGCTGCGGGACCGTCAAGCAATGCACCGAGTGCTGCAATGATTGCAACCGAAACAGGACTGGCGATATCCATAGCGTAAAACACAGCAATTGCTGTAGCCGCGATAACGCTCAGCCAGCCGCCAGTGAGCGCAATGTTTCGCGCACCAAACCGTTGAATAAACCGGCCCGCGAAGAAGGTTCCGCATACGAGCGCACCAATGCTCGACGCCATGATTAAGCCGGATGCGGTGCTGGAGCCTGTCTCTTCGAGAAAGCTCCAACCATAAACGACGTCAGCCATCTGGTCGGAAAGGCGCGCAAATCCGCTTTGCAAAAATAGGCCATAGTCCGGCAATCGTGTTCGTGGAAGGTTCATGTGGTTACCTACTGCTCACCTGTTTCGTGTGGGCTTATCTGTCATGATCAATATCTGAAACAACATGTGCGGCGCGTTCGACGCTTGGCATCAACAATACCCGGGAGATGACACGGTTCATCATGCTGCCCAATGAACTGACAAGCAGATGAATGACAGGGACCAAAACCAGTGACAACACTGTTGATGTGAACAGGCCGCCAATGATGGCAATTGCCATGGGCTGCCTAAACTCGGAACCTTCGCCAGTGCCGATTGCCGTTGGAATCATTCCAGCCACCATGGCAATTGTCGTCATGATGATGGGACGGGCGCGCTGGCGACACGCTTCCATGATTGCATCTCGTGGCAAAACGCCCTCACGCTCTTGTTCAATGGCGAATTCAACCAGCAGGATTGAATTTTTTGCGACAAGCCCCATAAGTGTGAGCAAGCCAATCATCGCGGGCAAATCGATTGCAAAGCCGCCAAGCCCGTCCTTCGATTCTTGGTGGACAACATCGCGGTGACACAAAAGGCTCACGCCAATTTTCAAATCAATTCGGGTAAGGCCGTCGAGGTGCCAGGAGTGGTGACCTATTCGGAATTCACTGACCCCTTCGGCAACGCATTGGGACTCTACGATCTGCCCTAGGCTTGCAGCCTCATACTTGCGCAGCGGTCGGTCTATGCTTTGAGCCGCCATTACCGCTTTGCACCAAGATTTCCACTTCGGGTCAATCACGTCAATTGCGCCGAGTTTGAGTATGTCCGCTCATAGAATTGTTTCGGACGACATTCCGAACTGAGAAACATGCTACAACTGGCAAAGGCACTACACGCCGAATAATCGCAGTGAGCGATTGCAAGCGGCGATGCCGCATTCTGCACTTTCGCCGTTTCCCTGTCTTTGCACGCCACAGCCCTACTACGCCCACAAACCTGTTGCGGCAGACCAAATTCTGCCTTTCTTGCTGAACCCCAATGCAGTGCTTCCATAAGCGGCGGCCAAAGACAAGGGGACAAAGTAGTGGTTTCTCAACAGCAATCAGAAGCAGTTCTTCGCGGGGCGCGCATGCTGCGCACAGCTCTCGGTCCCGCAATCGCAAGCTTTCTGGAAGACCCGCAGGTCGTCGAGGTGATGCTCAATCCGGATGGACGGCTCTGGATTGACCGATTGTCCCAAGGACTTTCCGACACAGGGATAGAACTCTCCGCCGCCGATGGTGAGCGAATTGTCCGCGTCGTTGCCCATCATGTTGGCGTCGAAGTCCACGCGAAGAGTCCACGTGTTTCGGCAGAACTCCCACAGACAGGGGAACGCTTCGAAGGCTTGTTGCCGCCAGTCGTCACCGCACCAACCTTTGCCATCCGCAAACCCGCTGTCGCCGTCTTCACGCTCCAAGACTATGTCGAAGCAAAGATTATGTCTGCTGATCATGCCGCGATCCTTGCGCGAGCTGTTGCGGAGCGGCGCAATATCCTCGTCGCTGGCGGCACATCAACTGGCAAGACCACGCTCACCAATGCGCTCCTTGCTGAAGTCGCGAAGTCTTCTGACCGTATTGTACTCATCGAGGATACGCGTGAGCTGCAATGCGCTGCTCCCAATCTTGTGGCGATGCGCACCAAGGATGGTGTTGCCACGCTGTCTGATCTTGTGCGCTCGTCGCTTCGCCTGCGGCCTGACCGCATTCCAATCGGCGAGGTGCGGGGCAGTGAGGCGCTCGATCTTCTGAAAGCCTGGGGCACGGGCCATCCCGGCGGCATCGGCACCATTCATGCAGGCTCTGCCATTGGCGCGCTCCGGCGGCTCGAACAGTTGATCCAGGAAGCAGTTGTCACCGTGCCCCGCGCACTTGTCGCCGAGACTATCGATGTGATCGCGGTCCTCAGCGGTCGCGGCAGCCAACGCCAACTTTCGGAACTCAGCTTCGTCGAAGGCCTCAACGCTGAAGGCGACTACCAGATCACACCCGCATTCGAACTCACCGCAGGAGACACCGCATGATCAACCACTTCAAACAACAAAGGACGCGGCTCATGACCATCAGCGTCTTCACGATTGGAAGTCTCTTGATGGCACCTTCCGCCCACGCCTCAGGATCGTCCATGCCTTGGGAACAACCGTTGCAGCAGATCCTTCAATCAATAGAGGGTCCAGTTGCGAAGATTGTCGCAGTGATCATCATCATCGTGACAGGATTGACACTTGCGTTCGGCGATACAGCAGGTGGCTTCCGGCGATTGATCCAGATCGTCTTTGGTCTCTCGATTGCTTTCGCCGCATCGAGCTTCTTCCTGTCGTTCTTCTCCTTTGGTGGCGGAGCACTCATCTGATGGTAGCGCTCTTTCAAACTGTGGCTGAGGTCCCGGGCTTCACCGTCCCCGTTCATCGCGCTTTGACCGAGCATATCCTGCTTGGTGGTGCACCGCGCTCAATCGCCATCCTGAACGGCACCTTGGCAGCGGCCATTGGTTTGGGGCTTCGGCTCTGGCTGGTCGGGCTTTTGATCTGGGCTGTGGGACATGTCTTGGCGGTCTGGGCGGCGCGGCGCGATCCACAATTTGTTGATGTTGTGAGACGCCACCTCCGGACCCCCGGTCATTTGAGTGTGTGAGGTCCCATGATGATGAACCTCGCCGAATATCGAAACAAAGCGACACGGCTCGCAGACTTCCTGCCTTGGGCTGCTCTGGTCGGGGAAGGCATCGTTCTCAACAAGGACGGCAGCTTCCAGCGGACGGCACGGTTTCGGGGACCCGATCTTGATTCCGCTGTGCAGGCTGAACTGGTTGCGGTCGCAGGTCGACTGAACAATGCTTTCCGGCGTTTGGGCTCAGGCTGGGCAATCTTTGTCGAGGCACAGCGCCAGCCTGTTGGCGCATATCCATCGGATCAATTTCCCGATGCGGCATCCGCCCTTGTCGATGCCGAGCGCAAGGCTGCCTTCGAAGAGGTCGAGGCGCATTTTGAATCGCGCTATTTCCTGACGTTTCTGTATCTGCCGCCCGCTGAGGAGGCCGCCCGCACTGAGAGTTGGCTCTATGAGGGCAAGGCCGAAAGTGGCGTTGATCCGCATGAGGTGTTGCGCAGTTTCGCAGACCGCACCACCCGTGTGCTTCAGCTTATTGAGAACTTCATGCCGGAGTGTGAGTGGCTTGATGATGAAGAGACGCTGACTTACCTGCATTCGACGGTGTCGACCAAACAGCAGCACGTACGCGTGCCCGAAACGCCGATCTACCTCGATGCGCTCCTCGCCGATCAACCGCTTGTCGGTGGACTCGAACCGCGCCTCGGTGATCAACATTTGCGCATCCTGACACTCGTCGGATTCCCAAGTGTCACAACACCGGGCCTGTTCGATGATCTCAACCGACTGGCCTTTCCCTACCGCTGGTCGACCCGTGCCATCCTTCTCGACAAGACTGATGCGACGCGGCTGCTGACCAAGATCAGGCGGCAATGGTTTGCCAAACGCAAATCCATTGCTGCAATCCTGAAGGAGGTGATGACCAACGAGTCCTCCGTCCTTGTTGATACCGACGCTGCCAACAAGGCTGCTGACACCGATATGGCCCTGCAAGAGCTCGGTGCTGATTATGCGGGCCAAGCCTATGTCACCGCAACGATCACTGTCTGGGATGCCGATCCCAGAATCGCCGCTGAGAAGTTGCGTCTTGTCGAGAAGATCGTACAAGGCCGGGATTTCACGGCGGCATCGGAGACCATCAATGCGGTTGATGCCTGGCTCGGCTCACTGCCCGGGCATGCTTACGCCAACGTCCGGCAGCCACCGATCTCGACACTCAATCTCGCCCATATGATACCCCTATCAGCGTTGTGGGCGGGTCCGGAACGGGACGAGCACTTCGGGGCCTCCCCCTTGCTCTTCGGCAAGACCGAGGGCTCGACCCCGTTCCGGTTTTCACTTCATGTTGGTGATGTTGGGCATACCATGGTGATCGGCCCTACGGGTGCCGGCAAATCCGTGCTGCTGGCGTTGATGGCATTGCA
>JAYVKC010000113.1:0-2305 GCA_043768765.1 Hyphomicrobiales bacterium | reverse complement strand
GAGGAGTTGCGTTTCATCCGCGACAAACTGCTTGGCCTTGGCATTGCCGCCAAGACTGTTGATCTCTCCACATCTGGCAAATCCTCTTCGGGAGATGTCACGCCTTTGCAGGTTGCGGCCATGCACAGGGATGGTTCAACAGCCGTCTTCAGCAACGACCGCGGCCAATCGATTTCTGCCATGGCAGAGGCCTTTGCCTGCTGGATTGAACAGCAACGCGACATCGGCGGCATCATTTCTGCAGGGGGTTCGGGTGGAACAACACTGGCCACCGCAGGCATGCGAAAGCTTCCCGTCGGCATTCCAAAAGTCATGGTGTCAACTGTCGCATCCGGGGACGTCGGCCACTACGTCGGACCTTCTGATATCATGATGATGTATTCCGTCGCCGATGTGCAGGGCATCAACCCGATCAGCGAGAAGGTGCTGTCGAATGCCGCCCATGCCTTGGCCGGGATGATTGCGGGTCTACCAACGGCGGAAGAACAGGAAGCCATTCGCCGCAACGCCAGACCAGCCGTCGGCCTCACCATGTTTGGTGTCACCACGCCCTGCATCCAGGCGATCCAGAAAAAGCTTGAAGCCGACTACGACTGCCTGGTTTTTCACGCCACCGGCACCGGCGGGCGCTCGATGGAAAAGCTTGTCGACTCCGGTCTGATCAATGCGCTCATCGATATCACCACAACCGAAGTGGCCGACATGCTGGTGGGCGGGGTTTTTGCTGCGGATGCGGATCGTTTCGGGTCCATCATCCGCACCGGCATCCCCTATGTCGGATCAGTCGGTGCATTGGACATGGTCAACTTCGGCCCGCGCAATTCAATGCCGGAAAAATTCAACTCGCGAAAATTTCTTGCCCACAATTCGAATGTCACGCTGATGCGCACCACCCCCGATGAGAACCGCGCCATCGGCCGCTGGATCGCCGAGCGCTTGAACCAGATGGAAGGCCAGGTACGATTTTTATTGCCGGAAGGTGGTGTGTCGTCGATTGATGCGCCCGGAAAACCCTTTCACGATCCCGATGCAGACAATGCCCTGTTTGAAGCCATCGAAAAAACCCTCCGCACCACCCGTCACCGCACGGTTCAGCGGGTTGCAGCCAATATCAATGAACCACTGTTTGTCGAGACTGCCTTGGCAACCTTCGCCGATATCACATCAAAAACAACCGGGAGAATGTGAGTGCCACGCTTTGAACGAAAAGCCCTGATGGAAAAATTCCAGGACATGAAGCGCCGCCGCATTCCCATTGTCGGGGGCGGGGCGGGCACCGGGCTTTCCGCCAAATGCGAAGAAGAAGGCGGCATTGATCTCATCGTGATTTACAATTCCGGCCGCTACCGCATGGCAGGTCGTGGTTCACTTTCTGGTCTGTTGGCTTACGGCAATGCCAATGACATTGTCATGGAAATGGCCAAGGAAGTTCTGCCTGTCACCCAACGAACGCCCGTGCTTGCAGGCGTCAATGGCACCGATCCGTTTTGCGTGTTCGACAAGTTTCTTGATGATGTGAAAGCCATTGGTTTTTCCGGCATCCAAAATTTCCCGACGGTTGGCCTGATCGACGGTACTTTCCGCGCCAATCTCGAAGAAACCGGCATGTCCTATTCCCAGGAGATTGATCTCGTCGCCTTGGCCCATGCCAAGGACATGTTGACTACACCCTATGTCTTCAACCCTGGTGAAGCCGCCGCCATGACCAAAGCCGGAGCCGACATCATTGTCTGCCATTTGGGTCTCACAACAGGCGGCTCCATCGGGTCGAAGACGTCCCTGAAGCTGGAAGATTGTCCCGCCATCGTTGATGCTTGGTCGGAAGCTGCGCTGAAAGTGAACCGGGATGCGATTGTGCTGGTGCACGGCGGCCCGGTGTCTTCGCCTGAAGATGCCAGCTTCATCTTGCAGAACACCAAAAACTGCCACGGCTTTTATGGTGCTTCCTCGATGGAGCGATTGCCAACAGAAGTGGCGCTCACCGAGCAAACCAGAAAATTCAAGGCCATCACCTTTGAGTGAGGCTGCTTGCCGGAAGCTTTCCCTCAAAGCTCAATCACTTTTCCCGTGCGCACACTTTCGTCTGCGGCCAGCACAATACGCAATGAATTGATCGCTTCCTCAACGTGTGCCGACATATCCCGGTCATTGATGATGGCATCAAGAAACAGCGCTTGTTCACGGTTGCAGAGTTCCTGATGACCGGGCTCGTCATCCATGCGGATGATGTCATCCCTGCGGGCAAATTTGCCGTCAGGTTTCAATTCCCCGTGGTGCAACCTTAGGGCCGAGGTCCTGGTATGGG
>JAYVKC010000112.1:0-3457 GCA_043768765.1 Hyphomicrobiales bacterium | reverse complement strand
GGTCGGGATAGTTTTGCCGCGTGATTGCAGCCACGAGGTCAGCGACTGCAGGCAAGGCGTCAATGTCAATGGTCCAGCATTGCAATGCGTTTGCAGCCGCATCCTCGAACATGCGCGAGGCCGCGAGGCGGACCGCGTTTGCTGTGAGCAAATGGCTGGCCGTCATCGGATTGACATCCTGATTTGATCCATCTCGTGCCGTGCCGGAATCGACGCAACAGCCCCCTGTCTTTCGACCGATGCGCTTGCTGTCGCGAGGGCCAATTGAACCGCTTGAATTTGATTGTGCGTTTCCAGCCATTCAGATGCAAATACGCCCATAAATGTATCTCCAGCTCCGGTGGTATCAATTGCATTTGCTTCAGGAACTTTGAAATGTTGCGGAGATTCGCCGGCGCGCTTGACCATACATCCCGCGCCGCCAAGTGTCACAATGACAAGTGGCGTGTCGATTTTTCCAATCGCCTGCAACGGCTCTGCTTCCCCGGTCCACGACGTTGCCTCCTGTGCATTCAAGACGATGACATCGACGAGGCTTTCAAGTGATCGTGCCCAGGATTTGTAAGGTGCGGGATTCAGGATAATGCATGCACCAGCGCCTCTTGCCTGATCAATTGCGCGGCGCGTGATTTCCAGTGTAAGATTGCATTGCAAAAGTAGCAGGTCATCTTGACGAAGATTGAGTTCGTCATTCACATCTTCTATCGAAAGGACCTCCGCCTGTGAGGCATTGGTCACGATCAGGTTCTCGCCGGAATCCGCAACAAGAATGGAAGAGCAATCCGAGGGGCCAGATTTGTGTACGACAGCAAACTCGAAATCCGCGGCTCCGCTGCCCGTTGCAAATTCCTCATCAACATCAGACCAGTCATCGCCAACCGCCGCAATCAATTTCACTTTGGAGCCACATCTGTGCGCCGCGACTGCCTGATTCAACCCCTTGCCACCAAGGCCCGATAGGGTCCGGTGGGCATTGATTGTTTCGCCAGCGACAGGCATGCGGTCCACATAGAACGTCGTGTCACGGCAGATATTGCCGAGCACGAAAATCATTCGCCGCTGCGCGTCAGCCACGAGAAGGCCTGTATCCACAGCTTGCGGTAACCGTGCCAGGCTACAAACTTGCCAGGCAACCAGTGCGGTCCGATGTCCGAAGTCCAGGCCAGTGTGCGGCCCTTGCCGTAACTTCCGGCCACGAGCAATGGCAGCTTGCCGTTGTCGGTCTGCACTTCAACAATGACTTCAACGTCCTTTGTTGTCTTGGCAACAACTTCATTCATGCCGAGGAGTGCCGGCCATTTTTCGTTCAACCCCCTGACGATCGGATGCAAGGGCAATACAATTTCCGCATCAATGCCTTCTGGTGCTTCATAGCGGTCATCATAGGCAAGACACGTCACGGGAAGGGCCGCCTCTACTGCGGTCTTGTGCCATCGGGCCTTGCCATCAATTCCCTGAAACGAAAAATAACCGCCGATCATCATCAGACCACCACCGGCTTCAGTGTATTCGCGCATGAGTTTCAAGCGGTTGGGAACCGTGTTTCCATGCAACCAGACTTCAGGATGCAAAAGCAGCGTGTTCGAGCCGATGTCAGACAGGAGAATGGCGTCGTAATTCTGCAAGTCCTTCAGGCTGAGCGGAAAATCCTTCGCCGCGTCATGTGCCTTCATGTAGGTCAGCTCAAAAGGGCTGTCTTCAAGCGCCTTTACCAATGGCTCTGCACCAAGGTGGAAGGTTACACTGGAAAACGTATCCCAACCCTTGACGTGGTTGGCCGTGCTCACCCAGCTTTCGCCAACCAGCAGCAATTTTTTCTTCTGCATGAACCTTACCTTTCATTTGGTGCTGAATATGCTGCGCGGATTTCCGACCAGCATCGCTTGGATATTGTTCTCTGGCACGCCATGCCGACGCAATCTTGGAAAGAAGTGCTTGAGCACATAGGCATAACCAAATCCACCATAGTGCGAGAGCATCATTTTCAGGAACACATCCTGGGAAAGCAGCAGGCGATCCCCGAAACCTGCCGCGACAAGGCTGGCGATGGCTTCAGCGTTTTCTTGCTCGCTCGGGCATTGCACCTGCTGGTCGGCATACCAGTAGTCCATGCCCAGCATGTCGTATTCGATGAATGCGCCACGCCTTGCCAAGGACGTCTGATAGTCAATGTCTTTTCCCGATGGGTTCATGTGGCACAGAATCGTATGTCTTAAATTACCGCCCTCCTCTTCGACCATATCGAGAACGCGATGGGCGTGCCTGTACCAGGCCGGAAGATGAACCATCAACGGAAGCTGCGTGCGCAACTGGGCCCTTGCCGCTCCGCGCAGCGATTTTTCCTCATTGGGAGTGAAGTCACCCGAGACACCGATTTCGCCAATCAGGCCGATTTTCACATCGGAGCCGCCCACACCCACCAGTGCTTCCTCGACAATCTGGTCTGCGATTGCGTTGATGCTCATGTCCTTCACATCAGGCGGATGGGAACTCTGGAGATAGTATCCGGCACCCATGATGATGTTGAGGCCAGTCGCATCCGAAATGCGCAGCAGTGCATCGGGATTACGTCCAATGCCGCGGCATGTGGGGTCAACAACGGTTTGGCCGCCTGCATTTGCAAATTGCATAAGTTCCCTGATCGCAAGATCTTCTTCATCGAGGGCACAGTTGTGGAGGTTGACAAAAGGGTCCATGCGCAATTCGCCAATGATGCCCATTTCGACTCTGCCGTTGGCAAGATATTGCCGTTCTGGCTCCAACGGACGGTTCCACCAACACCGGCAATCATTAAGGATATGTTCGTGCGGCAATGTCACGCCCAGGTCGGACGCTGGCCGCAAGCCCTTGACCGTCATGACCTGGCCTGAACCGACATGGGCAGATGAAAGCTCTGACATCCGTAACTCTCCCTATGTTTTTCTGACCGCAGTCGCCAGCCGGTTGAACACCCGGGTATTCAGCCAGATGGCCACAAGAATGATAAGCCCTGTCACGATCTGGGTGAAGAAGGGCGACACATGAGACAAGATGAGTCCGTTGCCGATCACGGCAATTGTCAGGGCACCAAGAACCGTGCCGACAATTGTGCCCTTGCCGCCCATGAGTGAAGTTCCGCCCAGCACCACGGCAGCGATGACATCAAGTTCAAATCCGACTGCTGCATTGGATGAGCCTGATCCCAGACGGGCAGCAATGATGATTCCTGCAAGAGCCGCGGCTGTGCCACTGATGACATAGACCAGTGTGAGACGCTGCCGGACCGGAACGCCTGCACGCCGTGCGGCTTCCATGTTGGCGCCACTCGCAACAACATGCCTGCCGAACTGCATGAGATTAAGCGCCGCATAGCCCGCGATCACGGCAAGTATTGCAATCACTGCCGGAAACGGAACGCCTAGCAACCAGCCACGTCCGAGTTGGACAAAGAAGCTATCGGATGAAATGGGAATGGAAA
>JAYVKC010000111.1:0-6533 GCA_043768765.1 Hyphomicrobiales bacterium | reverse complement strand
GGCAACCGGGTGCTCAGCAATGTCACCGTCAGTGATCCACTCGCGACCATTACGGGCGGTCCCCTCGCACAGCTTGGCATTTCGCAATCGGATTCAACGACGTTCACAGGCGTGCATGTCATCACCGAGGCAGATTTCAATGCCAGCGGCGTCACCAATCAGGCAACGGCTTCGGGCAGGCCGCCGGCCGGTGCGGCAGTTACTGACTTGTCAGATGACGCCAGCCTGATTGAGGATGATCCAACTTTCACGGCTTTGGCGGGCATTCCGAAAATTGCCCTGGTCAAAAAAGTCAAACAGGTGGATGACCGCAATGGCAACGGCATCAATGATGTTGGCGATGTGATCAATTATTCCTTCGCCATCACCAACACCGGCAATGTGGTGCTGCAAGATGTGACGCTGAAGGACAATCTCGCCGACATCAAGGGATCGCCGATTGCCACGCTTGATCCGGGGGCAACAAATTCCAGCGCCTTCACGGGTCGCCATGTGATCACGCCAGCAGATGCCAAAGAGGGCAAGGTCACCAATCAAGCGACAGTCACGGCGAAGAGTGTCTCCGGTGTGCTGGTTTCGGATGCATCGGACAATGCCAGTGTGAACGAAAACAATCCGACGGTTACGCCTGTTGCAAAGAGTGCGCCGGTTCTCACCAAGACGGCGGCGCGTTCCGAACTGCGGCGCGGCGAAAAAGTTGCCTACACAATTTCCGCCAGCAACATGCTGTCAGGACCCTACACCATCATCGACACGTTGCCGCCGGGGTTCAGCTTTGTGGCGAAAACTGCTGTGCTGAATGGTGCCGCTGTTGTTCCCGCAGTGAACGGCGCAACGCTCTCGTTCAGTGGACTGAAGCCAGATGGTGCCGGCAAGATCACGATCAAGCTGACATTGATGGCAGGGACGACACTTTCGACCGGTGCCTTTGTAAATCATGTGGCCTTGTTTGACGAAAGCAACGGTACCCGGCTGGCGCGGGCAGAAGCCACCGTTACGATCAAGGAAGAACACGTGTTCGACTGCGGTGAGATCATCGGCCGGGTGTTTGATGACCTGAACAGTAACGGCTACGCTGATGAAGGCGAACCTGGTTTGCCAGGTGTGCGGGTGGTCACGGTCAATGGCCTGATCCTGACGAGCGACAAGCATGGCCGCTTCCACGTGGCCTGTGCCGACATTCCGGATGGCAGCATTGGTTCCAATTTCATTCTCAAGCTTGATCCAAGTTCGTTGCCCGATGGCTACCACCTGACGACGGAGAACCCGCGCGACATCCGGCTCACACGCGGCAAGATTAGCAAGCTCAACTTCGGTGTGGCGCGGTCGTGCAATGTGGCGCTCGACATCAAGCGTGACGCGTTCATCGGCAACACGGCGGATTTGAAACCGAAATGGATGGATGGCCTGGACCGGCTGGCGACAGTTTTGCAGCAGTGCCCCGGCACATTGAAGATCAGATACTTGTGTGGCAGCTACGCGCCGATTGCCGAAACACGTGTGTCTGCGACTGAAAGCGCCCTGCGGGTGAAGTGGAACACCATTGGTGCGCCCTATGCACTCGACATCAACTCAAGTGTGGAATGCGGGAAGTGATCAGATGAGACACACACTTGCAGCAGCATGGATGGCGTCGCTTCGACGGACCTCGGCGCTTGTGGCGCTGTCTGTGGCAATGATTTCGCCCGCCTTTGGCGCTGGAGACCTGCCATTTGAAATCACTGTTGATGGGCAGCGCGTTGACGGCACAACCGTTTCGTCCACATCGCCTGCAGATAAAAAGACTGGACTTGAGGCGGTGGACATCCAGGTGAAATTTGATGGCTTGGGTGTGCGGCCTTTGCTGAACGTTTCAACCATCCCGCCCAAGATCGCGTTCAAGAGCGGCGAAACGGTGCGTTTTCTTGCGAGCTTCAACTATGCGGCGTGGATTGACAGGGCCGAGATTGTGATTTTTGCAAGCGGGCAACGCAATGATGTTGTCGATACCTTGCAGGTTTCGAGCCTGGGGGCGGCTGAATGGCAAATGCCAGAGGATGGCCGCGGCAATTTCGATTATGTGTTGCGCGTCTACGATGCAGATGGCCGGTTTGACGAGACAACAGCACTGCCTCTCAAGCGGCTTTCACGCATCATCGACGATGATGCGTTTGCATCGCAATCGGTGGCACCCGGATACAGCGAAGACCGCACTGCGGTGCGCAACATTGATGTGTTTGGCGGGGCGATCACTGTCTATGGCAAGCGGGTTCCGGTTGATCACGACGTCACGATTCTGGGTGAGCCTGTTCCGGTTGATGGCGATGGTTCGTTCGTGGTGCAGCGGGTGCTGCCGCCGGGGACGCATGGTGTTGACATTTCGGTGCTCAAGAACGGCGTTGGGCTCGAGTTTACACGGGATGTGACGATCCCCGTGAATGAGTGGTTCAGCGTTGGACTGGCGGATTTCACGGCGGGCTATCGCATACAAGATGGTGTGGAAGCCGCACGTCCAGGCGAATTCAGCAACACCTATACGAAGGGCCGCCTGGCCTTTTATTTGAAGGGCAAAATCAAGGGCCGTTACATTCTTACGGCAGCTGCTGACACGGGCGAACAGCAGTTGAAGCATATTTTCAGGGGACTGGATGAGAAGGATCCGAGGGCTTTCCTGAAGCGCATCGATCCTGATGACTACTATCCCGTCTATGGCGATGATTCGACGGCGTTTGAGGATGCACCCACGCGCGGCAAATTCTATGTGCGGCTTGACAAAGGGCCGAGCCACATCATGTGGGGCAATTTCAAATCCAATATCACCGGCACAAAATTCCTGCGCAATGAACGGGCCCTGTATGGCGCGAGCGGCGTGTTCAAGTCGGAACAGGCTGTGCCGAACGGTGAGGCGCGCACGGCTGTTGATGCCTATGCGGCCCAGCCGGGCACGGTGCCGCAACGTGATGTGCTGCGCGGTACCGGGGGATCAGCCTATTTCCTCAAGCACCAGGACATCACGCAAGGATCGGAAACAGTTTCGGTTGAAGTGCGCAGCGCGATTACCGGATTTGTGTCGGAACGCCGAACCCTCAAGTATGGCACGGACTACGAGTTTGACTATATTCAGGGTGTGCTTATCCTGCGGCAGCCGCTGCCATCGTCGAGTGGGTCAGGCTCGGAAAATTTCCTGATTGCGGCCTATGAGTTTTCTCCGGCTGCCGGTGATGTGGAAGGCTATGCGGTTGGCGGGCGGGCGCAGCAGTGGCTTGGCGATCATGTGCGCGTGGGCGTTTCGGGGCAGCGTGAGAAAACCGCCGGTGCCAACCAGAAAATTTACGGCGCTGACATTCACGTGGAGAAAACGCCGGGCACATTCATGGAAGCGGAAGTGGCGCAATCGGATGGACCAGGGTTCGGTACCACCTATTCGCCTGATGGCGGTTTGACGACAAATGACAATCCAGCGGCTGGTGTGCGGGGCCGGAAGGCCAATGCCTACCGGGTGGAGGCGCGGGTTGACCTCAAGGATGTCAGCGGTGGCAGGACGAGTGGAAAGATACAGGGGCGCTATGAGCATTTCGAAAAAGGTTTCTCCTCACTGGATACGGAGGCCAATGAGCGGAAGACGGCCTGGGGCATTGAAGCGGACACAAAACTTTCCGAGCGGGTGATGGTGACCGCCACTTATAGTGAAGCACGGACGGGCGATGAACAGATCGACCGTGAAGGCCAGGCGAAAACACGCGTTGGTGTTTCCGAAAACGTGAGTATTGAACCGTTCGGCAAATATACAGAACGAAAGCGTGCGCTGGCGGCTGTCGCGGATGCGGGTGAGCGGGCTGATGTGGGGGCGCGGCTGATCTACACGTGGGATGACAACAACGAGGCCTATGTTTTCGGCCAGGCCACGGTTGCGCATTCAGGCAAGTTGAAAAAAGACAACCGTGTTGGTGTTGGCGGCAAGAAGCAGATCACGGAGCACATTGGTGTGAGTGGCGAGGTTTCGGAAGGCTCGCTAGGCTTGGCGGCAAAGGCACTTGTCAGCTATGAACCGACGGCGGATGGGCGGTATTATCTCGGCTACAATCTGGAAGCGGAGCGCAATGACTCATCAAGCTGGCCGTTTGACCTTATTGGCGAGGATATGGGAACCATTGTCATTGGTGTGCAGCACCGGCTGAATGAGCAGTGGGATATTTACGGTGAAGACAACTATGACATTTTTGGACGCCGACGGTCCCTCACACAAACCTATGGCGTGAAATACACGCCGGATGAATCCTGGACGTTTGGCGGCGGCATCGAGATCGGCACGATCTATGACAATACAATCAATCCGGCGACGGATCTGAAGAATCCCGATTTCGACCGCAAGGCTTTCTCCCTTGCCGCAGGCTATCGTGATGAAAGCGGCATTGAGGGCAAGGCCAAGGGTGAAGTCCGGTTCGAGAATTCGGAAGACGACACGCGTGACCTGACCTCTTATCTGTTCACCGCAGATATTGGCATCAAGGTGTCGGAGAATTGGCGGGCTTTGGGTTCGCTTGACGCAGTGTTCACGGATGCCACCGATGCGATCAAGGAGGGCGAGTATGCGGAGGGTTCTATCGGTTTTGCTTACAGGCCGGCGGACAATGACAGGCTGAATGCGCTGGTCAAATATACTTATCTCTTTGACAATCCCGGCAGGAACCAGGTGACTGTGGATGGCTCCACGGACGGGCCGACGCAGCAGTCACACATCTTCTCGGCGGATGTAAGCTACGATATCGTTCCGCAACTCACCCTGGGCGCCAAGTATGGTTTCCGGTTGGGAGAGACACGGGACCGGACAATTGGCGCGGGTTGGGAAGAGGCGGATGCGCATCTTGGCATCGTGCGCGCCGACCTGCACATCGTGCATGAATGGGATGCGCTGGTGGAAGGCCGGGTGCTGTGGTCACCCACGTCCGACAGCACAGAGTATGCATTGTTGGTGGCGTTGTACCGGCAGATCAACGACAACATGAAAGTTGGCATTGGGTACAATTTCGGCCGGTTCTCTGATGACTTGCGTGACCTGTCGCTGGATGACGAGGGTGTGTTTGTGAACATTGTCGGCAAGATTTGATCCTGCTACATACATGGCCATGTTGCCATCGCAAGCCCCCTCGATTGAAGACCTCCGGCAAATCTATGAGCGGCGGGTGCCGCGCATGTTTTATGATTATTGCGATACGGGGTCTTATACGGCTGGCACTTACATCGACAACTCGGCGGCCTTCGCAAAGTACAAATTGCGGCAACGGGTGGCGCGCAACATTGCCGACCGTTCGCTCGCCACCACCATGGCAGGCGAAGAGATGGCGTTGCCGATCGTGCTGGCACCTGTCGGTTCATCAGGCATGCAGCACGCCGATGGCGAAATCCTGGCGTGTCGAGCAGCGCACGCGGCAGGGCTACAGTATACATTGTCGACAATGAGCGTGTGCTCATTGGAAGAAGTGGCGAAGCACAATGCGAAGCCGTTCTGGTTTCAGCTCTATGTGATGCGTGACCGTGATTTTACGTCCCGCATGGTAGCGCGCGCCAAGGCGGCGAAGTGTTCGGCCCTGGTGTTGACGCTTGACCTGCAAATCCTTGGCCAGCGCCACAAGGACATTCGCAACGGGCTGTCGACACCGCCGAAACTGACGATCGCGAATATTTTTAACATGATGACGAAACCGTCTTGGTGTCTTGGGATGCTGGGAACAAAAAACCGGCAATTCGGCAATATCATGGGGCATGCAAAAGACGTGACGTCACTGGCTGACCTGTCACATTGGGCCAATCACCAGTTTGACCAGACGCTGGATTGGTCGTCGGTCGAGTTTATCCGCCAGCAGTGGGGCGGCAAGCTGATCCTCAAGGGCATCAATGATGTTGAAGATGCGCGGGTTGCGGCGACGTTGGGGGCGGATGCGATCATTGTGTCCAACCACGGCGGGAGGCAGCTTGACGGTGCGCCTGCGACCATCGACATGCTTGGTCCCATTGTGGACGCGGTGGGCGACAAAGTGGAAGTGCATATTGACTCCGGCATTCGCACCGGCATGGACGTGATGAAAGCACTGGCCCTTGGCGCACGAGGAACCTATGTGGGGCGCGCCTATGTCTATGGACTCGGCGCAGCGGGTGAGGCGGGTGTGACGCGTGCCATCGACATTTTGCGCGGCGAACTCGATACAACACTGGCGCTGTGTGGCGAACGCGATGTGAAGAATGTCGGCCGGCACAACATCATGATGCCGACGCCGTCATTCATGATTCCTGAGTCAAATCATGCCGTTGCAAAACCGCGTTCATCCAAACGGTGAACTTCATGCAGTGCCGGAACGCGGCACCATGCTGGGCAACCGTGGCGGCAAATTTCATCGAGATCATCAGACATTGGGAAAGCGGCGCTGGGCGTCGAGGGCGTGGATTTGTTGCGAACTTCGCTACAAGTACATGCATCATGAAGCGATGGGGCAGGGGTATACATCGTTGTTTTTTGTGGATGAGGTGACGGCGCTGGCAGCGGGCCACCGGCCATG
>JAYVKC010000110.1:0-21201 GCA_043768765.1 Hyphomicrobiales bacterium | reverse complement strand
GCGGATCGGTGAAGCGGAGGTCCACATACTTCACGTCCTTGTCCTTGATCATCTGCAAGGCATTTTCAATTGCACTGTCTTTGGCCATGTTATCCTCGTGTCTGGCGTTTGTTGGGAAGAAATCAGAGCGCTTCTGTGCCGGTTTCGCCGGTGCGGATGCGAATAGCTAGTTCGATTGTGGAAATGAAGATTTTTCCGTCGCCGATGCGGCCCGTGCGGGCAGCGGCCTGAATGGCCTCGATGGCTTTGTCCACCAGTTCGTCGGCCACGACGATTTCAATCTTCACCTTGGGCAGGAAATCCACCACGTATTCGGCCCCACGATAAAGCTCCGTGTGGCCCTTCTGGCGGCCAAAGCCCTTGGCCTCGGTGACCGTGATACCCTGAATGCCAACGCTCTGCAGCGCTTCCTTCACTTCATCCAGCTTGAACGGCTTGATGATGGCTTCGATTTTCTTCATGTCGGGGGAGCCTCAATTCTTGTTGATTGGTCACTTGCACGGCCCGTGCCAATTATTCAGGCAAATAAATCATGAGTTTAGCCACAAATTGCCCCCGGTCGCGGCACGGGTTTGTCTAATTTTTATGCAACAAGCCTAAGATTTCCGCAACTGCAAATGCTGGATCAGTTGGGCCAAGTCCTTGTTGCGCAACTCATCCAGCTTGTCGTGCAGCGCCATGATCTCGATTTCGGCTTTCAGGTTCACTTCATAATCGTGAGTCGCCTGGATGCGATCCTTTGCTGACTGACGGTTCTGGCTCATCATGATGATGGGGGCCTGGATGGAAGCGAGCATCGAGAGGAACAGGTTCAGCAAGATATAAGGGTAGGGGTCGAAGGCTTTCGTTGCCATCCAAAGATTGAGGGCAACCCAAGCCGCCATGATGCCGGCGAAGATGATCAGGAATGTCCATGAACCACCAAAACGCGCAACCTTATCAGCCAACCGCTGACCGAAGGTGCTTTTTTCAATCTCAGCAGGATGACGCGAGATGGCAACACGTTTTGCTACGCGCTCGATGACGCGGCGGTCCCGCGTTGGAATGTCTGAATAGTCTTTCTCAAGCAGCCGCTCGGCAAGTTGTTTGACAGATTCGCTTGTTGACATTTTGAAGAACTCCCACTTGTGTAATCTGCTTTGTATCTCAAGGGTGCTTTCAAGCGAAATTTGTGTCAACTCTCTTCTCCTGGTAGAGGGCGAACACATGTATCTCAATAAATTTCGGCTCGACGGCAAGGTGGCGGTTGTCACCGGTGGCGCACGCGGCATTGGTTTTGCCACAGTGGAGGCGCTGTCAGAGGCCGGAGCCACGGTGGTGATCGCCGACATGGATGGTGCAGCTGCAGCGAAAGCCGCAGAGACATTGCAAGCCATGGGCCGCAACATCGATCACATCGTTTTGGATGTCACGGACGCCCGCGCCGTGGAACGTGTGCAGGCAGAAATCATCACCCGTCACAAACGCGTCGACATTCTCGTCAACAATGCCGGTATTGCAAAATCATTCATCCCTGCAGAAACAATGGATGATGCCACCTGGCTTTCCGTTCTCGATGTCAATCTCAACGGCGTGTTCTGGTGCTGCCGCAGCTTTGGCAAGTCTATGCTGGAGCAGGGACATGGTGCAATCATCAACATCGGCTCCATGTCGGGCGATATCGTGAACTATCCGCAAGAGCAAGCACAGTACAATGCTTCGAAAGCCGGCGTACATCACCTGACGCGCTCGCTCGCCGCAGAATGGGCGTCACGCGGGGTTCGTGTCAATGCGGTGGCCCCAACCTACATTGAAACGGATTTGACCCGCGATGTGGCCTTGCAGCCTGAGGTGCGCCAACACTGGATCGATGGCACGCCCATGGGCCGCATGGGGCAACCGTCCGAGATTGCCTGCGTCATCCTGTTTTTGGCCAGTGACGCAGCGAGCTTGATGACGGGGTCGATTGTGTCAGTTGATGGTGGATACACTTGCTGGTGACCAATTCTTCCGATTTCGAAATTTTCCTTGTTGCCGCACCTGGATTTGAAGCCACGCTTTTGGCTGAAGCCCAGCAACTGAAATTCAATGCTCCCGTACTCATTCCCGGTGGCGTTACCATTCGCGGCCACTGGCGTGATGTGTGGCGGGCCAATCTGGAACTGCGCGGAGCCTCGCGTATCCTTGCCCGTATAGGATCGTTCCGCGCCCTTCATCTGGCCCAGTTGGACAAGCGTGCCCGCAAAATTCCGTGGAGTGAAACACTGCGTGCTGATGTTGCAGTCAGAGTGGAGGCGACCTGCAAATCGTCTCGCATCTATCATGGCGGGGCTGCGGCCATGCGCATCGCCACAGCCATTCGCGAGGAGCTGGGGGCACCGGTTACCGATGACGCAACGCTCATCATCAAGGTCCGTCTTGAGGATGACCTGTGCACGATCAGTGTCGATACATCGGGCGAGAGCCTGCACAAGCGCGGCCACAAGCACGCTACCGGCAAAGCGCCGATGCGCGAGACATTGGCATCGCTGTTCCTGCGCGAGTGCGGGTTTGACGGCACCGGGCCGCTGGTTGATCCCATGTGCGGGTCGGGCACGTTTGTCATCGAAGCCGCCGAGATTGCGCTAGACCTCAAACCAGGTCGCACCCGGACCTTCGCGTTTGAGCAACTCGCCACCTTCAATGCGGCCCAGTGGTCAAAGATGCGCGAGGCGGGGCAGGGACTCACTCCCACGGTCGTCTTTCATGGCAGCGACCGTGATTCTGGCGCAATCCGTAATGCCTTGGCCAATGCGGCGCGCGCAGGCGTTACGGCTTGCACGCTTTTCAAGCAACACGCCATCAGCGATCTGTATCCTCCCGCAGGCCCGCCCGGCCTTGTGATCATCAACCCGCCATACGGTACGCGCATCGGCAACAAGAAACCCTTGCACGATCTTTATGCTGCTCTTGGTCACACATTGCTCACCCGTTTCCCGGGTTGGCGCGTTGGCCTTGTCACGACCGACCCGTCCCTTGCCAAATCCACCGGGTTGCCATTTGGTCCGAAAACACTGCGTGCATCCCACGGCGGGCTATGGGTTGACCTGTTTCAGACCCGACAACTGACGTGAGGATTTGGCATTCTCCAAAATCGCCATTGACGGGTGCGGTTGGAATGTGCACAACTTAAAAACAAGTGACGGAGTAAATGATGGCAAAGTTAAAAACGCTTTTGGTATTGAGCCTGTGTTTTGGCGTGTTCGCAGTTGAAGCTGAAGCTGCAAAAAAGAAGGGGTCGACAGGGGCTCCAACAGCAGAACAGCGTAAAGTGATGTACGCAAACGGCCTGAAAAACTGCCGCAAGAAATTTGGCGCTCAACTGCACCAGGTCGTCATTGAAAAATTCTATGGTCGTTGGGCTGCGGTCTGTTACCACTACTAGGCTGTCGATACTGGTGATGATGGGCTTGGCTGGCCTTCATTGGCACCGGGGAGCAGCATGCATTCAGA
This sequence comes from Hyphomicrobiales bacterium, assembly GCA_043768765.1. Taxonomy (GTDB): domain Bacteria; phylum Pseudomonadota; class Alphaproteobacteria; order Rhizobiales; family Aestuariivirgaceae; genus Aestuariivirga. The sequence goes on along the minus strand of JAYVKC010000110.1, from coordinate 17,730 downwards.
CATCGCCAACAACAACAAGAAGCAGCCGCCTGTAAATCGCGCCATCTGCGAAACTCACACCGCAGCGATTGCGCCCAAACTGCCGCTCGCAGAATCCAAAGTCTGGCACGGCGGGCCTGTGTGGTTCATCGATGGAAATCCGGTCGTCGGCAACTGGTAGCCACGCTTCATTCAGGGGCTTGGTGACCATCATCACGGAAAACAGTCAACTGCCACCCTTGAAAATTTACAATTCAGTCATACGTGAAAGACTAGCGTCAACGCGATTTCTCTTTTTCAACCCGGAAGGAGTTACTCATGACCAGATCTGTCCGTCACACGCCAATCATTCCTGTCGCCAATTCTGAGACTGAAAAAGGCGACAAGAAAATTGCCCACCACCGGGAACGAAAATGGGTCCACGACCATCTGACCCTGCAGGCGGCGACTGTAGAGGATTTCGAACTGGCAAAATTTCACGAACATCCCCGTGCTGGCCGCGAGCTTTTCGCCAAAGATGGCAAGCAATTTGTCGGCCACCGCGCCATTTACGAGGATGCCCACCTGATGCGGAAATAAGCCTTCGGGTTTTGGCGTTATCGTCCGACCGTGCCCCAGCCATCCGGTCCCAACCGCTGCTGCGGCAGAAAGCGCGCCTTGTAACTCATCTTGGGTGAACCGGAAATCCAGTATCCGAGATAGACGAATTTTTGGGCTTTGGCATGGGCCCGGGCGATTGTGTCGAGGATCATCAGCGTTCCCAGGCTGCGTTTCACGTGCGATGGACTGTAGAAGCTGTAAATCATGGAATAGCCATCGTTCAGCACATCAATGAGTGCTGCACCAATCAGTTCTCCATTTGAAATGGAAGATGCGTTGAGCCGGAATTCCACCATTTTGCTTTCCGCTGTGGTCTCATCGATCATGGCGGCAAAATCCAGTACCGTCATGTCGGCCATGCCACCTTCACTGTGGCGGGTGTCAACATATTCGCGAAACAGGGAATAGTGCTCCGACGTCGCTTTCGCTTTGACGATGCGTGTACTCACATCGCGGTTGTAGGTGAGCGTCTTGCGGAACGAACGTGACCACTCGAAATCCGCCACTTGCACCCTGACAGAAACGCAAGCCTTGCACCGGTCGCAGGCAGGTCGGTAGGCGATGTTTTGACTGCGCCTGAATCCGCCGTGCGACAATTGCGAGTTCAAGTCCTTGGCATCGTGTCCGATCAGATGCGTAAACACCTTCCGCTCATATTGCCCTGCCAGATAAGGGCAGGGACTGGGGGCGGTAATAAAGAACTGTGGAAAATTTCGGCGTTCAATTGACATATGCCTGCCATTTTCCGCAGATTTCAACTTTTTGCAAGTGGTTCACCCGTGCCCGCGTGATATAGGCGGCAACGACAGGGAGGCTGCAATGGTTTTGAAAATGGCATGGCTGGGATTGGGAGTAATGGGTTTTCCCATGGCCCGTCATTTGGCGGCAAAATCCGGTGCGAATATCACCGTTTACAACCGCACAACCGCCCGTGCCGAAGCGTGGGTGGCGGCCCACGGTCACGCCATGGCGCTATCACCGGCTGATGCAGCAAAAGACGCTGACCTGGTTTTCGCCTGTGTTGGCAACGATGACGATCTGCGCACAATAACGACGGCACCGAAGGGTGCTTTCAGTACGATGAAAAAAAACGCGGTGTTTGTTGATCATACCACTGCATCGGCCAATGTTGCGCGTGAACTGCACGCCGCCGCTGCCGCCATGGGAATTGGCTTTGTCGATGCGCCAGTATCAGGTGGACAGGCAGGAGCAGAGAACGGCCAGCTCACTGTCATGTGCGGCGGTGAGTTGGCCCATTTCGACAAGGCTCTGGCTGCCATTGGTTGTTATTCAAAAATGTGCAAACTCCTGGGCCCGTCGGGGGCCGGACAATTGGCAAAAATGTGCAATCAAATTGCCATCGCCGGTCTCGTACAAGGCCTCGCCGAATGCCTGCAGTTCGGCAAGCGCGCCGGTTTGAACATGGTCGATGTTGTCGACGTGATCTCCAAGGGCGCCGCCGGTTCATGGCAAATGGAAAACCGCCACAAAACCATGGTGGAGGGCAAATTCGATTTTGGCTTCGCCGTTGATTGGATGCGCAAAGACCTGGGGATATGCCTGGATGAAGCGCGTCGCAATGGTTCACACTTGCCAGTGGCGGCACTCGTGGACCAGTTCTACTCGGAAATCCAGAAAATGGGCGGTAACCGCTGGGACACATCAAGTCTCATGGCGCGCCTCGAAAAATAAGCCGTCAAATCAGACAAACAGGATATCGCCAGCCCCCACAGCGCCGTCAATGTTGCCAAGCGTCGCCATCAGCGTGGCTTGCATAACTCCGTTGCCATCAACATCAAACCAAAGTGTCCTGTCGGTGGTGCAAAAAATGAAATAGTCGTTGTTGTCCTGAGCTGCATTGTCAGTCCGAGAAACCAGGTTGCCAGCGCTAAAGCTGGCGGTGGTCAGCCCGCTGAAAACGCCAGATTTGAATACAATATAGTCAGCGTTGGAAAAATAACTGATGGTGTCTCCACCTTCTGCGGCGGAATCAAACTGGAAACGGTCAACGCCTGCACCGCCATCGAGGAAATCGGCACCCGTTCCGCCGATCAGCGTGTCATTTCCAACCCGCCCGACAAGCCTGTCATTGCCGCCATAACCATAGAGGGAATTTGCTGCCACATCGCCATAGAGTCGGTCATTGCCAAGATTTGAGCCGGCGAGGTTTTCGATGTTGGCATAGGTATCACCCAATGCAGCACCCAAGTTCGCCAACGGATTATCGAGCGCGGCCACAACAGTACCATCGAAGTAATACGAAGCCCGGTCGAATCCTGTGCCACCATCAAGTGCATCGCCCCCAGCACCACCTCTCAGACTGTCATTGCCGCTTCCGCCCGCAAGTACATCGCTGCCGCCTAGCCCCGCTAGAATATCGCCGCCGCCGTTGCCGCGCAAAATGTTGGTGCTGTCATTGCCCGAAAGCACATCACCACTGCTTTCCGAACCAGAAAGGTTTTCGATGCTGTTGAGTGTGTCACCAGCCGCCGCACCACTCGCTGCAAACCCGTTGTCCAGCGCTATGCTGACACCCGATTCAAAGTAGTATGAGGCGGAGTCACTGCCTTCGCCGCCGTCTAGCGTGTCGATCCCACCCATGCCGCGCAACACATCATTGCCGCCGCTACCCAGCAAGACATTGTCACTTTCGTTGCCCGTAAGATGATCACCAAAGGCGGAACCCGTGGCATTCTCGATTACAACACTGTTTGCAATCGTGTAGCCACCAACAATGTCTTTGACGTAGGAAGGTGTGCCACCCGCATCCGGTCCGACGAGCGTGGCATCACAAAGATAGATCAGGCTCCCGGCTGTCGCTGTCGCAGCGCTGATGGTGTCTATGCCGCCCGTATCCCAAATGCAGTTCCATGCTGCGCCAACGTCGTTCGCAGCTGGCAGGGAGTAGACAGTATCGCCCGCTGCTGTTGTAGTGTTGGCACCGTAGATGGCTTGAATGGCAGCAATATCCAGTGCCATGGCCGAAGCCTGCCAGCCAAACCCAAATTTTCCGGCAACTGGCGTATGGCTGGAAAACTTCGATTGCCAGCCATCATTGTAGGACATCATGGTGAAAATGCCCTGGTTGAGATCAAAGTCACCCTTGTCACCCGGAGAATTCACGCCGGGAAATTTTGAAGGATCCACCCCGTCGGCATAGCCATCATGCGGATGGGCCAGGCCCAAAGCATGACCCAACTCATGGACTAGAGTCACAAAGGCATATCCGCCCGCATCAAGTCCGCCAGCAACACTCCATCCGTCTCCCTGGTTGTTGAACCACAGGTCCAAGGCACCATCAGCATGTGTCGGAAACTCGCTGTAGCCCAATGTTGAACCAAACAGTCCAAGTTTGTTTTCAAAGTCGTCGGGCGTGATCAGCCAAAGGTTAAGATCAGCGGAAGCCGCATCCGTTTCAACAAAGCTGATGTTGGCCACACTCTGCCACACCGCAAGGGCGCGTTGTACAGCGGCAGTCTCAGTCAGTGCCCAGTTTTCGCCATAGAGATTTGTCGGATGGGTATCGGAATCACGCAAGTTGTAATTGAGCGTGACCGTGCCGCCATCGGTGTCGGTCCAACGCCCGTCGGTGACAAGTGAATCAATATAAGGGTTCGCACCGGATGTCGGTTTATCCGGTCCGGTGATCTGCTGTGCCATTGCGAATCTGCTGCATCGTTTCGTCGCCTCTTCAACTGGTGTGGCGGGTAAATTCAACCCAATTATGGCGTGCCAATGATGGCGTAACGGACGTAGCTAAGTTCAACACCCTTTACATTTCATAAACTTGGTCGACGGAAATTACCGGGTGATTCCCGTAGCCATTGAATCTTGTGGCGGTGGCCAGTCCGTACGCCCCGAGGGTGCCAAATTCAATGTAATCGCCTTCCCGCAAATCAGCAGCGATATCAAGCCGATGCGGCAACACATCCAGCGGATCGCAAGTGGGGCCAAACACTTTGAATGACTTTGATGCCCCTTCCACTTCCTTGCCATCGCGCAAAACCCGGAACGGTGGATGCAGATCAGGAACCTGCATGAATTCCATCAGCCCGCCATAGACACCATCATTGATAAAAATGTCATCGCCATCCGTGCACACCAATTTGACCCGGGTCAGCAACGACATGCAAGTGGCAACCATGCCCCGGCCGGGCTCGCATTCCAATGCCGGCTTCATATCAGCGCCGAAAGCCTTGATTACGGCGTCTTCAATCACGCGGAAGAACACTTCTGGCTCTGGTGCGGTTGAAAGCATGTAATTCGCCGGAAAACCACCACCCACGTTCAGTTTTCTAACGGTAACACCTGCCTGTTTGGCAATGCGCGCAGCAGCCTCAATATGTCGAACATAAACCTGAGGCTCTTTGCTTTGCGATCCCGGATGGAATGTCAAAACTGGTTTGTAGCCAAGGCTCACTGCCATTTTCAGCAATTCAATGCAGATGTGGTCAGGTGCACCAAACTTCGTTGAAAAATCATGCGCTGAAGAACCACGGTTATAGGGCAGCACCAGCCGCACCGCGATTTCCACCGTTTCATCGGTGCCAACAATATCGTAAATCTTTTGCAGCTCTTCACGGCAATCCACCACAAAACGTCGGCACCCGTGGACGCGATATGCATCTTCAATCTCGCGTCGCGATTTGACGGGGTTGTGATAGTGAAACCGAGCATCGGCATCGACGGCCCGCACGGCTTCCATTTCGTGCACGCTGGCAACGTCCCAGTGGGTGATTCCGGCCTGCGCCAATGTTTTGAGTACGTCCCGCGCCGGATTGCACTTGACCGCATAGGTCACCAGACCCGGAAAGTGCTTCAGGAACTGCTGCGCCCGGACTTTGAGTTCCTTGGCCGAAAAGCAAAACAGCGGTTCATCCGGCTTCAGGGCCAAAGCCACGCTGGCGGCATCGGGATATTGCGTGGAGCGCTTGTGTGGCGCGAGCGGCGTGACATTTGACATGGGAACCTCCAGGGAATGCATTGTTGCAAATAGGCCTGAAGGAATGGTGACAGATAGACTGTGAACTGTTGCATTTCGCCATTAGCGCCGTCATTATGACGGAAATTAAGTCGAATCGTTAAGTCCCATGCTGACCTCCAAAGAATCCGAGCTACTTGGCTTGTTAAGACTCAACGCCCGTGAGCCCATTGCCGCACTGGCACGCAAATTGGGGGTTTCGCGCACTACTATCCAAGACAGGCTGCGCAAACTGGAGAAATCCGGGGTCATTTCCGGATATGCCGTCAAACTGGGCGCGGAAACCTCGCAATCCGGCCTTGCGGCGTTGATCACCCTTGCCGTGGAACCGCGCCGCCAGGTGGACGTTGGCAGGATTGTGGCCAAATTCCCGGAGGTTGAAACCCTCCACGCCATTAGTGGTAAACATGATTTCGTCGTGATGGTGCGAGCTGAATCCGCCAGCGCTATTGACGCGCTCATCGACCGCTTTGCCGGCATTCCCGGCGTCACCGACATTGAGACGTCGGTCATCTTGTCAACAAAAGTGGACCGCAGATAGCGCTGGTCACAGGAGTTTCCATGTCCACTAAATTGATTACTGTTTTAATGCTGGTGTTGACACTCGCGATTTGGGGTGCAAAAGCGGAAGACACCACTAATGGCCGGGTCGTGCCCCGGTCGCGTATCGACATGACACTGTCGTTCGCCCCCCTTGTCAAACGCACCGCCCCCGCCGTGGTCAATGTTTATGCCAAACAGGTTGTTGCCAAGCGCGACAACAATGTGTTCGACGATCCCATTTTCCGGCGCTTCTTTGGCGATGACGGCAGCTTTGGCCGCCCGCGTGAACGCGTTGCCAACTCCCTCGGATCGGGAGTGATCGTGACACAAAACGGCATGGTCGTAACCAACAACCACGTCATCAAGAACGCCAACGACATCCGCGTCGTACTCTCCGACCGCCGCGAATTTGAGGCCAAACTGCTGTTGGCCGATGAGCGCACTGATCTCGCAGTTTTGAAAATCGAACCGCAGGATGGCGAGGAGTTTCCCGCTCTTGCCATGGCAGACTCAGACAATCTGGAAGTCGGTGATCTGGTCCTCGCCATTGGCAATCCCTTTGGCGTTGGCCAAACCGTCACCAGTGGCATTGTCTCTGCCCTTGCGCGAACTGAAGTCGGGATAACCGACTACCAGTTTTTCATCCAGACTGACGCCGCCATCAACCCCGGCAATTCCGGTGGCGCATTGGTGAACATGGCGGGCGAGTTGGTCGGCATCAACTCAGCGATCTATTCCAAGGGCGGTGGATCAATAGGCATCGGCTTCTCCATTCCCACCAACATGGTAAAAACCGTTGTGGCGTCGGCAGCATCCGGCAAACGGGTGAAACGCCCCTGGCTCGGTGCATCATTCCAGGATGTGACGCAGGAAATCGCTGAATCCCTTAATTTTGCCCGCCCAGAGGGCGCACTCATTGTTGAACTGCATCCCGACAGTCCATTGGCCGTCGCCGGTTTAAGGCGCGGTGATGTGATCATTGCGATCGACGACAAGGTCGTGGAAAATTCTCGCGAGCTCGGCTACCGGGTGGGCACGTCGCAAATCGGTGAAACCCGCATCGTCGAATTCCAGCGCCGCAATGAAAGGCGCGAAGCGCAAGTCACAATGCTCGCCGCACCCGAAACAATGCCGCGCCAGGAAACCGTGATCAAGGGCGCAACGCCAATGGCCGGATTGTTGGTGGCGAACTTGTCGCCGGCTGTGGTGGAAGAGTATGGCCTCACCATTGGCGAGGAGGGTGTAGCCGTCTTGGAAATAAGAGGTGGCCCGGCCCAACGCCTGTTTCGCAAAGGCGATGTGCTGAAAACAATCAACGGTGTGGAAATCGCCACCATTGAAATACTGCGTTCCGTTCTGGCGGAACAACCATCGGGCTGGGATATTACTGTGTTGCGCGGCAACCGTCCCGTCCGCATGCGATTGCGCTGATGGATAACTTGTTCGCCGCTGCCGGCATGGGAGCCGACGGTCCGCGGCCATTGGCTGACCGCTTGCGTCCGCAAAAACTGGGCGATGTGGCAGGCCAAGACCATCTCGTCGGCGCGACTGGAATACTCACCCGCATGCTCGCCGCTGGCCGCATTCCATCAATTATTTTCTGGGGTCCACCGGGAACCGGCAAGACAACCATCGCGCGGCTGCTGGCCAATGAGACGGGACTGGTGTTTGAACAGATGTCGGCGATCTTTTCCGGTGTCGCCGAACTGAAGAAAATCTTCGAGCAAGCCCGCATGCGCCGCGAACAGGGCAGGGCGACACTTTTGTTCGTCGACGAAATCCATCGCTTCAACAAATCACAACAGGATTCGTTTTTGCCTTATGTTGAAAACGGCACCATAACTTTGGTTGGAGCAACCACCGAAAATCCGTCCTTCGAACTGAACGGTGCATTGCTTTCGCGGTGCCAGGTTCTGGTGCTCAACCGCTTGTCTGACGAAGCGCTGGCGGGTCTGCTGGGTCGCGCGGAATTGTTTGAGAAACGCCAACTGCCGCTTGATTCCGATGCGCGCACCGCACTCGTTTCCCTGGCCGATGGCGATGGCCGCTATTTTCTCAATCTCGTTGAGGAAATCCTCGCGTCTGCGCCCGAGGGTTCGGACGTCATCAACACGCAAAGCCTCACCAAGATCGTCGCCAAGCGCCTGCCACTCTATGACAAATCGGCTGATGGTCACTACAATCTCATTTCCGCCCTGCACAAATCCGTGCGCGGCTCCGATCCTGATGCCGCACTCTATTGGCTGGCGCGCATGTTGACGGCGGGCGAGGATCCGTTGTTTCTGCTGCGGCGCATCGTGCGCATGGCGTATGAAGATGTGGGGCTTGCCGATCCGCAAGCTGTTCACCAGGCGCTGGCGGCCAAAGACGCGTATGATTTTCTCGGTTCGCCCGAGGGCGAGTTGGCAATTGCTCAGGCCGTTGTCTATGTGGCCACCGCGCCGAAATCGAATGCCGTTTATAACGCCTACAATTCATCGGTGCGGCGGGCAAAAGAAACCGGTTCGCTGATGCCACCAAAAATCATCCTCAATGCGCCGACAAAATTAATGAAGCAGGAAGAGTACGGCAGCGGCTACCGCTACGATCACGATGAATCGGAGGCCTTCTCAGGCCAAAATTATTTCCCGGATCAAATGACCCGGGAAATGTTCTATCAACCTGTTGATCGCGGTTTTGAACGCGATGTAAAAAAACGTCTCGACTATTGGGCCAAGCTCAGGCGCGAGCGCGGCTGACGGGCCACGCTTCGGTATCATGATCTGGATGCTGGCGGCTGCTCGCCGCAACCGCTGCCACGCGTTCCGGCCCATCCAATTCTTCCGATGTACCCGACGCCGTCACGGCAACAATCTCGTGAAACCACGGCATGCGACTCTCGATGGAGTCCTGGCTGACCAACTTGATGTCTTGCGGATGGTCAAACGCGCCGATCATCAGACCGATGTCGTCCGACTTCAACTGATCAGAAAACAGTGGCGTGCCGCATTGCGCACAAAACCCGCGCTCCACATCCGCCGATGAGCGGAAGCGAGCAGGCGTGCCCCGCGTCCAAACGAGTTCGGATTTGCCCGTCCCCACCAGTGCCGCAAAATAATTGCCAACCGCCTTTTGGCACATGCGGCAGTGGCAGATGTGCGCGTTGTCGATGAGGTCCGTGGTGCGAAACCGGATGGCACCACATTGGCATCCGCCGGTGTAGGATTTTTGCGTCATGGTGTGTCACCTTTCATAGTGATAGCGGCAAGAGAGGATGATCAGTTCATTGCGTTCCACCTTGTAAACCAGACGATGTTCCTGATCGATCCGCCGCGACCAGCAGCCAGCAAGTTCGAACTTCAGCGGCTCTGGCTTGCCAATGCCCTCCGTCGGCGACTTCAGAACAGCTTCGATAAGGACTATGATCTTCAGGGCTTTTTTGCGGTCCTTATCAACCCAATAACGCAGATCTTGCAGCGCGTTCGGATCAAACACCAACCGCATCGCGCAAGGCCCTGGTGGATTTCAAAGTCTTGCGCAAAGCCTTCGTCCGCTTTACGGCGGAGAGCAGACGTTTCGCATTGGCAGGCGAGCGCAACAAATAGGCCGTCTCCGCCAGAGACTCATAGTCTTGCCGCGATACCAACACGGCATCGCGCCCACCCGCCCGCTCAACCACAATCACTTCATGGTCATCCACCGCACGGTCCAGCGCGGATTTGAGATTGGAGCGGAGTTTGGAATAAGAAAACGTGTCCATCAGCAGGATTGTACAGATTTATTGTACAAGAGTCAAACAACCAGTATCGGGTTCAAATTTGTCCGAACCAACCAACGCAGCAAAATAATTGCCGGCAGCCTTCTGGCACATGCGGCAGTGGCAGATGTGCGCGTTGTCGATGAGGTCCGTGGTGCGAAACCGGATGGCACCACATTGGCATCCGCCGCTGAAGGTTTGGGTCATGGCGTCTCCTGTCCTTTCAACCGATGATGAAAACTGTCGTGCAATTGATCAAGCATCATCGGCCCGCCCAACCGCAGCAGGTTTAAAGATACTCCGAAATGCCCGGCCGCACTCAAGATGAATCCTCGACCAGCACATCCCACGCCAGTCCGTGACATTCGCGCAAGATCCGGTCGATGTCGTGCCTGCCGCGCTTGCGCTGGCCCGGCGGCGGGCCGGGACGCAACGGCGTTGTAAATGCCGGACGCGCCATGCCCGCACGCCGCGCCCGCCAGCGCACCAGACGTTTTGCTTCGCGGGACAAATTGTCGAGAACGCGTTTAACCGCTGCGAGGCGACGGGTGAGCCGGGAAGTTTCTCTTTCGCTGCTTAAAACATTGTCGGCTGGATGTATGAATTTTGCCAAAAACTGCGAGCGCGGATCAGCATCACCAACCACCCGTATGCGCGGACCGCCGGTGGCCGCTGCGTCATCTTCAAGATCGCCAAAGTGCTGGCGTGGATCAAATAGCTGAAACGCCAGGGAGCCGGTGCCATGTCCGGCAATCACCAATCCCGGCGGCATGGGCCGGACCCGGGGCAGCGGCACCACAAGTTTCCGCGCCGCAACAACAATCAGGCGGCGCACGGCTGACTCGGTCGGATACAGCACCCGCGCAATCATTTGGTAAACCGGCAACGGCAACCGCTTGACCCCACCGTGCGAGGCCAGCAGCGCCACAAGCGAAGCGGCAATGCGCAGAAGTGCGTCCCTGTTGATCGCGATGGCCCGTGCCCAATCCACTGAATTCCTCCTGCGTGCAGGGTGGAACAAAAATAGAACATTGTCAAGTGTCCTCAACCTCGTTATTCCGTGCAAAGCCCCGAGGCGAAGCCGAGCCTGTTGCTTTAGCAACAGGTTTGGGCGGCGACACGGAATCCAACTTTGCTGGCAACACGCGCGGTCAGTTGGATTCCGGCTCGCGGGCGACACCTTTCGCCAAAGCGAAAGGTCAAGGCCCGCGTCCGGAATGACGGAGTGGGGATGGTCTCCCTAAAGTGCCGTCATTCCGTGCAAAGCCCCGGGGCGAAGCCGAGCCTGTTGTTTTAGCAACAGGTTCGGGTGGCCTCATGCGCGGTCAGTTGGATTCCGGCTCGCGGGCGACACCTTTCGCCAAAGCGAAAGGTCAAGGCCCGCGTCCGGAATGACGGGTTAGGAATGCCTCACTCACTCCCCCGCCAGCGGTAGCAGCTCGAACACTTTAGCGTCCTTTGCCGCTGCTTCTACATCGCCTCGGCGCAAGGCGAGGCGGACGCGGTCGGTTTTTTCAACGTCGGCTTTGTCCACATAGGGCGACCACGGCGACGATTGATCGTCATGGAGTGTGATGTCGAATTCTGCGAAGTAATTCCCTTCGCGGATTTGTTGTCTACGGGATCTGCTCATGCTTCTCTCCGAGTCTTCCAATTTGGCATCCATTTTTTGGGGACAGGCCTATAAGCGGTGATGAGCCAGGCCGGGCGGTTTTGTCCTTTTACCAATCCCCAAACCGAATGTACCGGAACTCCTTCCACTTTGGATAGCACTAGCACAGATGGTCCTTTGTGGAAATCCGGATAGTCTTCCAGCAGCACGCCTGCTGGCACGCCGCGTGCCAAATCGGCAATGACGAGGCCATCATTCTGCAATTCCTGATAGGCATGGTCCGATACGAGGAAGTCATTTTCCTCTATCAGCGCAACAATCTGCTCGAATGTCCCACTCACTCCGCCGCCTCCCGCCGCGCCCGTTTCAGCACATCCTTCAGATACTGCCCCGTATAGCTCCGCTTTTCCCGCGCCACCTCTTCCGGCGTGCCTGCGACAACAATTTCCCCGCCGCCGTCGCCACCCTCCGGCCCCATGTCGATGACCCAGTCGGCTGTCTTGATGACTTCGAGATTGTGTTCGATGACGACGACACTGTTTCCCTGGTCGACCAGTTCATGCAACACTTCAAGAAGCTTGCGCACGTCGTGGAAATGCAACCCTGTTGTTGGTTCGTCGAGGAGATACAGGGTGCGGCCTGTGGCGCGTTTGGAGAGTTCCTTGGCGAGCTTCACACGCTGAGCTTCACCACCGGAGAGTGTTGTCGCTTGTTGCCCCACCTTGATATACGACAGCCCGACGCGCTCCAGCGTTTCCATTTTGTCGCGCACGGATGGCACGGCGCGGAACAACCCGGCGGCTTCCGTCACCGTCATGTCGAGGACATCGGCAATCGATTTGTCCTTGAACTTGATCTCCAGCGTTTCGCGGTTGTAGCGTTTGCCGGAACATTCATCGCACGTCACATACACGTCCGGCAGAAAGTGCATCTCGATCTTGATGACGCCATCGCCCTGGCAGGTTTCGCAGCGCCCGCCTTTGACGTTGAACGAGAACCGTCCCGGGCCATAGCCCCGCGCTTTCGCTTCCGGCAGGCCTGCGTACCAATCACGGATCGGCGTGAAGGCACCGGTGTAAGTGGCGGGGTTGGAACGCGGCGTGCGGCCAATCGGCGACTGGTCAATGTCGATGATTTTGTCGAGATGTTCGACGCCTTCGATTTTGTCATGCGCCAGCGGCGCCTCACGCGAGCCCATGAGCTTGCGGGCCAGCGCCCGGTACACCGTGTCGATCAACAATGTCGATTTGCCACCGCCGGACACACCCGTGACGCAAGTGAACACACCCAGCGGAATTTCGGCTGAGACATTTTTCAAATTGTTGGCCCGGGCACCCGAGATGCGCAGCGAGCGCTTCTTCTCCCACTTGCGCCGCGTGGCCGGTGTTGGCACCTGTTGCAGGCCCACAAGATATTGCCCGGTGAGGCTGTTGGTGTTGGCCATCACCTGATCCGGCGTGCCCTTGGCCACCACATGCCCGCCATTGACGCCCGCACCCGGGCCGATATCTACCATGTAATCAGCGAGGCGGATGGCGTCTTCATCATGCTCCACCACAATCACCGTGTTGCCGATGTCACGCAGGTGAATGAGTGTTTTCAACAGCCGCGCATTGTCGCGTTGATGCAATCCGATCGACGGTTCATCGAGCACATACAACACACCCGTGAGGCCGGAACCAATTTGCGAGGCCAAACGGATGCGCTGGCTTTCACCACCGGACAGTGTACCCGCCATGCGCGACAGCGAGAGATAGTCGAGTCCCACATCGACAAGGAAGCGCAAGCGCTCGCGGATTTCTTTCAGAATGCGCGCCGCTATTTCATTTTGTTTTGGCGAGAGCTTTTTGTCGAGAGAGTGATACCACTCATCAGCTTGCCGGATGGAAAACTGCGACACCTCACCAATGTGTATGTTGTCGATTTTCACCGCCAGCGCCTGCGGCTTCAGGCGGTAACCGGTGCACACATGGCATTCGTGATCCGACTGGTACTTCGACAACTCCTCGCGCATCCATTCCGAGTCGGTTTCACGCCAGCGCCGCTCGATGTTGCCAATGACACCTTCAAACGTCTTCTTGTTCTTGTACACGCGCAGGCCATCATCATACACAAACGTGACTTCATCCTCGCCCGTGCCGTTGAGAATGCCGTCGCGCGCCTTCTTCGGCAGGTCCTTCCACGCTGTCGTCATCGACACTTTGTAGAACTTGCACAGCGCTTCCAGGGTTTGCGCGTAATATGGTGATGTGGCCCCCGTTTTCGACCACGGTGCAATCGCCCCTTCGCGCAACGAAAGATTTGTATCCGGCACGATCATCTCGGCCTCGAACTTCAACTCCGTGCCAAGCCCATCACAGGCCGGACACGCACCATGCGGATTGTTGAACGAGAACAGCCGCGGTTCAATTTCTTCAATGGTGAAGCCGGACACCGGGCACGCAAATCGCTCCGAGAAAATGATACGCTCATGCGTTTCGTTTTTCGATTTGTTGGCACCTTCTTCCGACGTCTGCGAGGCGGGCAGGGGCTTGTCGGCAAACTCCGCCACCGCCAACCCATCGGCCAGCTTCAAGGCCGTCTCAAACGAATCCGCCAGCCGCGTGCCGAGATCACTCTTCACCACAATGCGGTCCACCACCACATCGATGTCGTGCTTGAATGTCTTGTCGAGGGCAGGAACCGCGTCGAGCTCGTGAAACACGCCATCGACCTTGACGCGTTGAAAGCCCTTCTTCTGCAAATCGGCGAGGTCCTTGCGGTACTCACCTTTGCGCCCGCGCACGATGGGCGCGAGAATGTAGAGCCGCGATCCCTCGGTCAGCGCCAGCGTGCGGTCCACCATCTGTGTGACGGTTTGCGCTTCGATGGGGAGTCCGGTGACGGGTGAGTAGGGCACACCAACCCGCGCGAACAACAGGCGCATGTAATCGTAAATCTCGGTGACCGTGCCAACCGTGGAGCGCGGATTCTTTGACGTGGTTTTCTGCTCGATGGAAATCGCCGGCGACAAACCATCAATCTGGTCCACATCCGGCTTCTGCATCATCTCCAGAAACTGCCGCGCATAGGCCGACAGCGACTCGACATAGCGCCGCTGCCCCTCGGCATAAATTGTATCAAACGCCAGCGATGATTTGCCGGAGCCGGACAGCCCGGTGAACACGATCAGCTTGTCGCGCGGTAGTTCAAGGGAAACGTTTTTCAGATTGTGCTCGCGCGCACCCTGAATGGAGATGACTCGTTTGTGTGATGACATGGGCCCGGATTAGATCAAAGAGTGAACGTTTGCAACGCATGTGAATAGGGGTGTTACGCCACCAGCCTGTCAGCAGTTTGCCGGTTATGCACAGGAAAAATAGTGCCGCCCGACCGGCAGATCCTCCCCTTTATGGGGGTGGCGACGCAAGGCTGCAGCACTTAACCCTGTTTCATCAAATCAACAAGCCCTTGGGCGAGTGGCTGGAGCAACTGAGATGGGCATGTCCATGGCAGACGGGTTATCATATCCAAAATTGGCGCAAGTCGCACCGCGCCCCGTGTCAGCCTACAGCCAGATGCTGTTTGCCACCATGTTGTTCGGCCTTGGCAACGTCGCGCAGAAATCCCTGTTCGACGATATCGGCATGTGGTCTGCTCTGGGTTTGCGGGGTCTGATTGCTGCGATGGCGCTCCTTCCCTTTGCCATGCTAGAGATGCAGCGCCTCAGCCACACCAAAATCAGCACCTTGCGCCACGCCCCCGCCGTGATGGTGACATTTGCCGCCGCCATCACCTGCCAACAGATTGGCGCAGGCTACACTTCTGCCACCAATCTGGGTTTCCTGATCAACGCCAGTGTAGTGTTCACGCCGGTCATTCTGTGGCTTGCGGGCAAGTCCGGCCTGCCGCGGTTTATCTGGCCATCCTGTGCACTGTGTTTTGTTGGTGCCGGATTGATGGCAGGCTCATCCGTGAGCGCCTTTGGCTTTGGCGACATCATGTGTCTCGTCGCCGCCGTGTTCTATGCCCTGTGGATGATCCAGTTGGAAAAGCTGATGGCCGATGTAGATGCACCCGCCACAATCGCATTTGCCCAATGGTTGTTGCCAGCCTTGGGTGGATTGGCAGCAGGTGCTGTTCTTGAAACGACACCGTCCACCGCCATCGCATCCGCCCTGCCGGAACTTCTGTTCCTCGGCACCTTGGCGAGCGGCCTGGGCTATATGATGGCGGCCAAGGCGCAAAGCCGCATGCCCGCCTGCATCGCCGCCATCTGCTACCCCTTGGAAGCCATATTCGGTGCGGGCTTTGCCTACTTGCTCCTGTCCGAACACCTGAGCCTCACGGGCATCGCCGGTGCCACCCTGATCTTCGCCAGCATTTTGTTGGTGCAATGGGGATGCAGGAGCAAGGCTCAGAGCGTCGGGTAAACAATTGAATCCGCTCAACCCCAAGGCCGTCATCCCCGCGCAAGCGGTGAGTTCAAGCGACCCAGCTTTCTTTCATCAAGTTAGTTATACCCCCGCCTGCTGTTCAGACCAGAGACACAGTTTTCACATGTTCCAAAAACAGGGGACGCTTCCATTTTTCTGGTCCGGCACGACTTGACTTCCACCAGCAGTTCACCGGATTCCAGAGCTGCAACGATTGTCGGCAAATTCCTCTCCATCACTGTTAACAATTCCGCTTTGCTGCAATTGCCCAAGGTCAACCATACGATGGCCGTTCCGGGCAGTTGGCGTTGCGGGCTGATGAAGTCAGAATCCTTGGTGACAACAGCTGCGGTTTGATTTCGGGCCGCTTCCAAATCTTGCGATCTGTCGCACCTGTGAGGCCGATGTCATGGACATGTTTCGCGGCATGACCGTTTGCCGACAGCCATCTTGCAATAGGCAATTGGTCATCGACAAGGAAGCGCATTACTCGGCGGCGATGACGCGGTGAGACGTGGAAGCTGAGGCGAACTCAAGTGCGGCGGTGAGGTCGTCGTCACTCAGGTAGGGATAGTCCACGAGGATGGTGGCACGGGTTTCACCTGCAGCGAAAAGGTCCACGATGTCAGAAACGCGCATGCGTGTGCCGCGCAAGGTGGGCCTGCCACCGCAGATTTCGGGGTCGGTCACGATGCGGTTGGGTAGGTTTGCCATGTTGTACTTTACCACATTTTGCGGGTGACCGGCAAATGGGACATGGTTTTTGGCGGTCGCTTTGCAGAAACCCCCACGGCCTTTGGCTACCCGAGCATCAAGATCAGCGTGCGTCAAATCCCCGGATCAGTTTCGTGCACCAGGCAAAGACCGTTGCATCATCGTGGTTGAAGGAAAAGTCGAAGCCAAACCAGACAGCATAGAGGCCAATGCGATCCATCACGTCCGCGCCATGTTTCGCCAAAATCAATTGCTTCAGATAGTCATGGTCTGCCTGAGACGACGACTTGGTGGCCAGCAGGAAATGACACGCTCCGGCCAAATCCATGATGTGGTCACCAATCCGCGTGGTGAAACTGAAGTCGATCAACCCGGTCACCTGCAAATCATCGTTCATCATGATATTCGGCGGCCAGATGTCGCCGTGAACGATACACCGGACCGGATCGGGAATGGCATCAAGCCGCGCCATGAAGCGCTCGGCTATTCCGGCAAGACCCGGGATTGCCGCCGCCAGCTCGTTATCCTCGGCCGCCTTGCGCACGCGTGCGGTCAGATAGTCCGGCCACTTGTCGCAGCGGCGTGGCTGGTCCAGGAGAAGATCACCAAAAGCTTCGCCAGGTGCAGTTGCAACAGCCATGGCCTCGGCTGCGGCGAGATAGGCCGTGAGCGTGGTCGAACGCCGGTCGCCCGAAAGCTGTGGCAGCAACGCTGCCATCGACTGACCTGTGATCCGGTCCTCGATCACATAGAGCTGACCATCAATCCTTGAAATTTCGCGGACGCGCGGCACGGCAAAAGGAAGCGGCGGCAGGTTTGCTGTGAATGCGGCCCGGGCCCGAACCTGGTTTTCGCTGCCCGCCTCAGGTCTCGGAATGCGCAATATCTGTTCGGCACCCAGGGCGTAAATCGTGCTTTCCCAACCCGAGCCCAAAAGATCGGCATCAGTGACACCAAAGGCCGCTGTTACCGCGTCGCTCATTCCTGCTCCCGGACGAGAAGCATCTTGTAAATCGCAATCGCTTCCTGCTGCCCCAATCCCATGTCTATTGCCCGCTTGAAGTAACCCGCTACAAAGTCGGGGATGTCAGACGGGATGCCCGAATCGCCCGCGCCAGGGCCGAACCCATCAACCCCAGTCCGACACAGG
>JAYVKC010000109.1:0-9998 GCA_043768765.1 Hyphomicrobiales bacterium | reverse complement strand
TCAAGCGCAACTTTGCCAATGGCGAAGACAACCGCGATGGCAAGTCGCATGAAATCACATGGTTGAATGGTGATGTGCGCGCCCTGCTTGCAACTCTTTTCCTGTCGCGCGGCACGCCCATGCTGACAGCAGGTGACGAGTTCGGGCGCACACAGCACGGCAACAACAATGCCTATGCCCAGGACAACGCCATGACCTGGCTTCAGTGGGCTGATGCCGACGCCGGTCTCAACACCTATGTGGCAGACCTTGCGCGGCTCAGGAACCTGTACCCGCTTTTGCAGACGGACAGCTTTCTCTCCGACTCGAACGCGACCTGGTTTGATCTGGATGGAAAAGCTGTTCGCTGGGACGCTCCGAATGTTCGGTATCTGGGGTTGGCCATGCGCGGCAATGCGCCGGCGCTGGCGATTGTCATCAACGGGTCAAATCACGATCAAGCCATGCGGTTGAAGCCGCGTCCGGGATATTCCTGGGTGCGGCGGTTCTGCTCCAAACCCCTGTTGGATTGTCCGGCTGGAAGCGTGTCGCTGTTTGAAGAATGCCAGGTTTGAAACTGGACATTGGTTCCGTTGCGTCTTATTGCGCAAGCACTATACTTTTCCCGCGAAAACAATTGGAGCCCGGCATGAAACTCACTGGCAGTCAGGTCATTTCGGCACCGCGCCGCATTGTTTGGGACGGGCTCAATGACCCTGCGGTGCTCAAGCAAAGCATTCCGGGGTGTTCATCCATCGAAGCGACGTCGGCAACGGACATGACGGCCACGGTTGTCGCGAAAATCGGACCCATCAAGACGTCGTTCAGCGGCAAGGTCAAATTGTCGGACGTGAAAGCGCCGGAAAGCTATCGCATATCAGGCGAGGGGCAGGGTGGTCTTGCGGGGTTTGCCAGTGGCGGGGCCAGTGTCAAACTGGTTGAGCTTGGAGCGCAGGAAACCGAAATGCATTATGAGGTTGATGCGCAGATTGGCGGCAAACTTGCCATGCTGGGATCGCGGCTCATTGACTCCACTGCCTCTTCGCTGGCGCAGCAGTTCTTTGACAAATTTGCCAGCCTGATGAAGTCGGCAGGTGCAAAAGCTGCAGTCTCAAAGGCCAAAGTACCCGTGAAGGTGAAGGCCAAAAAGGTTGTCAGTATGAAAAAGGTTGCGAAAAAAACCGCCAAGGCCGTGAAGAAAAAAGCAAAAGCAAAGAAAAAGCGGTAATTCAGCCGTTAATCGCCAGATAGGTTGAATATATCGACGTTGTGCCGCAGATGAACATGCGGTTGCGCTTGGCCCCGCCAAAGCACAAGTTGCCCACGATTTCGGGAATCCTGATTTTCCCGATCAGTTTGCCATCGGGCAAGAAGCAGTGAACTCCGTC
Source organism: Hyphomicrobiales bacterium (assembly GCA_043768765.1). Taxonomy (GTDB): domain Bacteria; phylum Pseudomonadota; class Alphaproteobacteria; order Rhizobiales; family Aestuariivirgaceae; genus Aestuariivirga. The sequence continues at coordinate 8,631 of JAYVKC010000109.1, read as the reverse complement.
GCCTGCGCTGGTCCAGATGCGGCCGTCCTGGTCAACGCGCAGGCCATCGAAAATGCCATTCGTGCTGGCGGCGAACAGATTTGAAGCCCCCAGTGATTTGCCGTCCGGGCTGACTGCGAAGGTGCGGATGTTCTTCGGGCTGCCGCTGTCGACGATGTAAAGTGATTTCTCGTCGCGCGAGAAGGCGAGGCCATTGGGCTTGTCGAAATCATTGCCGACTATCGTGATTTCGCCTGATGAATCGACGCGGTAGACGTGACATGCGCCAATTTCACTCGCCGCCTTGCCGCCCTCATAGTCAACCAAGATTCCATAGGACGGGTCCGTGAACCAGATGGAGCCATCTGATTTAACGACGACATCATTGGGCGAGTTCAGCCGCTTGCCCTGGAATTTGTCGGCAATCACTGTGACCGAACCATCATGCTCCGTGCGGGTGACACGGCGGGACAAGTGTTCGCATGAAACCAGCCGCCCTTGCGCGTCCGTGGTGTTGCCGTTGGTGTTGTTGGAGGGGCTGCGAAATACTGACACCGATCCATCACAGTCGTCATAGCGCATCATGCGGTTGTTGGGGATGTCGGAGAACAACAGGTAGCGACCGGCAGCAAACCATGCCGGGCCTTCGGACCAGCGTGCACCTGTCCATAGCCGTTCTACACGGGCGTGGCCGATGAGGCATTCGTTGAAACGGTCGTCGAGAACTTCAAAGCCTGTGCCTTCTGGTTCACCGTAATACATGGGTCACTCCTTTTGGTTTGTGCACCACCGACATCATACTGCAACACATCACGGAACAAAAGAATAGCCCGTCCCTTGCGGGGCGGGCCAGCGTGTTTTTCAGGAAACCGATCAGTAACGATTGACAGCTTTTCTGGTTCGTTCCGCGTTCAGCCGGGTTTTTTCGGCCTCCAGCTCGGCGTTTTCATGGCGGATTTGCCAGACGTGCCAACCGATCCAGAAAGCAAGACCGATGATCACCAGTAGTGTTTCGGTGCCCTGGAAGGGGTAGATGGCACCGACGTCCTTGAGATCGACGGCCCAACTTGTCATTCCATTTGTCGACATGTCTCTCTCCTATTTGACCATTGCAAGTTCAGCAGCAGTGACATCAGCGACTGCAGCTTCGTAGGCTTCGTTGGTTCCGAAATCGAGGCCGGCAAGTTCGACCTCACGCGGGACGCGCAGCAGGTTCATACCGTTCATGATCTTGCATACGATGAAGGTGGGAATAAATCCCAAACCAAACATGATGCAGGCACCGATGAAATTGCCCCAAGGGCTGATCGTTGCGTAGCCTTCATAGGGTGAGGATGGTTGTCCCCACAACATGAAGCCTGCGACGACCACACCGAGGAAGCCGCCATAGCCGTGAACAGCAACGGCACCCACCGCGTCATCGATCTTGAAGCGGCGTTCGACCCAGTAGTGCAGTTTGTAGACGATGCAGGGCACGATCGCTCCGATGAGCATGGCCTGGATCGGATGATACAGGTCGTTGCCAGCCGAGGCGGAAATGACGCCGCACAGTCCGCACGAGTATGTCCAGAACGCGTCACCTTTCGAAATCACATAACCCGCCATCATCCCGCCCGAAAGTGACATGAGAAAGTTGAATGTGATTGCCGACAGCGTTGTTGGCGTGAGGTAGATCGTTGTTGCCGTCCAGGTTTCACCGGTGATTTGGCCGGCGATGGATGCCGGTGAAATCATGGGAATATTGCAAGCGGCATAGAAGCCCCAGAAACCCGTGTAGATCAAGAACAGCCCGATTGTGACGAGCCAGGGATTGTGGGGTGGTATGTCGCGTGGTGTTCCATCTGCGCGGAACTTGCCAAGTCGCGGACCCAGTACCATCAAGAACGCCAGTGTAGCACCACCGGCAATCGCATGAACAACACCGGAGGCGTAGGCATCATGATAGCCTAGCAATTTGACCATCCAGCCTGACGGGTGCCAGCCCCATGATGCGTCAAGAATCCAGGCAAATGAACCGATGAGCACGGCGATGATCCAGAACGCACCCACCCGGGCCCGCTCAATGATCGCACCCGATATGATGGATGCGGTTGTAATCGAGAACAACAGGAAGGCAGCAAAGAAGACACCATTCAACCGATGCCAGTAAGCAGCACCTTCCAGACCTTCTGCGGGAACACCCAGTGCCGGAGAAGGTCCGGACAAGTGAGCGGCCATCAGTGGGCTCCAAGGCTTGGCGAATTGCGCCGATGCTATACCGCCTTCGACAAATCCTGGTCCGTTGACAAAGGCAAAATAAATCCACCAGCCAAAGAAGTAGAACGTGACTGTGACCAATGGAATGGCCATCGTGTTCTTCAGCAATGTATGCAAATGATTTTTGCGGCGCGAGGCACCGACTTCATACATGCAGAAACCCACATGAATGAGAAACATGAACACCACCGTCACCCAGTAGTAAAACTCGGTGAAAATGACATTGAGCGTATTGATATTGTCGCCCATCGTACTCCCCTTTTCTGCAGGTCTGGCTTTTTCCCCGCCGCTGCCATCCCGCCCCTTGTGTTTTGTTTTGCTACGGGGCAACTTTATTTGATGGCAGGAAACATCTATCGTTAACATCTGTCAAGGAATTGCCACGTTGCACTGCACAACAACCTGAGCAAGAAGACGGGAGTGATGATGCTGAACGACAAAAACAAGATGGAAGAATTCCAGGATCCACACCGTCCGGCCCATGCAAATGCGAGGTTTCTGGAAGAAGCCATTGGCCGCGAGGTCAAGCGGTTTCGCGAAAAAACCGGCCTTACCATTTCAGAACTTGCCAATGCCGCAAGCCTTTCGGCCGGCATGTTGTCCAAGATCGAGAATGGTGCAACGTCGCCCTCACTGGCCACGCTGCAAGCTCTGAGTCGTGCGCTGCAAGTGCCGGTCACAGCTCTTTTCAAGAGTTATGAAGAAATCCGCGATGCGACGTTTGTGAAGGCCGGGCAGGGGTTGACCATCGAGCGGCGCGGCACAAGGGCCGGCCATCAATATCAATTGCTCGGCCATAGCACGCATGGTCCGGTGATGGTGGAACCGTACCTGATCACGCTGACGCATGAGACTGATGTGTTTCCGGCGTTCCAGCATCCGGGCATGGAATTTCTCTACATGCTGGAAGGCAATGTCGTTTATCGCCACGGTGAAAAAACCTACGACATGCACCCCGGCGATGCCTTGTTTTTTGACGCGGAGGCTCCGCACGGCCCGGATGAACTGCGCAAATTGCCGGCGCGGTATATTTCGGTGATCAGTTACAGAAGGGAAGAGTGATGGACTCGTTCTTTTTCCAGTTGGCCATCGTCTTTTTACCCGGCCTTATCTGGGCAAGGATTGACGCGCGTTACGCAATGAAAGAGAAGCCGAAAGAAACAGAACTGCTCATCCGAGCTTTCATGTACGGTTTGGCAACTTACGCAATTGTCTATTGGGATACTGGCTGTTCGATCAACCGTTCTCGACACTCACTATTCCCAGCAACACAAGCAACTCTGTCGGAATCGCGAATTTTGTCGATGAGATTGGCTGGTCCATGCAGGATATGTCGAGACATTCTCTGAAACCGGAAAGCTGAGGGAGCTGACGCTGAGCAACGTTGTGATATATGACTTCAATGGCGCGGTTGTTGTCGAGGTGCCGCGCGTTTATATCGCGCGCGATCCTTCCGACCTTCACATCGAGTTCCCAGTTGCAAATAGCACTTAGCTACCCTAACTTTGCAGAATGAACATGGACAGACCAAACATCAACCAGTTGCGGGAAGGCCCGATTGACAAAGGCGGTCAAAACGATTTGACAAACGCGCCCCCACGCCCAGCACCACCTGCAGCATTTGTTGTTTCAAAACCTCTTGAACAGGCGCCACAGCGAGCCACAAGCAGCCAGCCTGCTGGTGCCGAACCGTCAGTTTCGACTCAGACTTGACATAGTAGCTATCGGTAGCTACCATACCTTCATGGATATCTCCGTCAAAGAAGCAAAGAACCAGCTGACCGAACTTTTGCGCAAAGTGGAGGCAGGGGACCAGGTTACCATCACGCGCAATGGCGTGCCGGTGGTTGATCTGGTGAAGCATGCGCCAGCCAAGAAGGGTTTGAACTGGGAGGCGTTCTTTGCCTACAAACGGAAGCATGGGCTTGGTGAAATGGTCAGTTGGGTATCGCCCGATTTCGATGATCCGTTGCCAGAGGATTTCCTGATTACGCCAAATGCGGAAGAGAAATATCTTGAAGAACAGGCCAAGAAACGCGGCTCCATATGAGGCTGCTGCTGGACACGAATATACTCATCGATTTCATCAGGCGTCAGGAACCGTCAGGGTTTTCGGAACCTGATTTGTTTGATGAAGCTGTTGCTGGTGGCCCTTTCCTGTTTTCGGTCGTTTCCATTTGGGAAGTTGAAATCAAGTCACGGCTCGGGAAGCTAAACCTCACGCACCCCTTGGCCCAGTGGCGGCATCTCGCAGTGGCGAGCGGTGGTATCATGATCGATATGACCGAAGAGCATGTACTGGCGAAGCTTGATGTCGAACCGAATACCAAGGATCCGTTTGACCGGTTGCTGCTCACCACAGCTGCAGCGGAAGGTGCGGCGCTGGTGACGCGCGACCGGGCGCTGCAAGGGCATCCGCTGGCATGGAAGCCCGAACTTTCAGTTGAATAGGATAAAATTCACCCGCGTGGAGAGAGATGCCCGGAATCGGCCCTAGGAAGCGTTTCTGTTCACTTTATGTTCTGATTGCTAATCCCCTACGTGAGGACCCAAGACGCGCATCTGGAGCGATCCTGGAGGCTTGGCGGGGCATGTCGGCGGGGGAAGTCCGGCGCGGCCTGGACTCGGCCCGCCCCTGTTCCCTTCGTGAAAAAATTGTTCCTGACAGTTGAAAGGCGAATTGTGCCCTGCTAGGTTGGTTTCAACAACGAGGTGCGCCCATGTGTGGCATTGTCGGACTTTATCTCAAGAATCCAAAGCTTAAACCAAAGCTTGGCCAGATGTTCAAGCCCATGATCATCGAAATGACCAATCGCGGACCGGATTCGGCGGGGGTGGCGATTTACCGGAACCCGGTGAAGAAGAACCAGACCAAGTTTTCCCTGGCGCATGATGATGCGAACTACGACTGGAAAAAGGTTGATGTGGGTCTCGAAAAAGCGCTGGGCTGTGACTGCACTACCAGAAAAATCGGCAACCACTGCATCATGGTGACAACGGCCAAGGAAGCTGCGGTGGTCAAATGGCTCAAGGAGCATCACTCGAAAGTGCGGGTTGTCGGGTCCGGCCACACGATTGAGATTTTCAAGGAAGTGGGTCTGCCCGCCAATGTCTATGACAAGTTCAATCTGGATGAAGCGCAGGGCACGCACATGATTGGCCACACCCGCATGGCAACTGAAAGCGCCGTGACCACTGCAGGCTCGCATCCATTCGCAACCGGCGCTGACCTGTGCCTGGTGCACAATGGGTCGCTGTCCAACCACAATCGCCTGCGCGAAAACCTGAAAAAAGAAGGCATCGAATTCCAGACCGAGAATGACACGGAAGTTGCCGCCGCCTACATGACCTCGAAATTGCGCAAAGGGGTTCCGTTGAAACAGGCGCTGGAAGATTCGCTGAAAGACCTCGACGGGTTTTTCACTTTTCTCGTCGGCACGGCGGACGGCTTTGCCGTGGTGCGTGATCCGATTGCGTGCAAACATGCCGTGATTGCCGAAACCGACGACTGGGTGGCCATGGCCACTGAATACCGCGCCATCGCCCATCTGCCGGGCGCTGATGATGCCAAGATTTGGGAACCCGAACCAAGCAAAGTCTATTCCTGGGGGACTGCGTGAACGAACTTGATCTGAAAAAAATGGGCGTGCGCGGCATCAATTCAACGCTGCATAACTTGCCCAAAAACACCAATGAAAAACACTGGGTGGTGCGCAATCCTGCCGGACAGCATTCGATAGCGGTCGGCCTTGATGGTCCGCTGCAAATCGACATCAAAGGCCATGTCGGCTTCTACTGTGGCGGCATGAACAAGGACGCGGAGATCATCATCGATGGTCACGCCGGCGTTGGCACGGCTGAGAACATGATGTCCGGCCTTGTCTGGGTCAAGGGCAACACATCAGAGTCTGCCGGTGCCACCGGCAATGGCGGATTGCTTGTCGTTGATGGCGATGCGTCGTCCCGTTGCGGCATTTCGATGAAGGGCATCGATATCGTCGTCGGTGGCAATGTCGGCCACATGTCGGCTTTCATGGCGCAGCGTGGCAATCTGGTGGTGTGCGGAAATGCCGGCGAAGCACTGGGCGATTCCATTTACGAAGCGCGGCTTTATGTCAAAGGCAAAGTCGCCAATCTCGGTGCAGACTGCATCGAAAAAGACATGCGCTCCGAACACCTTGCAGATTTGGCCAATCTCCTTGAACGTGCCAGGCGCAAGGAAAAACCGGAACAGTTCCGGCGCTACGGTTCGGCGCGGAAGCTGTATACATTCAACATTGATCACGCGGATTCGTATTAATGGACACCAATATTCCACGCACTGTGCCCCGCAAGTCGGCCACCTTTGACGACCAGACACTGGCGGAGATCCGCCGCGCGGCGACGACCGGCATCTATGACATTCGTGGTGCAGGTGCCAAACGCAAGCTGCCGCATTTTGATGATTTGTTGTTCCTCGGCGCATCGATCTCGCGTTATCCACTGGAAGGCTACCGCGAAAAATGCGGTACCGATGTTGTGTTGGGAACGCGCTTTGCAAAGAAGCCGATTGAGCTGAAAATTCCGATCACCATTGCGGGCATGAGTTTTGGATCGCTTTCGGCCAATGCGAAAGAAGCCCTGGGCCGTGGTGCATCTGCCGCGGGCACATCAACCACAACGGGCGATGGCGGCATGACGCCGGAAGAGCGAGGGCAGTCCAAATATCTCGTCTACCAGTATCTGCCGTCGCGTTACGGCATGAACCCGGATGACTTGCGTAAAGCCGATGCGATTGAAGTTGTTGTGGGGCAGGGTGCCAAGCCCGGTGGTGGTGGCATGTTGCTGGGCCAGAAAATTTCGGATCGCGTTGCCGCGATGCGCTGTTTGCCGAAGGGTATCGACCAACGCTCGGCTTGCCGCCATCCAGACTGGACGGGGCCGGACGATCTTGAAATCAAGATCCAGGAATTGCGTGAAATCACCAATTGGGAAAAACCGATCTATGTGAAGGTGGGTGGTGCGCGCCCCTACTATGATACTGCGCTTGCTGTGAAATCCGGTGCAGATGTTGTGGTTGTCGATGGCATGCAAGGGGGTACTGCGGCAACGCAGGAAGTCTTCATCGAACATGTGGGTATGCCGACATTGGCCTGCATCCGGCCTGCGGTGAAAGCGCTGCAGGAACTCAACATGCACCGCAAAGTGCAGCTCATTGTGTCCGGCGGCATTCGTAACGGGGCTGATGTGGCGAAAGCGTTGGCATTGGGCGCTGATGCTGTTTCGATTGGCACCGCCGCGCTTGTGGCACTGGGAGACAACGATCCGCATTACGAAGAAGAGTACCGCAAGCTCGGAACCACCGCAGGGGCCTATGACGATTGGCATGAAGGCCGCGATCCGGCGGGCATCACCACGCAAGATCCTGAATTGATGAAACGGCTTGATCCGGTGAAGGCGGGCAAGAGGCTTTACAATTATCTGAAAGTTCTGACGCTGGAAGCGCAGACCATCGCGCGAGCAAACGGCAAATCACATGTGCATAATCTGGAGCCGGAAGATCTCTGCGCCTTGACCATCGAGGCCGCCGCCATGGCGGGTGTGCCGCTGGCAGGCACCTCATGGATTCCGGGGAAGGGATTTTGATTGAAACTCTTTCTTCAATTCCGTCATGGTCCGCTTCAGGCGGACCAACCACTGATCTGCATTCATGGGTGGCCCGCCTGAAGCGGGCCATGACGAATTTGAGTTTGGGATACAAATAAAAGAGTCTGCATGGGAGCAAAACATGGCTGGTGAACTCGAAGCATACGCCAAGAAACACAAGATCAACTATTTCCTCTTCAACTTCACTGACCTGTTCGGCACGCAGCGCGCCAAGCTGGTGCCTGCCGAAATGGCAACGCGCATGCAAAAGGCCGGTGCGGGGTTTGCAGGTTTTGCGACATGGCTGGACCAGACGCCGGCACATCCAGACGTGCTTGTGATGCCCGATCCTGACGCCATCATTCCTCTGCCCTGGAAGCCTGGTGTGGCCTGGGTTGCTGGTGATCCATGGATGAGTGGCAAGCCGTTGGAGCAGGCCCCGCGCCTTGCACTCAAACGGCTGGTGGAGAAGCACAAGAAAAACAACATGCAGCTGATGGCAGGTTGCGAGCCGGAATTTCATCTGATCAACGCCGACGGCTCCGCCCCGTCGGATGGACGCGATACGCAAGAGAAGCCCTGCTACGATCAAGCCGCCATCATGCGCCGCCTTGATGTCATCACCGAAATCTGCTCGACGATGACCGAACTTGGCATGAAGCCCTATCAGAATGACCATGAGGATGCGAATGGCCAGTTCGAGATCAACTGGGACTTCAACAACGCGCTGACGACGGCGGACCCATTGTGTTTCTTCAAATTCATGGTGAA
>JAYVKC010000108.1:0-7847 GCA_043768765.1 Hyphomicrobiales bacterium | reverse complement strand
TCGGCGCGCAGGCGCACCTGGGCGATGGCCTCTTCGCCCGAGACGTAGATTACGCGCTGGCCCGTCCGCGCCAATGAAGCGAGAGCCTGCAACAGCAGGGTGGACTTGCCGATGCCCGGATCACCACCCACCAGTACGGCTGATCCCGGCACAAATCCACCGCCGGCCACACGGTCCAATTCTGTGATGCCGGTTTGGATGCGCGGTGGGCTGGCCATTTCGCCTTTCAATCCGACCAGCCGGGATGGCCGTCCCCTTGGCAAGGCTTTGCCTTTTGCACCGGAGGCAGGCGCTTCAGTCGCTTCTTCGATAATGGAATTCCAGGAACCGCAGTCATCGCAGCGGCCCGACCATTTGCTGTGGGCGGTGCCGCAGGATTGACAGACGAAGCGGGAATTTGTTTTGGCCATGTATGCCCATAGCACAGAACATACAGCGAACACAAGATCAGGTTTGCGTGTCGCAAGGTTGCGACCTAGCTTACCGCCATGACTGCCGACATCATCATCACCAACGCCAAAGTTCTCACGCAGGACCCGCGCAAACGTAGCGCTGAAGCCATTGCCATTGCGGGTAAGCGCATTGTGAAAGTCGGGCGAAGCCGCGATGTGCTGGCACTCAAGTCCCGCAAGACCCGCGTGATTGACGCGAACGGCCATACCGTCCTGCCGGGCTTTATCGAAGCCCACGCACATCTGTTCGCAGGAGCTGCGGATCTCGCCAACCTCGACATGACTGGTGCGTCTGGCGTTGCCGAGTTGAAGCAGCGCTTTGATGCCTATGCCGCCACAAATCCCGGTGATGGAATCGTTGTCGGAAACCAGGTCAACTATACAGTGATCAGCGAAAGCGAAGCGCTGACCCGCCAACACCTCGACCAGGTGTCGCCGCAACGGCCCTTGATCGTCTTTGCGCCAGATCACCACACGGCCTGGGCCAATACAACGGCGCTGGAGCAGGGCGGCATTCTGCGGGGTGCGGCCTTGCCGCCGGGACACGAGATTGTCATGGCGGCAGACGGCACAGCACATGGTGAACTGCGCGAAGGCCTTGCCATCGAACCAGTGGTATCACTGGCGCATCATTTGACCCGTGCCCGCCTTGGTTTGACGACGGGTGGGGAACCTGAACCTTATCCTTCCCCGGTGGATTTTGAGACCGATCTTGTCACCTTGCGCCGTGGCCTCGCCCATCTCGCGCGGCATGGCATCACCAGTGTGCACAACATGGACGGCAATATGTACACGCTGGAACTTCTGGCTGCGTTGGAGCGGCAGGGAGAACTTACAGCACGGGTCAAAGTGCCGTTTCACTTCAAGCCTTTCATGCCGCTGGCGGCACTCGAACGGGCCAGCGCCATGCATGACCGTTATCACGGGCCAATGCTGACGTCGGGTTTCGTCAAATGTTTTATGGATGGCGTGCTTGACAGTGGCACAGCCGTGATGATGGATGACTATGCCGACAGGCCGGGCTGGCGGGGTGATCCTCTGTTTTCGCAGGAACAGTTCAATGCCATCGCCACGGAGGCTGACCGTCGAGGTTTGCAGGTGGCTGTCCATGCCATTGGTGATGGTGCCGTCAATATGGTGCTCAATGGCTATGCCGCAGCCCGCAAAGCCAACGGCAGCAGGGATTCACGGCACCGAATCGAACATATCGAAGTGGTTCATCCCCCCGACATCAAGCGTTTCAAGGCCCTGGGCGTTATTGCTTCCATGCAACCCCCGCATCCGCCGGGTGCACAGGGGCTGCCCATGGAGCCGACAGTGTCAAAAATTGGTCGGGCAAAATGGCGCTACGCTTATGCCTGGGATACGCTGCACAAGGCCGGTGCCGCTGTGGTCTTCGGCACCGATTGGCCGGTCTCCGACATCAATCAGATGCGATCCATTCATGCTGCTGTCACGCGCGAGATCTGGGACAAAGGTTTGCCCGACCAGCGCTCAACATTGGATCAGGCCCTCAACCGGTCAACCGCAATGGGTGCCTATACGGAATTCGCTGAATCCGAAAAAGGCATGTTGCGCAAAGGGTTGCTGGCGGATGTTGTGGTCTTGAGCGAGGACATAAAGGGCATGGATGTATCGCAGCTCGATGCGGTCAAGGTGGAAATGACGATTAGTGACGGGCGCGTGGTGTTTGCCCGCAAGGCGTAGCGGCTACAACTTTTCACGCAGGAACTGGATATCACGTTCGACGATGCCAGGATCATCAACGCCCCAAAAGCAATGGTCAGCACCAGAGATCGTATCAAGTGTCGAGTCGGCACCAACTTTCAACAGCGCGGCGTGCAGGACGTTGGCCTGTTCAATTGGCACCAGCCTGTCGCGGTCACCATGTTGCGTCAACATTGGCGGGGCAGACGCTGTCACGAAAGTCAGCGGCGATGCCGCAGTGGATTTCTCCTTGTTCAGCTGGATGGCTCCACCCACCAATCTGGATTCGGGTGAATCCGGCTCGTTGTGATCTTGCCAGCCATCAACTGGCGCATGATTCTGCATGGTCAGCAGTTCCGTTGGCCCGAACCAGTTGATGACGGCCTGCACGGCGCTGGAGCCATCCCTGTCACCGACGGTTCCCTCAAGTTCCTCCACATGCGCCGTAAGTCCCAGCATCAGCGCCAGATGACCGCCAGCGGAATCGCCCATGGCGGCAATGCGTCCCGCGTCAATGCCAAATCGGTCCGCCCTGTTGCGCAAGAATCGCACTGCCGATTTGCAATCATGCAACTGCATGGGAAACGACCCCTCACTGGTGAAGCGGTAAGATATGCGGGCGACGGCAAATCCCGCCGCCAGAAGTTTGCCGAACGGGTCGAGGCCGCGATAGACTGGATTGGTCACCATGGGATGACCCGCCAGCCACGCGCCGCCATGGATAAACACAACCAGTGGCGCAGGCTCTGACGATTTTGGCACCGATAAGTACAAGGTCAGTGGCCGGAACCCATCCACGGCGGCAAACACGACGTCACGCCAGTGCTTTGTGCCCTGTGCGTCCGTTTCAACAGAGCGCAGCGCCTCATCAAGGTCCATGGCGATTTCGTCCAACATGGGGCCAGGAAGTTCGAGCATGGCAGTCGTCCTTGTGAAGATTGTGGTGGTGGTTCTTGTCGTCAATTGCGGCAACGAAAACAATCGAATTGTTTTCAGTTGAAGTGGCTGCGGGTCACAGGCTTATTTCACGCCTACCGGTTTTCCCACCGCCACAACAATCAGTTTATCCGGTTTCAGCAGACGTTTCGCCACGTCCTTCACTTGGTCCAGTGTCACCTTCTCAATCAAACCATTGCGCTCGTTTGCATAGGTGATGGGTCGGTTGGTGAGTTGTATGCCGGTGAGGAAACTCGAAATGGCGTTGGTGCTGTCAAAGCGCAGAGGGTAAGATCCTGTCATATAGGTTTTGATATCGTCAAGTTCTGCCTGGGTTGGCCCGACCTCGGCCATGCGCTTGATCGTTTGACGCACAACCGCAAGGGCTTCGGCCGCCGTTTCATTGCTGGTGCTGAAACTGCCCGCCAGAAATGCCGTGTGGGGCAAAACCTGCAAATCGAATTGGATACCGTAGGTGAGGCCGCGTTTTTCGCGCACTTCGTTGCCCAGCCATGCCTGGGATGAACTTCCCCCCAAAAGTTCCATCATGACCACCGCTGGAATGTAATCGGGATCGGAATCAGAAATGCCCGGCTGCCCGAAAAGCACGAGCGTTTGTGGATTGTCGAAATCAAACACCTCCAGATACGGACCGTCTTTCACTTTCACGTTTGCTGCGGGAGATGGCAGATCAGTTGCGGGCAGGGTGCCAAACACATCATCCAACATCGCACCCAATTCATTTGCAGTAATGTCACCAACGGCTGACACCGTGAGTCCTGTACGGCGGATCAACAGCTTGTGAACTTCCACAAGATCATCACGGGTGATTGCACCAATGCTGGCTTCGTTACCGTTGGTCGCCCTGCCATAGGGATGACCAGGAATGGCAAATGCAGCAGCCCTGGCCCAGGCAATGGTGCCCGGATCAGTTGCCGCGTTGCGTGCACCAACGACAATCTGCCGGCGCACGCGGTCCGTCGCATCTGGCGGAAACGTGGGCGACGAAAGGGCAAGTTTCAGAAGTCTGGCCGCTTCTGCCCGGTTCACTGTCAGTGTTTGCAGCCATACCTGGAATGTGTCCGTGTTGGCACTGAAGCCCATGCGTATTGCAAGCTCATCGGTACGCGACTGGAAGGACGGACCGTCCATGTCACCGGCACCCTCGTTCAACATACTCGCCATGAAGTGGGCGCGTCCCTCCTTGCCCGCAGGATCAGTCGCGGCCCCACCTTGCAAACTGAAATTCATCGCGACCAGGGGAATAGTGTGGTCTTCCACCAACCACGCCTTGATGCCGCCCGGACTGATGACTTCTCTCGCGTCGAAAGCGTTTGCAGAAGTCAGGGAAATCAACAATGCAACAACCAACAGGACAACTTTTTGCATGAAATGCTCCCTATGGCTTGGCGACTGGAAGCAGGATTGAGGTGACGGAATTTTCCGGTCGCACATAGGCGGAAAGCGCATTTGCAATGCTGGCTGGCGTGACCGTCAACCAGTCGCTGGTGTCAAAGGTGCTGGCGGCAGGCCTGCCGCTCATCACGGTGGTGCCGATGCTGTTGACCAGGGAAGTCTGGCTATCGAGTGCATAGACTTGTTCCGCCAGGGCTTGATTGCGTACGCGATCAATTTCAGCCTGTGTCACGCCGGACTTTTGAACGTCGGCGAGTACGGCGTCCATGGCCGCTTCGAGCTTGTTCAAGTCAACACCGGGATTTGGGACGGCATAGATCATGAACTCGGCATAGTCCCGTCTGCTGCCATCAAACCAGGCGCCGATATAGGTTGCCAGTTTTTGGTCCAACACAAGGGACTGACTCAGCCTGCTTTTGCTGCCCGAACCCAAAATCGCCGACAGGAAATCCAGCGACAAGGCATCAGCTTTCCTTTCGCTGGTGTAACTTGGCGCAAGGTAGGTGCGCGCCACATAAGGTGACGAAACGCGCACATCTTTCATCGTGAGGCGGCGTGCCACTAGAGGTGTTGGTTCGTCGGTTCGGATTCGCGGTTGCGGCATGAACGAATTTGTCAAAGGACCGTAGTATTTTATGGCGAGGTCTATAACGACCTGCGGCTCTATATCGCCCGCGACAACCAGGACGGCGTTGGCAGGTGTGTAGTGTTGTTTGTAGAATGCCAAGGCGTCGTTCATGGTGAGTTTGGCCACTTCACTCATCCAGCCGATGGTTGGCCGTCCATAGGGATGGGCCGTGAACAGTGCTGCTTCCACCTGTTCGCTCAATAAAGCTGAAGGTTCATTCTCCGTGCGCTGGCGTCGCTCTTCGCGCACCACCTGCAGTTCAGGCTTTACGATTTCCTCGGTCAGCACCAGGTTCTGCATGCGGTCAGCTTCCAGTTCCATCATCAGGGGCAGGCGGTCTGCGGTGGTGCGCTGGAAATACATGGTGTGATCAGGCGTAGTGAAGGCGTTTCCTTCCGCGCCATTCAAGGCCAACAGGCGGTCGAACGTCTTCTGTGGAAATTTTGTTGTTCCCTTGAACAACAAGTGCTCGAGAAAATGTGCCAGGCCGGTTTTGCCCGACGCCTCATCGGCCGCACCAACACGGTACCAGACACTGTGGGTGACGATTTGCGTCCGGTGATCGGGAATGACGATCACTTGCATGCCGTTGTCCAGCACAGACTCGCTGAGTTTAACGTCCAACGCCTGCGCGTTGATAGCCCCAGCCAAGACTATAACAAGTAGAACAAAGAGGCGGGACAAGACAATCAAGGAGATACCTTTCTGGAAACGGGCCAAAGAGTTGCGGGATGTATTCAGGACGAAAAATGCTTCCTGATTGGCTTGATATAGCAAATCAAGGAATGAATGTCAAGGAAAATAATTCTATATTGTTTTCATATTCTTACAAACAGAATCTACGAGTGGTATATTCAAATTACTGTTTTCTGGTCATTCCTTACGGACCGGTCGCAAGCTACTCTTCGCTCATGAACTGTAAATTGTCCGTCAATGTCAATGCCATTGCCTTCTTGCGCAACCGCCGTCATGTGCCTTGGCCATCACTGGTCGGACTAGCGAAAATCGCATTGGATGCCGGTGCCCATGGCATTACGGTGCACCCGCGACCGGACGAACGCCACATCCGGCGCACCGATGTCACCGAGTTGCGGGCCATGCTGCGGACCGGCTTTCCCGGTCGCGAGTTCAATATCGAAGGCTATCCAGATGAGCGTTTCCTTGCCTTGTGTGAAACAGAGAATCCCGATCAGGTTACATTGGTGCCCGACGATCCGTCGCAGTCCACGTCTGACCATGGCTGGGATTTCGCAAGCCACCAAAACTGGCTGAGCGGTGTCATTGACCGGTTGCACGAGGGCAAAATGAGAGTGTCGGTCTTTGTCGATCCTGATCCCGCCGCCGCCGCGCTTGCCAAAACCGTGGGTGCGGATCGTATCGAAATTTATACCGGCCCCTATGGCGGCGCGTCCGGCGATGCCATGTTGCCCGAATTCAACAAGGTCGTCGCCACCGGCAATGCCGCCGCTACGGCAGGCATCGGCCTCAATGCCGGCCACGATCTCACCCGCGAAAACCTGCCCCGTCTGGTGGCAGCCCTTCCCAACCTACAGGAAGTCTCCATTGGCCACGCCATTACGGCGGATGCGCTGGAGTTCGGCATGGCGGAGACGGTGCGGATGTTCAGGGCAGCCATATCCTAGCGCCACTTGCCTAAGCGACTTCACCCCGCTAAGCCCGCCAACGAAATTCCACTTCACAAGGGCTTGAACCAATGCGCGTGTATTATGACCGGGATGCCGATGTTAATCTGATCAAGGGCAAGAAAGTCGCCATCATCGGCTATGGCTCACAAGGCCGGGCTCATGCGCTGAACCTCAAGGATTCCGGTGCCAAGGAATTGGCCGTCGGTCTCAAGAAGGGTTCAGCCACCGCCAAGAAGGTGGAAGCTGATGGCCTCAAAGTCATGTCTGTCGCCGAAGCCGCCAAATGGGCTGATCTCATGATGATGGCAACTCCAGATGAATTGCAGGCCGACATCTACCGCGACGACATTGCCCCAAATATCCGCGATGGTACCGCGATTGCGTTTGCCCATGGTCTCAACGTGCATTTCGGATTGATTGAACCGAAGAAAACCGTCGACGTGGTGATGATTGCCCCCAAAGGCCCCGGCCACACGGTGCGCGGTGAATACCAGAAGGGCGGCGGTGTGCCGTGCCTCATCGCCATCCATCAGGACGCCTCCGGCAATGCCCATGACCTCGCCTTGTCGTACGCGTCGGGTGTGGGTGGTGGACGCTCCGGTGTTATCGAAACGACATTCAGGGAAGAATGCGAAACCGATTTATTCGGCGAACAAGTTGTGTTGTGTGGCGGTCTGGTTGAATTGATCCGCGCTGGATTCGAAACGCTGGTTGAAGCTGGCTATGCGCCAGAGATGGCTTATTTCGAATGCCTGCACGAAGTGAAGCTGATTGTTGACCTGATTTATGAAGGCGGCATCGCCAACATGAATTACTCGATCTCCAACACCGCCGAATGGGGCGAATACGTCACGGGTCCGCGCATCGTCACGAGCGAAACCAAGGCTGAAATGAAGCGCGTGCTGAAAGACATCCAAACCGGCAAGTTCACATCCGAATGGATGCAGGAATACCGTGCCGGTGCGGCCCGCTTCAAAGCCATCCGCCGCAACAACGACACCCACCAGATCGAAGCCGTCGGCGCGAAGTTGCGTGAGATGATGCCGTGGATCGCCAAGAACA
>JAYVKC010000107.1:0-42584 GCA_043768765.1 Hyphomicrobiales bacterium | reverse complement strand
CCTGTTCACTGCTTCACAAGGCCAGACATCCCTGGACACCGTTTCGGCTGAAGATCGCAATGCAAATTCGGTTTTCATGCGCAGCCTGCTTCCGCTCCTGAAAATGCCGGGATTGACGCAAATTGATCTGGCGAAAATGGTGCAGGAAAGGGTTTCATCGATAGCTGCTGCAGCAGGGCAGGAACAAAAACCTGTGTATGTGGATCGATTTTCTGATCTTGTCATCCTGAACAATGGTGGCGGTGAAACGCCGGCGCAGGGAAAAGCACAAACGGAAAATCCCGCATTCGCGCTTGAGGAATGGAAGATTGTGAAGGACAGTGGCAATCGTTCTGTACTTGAGGGGTTCAAAGCCAAGTATGGAAGCGACCCCGTTTGGGGTCCATTGGTTGACCAAGCCTTGCTAAGACTGGAAGAAAAACCGAAACGTGTGGCAACATTGCCATCCACTTCTGGCGATGATGATTTTGAAAACAAACCTCTCTATCGCGATTTGCAAACTGAATTGCGCCGGGTGGGTTGCTACAATGGTGCAATTGACGGGACTTGGGGATTGTCCAGCAGACGGGCACTCGCTCAATTTGCGCGCCGTCAATCACAGTCTGTTCTACCAGACGAAAACGGTCTGGAAATCCTCTTGGCTTCGAACTCCGGGATTTGCTCCAGATCAGCGGTGTCGGGTTCGCAAAAAAATGTATCCAAAGCCAGACCCAGATCGACCGTTACGGTGCGTCGTCGCGCCGCGAGGCCATCCAGATCATGCTGGTCTTGCACGACGTATTCTTACACCACCGAGCGCATATGTGTTGCCAGCGGAGTGGGCAATCCGGCCATGAGAATCTCGCATCTCATCCGGTGTCGCCGCGGATGAGCCTCAGGTGTTTCGCTTGCGCGCCGCCAAGGTGCGCAGGCGCAGTGCGTTGAGGCGGATGAAACCTGCTGCGTCTTTCTGGTCGTAGGCACCACGGTCGTCTTCAAACGTCACAAGATCATTCTTGTACAGCGACTTCACCGACTTCCGCCCCACCACGATGACATTGCCCTTGTACAGCTTGAGGCGCACTGTGCCTTCGACATGCGCTTGCGACTTGTCGATCATCGCCTGCAGCATCTCGCGCTCCGGCGCAAACCAGAAGCCGTAGTACACCAGCTCCGCATAGCGCGGCATGAAGGAGTCTTTTAAATGCGCCGCCTCGCGGTCGAGCGTGATTGATTCCATCGCGCGATGCGCCGTGTGCAGGATTGTGCCACCCGGTGTTTCATAAACACCGCGTGACTTCATGCCGACAAACCGGTTCTCCACGAGATCAAGCCGCCCGATGCCGTTGTCATGGCCCAACCGGTTCAATTCGGTGAACAACACATGCGGTTTCATCGCCTTGCCATCAATGGCAACTGGATCGCCATGCTTGAATTCGATCTCGATATACGTCGCCTTGTCGGGCGCATCTTCCGGCGCGATTGTGCGCTGATAAACATGAGGCGGCGGTTCCTCCCACGGATCCTCGAGCACCTTGCCTTCCGAGGACGAGTGCAGCAGGTTCGCATCAACAGAAAACGGCGCATCGCCGCGCTTGTCCTTCGACACTTGAATTTGATGCTGCTCGGCAAACGCAATCAAATCCGTGCGCGACTTGAATTGCCACTCGCGCCAGGGTGCAATGATCTTGATATCCGGGTTGAGCGCGTAAGCCGTGAGCTCAAACCGCACCTGGTCATTGCCCTTGCCCGTGGCACCATGTGAAATCGCATCGGCACCTGTTTGCGCGGCGATTTCAATGAGCCGCTTGGCGATCAGCGGCCGTGCAATCGACGTACCCAGCAAATAAACGCCCTCATACACTGCATTGGCGCGAAACATCGGAAACACAAAATCGCGGATAAATTCCTCACGCAAGTCCTCGATGAAGATTTCCGTGATGCCGAGCAATTCGGCCTTCTTGCGCGCTGGTTCCAGCTCTCCGCCCTGGCCCAAGTCTGCGGTGAAGGTGACAACCTCCGCTTGATATTCGGTTTGCAGCCACTTGAGGATGATCGACGTATCAAGGCCGCCGGAATAGGCGAGGACGACCTTCTTGATGCTTTGTTTTGACATGTCAGCCGCCTAACACGGCGGGGGCTGGTTGTTCAAGGCCGCGGTGCATTTGTACCTTGGGCCTTGCAGGCGTTGGCCAGAGAGGACAATGTCGCACTTTATCCAATGAGGGACCGATGATCCGACACGCTGCCATGTTTCGCCTGAAACACCCGCCTGGTTCGCCTGCTGAAACCGATTTTCTTGCGGCGGTTCGGGCGCTCTCGCCCATTCCTGGGGTGGAAAAGTTCGAACTGGCGCGCCAGGTCAGTGGCAAGAATGATTTCCATTTTGTGGTTTCCATGGAATTTGCCAATGAAGGAGCCTACCAAGGCTACAATTCCCACCCCGACCATGTGGCGTTTGTGCAAAACAGATGGGTGCCGGAAGCGGCCGACTTCATGGAAGTCGATACGGTTGCCCTGTCCGATTGAGATTTCACAGAATATCGCCCCTTTCTGTGTACCGCGTTGTCCTGCTTGGCACATTTCAATCCTTGTGCCATGGATGGGTCAAAACGAATTGGGGAAATACCTTCCATGCCTGTCAAAATTGACCTTTCCACATTGAGTTTCGGAGAGTTGGAGAAACCGCTGGCGGAGATGGCTGGATTTTCACTCTCGACGTTTTTGTACGCAACAGGAGTCAAGGCCTTGAGGGTGAAAAACAGGCGGGGTGAAATCATCGTTCTGCCGTTCAAGGGGCACCAGATATGGCGCTGTTCTTTTGATGGACGCGACCTTACCATGAAATCGATGTTCAATGAGCCTGTGGCCAATGTGCCCTATCTCGAAACCTATGGCGCGTTTTTTATCCATTGTGGTGCCACGGCGATTGGTGCGCCTGGACCGTCTGACCGTCATGGCCTTCATGGCGAGTTGCCGAATGCGCCCTATCAAAAAGGTTGGATCGAACTGGACGAGGCCAAGGGCCGTTGCTCGGTGGCAGGCACGTATGAATACACAATGGCTTTTTCCCATCACTATATTGCGACTTCGACGCATGTGATGGAGGCTGATTCCACTTTGCTTGATGTGTCGTTGCAAGTGGACAACCTGAAGAAAACACCGATGGACCTGATGTATCTTGCGCATGCGAATTTCCGGCCGGTGGACAATGGCGAACTTGTATATTCCGCACCTTACACAGCGAAAGCCGTACGGGTGCGCAAATCAATTCCCGGCCATATCATGCCTCAGCCCGGATACCCTGAGTTTCTCGATGAGTTGTCAAAGAATCCCATGCTGCACCACAAGCTAACACCTGATCTCGCTTTTGACCCGGAAGTGGCGTTCATGATTGACATGAAGGCAGGTGATGACGGGTTTGCCCACGCGTTGCAGAAACGCCCTGACGGCACGGCGGACTACATCCGCTATCGGCCCGACCAGTGCGGACAATGCGTGCGTTGGATATGCCGCACGCCGGACCAGGATGCCATTGGCATGGCTTTTCCTTCGACCAGCGAGGTGGAAGGATACACCGCAGAAAAGAAAAAAGGATTGTATGCCGTGGTGGACGGCGGCAAGAGTTGGCGGGTTGACATGCGGATGGGGGTGCTTTCCAAGATGGAGACCGACATTGTCATGAAAAACATCAACGCCATCCACAAGACGTTCTGACATGGCCACCACAACGTTGCCACTTACGGGCAAAATCGCTGATTACTTTGCGGAACATGCCTATCGCGAGGCTGACATCCTGCGTCATCTTCGCACCGAGACCGCGACACTTGGCGGCAATTCCGCGATGCAAATAGCACCGGAGCAGGGGGCATTCATGGGCATGCTTGCGGCCCTGATGAATGCGAAACAGATCATCGAGATTGGCACGTTCACCGGTTACTCATCGCTTGCCATGGCGCTGGCTTCAGATGCGCACATCACCTGTGTTGATGTGAGTGAAGAGTTCACAGCCATGGCGCGCAAGTACTGGACCAAGGCTGGTGTCAACAACCGCATCACGCTGCGGCTGGATGGCGGACTGGTGGCGATCTCGGAACTTTTGGCGCAAGGAATGTCTGGCTCATTCGACATGTGCTTCATTGATGCCGACAAACCTTCATATGACGCCTATTACGAGGGTGCTCTTAAACTTCTTCGTGTCGGCGGACTCATTTTGCTCGACAATGTGCTGTGGGGTGGGGATGTGGCTGAACCAACCAAGACCGATGCCGACTCCGAGGCCTTTCGCAACTTGAACACGAAGATCAAATCAGATCCGCGCGTGGCCATGGTAATGGTGCCAATTGGGGATGGGCTGACGCTGGCGCGAAAGCTCTGAAAAACAGCTTGGTCACATTCCAGGCATCAAGAAAACTGTTGGTTCCTTGGGCAGCATGTCGAGGGAGACAATCATGGTATCTTCAGACAAGCGTTCGACTTTGAACCGGGTTGCTGCCGTTGCGGTGAAGCGTTCCAGACTGCCGCTGAATCTTGCGTGCATGGGCAGGATGACGCGCACGTTCAACTCTTTCAGCACGTTCATCATGTTCTCGACGGGCAAGGTCATGCCGCCGTCGACGGGGACCATCACCACATCGAGCCTGCCGATCCAGCCGATGTGTTCGTCCGCCAATTCATGATGCAAATGGCCGAGGTGGCCGATGCACAGTCCTGCAGTTTCAAAGATGAAAATGGAGTTGCCGTCCTTCTCGCGTGACGTGGTGCCGAAGCGGATGTCGGTCGTCACGTTGCGAATGCGGATGTCGCCCACAGTCACGTCGTGGCGGGCGGGTTTGTCACCATCACCCCAGCCGCGCAGCACGTGCTTGATCGCAGGGTCGGGTGCGTCGGTGTAATGCGATGAATGGGCGTGGTTCATGGTCACGGCATCGGGTGTGACACCACCCGACCAGCCGGCGTAATCAGTGGCGGCGCGAACACCTTGCGGGCTTTCAATGATGAAGGTCGAATGCCCGGTGTAGGTGATGCGGGCTTCGGTTTCTTTCAGCGCTGCCAGTTGAAACCGTGCGCCAAGGTTTTGCGCGATGGCGAGGCATTCACTTGGCATGGTGCTTTGGGCGTGCACAGCGGTGGCAAAGCAGAGGCTGAACACTGCGAGGGCGAAGAGTCTCATGGCACAACTCCTGACAACGCTGGTATCCTGGCGTGAAATTGCGGCAAATGCACGTGAAAAAATGTGGGTTCGCATTGACATTGCCCACACCCCAGCGCCAACATGACCCTATGCTGAAAGATTTTCACACCAACCCGTTCTACAAACCGTTATGGGTCCGGGCTGTCATCGTGGGCACACTTGCCGTGTGGACGGCGTTTGAGCTGTTTGTTGCGATGAGTCCGTTTTGGGGCGTGCTGGCCGTGGCGCTGTTGATCTATTGCACGATGCAATTCTTTGTCACTTATCCCAAAGACACTTCGCGGAGTTGAACATGGAATACCGGCAACTGGGCCATTCGGGCCTGAAGATTTCGCAACACACACTCGGCACGATGAATTTCGCGGCGGAGGGTGCGTTCTTCAACATGGCGGGGGCGCTTCCGGTCAAGGAGGCGAGACGCTTGGTGGATGTTGCCATTGATCACGGTGTCAACATGCTGGATACGTCCAACGCCTACTCGCGCGGCAAATCCGAAGAGGCGTTGGGGGAAATTCTGAAAGGCCGTTCTGATCAATTGATGGTGGGCACGAAGGTGCGCTTCGGCATGGGTGACGGGCCAAACGAGCAGGGGCTGTCGCGCTTCCACATCATCCATGAGTGCGAGGCGTCGCTGAAGCGGTTGCAGCGTGATCACATCGACCTGTATTTCCTGCATGAGTGGGATGGCCTCACGCCGGTTGAGGAAATGATGGAGGCGCTGGATACGTTGGTGAAGCAGGGCAAGGTGCGCTACATCGGCTGCTCGAACTTCTCCGGTTGGCATATCATGAAATGCCTTAACGCGGCGGACCAGAATCATTTCCAAAAATTCGTGTGCCAGCAAATCCACTATTCACCCGAAGCGCGCGAAGCGGAGTTTGAACTGATGCCAATCGCGGTTGATCAGGGCGTTGGCATTCAGGTGTGGTCGCCGATTGCGGGAGGCTTGCTGTCGGGAAAATTCCGCAAGGGCAAACCGGATCCCAAAGTCTCGCGTCATATAGCGGGCTGGGGTGAGCCGCCGATCTATGACCAGGAGCGGCTGTACCGCATCATTGAAGCGCTGTGCGCGGTGGGTGATGCCCATGGCGTTTCCGCCGCGCAAGTCACACTCGCATGGCTCGCCACCCGGCCCGGCGTGGCGTCAACCATCATTGGGGCACGCACTGAAGAGCAGTTGAAAGACAGTCTGGCTTCCGTGGCGCTCAAGCTCTCTGCGGACGATATCAAATCCATCGAAGATGCCGGGCGTCCCAACCAGCCTTATCCCTATTGGCACCAGTGCTGGTCGGCGGGAGACCGGCTGGGGCCGTCAGACCTCACCATGCAGGCGCAATATCTGGCGGGGCGCCCGGCGCGGATGTAGTCAGTTCCACCAGCCCTTGCCGTGTTTTTCCGGCTGACGAAGAATCGCGTCCCCGTCTTTTGGCGGTTCGATCTCCATCAACCATCTGTGCACCGGGTTCATGCGCTCGTAGAGTTCCGGTGTCAGATGATCTATCTGCACCAGCTGCTGCGGCAGATCGCGGCGGGTGTAGGTGAGGTGCAGCATGCGGCGATAGGTGTTGTCCTGCTTCTTGGTTCCCGAATGCCACATCGATGAATTGCAGATGATGGCTGAACCGGCGGGCGCTTCCACCAGCACTTCGCCGGGATAGGGTGCGCCCAGGTCTTTCGGTACGCGGGCTTCGTCTTCGGGCGAAAGCGGTGCGGGCTCCCAGTCGCCGATGTTCACATAAGGCACATTGATCGGTGCCCACCAGTGCGAGCCAGGGATCACACGCGTCGGCCCATTGGTCAGTGTCATGTCATCAAACATGATCATGGTGTTGACCACCCACCAGTCATCCTTGAACTTCTTCGGCACATCGACATGCAAATCCTGATTGCCATAGCCCGTCACCGGGTCGCGGCAGTTTGCGCCGTGGAGTTTGATTTCACCGAGGAGATAGGTTGAAGCGCTGAGAATTTCCGGAATCTCCAGACACTTGTCGAAGGCTTTCGTCTTGTTGAAAATGTTGGAGAGGCGACGCGCACCGGGTTCCACATGCACCTCATGTCCGCCCTTGCCGCTTTCGGCGGCGTGGAGGCGCTCGAACTCCAGTTGCATAGCGGTGATTTCATCCGTGGACAGAACATTCTCGACAATGAAGACGCCGTCACGGTCGAGTTGCTCCTTCTGCGCGGGCGATATGGCATCTGTGCCGACGCCGAGAGAATGCAAGGCTTGTTTGGTGTACATGGTTCCTCCCGGGACGTTTTTTTGGTATCAATGCATCATTTGGGAAAAACTGCAATTTTTTTGCAAAAGCAGAAAATTCGAATGGCCATCTCCAATCGCAGCAACTGGTTTCCGCTGATTTCGCTGAGCGTTAAGTCGAAATCTGAAGGTGACTGGGTCAAACTTGAACAAGCGTTTGCGGAAATTGTTGCCAATGACCCTGAAGCATATGTGTCGTTTGAAGTTCAAAATGGAGAAGCAACTGTTGGAGGGAAGAGTGAGGCGCATCTTGATGGGATGCTTGGCAGCCTGATCAAACAGGGTTTCGTGTTGGATGTTGGAGCGCCCCTGATTTCCTACCGTGAAACAATCACCTGTACTGCGCAGGCTGACTATACGCACAAAAGGTGGTCTGGTGGCGTCGGACAATATGCGCATGTGATCTTGAAAATTATACCTCTTACGTACGGCGATGGTTGCTTGCTGGAAAACAAAGCCACGCCCGATTCAATTCCACCCATCTACTCATCAGGAATCGAAAAAGGTGTATCCTCTGTTCTCGACTGCGGACCAGTCTTTGGTGCGCCACTCGTTGACATAGGGGTAACGCTAGTTGATGGTGCCTATCACAATCAGGACTCCTCAGTCATCGCCTTTGAAATTGCAGCAAGGGCGGCGCTGCGGCAAGCGCTTGAATCAGCTGGAGCTGTACTACTTGAACCCATCATGAAGGTTGCTGTTGCGACGTCAGAAGCAAGTGTTGGTGGCGTGATTGGCGATTTGAATGCACGGCGAGGTTTGATTGTGGGAACAAGCTTCGCAGACAAGACAATGGCAATCAATGCGACTGTGCCGTTGGCGAATATGTTTGGTTATGCAAACAAACTAAGTTCTATAACGCATGGTGTAGGCACATTTGTCATGGAATATAGCCACCATGAGGCAGCCCACACCAACCCTGATCCTGACACCTTTCCACCTGCAATTGGGATGCGGGCTTAGACCCAAATATTTGTGTGGTGGTGGTCTTCACCATGCTTATCCCCTGCTTGACAGAACAAGCTTGCGGCATAACATTGCCTACTATCAAGGACAAATCATGCAGCCCAAAACCAATCTCACCATCAACCCGCAGCGCCTGTGGGACTCACTCATGGAAACCGCGAAATTTGGCGGAACACCCAAGGGTGGCATCAAGCGGCTTACCGTTTCCGACGAAGACAAGCGGGTGCGCGACTGGTTCAAGGCGGAGTGTGAAAAACTCGGCTGCACGGTGGAAATCGACGAAGTTGGCAACATGTTTGCAACGCGGCCCGGCAAGCGCAAGGATGTGTTGCCGATTGCCATGGGCTCGCATCTTGATACACAACCGACGGGTGGAAAATTTGATGGTGTGCTCGGTGTGCTGGGTGCGTTGGAAGCGATGCGCACGCTGGCGGACATGGGTTATGAATCCAACGCACCGCTGATGATTGTGAATTGGACCAACGAAGAGGGCTCGCGCTTTGCACCGGCCATGTTGTGTTCAGGCGTCTATGCGGGTGTGTTCACTTCCGAGTATGCGTATTCACGTGAGGACAGGCAGGGCATCAAGCTCGGTGATGAACTGGTTCGCATTGGGTACAAAGGCAAACACAAGGCGGGTGCCATCAAATTCTCATCAATGTTTGAACTGCATATTGAACAAGGGCCGATCCTTGAAGCTGAAAGCAAGATGATCGGTGTTGTCACCGGTGTTCAGGGCATGCGCTGGTATGAGGTGACGGTTCGGGGACAGGAGTCGCATACAGGTGCCACGCCCATGGGCTTGCGCAAGAATGCGCTGCTGGGTGCTGCACGCATGATCGAGGAGATTCATCAAATTGGAATGGCACATCTGCCGGGTGTGGCGTCGGTAGGTTTGATCGAGAACCGGCCCAACAGCCGCAACGTTGTTCCCGGTGAAGTCTTCTTCACCGTCGATCTACGCCATCCCGATGAGCGTGAGCTTGACAAGATGGAGAAGGCTTACCAGGACGTGCTGCCGAAGATTGCCGGGGAATTGCGGCTTGAACTTGAAGAGAAGCGCATCTGGAATTCGCCTGCAGTGAAGTTCGCGCCAGAGCTCATCGCGTGCGTGCGGCAGGGGGCGCAGCAGGCTGGATTCAGCACACGTGAGATGGCGTCCGGTGCGGGGCACGATGCCGCATACATTGCCCGCGTGGCACCGACGACGATGATTTTCGTTCCCTGCCTTGGCGGTATTTCACACAATGAAGCGGAGTCGACCACGCTGGAAGAGTGTGGGGCGGGATCGCAAGTCCTGCTTAATGCGGTGCTGGCGCATGACGCTGCTTTCGCATGAGTAACATGACGGCGCGC
The DNA here is from genome assembly GCA_043768765.1 of Hyphomicrobiales bacterium. Classification (GTDB taxonomy): domain Bacteria; phylum Pseudomonadota; class Alphaproteobacteria; order Rhizobiales; family Aestuariivirgaceae; genus Aestuariivirga. The sequence continues at coordinate 32,829 of JAYVKC010000107.1, read as the reverse complement.
CGCATAGCGCTTGACCTTACTGCTTGGCCATCGGTGAGCGAGACGGTTGAAGAGACGCGATTTGCGGGGCAGTTTGCAGATTATCTCTCGTTTCTTGACAAGGCTTGGCTTGCGCCAATTCCGGGCGATCCGCTGGCGCGTGCCAATGTTTTTGGTCTCAAGCGCGGACGAACGGGCCGGACGGTGGTGCTTACAGGACATTTCGATACCGTGCCGTTTGATGACTATGGTGCGCTGGCGGACCTTGCGCTGCAACCTGACAGGCTCACAGCAGCCATCATTGCCAAACTGAATTCAAGTGGAGCATCAGCACTTGCACTTGCCGATCTTGCGAGCGGCGATTTTTTGGCGGGCCGTGGCCTGCTCGACATGAAAGGCGGACTTGCGGCGGGGCTTTCCGCCATGATGGCCTATCATGGTGATGTTACTCTGCTGTTTCTGGGCGTGTCGGATGAGGAAGTGAAGTCGGCGGGTGCGCGTGCGGCCGTTCAGCAACTGAAGACGGTTGCGTTGGAGCATGATCTTGACATCCACCTGATGATCAATCTCGACGCGATCTCTGATCAGGGGGATGGTGCGTTGGGCCGGGTGGTGAATTACGGCTCAATCGGCAAGCAGTTGTTGTTTGCCTATGCCATCGGCAAACAGGCGCATGCCGGCTATCCGCAGGATGGCGTGAATGCGGCCTACATCGCTTCCGAACTGATTCGTGCGATTGAGTTGGCACCCGAGTTCGGTGAAACAACGGGCAGCGAAGTTGCCGCACTTCCAACCACGCTGTATTCAAAAGATCTCAAGCAAGGCTACAACGTCACCACACCTGGGCGAGCCTTCATGTATTGGAACACAATGCAACACCGGCGGAGCGGCGCCGAAGTTCTGGAGATTGCGATGCAACTCGCTGCCCAGGCGCTTGAGAACGTCAGGTACAAAACCGGGCATGAGGTTGCATTGCGTACTTATGCGTCGCTCGGCGTGAAAGTGGCTGCACAACCCTCCAGCGCCAGCCTGCCTGACCAAACGTGTGCGGTGCTCGATGCGCTTTCTTTCGATCGCCCAACTGTAATCCTTGGTTTTGGCTCGATCCCCTATCCGGCGGTGCAGTTGCACGACCTGCGCTTGCGGCACGCCATAAGCTCCGCTGTTTTGCCTTACAGGCTTGGTGAATTGAACTACTTCGCCGGTATTTCGGACATGAGTTTCTTTGGGGAGGCGAGCGATGATCTCTCGGTGGTTGCTGCCAACACGCCCATTTGGGGATCGGGCTTTACCATGGCGGAACCTGCCGGTTTTCCCATCATCAACATCGGCCCCTGGGGACGTGACTATCATCACTGGCTCGAACGCATACATGTGGGCCATGCGTTTGACACATTGCCACGTGTGCTGCTTGATGTGATTGAAGCCGTCGCAAAGTCAGGCTAAGGCAACCGCACAAAAGCAGGGGAATATCACATGGCACTTAAACGCATTGAGCCCGGCAAGCGCATGAGCGCTGCGGTCATTCACAATGGAATGGTTTACCTTGCCGGTTACACACCGGAAAAAGCGATTGGAAAGTCGGTGGCGGCGCAGACCAAGGACATCCTTGACCAGATTGACGAAACGCTGAAGCAAGCGGGCACTGACAAGACCAACATTGTCAAAGCCAATATCTGGTTGACGGACATCAAGACCTGGGCGGAGATGAATTCGGTGTGGGACAAGTGGGTGGTGCCCGGCCAAACGCCGGCCCGGGCCACGGTTGAATCGAAACTTGCTGCACCTGGCATCGATGTGGAAATCATGGTGGAAGCAGCGATTGTGAAGAATGCGCCGAAGAAAAAGAAGGCCAAGAAGGCGGCAAAACGGCGGCGCTAACGGGCGTCCTTCCAGCCGAACCACAGGTACGCGCCCTTGAGGTACAGGGTGCGAAACGCGGGCACAGGAAATTTTGCGAGACGGCGCGTGAGAATGGCGGGGAGCTCATTCTTCCCAGCTTTTCCCAGCATCATGCGCGCAACGGCGCGGCCGCAGTGGCTTGCCATGGCCACACCATTGCCGTGGTAGGCGATGGAGGTCCAAACGGATTTTCCGTCATCCAACGCACCGACGTAAGGCACCTTGTCGTAACTGAGGCAAACGAAGCCGCGCCAGTAATGCGTGATATCGACGTTGCGCCATGCGGGAAAAAGACGATGGAAAGCTGCCGTGATGTGGGTGCGGTAAACGTCTGCTCCGTGTACGGATGAATCAGTTCCCCCCCGGCCGCCGAACAGGAAGCGGTTGTTGGGGAGCAGGCGGAAGTAGTGCAGAAGGGTGCGCGAGTCGGACGCCATGATGTTGCTGGTCCAGCCCTGCTCCTGCTTTTCCGCTTCGGAAAGCGGGCGTGTCACCATGATACTGGAGAGTGCCGGCAGCAGGCGGCCGGCATGATGGGTGGAGATGTTCTCAGGCGTGTATCCGTTGGTGGCGACCAGGACGCGTTTTGCAGTCACCGTGCCATGCTCGGTGACGATGCGGTGAACACCGCCGTTTTGCTCCCAACGGATCATGCAAGAGTGCTGGTGCAATTTTGCTCCCGCCTTGTGCGCGGCGCGGGCGAGACCGCGCACGTAGTTCAATGGGTGGATGCCGAAGCCATTCGGATGAATCAGGCCGCCGAAGAATTGCGGACCGGAGTGGCCCTGTTGGCGCAGTTCATCCTGTGACAGCAGCACTGCGTCGTCGCCCGTCACCTGCTTCAGAAATTCCTTCTCCGCCTTCAGATCTGCAATGCGGCTCGGCGCGTGGGCGAGGGAGAGGTCGCCGCTGCCAGCTTTCCACGCGTCAATGCCGAACTCGTCGAGGTTTGAAGCGACGCGCGCAATCGCGTCCTTCATCGCTCCGTAGTAGCGGCGGGTTTCATCAATGCCGTATTTCTGCAGCAGTTTTGCGTAGGACAATTTGTGCGATCCGAAACAGGCAAAGCCACCGTTGCGGCCTGATGCACCCCAGCCAATCGGACCTGCGTCCAGGACAACAACGTCAACGCCGGATGATGCCAACTCCAAGGCAGCAGACAATCCGGTGAAGCCTGCGCCAATAATTGCAACATCACATGCGTGGCTGCCGTTCATTGATTCAAGCTTAAGATTCAACGGGTCAGCGGATTCTTCCCAATAGCTCTCCACCGGCGTGGAAAAATGAAGGGCGTCTGTGTGGATTCTTTGCAACATGTATTTGCCATTGTGCCACATTCCTGCCGCATCGCAAGCTATGGTGCCCCCAAATTGCAAAAGGGATCATCATGAAACTGATCATTGCGGGGCTGATCGCAGCCTCACTGTCAGGCAGTCCGGTGGCTGTGGCCTCAACCGGATTTGCCTCGTACTACAAGAGCGGCAAAGTCACCGCGAATGGCGAACCCTACAATCCGAATGGACTGACGGCGGCGCACCGCAACCTGCCCTTTGGCACCAAGCTCAAGGTCACAAATCTGCGCACCGGAAAATCCGTCATTGTACGGATCAATGACCGCGGACCGTTCATCAAGCGCCGGGTGCTGGACCTCTCATATGGTGCGGCCCGGGTCATCGGATTGCACCGGTCCGGTGTGGCCAAGATCAGATTTGACGTCATTGAATAAAATTTTCTGATCACATTTAACCGCTGAAACACCAAGGATCGTTGACGCGATGCCGTGCTTCGGCATTGGTTAATTCCTGAATGGTGGCAATTGCGCTGGGTGCGCATTCAAGCCATGTGGAAAAACTCCACAGATATTTGATTTTTTCGCGAACCCTGCAGCGATCGCGCCGCCTTTGGCGGAAAACCCCATCGCATTTTAGGCAAGTTGAACTTTTGCCGACGCTAAAAAACTGATTCAAATTCCCGCGTGTAGAACAGCAAGGGGCAAACATGCTGCATCGGATCTTTCTTTTGGCCGTCACGGCCTTGTGGACCATGGGCTTTTCGGACCCATACCTGCGTCCCGTCACCGCATCGTACTATGCGACAGGTGCAATCACAGCAAATGGCGAACCGTTTTATCCGGCAGGCCTCACGGCTGCGCATCGGCGTTATCCTTTCGGAACCCTGCTGCGGGTGCGCAACACGGCCAACAACCTCGAAGTTGTTGTGCGGGTGAATGACCGTGGTCCGTATATTGACGGGCGGGCGCTGGACTTGTCGGTTGGCGCGGCGATGCGATTGGGCATGATTGATACAGGACTGGCGGATGTCATCATCACTGTTGTGAAGTAACACCTGGTCCGGGCCATCCACACACGCTGGTGTTGATCGCCACCCCAAAGTTTGCCACTGTGTGGTGAAAATGGGAATGGGCCAATGAAAATCGTTTTCTCGGAAGAACACCGCAAACACTTCCCGCAAGGTGAAATGTCGGGTGGTGAAATGGTGACGCCTTTCGAACGGCCATCGCGGATGGAATATATCCTGCGTGAACTCAAAGCCCGTGGCATGACGGATATCATAACGCCTGCGAAGCTGGATCTCAAAGCAGTCGCGAAGGTACATGATGAAGGGTATTTGACGTTTTTGCGCGGGGCCTGGAAGGACTGGTTGAGAGCCGGATTCAAGGGTGAAATCATCCCCACGGGTTTTCCCAACCGGTCGCTGCAACAACGCATCCCGCGTGCCATTGACGGTCGTGTTGGCTACTACACCCACTCCGTCGAAACAGCCATCACGGCTGGAACGTGGGAAGCCGCGTGTGCTTCTGCTGCCGTGGCTTTGACGGCACAGAAGCTGGTGACGAATGGTGCAGCTGCCGCATTCGCCCTGTGCCGCCCGCCGGGGCACCACGCGCATGATGACCTTTATGGCGGTTATTGTTTCCTGAACAATGCCGCCATTGCGGCACAGGCGTTTCGTGATTCGGGTGCTAAGCGGGTGGCGATACTGGATGTGGATTTTCACCACGGCAATGGCACACAGGATATCTTCTATGAGCGCAGTGACGTGCTGTTTCTATCGTTGCACGGTGCGCCGGAAGACACCTATCCCTACTATCTCGGCTATGCCGACGAGCGCGGCAAAGGACGTGGCGAGGGATTTAACTTCAATTATCCGATGCCGCCGGGCACCCGGTATTCCAAATGGAAAGTGGCGCTGCAGGATGCCTTTAAACGCATCAAAAAACACAGGCCGGATGCACTTGTCGTTTCGCTGGGCGTTGACACGTTCAAGGATGATCCGATCAGCACCTTCAAGCTGACGTCGCAGGATTTCACGACATATGGTGCGGCCATTGCCACACTCAAACTGCCGACACTTTTCGTGATGGAAGGAGGGTATGCGATAGATGCCATTGGCATCAACACCGTGAATGTGCTTCGCGGATTTGAAGATGCGTGATGCACGCTACGACATCCTGTTTGAGCCTGTCAGGATTGGACCAGTAACGGCCAAGAACCGATTCTATCAAGTGCCGCACTGCAACGGCGCTGGATATCGCGAACCTGAAGCCGTGATGGAAATGCGGCGAGTGAAATCGGAAGGTGGGTGGGGCGTCATTTACACTGAGCAGGCGGATGTGCACTGGTCGTCCGACATCACACCCTATATCGAACTACGCAACTGGAATGACGATGACCTGCCGTTGCTGAATAAAATGGCAGAAGCAATGAAATCGCACGGGTCGCTGGCGGGGCTGGAACTTGTGCATGCCGGCGTGAACAGCTCCAACCTGTTCACCCGGGAGGTGCCGCTGGCACCTTCCCCCCTGCCAGTGCTGACATTCACGGCAGATCCTGTGCAGGCGCGGAGCATGGACAAGCAGGACTTCAAGAACATGCGGGCCTGGCACCGCGCGGCCTTCCGGCGCGCGAAACAAGCGGGCTTTGATCTCATTTGCCTTTATGCGGCGCACGGGTTTGGCATTGTCCAGCATTTCCTCAGTCCGGCAACAAATCAGCGCACGGATGAATATGGCGGGTCGCTTTTCAACCGTTCAAGACTCATGCGCGAGCTATTGTCTGATGCGAGAGACGAGATTGGCGACAGGTGCGGCGTTTCCATCCGTCTGGCACTGGATGAGCTGACCGGGCCGGAAGGATTTGACAACGCGCAGCTGCGTGAACTTGTGGAAATGCATGCGGAACTGCCGGACTTGTGGGATTTTGCGCACGGCAGCTGGGAACAGTGTTCGGGCACTTCCCGGTTCAAGGCGGAAGCCGCGCAAGAACATTTGATCAAGGGGCTCAAAGCGCTCACCACGAAACCGATCGTCGGCGTTGGCCGCTTCACTTCTCCTGACGAAATGGTGCGTCAGATCAAATCGGGCCACATGGATTTCATTGGCGCTGCGCGCCCCTCGATTGCCGATCCGTTCCTTCCAACAAAGATTGACGAGGGCCGGGTGGAAGACATCCGCGAGTGCATTGGCTGCAACATCTGCATCACCGGTGACTTCACAGCATCAGTGTCGCGGTGCACGCAGAATTCGTCTTTCATGGAAGAATGGCGGCGGGGCTGGCACCCGGAAAAGATGGGCAAACGTGGATCGAATGCCAATGTCCTCGTGATTGGTGCGGGACCTGCCGGACTGTCTGCGGCGCACAAGGCCGGGCTTCGCGGTTATGATGTGGCTTTGGCGGAAGCGTCGCGCGAGCTTGGCGGGCGCGTGAAGCTGGAATGCAAGTTGCCGGGACTGTCAGCCTGGGGGCGGGTGAGAGACTATCGTGTCGGCCAGATTGCAAAAATGGAGAATGTGACAGTCTATCCAGAATCGCGGCTCACCGCCGCTGATGTGTTTGCACTGGGGCATGGGCATGTTGCCCTGGCAACCGGATCAAAGTGGCGGCGCGATGGTGCGGGAAGATTCAGTCCGTTGCCGTTGCCTGTTGACGCTGCAATGAAGGTCTATACTCCTGATGATTTGATGACGGGCATTTTTCCCACCGGGCATGTCGTGGTTTATGATGATGACCATTATTACATGGCGGGTGTGCTGGCGGAGTTGTTGGTACAGCAGGGTTGCCGCGTCACCTATGTCACACCGGCCAGCAAGGCTTCCGAGTATAGTGTCCAGACGTTGGACCAGAAATTCATCCAGGCGCGATTGATAGAGAAGGATGTAAGGCTGGTGTTGGACAGGGGGCTGTTACGTGTTGACAACGGAGCTGCCACGCTTGTTTGCACCTACACGGGACGGCGCGAGACAGTGGCGTGTGACGCCATTGTGCTGGTCACGTCGCGGTTGCCTTGTGACGAACTCCACAAAGAACTCCTCGAGCGCCAGCAAGAGTGGAGTTCGCATGGCATTCTAACCGTGCGTGCCATCGGTGATGCGGAAGCACCTGCTGCGATTGCGTCGGCGAATTTCGCCGGGCACCGCTATGCCGATGAACTTGACAAAACCGTTGATCCGCACTCCATTCCTTTCCGGCGGCATGTGACGGTGACAGCGTAATTGGCCAAGGCGGTCAAGAAGTGGGTCGGATCGTAGGACGCTTTGCTGCGTCATTGAGCCAGCCACCCATGGCCTTCTCGTAGGCCATGCCTGCCTCGAACACCCGGATATCATCCCATGTGCGGCCAACGATCTGGATGCCGGTTGGCACACCGCTTGACGCCTGTCCCGATGGCACTGCGAGCACCGGGCAATTGTGCAGCATGTTGAACTGGTGAGTCATCACCCAGCCAAATTCCGGATCAGCCGGCTTGCCATTGATTGTGAAATGCGGATCCCATGGGTCATGGTCGGCCTTGACGGCAGGCGCATTGTTTGTTGGACAAATAAAAACATCGTGATTTTCAAGTATGGGGCCAAGTGATTGATACATGGCATGTGTTCGAGTCCATGGTTTGTGGATGTCGTCGAGTGAGGAGTTGGAGTTTGCCGCTTCGGCGAATTTCAGTGCGTAGTCCGTCATGATGTCGCGGTGGCGTTCGCGGTGCCAAATGGTCTGACGGCCAAAATGCATCATGTTGTACCAGTGCAGGCAATCGGTATCCGTTTCAGCCGTCCAGCCGAGGTCAACTTCAGTCATGGTTCCACCAAGGCCCCGGAAGATTTCAATTGCCTGCAAGGTATTCCGGCGCACGTCCGGATCGACGTTCACATAACCAAAGTCCATCGACCATGCCACCTTGAGCTGCCGGACGGGATGTGGTTGGGCGGGCAAAGTGATCCGTGTACGGATGGAATCATGGTCGAGGGGGTGGGGACCTGATGTGATGTTTTGCATCAAGGCTGCGTCAGCAATGGTGCGTGTCAGCGGGCCGCAGTGGTTGAAGCGGTCGAAATTTGACGGCGGGCCATCGGGGTTGCGGCCATGGGGCGGTTTGAATCCCACCACGCCGCAGCACGCCGCAGGGATACGAATGGAACCGCCAATGTCTGTGCCTGTCGCCAGCGTGGTCAAGCCCGCAGCCAGGGCTGCTGCCGAGCCGCCGGATGACCCGCCTGGTCCCCATTCAAGATTCCACGGGTTGCGGGTGTTGCCCCACATTCGGGAATGGGTGACACCGGAGAGGCAGAATTCTGGCGTCGTCGTGCGTGCAATGATGATGGCGCCGGCGTTTTCGAGGCGCTCGATCATCGGATCGGAATGATCATCGATGCTGTCCTTGAAGATCAGCGAGCCATGTGTTGTGCGCTTGCCCTTGACCCGTTGGGCGTCTTTCACGGCGAGTGAGATACCTTCCAGCGGCCGGGGTTGTGCACTGCCATTGCCATAGAGTGCGTCAGCCAGTTTGGCTTTAAGAAGGGCTTCATCCCAGTATTGGTCGGCGAAGCAATTGACCTGGGGATTAATTTTCGCCGTCCGATTGCGTTGGGCCTGGATGATCTCCGAGGGTTTGACCTTTCGTGACCGGAAATGGCCCAGAGCAGCCGTGGCAGACAGGTAGCAAAGATCGTCTTCAGTCATGGACAACACCTCGGGGCATTCTGTAAACATCATTCACCAGAACATGAAAGGTTGTCCATGGCAGGCAGGCTCGAAGGAAAAACCGCCGTTATCACGTCGGCCGCGCAAGGCATAGGCAAGGCCACAGCATTGGCCATGGCGCGCGAAGGGGCCACCGTCTGGGCCACCGACATCAATGGCGATGCGCTTGCAAGTCTCGGCAAGGAACATGCGTCAATCAAAACACTGTTGCTGGATGTGTTAAAGCAGGACCAGGTTGATGCAGCGGCGGCGAGCATCGGTACGCCCGATATCCTGTTCAACTGTTCCGGCTTTGTACATGGTGGATCGATCATGGACGTTGTTGACAAAGACTGGGACTTTGCGTTCGACCTCAATGTGCGGGCGCATTACCGCATGATACGGGCCTTTACACCGGGGTGGCTGGCGCGGGGCAAGGGTGTTGTTGTCAACATGGCTTCCATTGCTTCTTCGCTCAAGGGAGTGCCCAACCGCTTTCTTTATGGCACCACCAAAGCCGCTGTCATTGGCATGACCAAGGCCTATGCGGCGGAGTATGTGGCCAAGGGAATCCGCTGCAACGCTGTTTGTCCAGGAACGGTGGAAACACCCTCCTTGCATGGCCGCATGAAGCAGCAGGGTGATTTCGAGGCGGCAAAGGCCACCTTCATCTCGCGCCAACCGATGGGACGGCTGGCCCAGCCGGAGGAAATTGCGGCCATGGTGGTCTATCTGGCCAGCGACGAGAGCGCGTTTGTCACCGGCCAGGCGTTTGTGATTGACGGCGGGTGGTCTACTTAATGTGCAATTCTGTCCCCATTGGCAAACACTGCTTGCCGTGACTAGTATCAGCCATGAGCCGGGACAAGGCTTTGGGGAGGGATCGCCTTGAGTGACACCAAGACCGCAATCGATGTGCGGCGTGTGACAAAAGTATTTCGTGGCAGTGGTCAAGATGACGTGCGGGCGCTGGACAGCGTCTCTGTTGCCATTCAGGAGAATGAATTCTTCACGTTGCTCGGGCCGTCCGGTTGTGGAAAGACCACGCTGCTGCGGCTGATCGCGGGGTTTGATTTTCCGACCGAAGGACAAATCATGTTGTATGGCGACGACATCGCCGTGCTGCCGCCGTACCAGCGTCCGGTCAACACCGTGTTCCAGAACTACGCGCTTTTTCCGCACATGACGGTGGCGCAGAACATTGGTTTCGGACTGGAGATGCTGGGAAAGCCGCGCGAAGAAATCGACCAGCGGGTATCCGACATGTTGCGCCTGGTGCGAATGGAGGAGTTGAGGAACCGGCGTACAGCACAAATTTCGGGTGGACAGCAGCAGCGCGTGGCGCTGGCCCGCGCCTTGGCGCCGCGACCAAAAGTGTTGCTGCTGGACGAGCCGTTGTCAGCCCTGGATTTCAAGTTGCGCAAGGATATGCAGATCGAACTCAAGCGTTTGCAACATGAAACCGGCATCACTTTCATTTTTGTCACACATGACCAGGAAGAAGCGCTGACGATGTCGGACCGCATTGCAGTGATGAACAAGGGCAGCATCCGGCAGATTGGCGGACCCCGCGACATCTATGAACGGCCAGTCGAGCGGTTTGTCGCAAATTTTATTGGTGACACGAATTTCCTGCAAGGTACCGCTGGTGTTGCCAAGAATGGCAAGGCCACGGTGAAACTTGCCGCTGGCGGGATGTTGGACGCTGCGGCAGACGAAACTGTGGCGCATGCGGGAGATGTGACTGTTGTGGTCCGGCCTGAGAATGCACGGATTGTGTCCGCAAAAGTTGGCGACATCGCTGGCACTGTGGAACATGTGGTCTATTTCGGAACAGACACGCATGTGCACTTGAAACTTGCCGATGGCGGGCCCTTTATCGTGCGGCAGCAGAACATCAGCGGGCAGGATGTGGTGGTGCAGGCCGGACAACGGGCGGGAATTGCCATTGCGCCGCAGGCTGCGCGGATTATCAGGGACTGAAAAATTGCCAACAGCCGCGCATGTTGCCGAGCACGTCCGCCGCCAGGACATCAAGTCCCGCTGGCTCCTGACGCTTCCGGCCATCGTCACGATTTTTATCGCCGCCATCGGTCCGTTGTTTGTGGTGCTGCTCTACTCCTTCATGCTGAAGGGCGACTATGGCGACGTGAAATACTGGAAGTTCTCGGGCAACGGCTGGTTCAACGTGTTTCTGGAGCGAGACATTTTTGACGACACACTCTCGTTTGCCGATGCGCATGTAACCATTTTATGGCGCTCCATCAGGCTGGCGCTGATGACGACAGCGATCACGCTGTTCCTTGGATTTCCCACGGCCTATTTCATTTCAACGCGTGAAGAAAAATGGCGCGATGTCTGGCTGTTCCTGATCACCATTCCGTTTTGGACGAACATTCTCATCCGCACTTTTGCCATTCAGGAAACCATCCGCAACGAAGGCATCATCAACACTGTGCTGTTGAAGTTCGGGCTGGTCTCGCAACCGCTTCAGATCATGTACACTGATGTCGCCATCCTGCTGGGCATGACCTATGTCTATCTGCCGCTGATGGTGCTGCCGATCTACGCGAGCATGGAGAAGCTGGATTTCCGGTTGGTCGAGGCGGGCTATGATCTCTATGCGACGCGCCTCAAGGTTCTGAGGCGCATTATTGTACCGCTGGTGAAGCCGGGATTGATCGCCGGTTCCATTCTGGTTTTCATTCCGGCGCTGGGTGCCTATGTAACGCCGCGGGTGTTGGGAGGCGGCAAGAACATGATGCTTGGCAACCTGATCGAGTTGCAGTTCGGGCAGGGGCGGAACTGGCCTTTGGGATCAGCCCTTTCCATCACGTTGCTGATTATCGTCACCTTTGCCCTCATCTTCTATGTGCGCAATGCATCTCAAGCGGGAGCGGGTCATGGCCATTAGTGCGTCCAAAACCTTCTCGGTCAAGTCGCAGCCGGGCTTTGTGTTCATCGCCATGTTGTGTTTCTTCATGCTGTATTTGCCGATTGCCACGCTTGTGGTTTTTGCGTTCAACGCGGGTGAGTCGGTTGCTGTTTGGGAAGGGTTCTCCCTGCGCTGGTTTCAGTCGGCGTGGCAAAATGAACAGGTGCAGGAAGCGGCGCTCCGGACCATCATAGTGGCACTCATTGCAGCAACGCTGGCGACCATCATGGCAACCATGGCTGCGGTCGCGACCACCCGCACGGCACCTTATCCCGGCATGACGTTGAAGTATGCCTTCATCAACCAGCCGCTGATGGTGCCGGAAATCGTGACGGCGGTTGCCCTTCTGATCGTGTTTTCGCGGATCAAGATTTGGACCGGTTATCAAGGCATTGGCTATATCGTGGCGGCGCACACGGCTTTCTGCATCCCGTTTGCCTATCTGCCCATCCGGGCGCGGCTGGAAAACATGGACTTGACACTGGAGCGTGCTGCGGCGGACCTTTACGCAACACCGTGGCAGGCCTTCAAGCGCGTGACTTTGCCGCTGCTTTGGCCGGGCATTCTCGCTGGTTTGATGCTGGCTTTTGTCATCTCGCTGGACGATGTTGTGATCACGGAGTTCGTCAAATCCGGTGGCCAGGAAACGCTGCCCACCTACATGCTGGGGCAGCTGCGCAGGGTGGTGACCCCAGAAGTGAACGCCATTTCCACGGTTTTTCTTGCACTATCGGTGCTGATCGTGACAATCTTCTTTATCATAAGCCGAAAAAACAACTGACCACCGAGGGAGAAAAACATGAAGCTTTTACTGACGGTAGCCGTTGCCGGAATTGGTTTTCTGGCTGCGTTCACGCCCGCTCACGCCGAGGGCGAGCTGCAAATCTTCAATTGGGGCAATTATACCAGCCCTGAAATGATCAAGAAATTCGAGGAGCAGCACAAGATCAAGGTGACCATCACCGACTATGATTCGAATGACACGGCGCTTGCCAAAGTGCGCGCCGGTGGACATGGGTTCGACATTGCGGTTCCATCGGGCAACTATTTGCCAATCTGGATTGAGGAAGGGCTGGTGCTCGAGGCGCGCCCGGACCAGATGGCAAATTTCAAGAACATGGATCCGGTCTGGGTTGATGTGCCGTACGATCCGGGCCGCAAGTTTTCCATTCCCTGGCAGTGGGGCACGGTCGGTGTGGTCGTTAACACCAAGTACTACAAGGGTGACATCAACACATGGAAGATCGTGTTTGATCCCCCTGCTGAACTCAAGGGCAAGCTCAACATTGTGCCCGAGATGAACGACATGATCTATGCGGCCGTCAAGTACCATGGTGGTGAGTACTGCACCGGCGACAAAGAAATCATGATGAAGGTGCGTGACACGCTGATGGCTGCGAAACCAAACTGGATGTCGATGGAGTATTCGACCATCGAACCAATGGTCAAAGGTGACATGTATGCGACGAGTGACTGGAATGGATCTGCCTTCCGCCAGCGCCTGCAGAATCCTGACATCAAGTATGGCTATCCGAAGGAAGGCACGGTCATCTGGCAGGACACGCTTGTCATTCTGAAAGATGCAAAGAATGTCGAGAACGCAAAAATCTTCATGAATTTCATGATGGATCCGGAAAATGCCGGCATGCTTTCAGCGTTTGCGCGTTATGCCAACGGCATCAAGGGGTCGGAAGCGTTCATGCCGGCTGACATGAAAGACGCGCCGGAACTCACGTTGCCCGCCTTCCTGGAAGGCAAGACGGACTTCTCGGCAGCCTGTCCGCCAGCGGTGCAGGAGCTCTACACCCGCATCTGGACTGATTTGCTGAAGTAACCCATATTGGGAGTCTCTGCATTGCCGGAGACTCTCTCAACCAGGGAGACGAACATGAAATGGATTCTTACGGCCAGCGTTGCAATTGCCGCACTGATGTCAAATCAGGCGCATGCAGCGGGCGAACTTAACATCTACAATTGGGGCAACTACACCAGCCCTGAGATGATCAAGAAGTTCGAGGATCAGTACAAGGTCAAGGTGACCATTACTGACTACGACTCGAACGATACTGCCTTGGCCAAGGTCAGGGCCGGCGGGCACGGTTATGATATCGTCGTGCCGTCCGCCAGTTTTGTTCCCATCTATGTACAGGAAGGATTGCTTGAAGAGACCAATCCAAACCAAATGGAGAATTTCAAAAACGTTGATGTGCGCTGGGCTGATGTGCCGTTTGATCCCGGCCGGAAATTCACGGTTCCATGGCAGTGGGGCACGACCGGCATTGCCTTGAACACCAAAATATACAATGGCGATGTGAACACATCAGCCATATTCCTTGATCCGCCGCCGGAACTTGTTGGCAAGATCAATGTGGTGCCGGAACTGTCCGAAATCATCATGCTGACGACCCTGTACCTTGGGGGCAAGCCATGCACGGATGACAAGGACATCCTGAAAAAAGTCCGCGACAAGTTGGTTGAGGCCAAGCCGAAGTGGATTTCAATGGACTATGCCGCGCCGGAAACCTACGCCAAAGGCGATATCGCCGCTGGCGTGAACTGGAACGGGTACACGGCCCGCGCCCGTGTGCTCAATGCCGACATCAAGTTCGGGTTCCCGAAAGAAGGATTCCCGGTTTGGATGGACAACGTGGCAGTTGTGAAGGGAGCCAAGAACCTCGAGAATGCCAAGCTGTTCCAGAACTTCATCATGGACCCGCAAAATGCGGCGATGATTTCAAACTTTGCCCTGTACCGTGATGGCATCAAGGGGTCGGACGCGTATTATGATGCCAATCTCAAGACCGCGCCGGAAATCAACATGTCGGAAGAGACGCTGAAACTGGGCCACTTTTCGCTGACTTGTGAGCCTGCCGTGCAGGAATTGTATACGAAAATATGGGCCGAAATACAGAAGTGAAAGTGTTGGGGTGAAGTCCAGGCTTCATCCCAACCGCTTGTGTTTTCGGAGGTGGTCGACAATTTTGCCTGCCGCTGCCTCCGCGCTCATTGTCACGGTATTGACCAAAATCTCCGGCTGCTCCGGTGCCTCGTAGGGTGAGGAAATACCGGTGAAGTTTTTGATCTCACCCTTTCTGGCCTTGGCATAGAGGCCTTTGACGTCGCGCTTTTCGGCTTCAGCCAGTGGCGTATCGACAAAAATTTCCACAAACTCTCCCGGTTCCATGCGCTCGCGCGCCATCAGGCGTTCGGAGCGGAAGGGCGAGATGAAGGACACAAGAACGATCAAGCCGGCATCGGCCATGAGGTTTGCGACTTCGGCAACGCGGCGGATGTTTTCAACACGGTCCGCATCGGTAAAGCCAAGATCGCGGTTCAAGCCGTGGCGCACATTGTCGCCATCGAGCAGGTAGGTCAGATGGCCAAGCGCGTGAAGTTTCTGTTCCACCATGTTGGCAATGGTGGATTTGCCGGAACCGGACAAACCGGTGAACCACAACACGGTCGGTTGCTGGCCCAATTTGGCGGCACGCGCCTGCTTGTTTACATCCGTGTATTGCCGGTGAATGTTGGCGGCGCGACGCAGGGCAAAGTGGATAAGGCCCATGCCAACAGTTGTGTTGGTGAAGCGGTCGATGATGATGAACGAGCCGAGTTGCTTGTTCTCCGTATACGGAGCAAAGGCCAGGGGGCCATCAAGCTCCAGGTTGCAAACGCCGATTTCGTTTAGGGCGAGTGTGGTTGCCGCCACCTGTTCCATGGTGTTGACGTTGGTTTTGTATTTCAGCTTGTCGAGGGTGCCGGGTTGGGTCTTCGTGCCGGCCTTGATGAGATAGGAACGGCCTGGCAGCATGGGTTCATCACCCATCCACAGCACTTGGACCTCGAACTGATCCGATGTTTCCAGAGGCGCATTTGCGGCACACAGGACATCACCACGGCTGACGTCGATCTCGTCGGCCAGCGTGATGGTCACGGCCTGGTCGGGAATGGCTTCGCTCAAGTTGCCGTCGGCAGTCACTATTGCCGTAACTGTTGACTGGCGGCCTGAGGGCAAGACCTTGAGGGCGTCACCCGGTTTCACTTTGCCAGATGCAATCGTTCCGGCAAAGCCGCGAAAGTTCTGGTGGGGGCGTGATACCCATTGCACTGGCATGCGGAATGGCTTGTCCGACTGATCGTCGCCGACGGCAACTGTTTCGAGGTGTGCCATCAGCGTTGCGCCATTGTACCAGGGCATTTTGGCTGAGCGCTCGACGATGTTGTCGCCCACAAGTGCTGATGCGGGAATGACAGTGATGTTGGTGGCACCAATGGACGCAGCGAAGGTGCGGTAGTCCGCTTCAATCCTGTCAAACGCTTCGCGGCTATAGTTCACCAGGTCCATCTTGTTGATGCACACGACAAGGTGGCGGATGCCCAGCAGTGTTGCGATGAAGGTGTGACGACGGGTTTGTGTGAGCACGCCTTTGCGGGCGTCAATCAGAATGATTGCCAGCTCGGCGGTGGATGCGCCGGTGGCCATGTTGCGGGTATATTGTTCGTGACCTGGCGTATCGGCGACAATGAATTTGCGTTTCGATGTGGCGAAGGCGCGGTAGGCGACATCGATGGTGATGCCTTGTTCGCGCTCAGCGGCCAGGCCATCGACCAGCAGCGCAAAATCAAGATTGCCGCCTTGGGTGCCAAGTTTTTTGGAGTCGGCCTCGAGGGCCGTGAGTTGGTCCTCAAAGAGCATTTTCGATTCATAGAGCAGGCGGCCAATCAACGTGGACTTGCCGTCATCGACGGAACCGCAGGTGATGAAGCGAAGGAGGTCCTTGTTTTCTTGTGCTGCGAGATAGGCTTCAACGCCACCGCCGGTGTATTCAACGAAGCGGGTCATGTGTAAGTCCTTTGAGGCAGATATTTACCTTCTCCACTTGCGGGAGAAGGTGGCACGAAGTGCCGGATGAGGGGGTGGATCAGCAATGTATGTCGCAAACGGCGTTGCTGCTGTGCCACCCCCTCATCCGTCTCGCACCCCGGAACAGGTCCGGGATGCGATCCACCTTCCCCCGCGAGGGGGGAAGGAGAAATCAGATCAAGGCGTGCCAGCATCAAAAATACCCCTCCTGCTTTTTCCTTTCCATCGAGGCACTCGCATCCTTGTCGATGACGCGGCCCTGGCGTTCTGACGACGTGGCGACCAGCATTTCCTCGACGATGTCGAGAAGTGTGGTGGCATTGGATTCGATGGCACCGGTGAGGGGATAACAACCCAGCGTGCGGAAACGGATTTTTTTGAGTTGCGGTACTTCACCGGGCAACAGGCGCATGCGATTGTCATCAACCATGATCAGCTGCCCGTCGCGCTCGACAACGGGGCGTTCGGCGGCAAAGTAGAGCGGCACGATGTCGATTTTTTCGCGATGGATGTATTGCCAAATGTCGAGTTCCGTCCAGTTCGACAACGGGAACACGCGGATTGATTCGCCCTTGCTCTTGCGGGCGTTGTAGAGGTTCCACAATTCCGGGCGTTGATTCTTGGGGTCCCAGCGGTGTTTGGTATCGCGGAACGAGAAGATGCGTTCCTTGGCGCGGGATTTTTCCTCGTCGCGGCGCGCACCGCCAAAGGCTGCATCAAATCCATGCTTGTCGAGGGCTTGCTTCAGGCCTTCGGTTTTCATCACCTGCGTGTGCAGAGCCGAACCATGGTCGAAGGGGTTGATGTCTTTCTCGACGCCTTCGGGATTGATATGAACTATCAGGTCGAGACCAAGTTTTTTTGCGGTCTGGTCGCGCATGGTGATCATGTCGCGGAATTTCCAGCGGGTATCGACATGCATCAGCGGGAAGGGGGGCTTGGCGGGGTAAAAGGCTTTCATGGCGAGGTGCAGCATCACGGCAGAGTCTTTACCGATGGAATACAACATCACGGGTTTCTCGCATTCGGCGGCGACTTCACGGATGATGTGGATGGACTCTGCTTCGAGGCGGTCGAGGTGGGTCAGGGACGGCTTGGCCGCGATGGTTGGGATGGTTGTTTGCGCCGCCATCCAGGCGCGGACCTTGTCCATGGTGCGGGCAGAGGGAGAGCGGCCGTTCTTGAGATCGAAAACGAAGTTCGGGTCGGAGAGTGATTGTTTGCCCAAGGACGTGGGATCGAGAGAGGACTTCGATAGGAAATCTTCGATTTCGGCAAGGAAAAGGGCGGTTGATATGCTCATAATAGGATTGTACCTATTATTTCGCCGATTGTCGATGCAAAAGTGGCAATTATCCTATTCTTACGGAATGGGGTTAAATCCTCTCCGCAAACCGGACAATTCGGCTTGTCGCCTCCTTTATTTGCGTTTCATCTACTGTCAGAGCCACACGAAGATGGCCTGCGCCACATGTGCCAAAGCTTTCGCCGGGCATGGTGACCACGCCTTCCTCGGCCAGAAGCCGGGTGGCGAACGCTTCACCAGACAAGCCGGTGCCGCGCACATCCACCATCACAAACATTCCACCCTCAGGCATGCGGGCCTTGATGCGGTTTGAACCGCGCAAGCCCTCGGTCAGCGCAAGGGCCCGGGCGTAGTAGGCATCCTTCATGGCTTTCACTTCGGGGAAGTGATTGTTGAGGGCGAAAGCGGCGGCATCCTGCAGGAAAGGTTGCTGGCCAAAGAGAAGAGACTCCGCCACCGGCAGTGCCCGTTTCACAAAATTCTCTGAGGCGGCAATCCAACCAGAGCGAAAGCCGGGAATGCCATGCGATTTGGATATGGAGGAAACGACAATGGTACGCTCTTCCATGTCCTTGCGCATGAAAGGTGAGTAAAACGTGTGATCGCCGTGGATGACCGTGGCGTACACTTCGTCAGACACAATCCACAGGTCGTGCTTTATGGCAATCGCGCATATCGCATCGATTTCATCCCGCGTGAAAACAGCACCTGTGGGGTTTGATGGCGAGTTGAGAAGCAATACCCGGGTGCGCGGAGTGATGGCGGCTTCAATGGCTGCAATGTTGGGGTGGAAGGCGCGGTCAGGATCAAGAGGCACTGCCACTGCAATGCCACCGGGTGCTGCAATCACTGCTTCGTAGGTGGCGTAGTATGGATCAAGGAGAAGTACTTCGTCACCTGCATCGATGGTTGCAGTGAAAGCCACGGACAAAGCGGTTTGCGTGCCCGGCAGATAGATGAACTGTTTTGGGGTTATGGGGCGGGCCATCATTTTTGAGTAGTGACTCGACAGGGCATCAAGAATGGATTTCTCGCCATCGCCGGGAGAATAACGGGTGCGGCCATTGCGCATCTGTTCTACCGCAACATCAAATATTGCGGTTGGTGGTGGCAAGTCAGGCTCGCCAATGGACAGGAAAATGAGTTTTTCCCCGCGGGCAGCGCGTTTCTTGCCGTCGACGTGGACACGCCATTTTTCGGAACCAAGACTGGCAAGGCGTGTGGTGATGGTGGCTGTTTTCATTCTTTAAGGCTTACCCGACGATCTTCTCACGTGCCATTCTGTTCAGCGACACGTAGTCGGTTTTGCCCGACCCCAAAACTGGCAGGGCTTCGAGTTCGATGATGTTTTTTGGAATCATGAGATCACTTGAGCCCTCAGTCTTGAGAGCTGTTGCCATGACTTTGCGGTCGATTTTCGATTGTGTTGTGAACATCACCAGTTGCTCACCTTTTTTCATATCGGGCACGGCAACCACGGCATGAACGGCATCCGGCATGACTTTGTGCAGTTTGGTTTCGACTGCAGTCAAGGACACCATCTCACCGGCAATCTTGCAGAAGCGTTTGGCGCGGCCGAGAATAGTAACGTAGCGGCGGTCATCCACGGTGACAATGTCACCTGTGTCGTACCAGCCATCAGCGGGCTTTTCGAGTGTGCCGGGATTGTCGGCGCGCAAATAGCCGAGCATGGTGTTGGGGCCGCGAACCACCAGCCGTCCGCCTTCTGCAATGCCTTCGACGGGATCCAGGCGGAACTCGATGCCATCGAACAGGCGACCGACTGTGCCTGCCCTATAATGCATGGGCGTATTGATTGCCAACGCCGGCGCGCATTCAGTGGCACCATAACCTTCCATGATGCGGATGCCGAATTTGTCCATCCATGTTTGGCGGGTCTCTGGCTTCAAGCGCTCCGCGCCTGCAACAACAAGGCGCATGGCGTAGAAATCATAGGGGTGTGCTGTGCGGGCGTAGCCTGCAAGGAAAGTATCCGTGCCGAAAAGAACCGTGGCGTTGGTGGCGTAGCAGAGTTCGGGAACAATCTTGTAATGCAGCGGCGAAGGATACTGAAATGTATAGATGCCGTTGAACAAGGGCAGCAAAGTTCCGCCCAGCAATCCAAAGGCATGGAAGATGGGCAAGGCGTTGAACACAATGTCCTGCGAAGTGAACACGATGCGGGATGCCGCTTGCAGCCTGTTGGCATTCAGATTCTTGTGCGACAAGACAACGCCCTTGGGCATGCCTTCCGAGCCTGAGGTAAACAGGATGACGGCGGGTGAGTCGGGATTGGATGATGCCCCCCGCCTTTTCAATGCGGCCTTGGTGAAGACGCGGGCGAACAGTCCGTTGAGTTTGTCGCCTGTGGAAATGGTGGCACGAACATCTTCCAGAAAGATGATTTTGCGGTCTTTGGAGATGACATCAAGATCACCTTGCATCTCGCCGGCTTCGATAAATTTGCGCGAGGTGACGATGGTGCGAATTTCCGCTGCGATACATGCTGCCGACATGTTGATCGGGCCTGTCGAAAAGTTAAGCATGGCTGGCACCTTGCCGTGGGCCAGCAACCCAAAGATCGACAGCACCGTGCCATTGGCATTGGGCAGCAAGAGGCCGACATTGGTTTCACCGCGCGTTTGGTCAGCCAGTTTGCGCCCCAAAATGAAGCTGCCCAAGATGACGCGGTTGTAGGTGAGGGGCAGGCGGTTGATATCTTCTGTAACAAGGCGCTTGCCACCATGCACAGCACGGGCGTCCATCAGGGATTGCCAAAGGGTTTGGCAATAGGCACTGGTTTCAAACATCATGGCGCTCATGACGTCGTAGAGTTCCTCCGCCTGATGTTCGCGCAGGGCTGCGCCTTTGAGTGTTTCGGGCGAGGTGTTGCGCACAGGTGGCATGAAGGTGAGTGTGATTTTCGGAAACCAGCGTTGGGGCAAAAGTTTTTTCAGGCGCGAGAACGGCGTGTACTGAACACCGTCGATGCGTACTGGCAGTATCCTGCCGCCCGCCATTTCCGCGATAGCACCGGGGCCTTCGTAGATTTTCATCAAAGAACCTGTGGTGGTCAAGCGGCCTTCGGGGAAAATCACAACGCGCTTGCCGCGCCTGAGTTCGTTGACCAGTGACCGCAAAGCCAGCGGATTGCCAGGATCGATGGGGCAGAGGTCGAACAATCCGAAGGCCGGTTTTACCCACCATTTCTTCGCCATTTGCGTGTCGATGGCGAAGGCGGCGCGTTCCGGCAGGAAGGCGGAGAGCAACGGGCCATCCAACAAAGACGTGTGGTTGGCGACGATCAGGGTTTTGCGTCCGGCGGCGTGGTAGTTTTCGAGTCCCTTGACCTCAACACGATAGAACAAGCGGAAAAGGGAACGGGCAAATGCTGCCAATGTCTCGTGGGGGAGAATGCGGATGATGTAGACCGCGACGGCGAGGTTGGCCAGGCCAAGTATCAGAAAAAGCCCGCGTGCCGAAACACCCATCGCCAATATTGGGATTGTAACGAGGGTTGCTGCCACCATGAACACGGCGTTGATGATATTGTTCGAGCCGACGATGCGGGCGCGGAGATAGTAGGGCGTGCGGGCTTGCATGAGAGCATAGAGCGGGACCACAAAGATGCCGGCGCAGAACGCAAAGGCCAGCAGATCGAACAACACGCGCCACGATTGCCAGTAGGACAGGACTTGCCCAAAGTTCAGCAGCTTGAAGCCTGCCGCATTGACTATGGTCGGCACGGTGCCGGATTCGACCACAGCCGCCAGCTTGTTTCCTGCCGCACCTGAGGCGAAGTAGAGGTCAATCAGGAAAACAGAAACCAAGAGGGCGGCAAGCGGCACATATTTGACAGAGATACGGCCATCCAGAAGTTTATTGCAATACATTGAGCCCACCGCGATACCGATGGAGAAGAGCGCGAAGATCAGCGACGCGACTGTCTCGGTCCCTCTCAAGCTATCGAGAGTGAAAATCTGCATTTGGGTGACCAGGACAATGCCCAAGAGCCAGAACCATGAAATTCCGAGGATGACCAGAAACACCTCGCGTTTGGCCGTGGCCAATTTCATGTTGTTCCAGGTTTCAGTGAAAACGTTCCAATTGATTTTCAGGTCAGGCTGAGCCGACGGGGCAGTTGGAATCCGCGTCGCTGTCCAATAGGAAAAGACGGCAATCGCTACCATGATGGCGGAGATCGCCAATTTTCCGTTGGGATAGGCGACAATCAGGTTGCCCACAATCGTTCCGATCAGCACCGACAAGAATGTGGCCATTTCGACGAGGCTGTTGCCGCCCAGCAACTCCTGCTTGGTAAGGTGTTGCGGCAGAATTGAGTATTTCACCGGCCCGAAAAAAGCGGCCTGGGTGCCGGCGAGGAAAATGCAGAACTGCTGAAGGTTGGCTGAGCCCCAGTTGAGGGCATAAACCGACAGGGCAACAATGCCAATTTCGATCAACCGGACCCAGCGGGCGACGGCGGTTTTGTCGAATTTGTCGGAGAGCTGGCCTGCGGTTGCTGAAAACAGCAGGTAGGGGATGACAAACAGGGCGGCAGATATGGTGACGCGCAGTTTGCTTTCGTCGGCGGTCATGGAACCGACCATCAGGGCGGCCACGGCGAAACGGAACGCGTTGTCGTTGAACGCGCTCAAGGCCTGTGTGACGAACAGCGGCAAAAAGCGTTCAGTTTTCAGCAGTGCAAACTGGCTTTTGCCGCTCACGCAGTCCCTCCGGTCCAATTGATCAACTCGCCTGTTCCAGCCTTCCCATGGGGGCCGGGCTGGCGTCAAGCGTTGTCAAAAGCACCATTCCGGGTGGTTGTACGGTCACTTCAAGTGTGTGGAAAATTTGAGTCGTTACAAGCAGTTGGGCGCTGATACTTTGATTCAAGACGTTCAAGTGGTTTGTGATGGTGACACAATCGGTCTGTCGGCAGCTTCACACCAGGGCCATCTGAGGGGTCATTTCGATCAAGGTCGGGCCGTCGGCTTTCAAGGCGGCAGCGATGTTTCGGGCCAGTTCTTCCAGGTTGGCTGGCTTTGTGGCGTGGCAGCCATAGGCCTTGGCCAGCATCTGAAAATCCGGATTGCGCAACGTGACGGCATTGGGCTGAATGCCATGTACCACCATGTTGTCATGTATCGCACCCAGCAGATTGTTGTTCCATAGCAGGATGGGAATTGGAAGCTTGAGCTCGACTGCGGTTCCGAGGTCGTTGAGTGTGTACTGGAAACCGTAGTCACCGATCAGCACGGCGACCGGTTTCTTGTCCCCGACACCCAGCTTTGCGCCGATGCCAGCAGGCAAGGCAAAACCCAATGTGCCGAAACCCACGGGGTGAAACCAGCTGCGCGGCTCGTAAACCGGAAAGGCTTCGTTCGCGACGTAGGCGATCTGTGTCATGTCGGAGCAAACGATGGCGTTGCGCGGGAGGCTGGCGCGAATGGCTTTAAGGATCGCGACCAGTTGGCGCTTTGTGTCGTCGGCAACGACCAGGGGCAAATCGATCGTGTTGCCATCGGACGACATGTTGATGCCACCGCCGCTGCGGGACAACAATCCCGGTACTATGGCTTCCAGGGTTGCCTTGGCGTCGGCCTGTATTGCCAGTTCGGCCGTATGGGGCCGCGACAGTGAATCGGCGTCGATGTCAATGCGAATGAGATTCTGGTCGATGACATGTTCCGTCCAGAAGTCTGTCTCGGAGAGTTGCGATCCAGCGCACAAAATTGCATCAGCGGACTGCAGGAATGCCGCGATCCCCGTATGGCTGAGCCGGTAGCCCAGACACAGGGGGTGGTCGGCAGGCACTGCACCTTTGCCAGCTGTGGTGGTGAGGATTGGCGCATTCAGTTTTTCTGCAATTTGGAGTGCGGCTGTTCCGGCATCAAGTGCGCCGCCGCCCAGGATGATGACCGGGCGCTTGGCGGCATTCAGCCGTGCAACAACGGCAGCCACCTGTTCCGGGTGCGGCCTTGCGCGTTGCGGCAGAGGGCGCGGCAACCAGCCAGCGCCTGCCGGCACTTTCAACATGTCGAGCGGGATTTCAAGATAGGCGGGCCGGGGACGCTGACTGCTGAAATGTGAAAAGGCGCGCGCCAGGCCGTCACGCACATCCTTTGGTGTATAGGCTCGCATGTGCAGGTTGGTTACGGCTGCTGTTGCGGCCCGCTGATCGATCATCTCATGCAGGCGGCCACGTCCCTGGGCGCTGTCGGCCATATCGAGGGCTGACGCGATGACCAGCATGTTGATGGAATCACTCCAGGCCTGGCCCATGGGTGTGAGGATGTTGGTGACTCCGGGGCCGGAGATGGTGAAGCACACGCCGGGTTTTCCAGTGGCTCTTGCGTAACCATCGGCCATGAAGCCCGCACCCTGTTCGTGGCGCGGCAGGATGTGGCGAATTTTTGAGCGCGGCAGGGCGCGGTACATTTCGATGTTGTGGACACCCGGAATGCCGAAGATGGTGTCAACGCCATAGGCTTCGAGCAGGCCGACGAGGGCTTCGCCGACGGATAGTTCGGGGCGGTTGATCATGTCTGGCATCTTTCAGGTGCGATCATGGCGGCGGTGATACCTTCGTTGAACATTGTCTTTGGCAGCGGTCGATGGAGGATCAGTTCAGCCGCTGCTGCCGAAAGAGCAGGTGACGTCATGATACCGTAGCCGCCCTGGCCCACCAGCCAGAAAAAATCCTCCGTATGCGGATCATATCCGACGGCTGGAACGCCATCTGCCGTGAACGTGCGCAGACCACCCCAACTGTGGTCAACGCGGTCCACCTCGATCGTGGTTGCCTGCATCAAGCGGTCGATGCCTTCGGCAATGGCCATGTCGTCGGCATAGGCATCGTGGGGTTCAACGGGTGTGGCATCGGCGGATGAGACCATAAGCTTGCCGCTTTGCGGCTTGCAATACCAGGTTTCGCCGACATCGCTCACCATGGGCCAGTTGCTGCTTTTCAATTCTTCCGGCAGCGGAACGATGGCAATGGAGCGGCGTTTCGGCACGAGGCCAACTGGCAAAGCACCTGCCATGTTTGCTACACTATCGCCCCATGCGCCCGCAGCATTGACGATGACTTTTGCGGTGAACGTTCCCTGGGGTGTGTCGATGTGCCAAGTGCCACACTTTCTTTCAACTGAGGTTGCCGGGGCGGAGGTCACCAATTGGCCGCCGCTGGCCTTGAACATTTTCAGGTAGCCGCGGTGAAGGATATCGACGTCAATATCGGCTGTTCCGGAATCGAGGAAGATGCGTTTGGCATAGTCTCGGCGCAACACGGGTATGAGGTTTCTGGCTGTGCTTGCGGAAATCTCTTCAAGGCCCTTGCTGTTGGCGAGAAGTTGTTTGGTACTGGCCTCCTGACCCTCTGCTTCCACGAAAAGTGAGTTTCGCCAGGTGAGGATGGGTTGATCCGCAAAGCCTGGCGGAGGATGGCTCATGAAATCCTTGCTGGCACGGGCAAAGGCGAGCATCACGGGCGGGCCGTAGTTTGGTTCATAGGCTGCGGCGGAACGGCCTGTTGTGTGATACCCGGCGCGTTCCTCCATTTCGAGAATGCAGACGGACTTTTCCGGTGCCAGGCGGGCGGCCACCGATGCGCCCGCAATGCCTGCGCCGATGACGATGATGTCGAAGTTTTGCATGGAACTGTTCTAGCTTGAGAATTTGATGGTGGCGAGTATCTTGGAAAAAACAGGATTCGCCCATGCCCCATTCCACACCGTACAACCAACCCGTTTCAGGCCTTGTCACGCCGCGTTTTGGCGGGATTGCGACGTTTTTCAGATTGCCGCATGTGGCGATGGAGGATGCCAGGGATATCGACATCGGGATTGTTGGCATTCCGTGGGATGGGGGTACCACCAATCGTCCGGGTCCGCGCCATGGGCCACGGCAGATGCGGGACCAGTCATCGATGGTGCGGCGGATGCATCAGACGTCGCACATCGTGCCCTATGATCTGGCCAACGTTGCGGACCTTGGTGACTGCCCGGTCAATCCGGCTGACGTCAATGACTCGCTGAAGCGGGTGCAGGCGCATTTCGCTGGTCTGGTCGCAAAGGGCATTCGGCCCTTGTCGGCGGGCGGGGATCATCTGTGTTCGCTGCCCGTTTTGCGGGCGGTTGGAGCAAAGAAGCCTGTCGGCATGATTCATTTCGATGCACACACGGATTTGTACGACGGGTATTTCGGTGGTTTCAAATACACCCACGGAACGCCGTTCAAGCGCGCGATTGAGGAAGGCGTTCTGGATCCAAAACGCACGGTACAAATTGGTATTCGCGGTTCGATGTATGACCTTGATGACATCGCCTATGGTGAAAGGATGGGGGTGCGCATCATCCGCATTGAGGAGGCGATGGAGAAAGGGGCTAAGGCCATCATGGCCGAAGCCCGTGAGATTGTTGGTGATGGCGAGACTTATGTGAGTTTCGACATCGACATGCTTGATCCCGTCTATGCGCCAGGCACGGGGACACCAGAGATTGGCGGCTTCACCACCTTTCAGGCGCAAGCAATGCTGCGGGAACTGCGTGGGTTGAACATTGTTGGTGCCGACGTCGTGGAAGTTTCGCCGCCGTTTGATCCTTCCGGCCTCACGGCCTATGCGGGTGTGACCATGATGTTTGAGATCCTGTGCGTGATGACGGAGCGGGTTGCGACGCAGCGGGCGAAGGCCTAACGCGCCTCCGGTGATTGCAGCGTTACAAAAATTCGTGAACTCTCGCGGTTGGCGCGGCGCAGTGGTCGTCTGTGGGCTTGGTGTTGTGTCGGCTCTTGCCATGCCGCCCACTGGTCTTTGGTGGCTGTTGGCCTTCACATTGCCGCTTTTTCTGTTTCGATTCGATTCCGTAACGATGTTGAAAATGGCGTTTCGTGACGGCTGGCTGTTTGGTTTTGGCTATTTCTGCCTGGCGCTGCACTGGATTGGATATGCGTTTCTGGTGGATGCCAAGACTTATCTGTGGATGATGCCCTTTGCGGTGGTTGGGCTTGCCGCTGTCATGGCGGTCTATTGGGGGCTTGCGGCACTTGTGGTGGCTGTCGCACAGCGGTACCGATTTCAGGCATGGCTTGGCTTTCCGCTGGCACTTGCGATTGCGGAATGGTTGCGCGGACATCTGATGACCGGTTTCCCATGGGCAGCACCGGGTCTTGCGGCCGACAACATGGGTGGTTTTGTTCAGGTGGCGTCGGTTGTGGGTATGCCCAGTTTGACGTTGATGATCCTTGCCGCCTCTGCGGCGGTTGGTGTGCTGTTGCAGCCGCACCGCCCGACGCACAAATTGATTGCCGTGTTGCTCATGCTGCTGGTTCCAGCTGGTTGGCTTTGGGGGTTGGCGCGTGAGCGTTCCATTTCGACCACATTTGTTGATTCTGTTGTGGTGCGCATCGTTCAGCCCAACATTCCGCAGGAAGACAAGTGGCGGGCGGAAAACGCTTCGCAGGTCTTTGAAGGTTTGGTGGCGCAATCAACGGCACCAGGTGACGGAGAACGCGCGGTCACGCATGTAATCTGGCCGGAATCCGCAGTGTCGTTTTTTCTCGCTGAAAGCCAAGGTGCGCGCCAGGTGCTGCGGCAGTCAATGAACGGGAAAGTTCTGATCACCGGAGCCATCCGCCGCGCGCAGAAATCACCCGACGCGCCGCACTTCACCAGTGTTCTGGTGTTTGATCACGATGCTGAAGTTGCCGGTGTTTATGACAAATGGCGGCTGGTGCCGGGCGGGGAATTCCTGCCGTTTGCCTGGATCTTGGAGCCGTTGGGGTTTCAGCAACTGGTGTCGCTTCCCGGTGGCTTTACCGCCGGGCAAGGCCCCGTCTCCCTGGACATTCCAGGAGCTGGCCGTGCTGGCATTGTCATTTGTTATGAAGCCATCTTTCCGGACCAATTCGTCGATCCATCGCGACGCCCGGACTGGATCATCAATGTCACCAATGATGGCTGGTTTGGCACATCAACCGGACCCTATCAGCACGTAGCTCAGGCACGGATGCGCGCCATAGAACAGGGATTGCCACTGGTTCGGGCGGCAAATACCGGCGTATCGGTTGTCTTTGACGGAGTTGGAAGGGCGCAAGCAGCACTGCCAATTGGCGTCCGTGGTGTCATCGATGTCGTGCTGCCACAACCCCTGCCTGCAACTGCCTATGCCATTTGGGGGGACTGGATTCTGATACTAATGGTTATGATGATGATGTTTTTGCTACTTGTCTCGCGTGCAAATTGCCGAAATTGCTGAGTGGTTCCCACTCTTTTCAATTGCAACACGACCACAAGTGGATTAATCCGTTGCATGAAGTTGCTCCGCGCTCTAAAGTTGACGTGGGGTGCAGTTTCGATCAGGCCGGGGGCAACGGTCTGAGGACAGATATGACAAGACGCGACCCGAACTACATCGATGTTCATGTTGGCTCCCGTATTCGCATGCGGCGGCAATTGGTCAACATGAGCCAGGAAAAACTGGGTGAATTGCTGGGCATCACATTCCAGCAAGTCCAGAAATACGAAAAAGGTGCCAATCGCATCAGTGCAAGCCGACTGTTTTTTTCGGCCAAAACGCTGGGCGTGCCGGTGCAGTTCTTTTTTGAGGGACTGCCGGGCATTGACGGTGAAGGCATGAAGGAGGGTGGTTCGCCCGATGAATTCGTGGCCAACCTCATGACTCCGGAAGGCATTCAATTGGCACGTGCGTTCAAGGACGCGGACACGGTGACGAAGCGGAAACTCATTGCTTCCATCGCCCGTATCGTTGTTGACAACAAGACCTAAACGACCTCCGCGTTAAAGATTAACAGGACGGGCCGATGGTTATGCACCATCGGCCTTGACCTGTGGCATTTTGCCTGCCAATAAGCGCCCCGAAATCTGCATAAAGATATCTTTATATAGTTTGGCATCGAGGGACCTGACGCATGGCGCGCAAAAACTACGTTTTTACCAGTGAATCCGTATCCGAAGGCCACCCCGACAAGGTGTGTGACCGCATTTCGGACGAAATCGTCGATCTGTTTTACCGGGAAGCCCTCAAGGAGGGCATGGACCCGTGGACGGTGCGTTGCGCCTGCGAGACGCTCGCCACCACCAACAAGGTCGTTATCGCCGGTGAAATGCGGGGGCCTGCGTCCATCACCAAGGACCGGATTGAACAGGTTGCCCGCGACGCCATCAAAGCCATCGGGTACGAGCAGGACGGTTTCCACTGGCGTGACGCCAAAATCGACATCGTGCTGCACCAGCAATCGGCGGATATCGCGGCAGGCGTTGATCTGGGCGAGAAGAAGGAAGAGGGTGCGGGCGACCAGGGCATCATGTTTGGCTATGCCTGCGATGAAACGCCGGACCTCATGCCAGCGCCGCTCTATTACTCCCACAAGATTTTGCATCTTCTGGCCGAAGCCCGCCACAATGGTGAAAAACGGCTTGGCCCTGACTCGAAAAGCCAGGTGACGGTCGAATACAAGAACGGCAAGCCCGTCAAGGCCACGCAGATTGTGGTGTCGCACCAGCATCTCGATGAATCGATGACTTCCGCCGATGTGTTGGCGATGGTGAAGCCCTATGTCCTCAAAGCCCTGCCCAAGGGTTGGATCAAGAAAGACACGGTCTGGCACGTCAACCCGACCGGCAAATTCTTCATCGGTGGTCCGGATGGCGACTCAGGACTCACCGGCCGCAAAATTATTGTTGATACCTACGGCGGTGCGGCACCGCATGGTGGAGGCGCGTTCTCTGGCAAGGACCCGACGAAAGTAGACCGCTCTGCCGCCTATGCCGCACGTTATCTCGCCAAGAACGTGGTTGCAGCGAAACTTGCGCGCAAGTGCACCATCCAGCTGTCCTATGCCATTGGCGTGGCCCAACCATTGTCGGTGTATGTGGACACGCATGGAACTGGCAAGATTGCCGAAGCGAAGCTCGAAAAGGCGATCAGCAAGGTGATGGATCTGTCTCCACGTGGCATCCGCACGCATCTCGATCTCAACAAGCCGATCTACGCACGAACCTCCGCTTACGGCCATTTTGGTCGCAAGCCGGAGAAAGACGGCGGATTCTCGTGGGAGAAGACGGATCTGGTAGCGAAGTTGAAGAAGGCCGTAAAGGGGAAGTAGGCGAGACTTTGCCTATCGTTCATTTGCACCTTTGCCTGCGAGGATTGGGCTGCGGAATTTTGTGATGCGCGCGATCCGCGTGGCTGATGCTTTGGCTGAACCCAGGTTGATCACATAGCTTCTCTGCCGTCCGGGTGTCAGCTTGTGAAATGCTTCGGCGAGTTCCGGATCGGAATCCAAGGCATCGATGAGTTCTTCCGGGAGTGTTACTTCGCGCTTCACTTTCGGCGACTCGATTCCTGCTTCGGCATAGTCCATGGCTTCCTTCAGGTAGGCCGATAAGGTTTGCGCCATGGCCGAAACCTGTCTGCTTTCAGTAAAGCGCACCATGGAAGCGTGTTGGGTGTTGGGGCCGGGCCTCTCCAAAATTCCCATCGGGTCTTTGAGAAGTGCTGCATGGAAGAAACTGATGCGGCAATCGCCGCGAAACGCGCCGATGACGGCGATGTTACGGCCTGCATGCATGTAGCAGGGATGACCCCATTTCACGGTTTCCTGGAGCCCGGCGCTGAGGCAAATCCGGCGCAAGTCCTGCAAGGCCTTGTCCCACAGGCGCGTGGAGCATTGCGGGGTGGCGAAGCGCTGGCAGCGCCCGCAGCCTTTGGAGAAGAAGTCTTCAACGTCAGTGATCACTTTTACATCTTATCATGGTCGGCTATCAGGCGCGAATGGCATCACCGGTTCCCACCTATCAAATCTACGGGCGGCGCAAGGGGAAGCCTTTGCGTGCCTACCATTCGTCGCTGATGCGAGACCTGCTGCCGCGCGTCAGTGTGGATGTGGCGCAACCGCTTAGCCGGACGAGTGACCGAGTGTGGCTCGAAATCGGCTTTGGCGGGGGCGAGCATCTGGCGCATCAGGCAGCGCTTCATTCGGATGTCACCTTGATCGGGGCGGAGCCCTATCTCAATGGTGTTGCCAAGCTCCTGGCTGAAGTTGATGGCCGGAAACTTGCCAATGTGCGCATCCACCATGGCGATGCGCGGCCGTTGCTTGAAACACTTCCAGCAGAAAGCGTTGAGCGCATCTATCTGCTTTATCCAGACCCCTGGCCGAAGGAGCGGCAAAAGAAACGACGGTTTGTGAATCCGGCCAATCTCGCGCAGTTCCACCGCATTCTCAAACCTGCTGGCATGTTTTTCTTTGCCAGCGACATTGCGGACTATGTTGAATGGACCAAGACGCATGTGGCGGACTGTGGGCATTTCACCGCGCAAGGTGATCCTGCTGTGCCATATGATACTTGGATACGGACGCGGTATGAAGCCAAGGCCATCCGCGAAGACCGGGTGCCGCACTATTTGCGATTCCGCAAATGTGCATCAGTGGAACCAGTCAATTCACCTTGACTGGTGAGTTCGCGCCATTTCCAGCTGCGGCCATAGGCGCTGATTGGCATTTCCACGTAGCGTGTCAGCAGCCAGCCGACCGCCACTGTAACCGGCAGCGCAATCAGGGTGACGGCGACTTGTGCAAGATTTCCAATATCAGGCAATGAACCGAGAAAAAGGCCATGGACGGTCCCAAGCACGGCCACATGGGTCAGGTAAGTGGCGTAGGAGGTGTCGGCAAAGAAGATCAGGAGTTTCGAGTTCATTCTTTTTGATTCAGGAAGCCCCTGGACGAGCATGAGTATGTATGCAGCAGCACCGAAACTAACGATGAAATGACCGAATATGATGACAAGCCCCTTGGCGAAGAGTCCAAGTAGAGCCGTTGCCACAAGTGCGATGGTCGGGATGACGCGAAGCCAGACTTCGTACTTCGCCCAATCAACGCTGTCGCGGGTTACGAGTATTGCAGCAAGAATTCCCATAATCAACGAGTCCATCCGACCTGGCAACAACACAACAGCAAACATGTTTTCTTCTGTTGTGACGACGGCATAGAACCGAAACAGAACTGCCAGTATAGCTGTCACCACAAGTATGGGAACCATCCAGCGCCGCGCAACGAAGACCAGAAATGCCGGGCCGACGAGATAGAAGTGTTCCTCCACTGCCAAGGTCCAGTAGGGACTTAGCCAATGCGGTCCCACTTCATTGAGAGCCGCCATGTGAAAGTTCTGGGTGAACGAGACGTATGACCAGACAGAAAATTCAGGCTCGTACTGCATCCAGATTTTTGGCGGGTCCACCAGCGCGAACATCAGGTAAACCAGGCACGTGATCAGGATGTAGGAGGGCACGGTGCGGCACAGCCTGCGAATGTAGAACACCGTGAAGAAATTGCTGCAGTGCATGCGCTCAAGGATGAGTTTTCCGACGAGGTATCCAGACAGCACGAAAAAGACGTCGACTGCAATCCAGCCGACCTTGAAGAGCGCCAGGCCGTGGGGTACTTCGCCAAAAAAATGCGAGAGTACGACCATCACGGTTGCCGTGCCGCGAAGCCCATCGAGAGCAGGTACTCGGGCGTCAACGCGCGACACAGCTGGCGCGGCAGGTGTTACCGCCTTGGGGGAACCTGGATTGAACGAACCTGTCATTTGTATTGCCGTAGGGCCGTGCCGAAATGTCCGGCACCCGATGTGCCGCCTCCGATCATGGATCAAACTCAAAAGAAGGGCAAAACATTCCTGTCAATAAAGTCAATTGCGCATGTTGTTTGTTTAAACCAACTGCCAGAAGAACTGACTCAAGTACTGAATCGTCATGGCCCGCTTCATGCGGGCCAACCATCTGATATCAAACCATAGATGGCCCGCTTGAAGCGGGCCATGACGGTCTTGGGATGGGTT
>JAYVKC010000106.1:0-12180 GCA_043768765.1 Hyphomicrobiales bacterium | reverse complement strand
GCACTGAAATTCTTGCTGAGTGCTGCTTCCATTTCGGTCACACGGAACACCTTGGAAGCGGCCCCCGTAACAGCCACGCGGGCCGCACCCTTGGCATCCTGGGAAATGAATACCCCTGTCAACGCATAGCGCGAGGCTGGATTTGGGAACTTCCAGTGGGCGGCCCGTTTCGGAATGGGAAAATGCACCGCTGTGATGATTTCACCCTTTGCCAACGCCGTTGCAAACATGCCGGTGAAAAACTTGTCCGCCGGGATTTTGCGCTTGTTGGTTTCAATTGTGGCACCAAGTCCGAGGCAGGCCGACGGATAATCAGCCGCCGGATCATTGTTGGCGACGGAGCCACCAATGGTGCCTTTATGCCGAACATGTACGCCACCGATCTTACCCGCCATTTCAGCCAGCGCCGGAATGGCTTTCTTGACGGCAGCCGATGTCGCCACTTCCATGTGTGTGGTACCGGCTTTGATCACCACGGCGGCTTTCGAAACCGTAATGCCACTGAAGCCTTTGATGGCCGTCAAATCGATGACGTCCTTTGCCGAACCAAGGCCCTGCTTCATGACGGGGATCAACGTGTGGCCCCCGCCAAGATACTTTGCGTCTTTCGACTTTTTCATCAGGGCGACCGCAGCCGCGACAGTGGCCGGACGGTGATAGTTGAAGTTTTCCATGTGTTTGTCTCCCGGCCCTATTCTGCTGCTTTTTTCATGTGCTGCATGGCCTGCCACACCGTGAGAGGTGTTGCGGGCATTGCAATGTCACGCACACCCAGCGCATCCGTGATCGCATTGATCACCGCTGGAGGTGCGCCGATGGCACCTGCCTCACCGCAGCCTTTGATCCCCATGGGGTTCGTTGGACAGGGCGTACAAGTGAAACCGAGTTTGAAGTCGGCAATATGCGGCATGTTGCGGGCCCGCGGCATGTTGTAATCCATGTACGATCCCGTCAGCAGCTGGCCGGAATCTTC
Source organism: Hyphomicrobiales bacterium (assembly GCA_043768765.1). GTDB lineage: Bacteria > Pseudomonadota > Alphaproteobacteria > Rhizobiales > Aestuariivirgaceae > Aestuariivirga. Next base: position 11,207 of record JAYVKC010000106.1, on the reverse strand, counting down.
GTCGTAGACGCAACCTTCCAGCAACGCCTGACCAATACCTTGGGCAATGCCTCCCTGCACTTGGCCTTCAACAATCATCGGATTGATCAGATTGCCGAAGTCATCGACACAGGTGTAGCTGGCGATTTCAGTCATGCCGGTATCGACATCAACTTCCACTTCGCAGATGTGCACACCCGCCGGGAACACGAAGTTTGCCGGATCATGGAATGCACTTTCTTTCAGGCCGATTTCAATCTCAGACGAGTTGAACTTGTGACCAAGATAGGATTGCAGCGCCACCGCGCCAAAATCCATCTTCTTGTCAGTACCCTTGACGGTGAAGGTGCCATTCTTGAACTCCACGTCATCGACCGAGGCTTCCATGACCGCAGCGGCAACCCGCTTGGCCTTCGCTTCGATCTTGTCGAGAGCTTTCGAAATGGCATGCATGCCAACAGCACCAGAACGTGAGCCGTACGTGCCCATGCCCAACTGCACCTTGTCCGTGTCACCATGGACAATCGACACGTTGTTGATGTCGATGCCGAGACGGTCCGATACCAGCTGTGCAAACGTGGTTTCGTGGCCCTGGCCGTGGCTATGGGAACCCGTGAGGATTTCCACCGAGCCAATGGGATTCACCCGTACTTCAGCCGATTCCCAAAGACCGACGCCAGCCCCAAGTGAACCAACCGCTGCCGAAGGTGCAATACCGCAGGCTTCAATGTAGGCCGAGAAACCGACACCACGCAACTTGCCGCGCTTGGCACTATCGGCCTTGCGCGACTTGAAGTTCTTGTAGTCCGACATGTCCAGCGCTTTGTCCAGCGAAGCACCGTAGTCTCCGGCATCATAGCACATGATAACAGGGGTCTGGTGCGGGAACTGGGTGATGAAGTTGCGGCGGCGGAATTCCGCCGGATCAATCCGCAATTCACGCGCCGCCGTTTCAACCAGTCGTTCCACCACAAAGGTCGCTTCCGGCCGGCCTGCACCGCGGTAGGCATCGACCGGCGCCGTGTTGGTGTAAACCGCATCCACCTCACAATAGATGTTCGGGATGTTGTATTGTCCCGATAACAGCGTTCCATAGAGATAGGTGGGAACTGCCGCCGAGAAGGTCGAGAGATAGGCACCCATTGCCGCAATTGTGTGCACCCGCAATGCTGTAATGCGGCCTGACCCATCCATGGCCAGTTCGGCTTCCGTGACGTGGTCCCGGCCATGGGCATCGGTCTGGAAGCTCTCGGTACGGTCCGCTGTCCACTTCACCGGACGTCCGCCGATGCGCTTGGAGGCCCATGCACACACAACTTCTTCGCCGTAAATGAAAATCTTTGACCCAAAGCCGCCGCCGACATCCGGCGCGATGACCCGCAGCTTGTGCTCGGGGCAAAGGCCATGGAACGCCGAAATCACCAACCGCGCCACATGCGGGTTTTGGCTGGTGGTATAAAGCGTGTAATGCTCCTGGCCGGTGTCATAAGAACCAATGGCAGCCCGTGGCTCCATGGCATTCGGCACCAGACGGTTGTTGCGGATGGAGAGCTTGGTCACATGCGCCGCTGACTTGAACGCCGCAGCGGTCGCAGCTTCTTCACCAATCGACCAGTTGTAAACCCGGTTGTCGCTGGCCACCTCGTGAATCTGCGCTTTGGTTTTCATGGCCTTGGCGGCATCGACATTGTGGGGAAGCGCCACGTAAGTGATCGCCACGGCACCAGCGGCGGCTTTCGCTTGCTCTTTGGTCTCAGCAATGACAACAGCCACCTGATCGCCCACGAAGCGAACTTTGCCCAAGGCCAGAATGGGATGCGGACCCGCTTTCATTGGGGTCGCGTCCTTGGAATGGATTGTCCAGCCGCAGATCAACCCACCGATCTTGTCTTCTGCCACGTGATCGCCCGTCAACACGGCAACCACACCCGGCATCTTCAGCGCTTTGGCCGTATTGATCGACTTGATGGTGGCGTGGGCGTGCGGACTGCGCACAAACACGGCATGGGTCTGCCCCTTGAGATTAATATCATCGGTATACCGGCCCTTGCCAGTGATGAATCTTTGGTCTTCCTTGCGCTTGACGGATGCGCCGACGCCTGTAGCACTCATGCGATTGCTCCTGTTTGTACTTGATTACATATTCGAAGCGCCGGACTGCACGGCCTTCACGATGTTGTGATAGCCTGTGCAGCGGCACAGATTGCCCGAAAGCTCGCGGCGGATGTCTTCTTCTTTCATCTTTTTGCCATTGCGGTTCACCATGTCAATGGCCGCCATGATCATGCCAGGCGTACAGTAACCACACTGCAGACCATGCTCTTCGTGGAATGCCGCTTGCATCGGATGGAGTTTGCCGTCCTTGCTGATACCCTCGATGGTGGTGACGCTCGCACCTTCACACGACAATGCCAGTGTCGTGCACGCCTTGATGGCCTTGCCATTCACATGCACAACACACGCCCCGCACTGGCTGGTATCACAGCCCACATGGGTTCCGGTCAGTCCGAGATGACCCCGGATAAAATCCACCAGCAATGTTCGGCCCTCGACATCGCCGTTCACAGCTTTACCATTCACTTTCATGGAAACATTCGGCATTTTTTCCTCCCATCGCCCACCACAAACAGACGCAACCCTGCAGGAATTGCAGGTGGCGCATCAGCAGACGTTTTTTTGCCAGTGTTCATACTCTCCATTGCCCGTGAATCCGTCAAGTAGTACCAACGTCGCGTGCAAAGTTTTATTTTACAGTTGATGTTGCACTGCACACGAAACTAAAAGCCAATTGTCGTCGTATCCCTTGAAAACGGAGCTATTTCATGCGTGCAGTACTGGCAATGATTGTGGCGCTATTGTTCACTGTGGCAGCAGTGGCCCAGGGCGTTCCCGATGCCGAAAAACAGGCCATGGAAAACGCGATCAGCGGCCAATTGCAGGCCTTTGCCGCCGATGATGGCGTAGGCGCCTATGAATTCGCGGCACCTTTGGTCAAAGGCATTTTCTCGAACGTCGATACTTTCATGGCCATGGTCAAAAAAGGCTACCAGCCAGTTTACCGCAACAAGGCCCATACTTTCGGGGAATCATACATCGACAACATGGGCCGTCCGGCCCAGCGCGTCACTATCACCGCCGCCGACGGCAAGCGCTACGAGGCCGTCTACACCATGGAACGCCAGCCGGATGGGACATGGAAAATCGCCGGGTGTTACCTGATCGAGATACCAGCGGTGGATGCGTGAAGCTGGGGTCCCGCCAACTTTCTGCCGTCAGTAGCGAGACACTTGTCGCCGCAACTAGGCTTTGATCGCTTTTGATTCAACCAAACTATCGACCGTCTTCCCGGCGAAGGCCGGGAAAATGCTTGCAAATGTAGGACTCGCAAAGAGCCTTGCCCCCGGCCTGAACACTGCGCCGGGGTAACGGCATAATCGTTTGTTGGTTGCCTCGATCAAAAACAACCAAGTTTTAATCAATCGGCATTGTGTTCAGTACGGCAGCTCCCCCATTCTGTGCTTCCGCCACACCGCGAAGGTCAACTTCGACGCCTGTCACAATCAACTTGCACGAATGTGCGAAATTTCCGGTTATCCTGCCGGTGAAGGCACAATATCTGTTCGGAGCCAAAGCAACCCCGCAGGTATCGGAAGCAAGCACGATTGGCACGTTGGTATTTGTGAAAATTTGTCGCACTGAAATGGCAACTGCGACAAGCCCAGGATTGAAAATCCTGCATGTGATAGAGCCACCGACACTCAGCGGTCCTCCATAGACTGGCCCGGACGCCAGTATTTCGGCTTGTGCAGCGCTGCACAGACTGGAGAGCAAAGCACCTGCTACCAACATTTTGCGAATTGTCATGATCGTCTCCTGTGGTTTTAAGGGGGTAAAACACATTGGACCGGATTACCGGCAAGCGGCCAAGTCTGATCTTTTGCCGGTACGCCCAACTTACCCACATAAGAAGTGAAATCGACCCCCGTACGGGGGATGACCGTGCTTGTTGTTTCAGCTAGGTTTGAATCTACAGTATGGTCAGAGATGACAGCAGGTGAACAAGTTCTGCCTGACGGCGTGTGCCTGTCTTCGAAAAGATGTGCCGCAAATGATATTTCACGGTCTCATTGCCCAAACTGAGACTGGCGGCAGCCTGCGATTGCGATTTGCCGCTCCCGACGACCGACAGTACCTTGGTCTCCGCTGGCGTGAGGTCGAAAAGACTGGCCATGGCTTCGTGCTGCTGTCGCGGCGGCGCAACAGCAGTGGCGATGAACAGGGCTGCCACCGCATCAGGAATGAGACCACTGCGCAATTTGCCAAACCTGAGGGGCAATACATGCAAGATAGCCGGATTCTCATTGTGGAGGCCTAGATGAATACCAAAGCTTCGCCTGCCGATTTCAAGATCATTCCGCGCTGCCATCGCCGTGGCCTTTTGCAACGAATGCATCAGTGTCGGTGATGTTGCCTGTACGCATCCATTGGCCAGCCGCAAGGCGCTGCCACCTCCCACAAGCTCCTCCGCCACTCGGTTCGCATAAACAACCCGCAAGTGTTCATCGACCAGGATCACGGCAGAGGTCAGTGCGTTCAGAGTTGCCTCAAAACTGGCGGCGACAGCGGATTTCACATCAAATAGGCGGTTGGTGGCAATGGATCTTTGCAGGTGCGGTATCAGCAAACGGGCGGCATCAATTTCTGTTGGCTGAATTTCACCCTGATCCTCGTGCCGTCCAAAGCCGACGGTGGCAATCATGGAGTTGTCCCGCACAAGGCCGATCATCATACAGTCAAATACACCCTGCGGCCAAGCCCATTCCTGCGCGTAGGCACTGCTCTGGATCTTCTCCGGTGTCTGCAAATGGCTGATGACTTGCGGTTCTCGCATATCAAACGACATCAAATACCCAAGCCCACCCCATACCTTGATGATGTCGCCTGCATATGCGGCGATCCTTTCCAGATTTTCGGGCGACATATTATAAGCGATGTTCAGCATCGGCTTACCTTCGGGCAGTGACACAAGGTCCATCACTGCGTTACAGAAACCCAATTCTTGCGCGATCTCCGCCAAGGTATCGTGCCAATGGTCTGGCTCAAGCGCACAATCGTAAATGGCACCAACCAGCGCCGAGAATGTTTCCTGCGAAATGCCTGTGGTCACAACCAACCCCGCTTTTCGCCCCGCAATTCAGATTCGACACCAGAGGAAGCCAGGAGTCAATGGTGGATCGATTCAACTCTTAACTACTTCATGCGTTGCAACATGGCCTGTAAAGTCGCAGCGGTTGCGGGATCGGCGACGGCAATGGCGGACTCCATATCTGAAATTGCAAAGCCCAGTTCCCCCCGCTTGAATCGATAGGTAGCCCGCACCACAAATACTTCATAGTCCTGAGGCGACATACGCACCGCTGCATCAAAATCGGCAAAAGCCGCGACCCAGTCCTTCAACACGATCTTCGCTTCACCCCGACGCGCCAACGCCCGACCGTGGCTGGGATTGTTTAAAACCGCCGTGGTGAAATCGATAATCGCTTTCTGCGGTTCATTAATCTTCAAGAGTATGCGGCCGCGCTGGTAGGCCGCTTCTGCATGCTTGGGATTTTCATCAAGCGCCTGCGTGAACGCAACCATTGCGGCAACCACATCCATACGCTGCAGGGCTGAATTACCCAGAATGACGTAGTCATCGGCAGGCGTTGCGTATACGCCGCCCGGCAACAGCAGTAGAATGACAAACAGAATTCGTCCCATCAATACCACCTATCGCCAAGCCACATGTCTGACAAGCGCGATACAGGAATTGACCATTTCCCCAAATCACCCCATCGTCAGATCAATGCACACCAAGGCCTATCTCGCCCTCGCCACCGCCGTGTTGGTTTGGGGTATCGCACCAGCCCTTATCCGTTCGTTCTCCACCACCATAGGGCCATGGGACTCGGTGTTCATCCGGATGACGTCGGTGGCGCTGATGTGCCTGCCGTTTTTGCCGTTCAGTGGAACCTACATTGCCCGAAAGGACTGGCCCCGCCTGCTGCTCGTGTCATGCGTCGGCATTTTTGGCTATTTCCTGGGATCAATCTACGGCTTCGCCTTCGTCAAAACCGGCATTGGCGGTATCATGATCGCAGTGCAGCCACTTATCATTGCCGTGCTTGCCGCGATGTTGGGGACTGAGCGCCTCACTTCTCAAGTCATCCTTGGGCTATGTGTATCATTCGCGGGCGCACTCTATCTGTTCAGCGATGATCTTGGAACGGGCGCAGCACTGTCGGATTCACTGTTCGGCACAGCCATGTTGATGCTGTGCAATGTGTCATTCGCCATCAACGTGGTGTATTCGCGTTCGCTGGTGCAAACCTATGGGGCGTTGCGCGTCACCATCCTCACCATGATCCTCGCCGCAATTCCCGCACTCGCATTTTTCCGGCCTGAAGTGCTCCAGATCATCGGCAATCTCGACACCTTCGCTTGGGGGTCACTGTTCTATCTGGGATTCATCGGCACCATTGTGGTCGTGATCATGTGGAACTTTGCCGTGGGGCAACTTCGTTCCGCGACTGTCGGCGCATCGCTCTATGTTATCCCCCTGCTCGCTGCATTTTCCGGCTGGGTGGTGCTGGGCGAAACGCTGGGCCTGCGGTCGCTGATCGCTGGATTGATTATTCTGGCAGGTGTCGCAATCTCTGAGTTTGGCGGCAGGTGGACGAGCCAACGTAATAGGGCGTAAGACGCAACCATGGCCTCCATTGCCCGCTTCACACCCTGGTATTTCCGGCCCACGACTGTTCTCGTCGCAGGCTGTATTGTTGCCATCATCAACTATGGCATCCGCTCCACCTTCGGCCTGTTCACTGCTCCCATCACCGAATTTCACCAATGGCCCCGCGAAACCTTTTCCCTGGCCATGGCGCTGCAGAATCTGCTCTGGGGTATCATGACCCCCGTCGCCGGGGCTATCGCCGACCGCTACGGCTCAGCCCGTGTCCTCATCTTGGGTGCTGTGATTTACGCCATAGGCATTGTCACCATGAATGCCGCCTCAACACCAATGGCCATGCATTTGGGTGGTGGACTGCTGGTGGGAACAGGTGTTGCCTTGTCATCCTTTGGCATTGTGATGGCAGCACTGGGCCGCATTGTGCCTCCGGATAAACGCTCGTGGGCATTTGGACTTGCCACCGCATCAGGTTCGCTGGGGCAATTTATTTTTTCACCGCTGACAACGGCCATGATTTCCGCCTACGGCTGGAACACGACACTCATCTCACTGGCAGCATCCGCGCTTTTGATCATCATATTTGCACTGCCCCTGATGGTGCAGAACACATCCGGCAGCAAACAGGTTGCGGGTGAAACCCAACTGACCATACGCCAGGCTGTATCCGAAGCCTTTGGCCACCGCTCCTATTTGCTGCTGGTCTCCGGCTTTTTTGTGTGCGGATTTCAATTGGCCTTCATCACCATTCATTTGCCGCCCTTTCTGGCCGAAAAGGGAATTTCAACGGAATTCGCCGGATCAGCCATGGCCTTGATCGGTCTGTTCAATGTCTTCGGTTCATATGCTTCCGGCATAATAGGTGGCAAAGGCGAGAAGCGTGTTCCACTGAGTGTGATTTATGCCTTGCGGTCCCTGTCGATTGCCGCCTTTGTGCTTATGCCAACCACCCAAACCACAACGCTGATCTTTACAGCCACCATGGGATTCCTGTGGCTGTCGACGATACCGCTCACCATGGGATTGATCACAGTCATGTTCGGCATGCGCTACATGGCTACGCTCTACGGATTCGTGTTTCTCAGTCATCAAGTGGGATCATTCTTCGGCGTATGGTTGGGCGGAAAACTTTACGATGTTTACGGCAGCTATGACATTGTCTGGTGGCTCAGTGTGGCCCTTGGTCTGTTTGCGGCCGTTGTACACTTGCCTATACGTGAATCCCGCGCCCCGGCATTCGCGGCGACATGATGCCCAGCACAATACAATGGCCGGGCCATCGCTTTGCGCTGACCCTGTTTGCCAGTGTCATCGCCGGGTGGCTGGTGGTGATGTTTGTCCTCATGCGCAAGTCGGCCCTGCCCGATGACGCAACCGGCACTATGCTGGTGGTCTTCGACCCAGGTACACCCAGGGACCAGGCCTTCGCCGCCATTGTCAACGCCGGAGCAAAACCCATCCGCGAAACAGTATTCGGATTCATCTGGGTGGTGAATGGTGCGGAGGCCGGATTGTCTGGTCGGCTGAAATCCAACGGTGCACTGGGGGCTTATCGCGAATTGCCGATCAATGCGTCAATCGCAGGGTGTGTGGCGGTCGTTGATGCGAAAGCGGCGGATGTATTTGGGATGTGATGAATAACCATTCCTCTCACGAGAATCGCTATCGTATGCACAAATCTTTTTGCTTACGCATCGTGGAGCGCGGCATGAAAATTAAAAACATCGTTTTCATTCAATTTTACCGCCATCCTCGCGAAAGCGGGGACCCAGGTTTGCCACCGACTCGTGCGCCGAAAGTCTGGCTTCCCGCCGACAGTGCAAGACGTACCATCGTTCATCCGCGCACTGTCTTGGTAGATGAGCCACATGGGTGGACCAATCGTCGAGGTGCATTTGTATTCGACGAAATCACCTTCGCCCTGATCAGCGGCAGTTTGCGGCACTTCCTTGCAATTCGCTCCAAACTCCTCGGTTTTCCAGACCAACTCCCCGGCCAGTGCCGGACCCATGATCGCCCAAACCGCAAAAGTTATCCGAAACAAAAATGCCATGATGGCCTCCCGAAGGGGCAACCATGGCATGAAATTGTGCGCAGAAAAATCGCGGGTTTAGCGCGAATAATATTCCACGACGAAGTTGGGTTCCATCTGCACCGGGTATGGCACTTCCGTCAGTGACGGGATGCGTGTCAGTTTAATCTGGCCACCACCCACTTCGATGAAATCAGGCGTATCTCGCTCAGCGGACGCCTGGGCTTCCTGAATTGATACCATTTCTTTCGCCTTGTCGGTCAACTCAATGACATCGCCAACCTTGATGCGGATGGACGGAATAGTGACGCGTTTGCCGTTCACCTTCACGTGGCCGTGGCTCACGAACTGGCGGGCGGCAAAAACCGTGCTGGTAAACTTGGCACGATACACAATTGTCGACAGCCGGGTTTCCAGAAGTCCAATCAGGTTCTCGGAAGAGTCACCCTTCATGCGCACGGCTTCTTCATAAAGCTTGGCAAACTGGCGCTCCGAAATCGTGCCGTAGTAACCCTTCAGCTTCTGCTTGGCGCGCAGTTGGATGCCATAGTTCGACAGTTTGCCCTTGCGGCGCTGACCGTGCTGGCCAGGTCCATATTCACGTTTGTTGACGGGACTCTTGGGACGGCCCCACAGGTTTTCACCCAAACGGCGGTCAAGTTTATATTTGGCGTTTGCACGCTTTGTCATTTACGGCTCTCCTCAGCACATAGGTTGCGACGGAGCCCACCTTCCTAAACACCGATCTCCCGGCCGACAGACGGTCAGACGACCATCACAGGTAAGCTGGGGGCCGTATAGTGCGGCGCACAAAGGCTGTCAAACAGGCAATTCCACCACCTGGAGGTGCGGAAAACCCATCCAGGCATAGGCCACTTGCGTGTCTCTATCGGCTCCCTTTCCACTGCTCAGGAAAACCGTGCCATGGCCCGGCAATCCGTCAACTGGTCCTTCGAAGCGCTTGGTTTCATCCGCCACATCTCCCACCCGCCGCGCAATGGCAGCCGAAGGATCAATGTAGGCGACAGGCCAAGGTGCCACGGATGCAATTTCTTCAGCGATAAGCGGGTAATGGGTGCAGCCCAAAACCACAACATCCGTCTTCTGACCATCGATAATGCGGAAAACCGGAGCAATCTCATGCTTGAGAACTTGCATGTCGATGGCTTGCCCGCGCAACTTGCATTCCGCCAATTCCGCCAGTCGGGGTGCCCCATACAGGATGACATGGCGATGCATCGCATAAGTGTGGATGAGCGCCTGGGTGTATTCCCGTTTCGCTGTTCCAGGCGTTGCCAGCACGCCGATAATCCCCGACTTCGTTTGAGCCGCCGCTGGCTTTATCGCAGGCACGGTGCCGACAAATGGGGTGCCAAAATCCCGCCTCAAATCCACCAAGGCGATGGTTGATGCCGTGTTGCAGGCTATGACAACGATGTCAGGCTTGGCGCGATTGATCAGTGTTCGGATGACTGTGTTGATGCGGTTCATCAGATCACGCTCATCCCACGCGCCATAGGGAAACGCCGCGTTGTCAGCGGCATAAACCAGATGTGCATCCGGCATCTGCCGCGCCACTGCCCGCGCCACGGTAAGTCCACCCATGCCGGAATCAAACAACAAGATGCGATGCCCGCTCATCCGCCGTCCTTCTTGCGCCGCAGGTGGGTTCGCGTCAGCGAAGAAACCACGCCGCGCATCGAGCGCACTTCCTGATCTGTCATATTGGCCCGGGCAAACACATTGCGCAGATTGCGCATCATGGTGGGTTGAAGTTTGTCCGTCTTGAAAAACCCTGCGTCCAAAAGTTCCGTCTGAAGATGGCCATAGAAACCATACAACTCATCCTTCGTAGCCAACCTTGAATTCGCCAACTGCAATCCCGGCGCGGCGATGGCCGCAAGTTCCGGTGTAGCCATTCCCAGAGACGTTGCTTCGTGCCGGAACCATTCGTAACTCATCAATAAAACGGCCTGCGCGATGTTCAGTGATGCATAATCAGGATTGACTGGAGCGGTAACCACCACATCCGCCAGAGATACCTCGTCATTCGTGAGGCCAAAGCGTTCGCGGCCAAACAACATGGCGAGCCGCTCACCTTTCTTGTGGCGAACCCGCATGTCTGTTCCCGCCTGTTCCGGCGTGATCACGGTCTTGATCATGTCACGCGGCCGGGCAGTCGTCGCGTAAACATAGTGCATGTCGAAAAGTGCTGTTGGCAAATCCGCAAACACACGTGATTTCTCCACCGTTCCGGAAGCTCCTGCCGCCGCACTCAAAGCCCGCTCAAAGTCCCACCCTTCACGTGGATCAACCAACCGCAAATCAAACAGCCCGAAATTAGCCATCGCCCGCGCCGCCATGCCAATGTTTTCGCCAAGCTGCGGGTTTACGAGAACGATGGTGGGGGAGCTATTGCCATTGGCGAGTTGATTAATGGGAGTGTCGACCATGCCGATCTGTTAGATT
>JAYVKC010000105.1:0-56962 GCA_043768765.1 Hyphomicrobiales bacterium | reverse complement strand
CACCCGCTGGGGATCACCGCCAAAGGCCGCGATGTTTCGCTTTACCCATTGCAATGCAGCAATCAGGTCAAGCATCGCATAATTGCCGGACGAACCTGCTTCTTTCGTCAATGCCGGGTGCGCCAGATAGCCCAGGGCGTTGAGCCGGTGGTTGACTGTGACGATAACAACGCCACGCTCGGCCAGCTTCGCGCCATTGTAGCGCGGCTCTGATCCGGACCCGACAACAAATCCGCCGCCGTGAATCCACACCAGCACAGGAAGCTTTTTGCTGGCGGCAAGATCAGCGCCAGTATCAGAGCCGGTATCAGAGCCAGTAACAGCGCCAGCAACAGCGCCAGTCCAAACATTCAGGTAAAGGCAATCTTCGGAAACCCCGTCGACAAATGGATCGATGTCAGGGAAGATGACTTTCTGCAACGCGTTGTATCCAAAATTGTCAGACGGTCGCAAGCCAACCCAGTTCGCACACGGCAGCGGAGGTGCAAAGCGCAACGCGCCAACCGGCGGTGCAGCATAAGGTATTCCTTTGAACGAACGCACCCCAAACGCATCTGGTGCGGACTGCGCCAGCTTCCCGCTTTCAACCGTGACAGCCGCCTGGTGTTTGTCATTCATGCAATAAACGCCTTTTGGTGGTGCAACAACCTATGGTCTTTCAACTTGAGCCTGATGCTGGTTTAAGTCATTCATCACCCGCCCGCCATTCCTGCCAGCGTAAAAAGGCATTGGCACCAATCGTTGAAAAAGGTGGTGGCGGAAGTCGTTCTGGTTCGGCCTCGGCTGTAAAATGCCGTGTGATGTCACTCGTTGCACCGCAAGCCAACTCTGCGGCACCGATGCCAGTGAGCGTGCCACGTGCGGTGCCGAGGCCATTTTGAACGCAGGCAGAAAAAAGATTGTTGTCAAGTTCCCGCATGACAGCAACACCATTGCGGCTGAGGCAGAGATGGCCGGCCCACGTGTGTTCCATCGCAATTTCACGGAGCGCTGGGAAGCGTTGGTCGAATTTCTGGCGGTGGACACGCGCAGTGCGTTGCAATGCCGCTTCGCTCACTTCCATGCCCGGCAGGAAACTGGCACAGGTGCGCGTGACAATGCGGTTGCCGCCTTGCGCGGTGTCGATCCGCCGCATGGTGGTGCCCATGGGATCGGACGGCGTCACCCCCCAACGCGGCTGGCCGCCCAGTGTTTTCAGCGCTTCTGAGCCAAGTTCAACCGTCATGGAAGCGTATAGGAAAATGTGCATCAGGCGCTGCGTGACAAAGCCAAAGCTTTCGAGATGTCCGTTGTTGGCGAGGATCACCTTGCCAGCGCTGATGCGATGCCTTGCAGTTGAAAGGTGCCAACTCGAATCCACACGCTCGAGTTTCACAACGGGCGTGTTTTCGTAGATCGCAACACCATCGCGGCGAAGCCCGCGCACCAGGCCGCGAACATATCCTGCGGGCTGCAACATCACTGTGCCTGGCGTGAACAGCCCCGACACATAGTGCCTGCTCCCCGTGAGCTCATGCATCGCTTTGGCATCCAGCATCGCATGGGCTTCGCCGAGTGTGTTGAGGTGCTTGGCATAGCTCCGGTTATGCGCATCACCCTTGGCACCAGCCGCACCATTCACTTTGCCGACAGGATCAAAGTAAGCCGGGTCGATGCCGTAGTCCTGCACCGCAGCTCTGGCGAAAGCCATGGCCTGACGGTTGCGGGCAATCAGTGTGTTGTCGTTGTTGATCCCTTGGCCCGCATAGCCTTCGGCTGACAATTCATGCGGCAGGTCAATCATGAAACCGGAATTGCGCCCCGCTGCCCCTTCGGCAATGCGGCCCGCATCAAGCACGGCAATCTTTGCACGCGGTTGCAGTTGCAACAGCCGCCGCGCCGCTGAAAGCCCGGCGAAACCCGCCCCAATGATGGCGACATCGGCGGTCTGGTCCTCATCAAGCGCAACAATCGCATCTTGTCCGGGCAGGATGGCGCTCCAGGCGGCAGGCCCGCGATGCACCGGCGTGCGCCGCGCCGTGTAACTGCTCATGCGACAGCGTGATTCCCGTCAAAGACCAGATACGCCATCTCACGTCTCCGCAGCGATGTCGGCGATGCTGCGCTTAAGCACCTGCACCACCTGGTCCAGTTGGCGCTTTTCCGCTTTGTCCAAAGGTTGGAGCGGTGATCGCGGCGGGCCGGCTCTATGGCCCGCCATGTCGCACCCATGCTTGATGCACTGGACAAACTTTCCGCCCTGTTCAAGCACACGCATCAGTGGCAACATGGCTGTCATGATGCGGCGGCCCTTGTCAAAGTTCCCGTCGATGGCGCAGGCTTGATAGAGTGCCGCATGTTCGAGCGGCAAAAAATTGGACCCGCCACACACCCAGCTGCGCGCACCCCACGCAAAGAATTCCAGTGCCTGGTCATCCATGCCGCAGGACAACTGGATGTGTGGATAATCGTGCGCCAGCAAGTGCACACGATTGATGTCGCCGGAGCTTTCCTTGATGGCGCAAAAGTTGCGCGAACCGCCAACGCTGTCCAGGAACGCCTCACCCATGTTGACGCCCATGCGGCCTGGATAGTTGTAGAGCATGATCGGAATGTCCGCCGCACGGTCAATGGCAAGCGCGTTGGTTGCGTTTTCCTGTTCCGTCGGCACCGCATAGGGCGGTGATCCTACAAGGATTGCATCAGCACCAATCTTCGCAGCTGTTTCCGCCACCCGTTGGGAATCAGAAAGCCGAATGGCACCGGTGCCGATGATCAGCGCTGTTCGCTTTCCGATGACCTGTTTGGCCAGCTTGGCCAGTTCCAGGCGTTCTTCCAAGGTTTGTGCATAGTATTCGCCAGTCGATCCACCATTGATAATGCCGTGAACACCAGAAACAACAAGGAATTCGATTATGGCGCAAAATGCATCGTGGTCGATTGCGCCGTCATCGCGATAGGGTGTGATGACTGGCGTATAGATACCTTCAAACTTCATGCTGCGACCTTTGCTTTGGCCGCTGGCGGCGGGCCTAGCGGGATGTGAATGCTTGCTGGCGTGACAAAAATCTCGATCTGCGCGCGCGACAGTTCCCAGTGTGCCAAGGCCAGTTCGGCGGCGGCATCAGCGTCACCGGCTTCGATCAAGGCGATGAATTGGTCGTGCTGGTCGGCCGCTGCCACTTGCTGCTTCGACAGGCTTTTCTGGCGCGAATTGTAAAATGTCATGCCGATGCGTGTGTGATCGATGAGCAAGCGGTGCAGGCTTGGCAGCAGAAACTCATTGTCTGCCACGTTGCCCATGCTGGCGTGAAAGCGCTGGTTGAGAAGTGCCCGTTGGGTTGTGTCATGGTTGCGGATTGCCACGCGGAAAGCCCGTTGAATTTGTTTCAAGTGGTCGATCTGTTGCGGCGAAGCATGTTGTGCCGCAAGCCGCGCAACAGCCGCATAGATCATCGGAGCGGCAACAAAGAAGTTGCGCAGTGTCTTGTGGCTCATGGGTGCTACTTGTGCCCCGCGGTTTTCATGCAGCACGACATAACCTTCGCCAGCCAGCTGACGCAGGGCTTCGCGCACCGGCGGCCTGGAAATGCCGTAGGTCTCCCCTATTTCCACTTCATCAAGGTAGACGCCGGGGTCCAGCGCGTTCGTCAGAATCCTGCGCCGCAAATCATCAATGCAGATAGATTTTTTGCCAACTGGAACCATGTCCAAAAGTGGCTTCCTTCCTGTCAATTCGGCATCGACCAGCTGATATACATTATGTATTTTGATCGAACTGTCAACAGCGAGACCCGCCATGTCTGGTTATGCGACGGCGGCCTTGATGGCAGTCAAAATGTTGTTGCGCGCGAGCAAAAGCCGCTCCTTCAACATGACTTTGCGCATTTCGAACCGAACCGCAGGCATCGGCAGCGAAAGGGCATAGATGCCGCTGACGGCTTGGAACGCGGTACCAATGGCGCAAATACCCTCGGTGTGTTCCTGGTTGTCTTCGGCAATGCCGGACTGGCGGATTTCTCCAATCTCATGGAGAAAGTGCTTCATGCCCTTTGCCCCCTGTCTGAACATTGCCCCAAACCTTTTTCGAACTTCGTCACCTGGCAACAGCGCCAACACTGCTTTTCCATTGGCCGTGTTGTGCAAGGGAAACGCCTCTCCGACGGACGATACGGCGCGCAAACGGTGATTTCCGGCGACCTGGTCCAGGAACACCAGGTGGTCATGCCGCAACATCGCGAGGTCAACGGTCTCTCCGGTTTCTTGTGCGAGTTCCTTCAGAAAAGGATGCGCAATCTCGACAACGTCAAAATGCGGCTGGGATGTCAGCGCAAAAATCCCGCTGCCCAACCTGATGCTGCTGTAAGCATCTTCAGCGGATAACAAGTGTTCTGTCCGCAGCGAGTTGACGATACGCTGCACAGTCGAGCGCGGGTACCCGACGCGTTCAGCAATTTCACCCAGGCTCAGTCCCCGGTTTGTACTGGCGCAAACACGCAGCACCGCGACCGCCTTGGTGATCACTTGAATGTCAGCCCTCTGCATGGACCCTCCATTTTTTGTACCGGTATACAGTGCAATCGGCTTTTCAGTTCAGCAAAGTAGCTATAATCGTATCACCATACAAAGCAAAAAGCGGAGGATCGAAGTGGTCAAAGTGCGCGGCATTGAGTTTCAAGCCAACTTGGACAATCCCATGGGGCTGCAATTCACCAACCTCTCCCATCGCTGGGGATATCAATGCCCAAACTGGCCATACTTCCAGGATGTGAAAATCGAACGCATTCACTACATGGCCAAGTCCGGCGTGTTGTCACAGCGCATCACCACCTCAATGCACTCGACCACGCATATCGATGCCCCCGCCCACGTGGTTCAAGGCACACCCTTCATTGATGAAGTGCCGCTGCCGCATTTTTTCGGCTCTGGCATTGTGGTGCCCATGCCGAAGCAGAAATGGCAATCAATTACCGCTGACGATCTTGAAAGCGCCTGCGGCAAATCCATTCGACCGCATGACGTGTTGATCCTCAACACCGGCTGGCACAAGCAATACGAAGACGGCGACTATTTTGCCTATTGTCCGGGCTTTGTGCCGTCAGCCGGGCAATGGATGGTCGACAAACAGGTGAAAGTGGTGGGTCATGATACCCAGGCCAATGACCATCCGCTTGCAACCGCCATCGGCCCACAGCGCAACGGTCCGTTGTTGCCACATCTGGAAAAGGAATACTTCGAATGGTCAGGCGGACGCGATTGGGCCAAGGACTTCCCGGACTGGGAGCCGGTGCACCAGATCCTGTTCAAAAACGGAATACTGGGAATTGAGAATGTCGGCGGCGATCTGGACGCGGTGACGGGCAAACGTTGCACCTTTGCCTTCTTCCCATGGAACTGGGATCGTGGCGACGGTTGCATCATCCGCCTTGTGGCAATCACGGATCCCTCACAGAACTATCGCATTGAGCGTGGAGACAAATTCTGATGCTCGTCAAGCGCTTTGCTGATGCTGAGAAGTATGAAGCGCCAAATCACCGCGGCGTGGTCGGCTTGCGTCTGCAGGGGTTTGAAGCAGGCGGGCCGCAAAACCAGTGGGTTGGTTATTCACAATTTCTGCCCAGTGGAGGTGCCGGGCCGGACGCAACCCCATTTGAAAAAGTCTACATCGTTCTGGAGGGCGAGATGACGGTGATCATCGACGGTGTGGAAGCGGTTTTGAAGGCGATGGATTCCTGCACCATTCCACCGGGCGAAGTGCGCGAGATCATCAACCGCAGCAACCACATTTGCAAAATGTTGGTGGTCATCCCCTGTCCGCCAGGAGTGAAACCATGACGGGCGATTGGTTGAAAAATCCCGCATCGCTGTTTGACGTCAAAGGCAAAGTTGCGATTGTCACAGGCGCAACCGGCGCATTCGGTGCTGTGGCCGCCAAGGTCTTGGCCGCAGCAGGTTGCAAGTTGGTCTTGTCAGCCGGCAAGAAATCAGAACTGGAAACCATTGCCAGGGACTGCGGTGAAGATGTCGCCACAGTCAACATTCGTCCGTCCACGGAACAAAACTGTGGCACTATTGTTGCCAAGGCAGTGGAACGCTTCGGCCGGGTTGATATTCTTGTTGTCGCCTCGGGCAAAAACGACGTTTCAAAAATCACGGATATGCCACCGGAACGTTTTCTGGACGTGATGGATGCCAACGTCACCCAAAGCTGGCTGATGGCCAAGACCGTCACGGCGCAGATGCTGAAGCAGGGGGAGGGCGGTAAAATCGTGCTCATGTCTTCAGCCCGTGGACTGCTGGGTCACCCCGCAGGCTACACCGCTTATTGCGCCTCAAAAGCGGCTGTTGATGGCATGACCAAAGCCTTGGGTTGCGAGTTGGGTCCAACCGGCATCACGGTCAATGCCATCGCCCCCACCGTGTTTCGCTCTCCCTTGACGGCGTGGATGTTTGCCGACGATGAGAAAGCCAAAACCACCAGGGCTGGTTTCCTGGCGCGCGTTCCGAAGGGTCGCTTGGGCGAAGCTTCGGACTTGGCGGGGCCACTGCTGTTCCTGGTGTCAAAGGCCTCTGATTTTTACACCGGCCACGTGCTTTATGCCGATGGCGGCTACACGTCGGGCTAAAGGCATGTCGACAACACCGAATTTGATGCCTAGTCTCCTGTCCAATTCTGCGCGATGCAGAACGCGGTTAAATTGGGAGGTTAGGCCATGGCATTGATCAGCGGGTTCCATCATCTCACCATAAGCACGGACGGTGCCCAGGAAGATTTTGATTTTTTCACCAAGGACCTGGGCCTGCATTCTGTCAAACGCACCGTGCTGTTTGACGGCGTGTTGCCAGTTTATCATCTTTACTATGGGTCAAAAACAGGTGATGCCTCCACCATCTTCACCACATTCCCTTTCCGCAAACCCGGTGTGTTTGGCCGCCGTGGCACCAACCAGTCCAAAACAATTCTGGCGGCCATTCCGGTTGGCGCGGCCGAGTTTTGGGTCAATCGGCTGAATGGCCGTGGCGTCAAAGCCTCAAAAACCAGCCGCTTTGGTTTGACGCGGGTGGCACTTGAACACCCGTGCGGCATTCCGTTTGAGCTTGTCGAAAACCCCGGTGATACGCGGGTCTCCATCACCAACGACAAGCACGGCATCGGCAGGGACCACGGCATCAAGGGCATCTTTGGTGTTGCCATTTCTGTCGCTGACCGCACCGCCATGGACGATTTTTTGACCATTGCAATCCCGATGAAAAAACACGCCGACAACCATGAAGGCCTGAGCTTTGCCGTTCCCGAAAACAACGGCCTCACGGCGGTGGTCGAAGTGTTGCACGAGCCGGAGCGCCCGCAAGGTACATGGACATTGTCCGGCGGCACAATTCATCATCTGGCACTGAACACCGGCAACGAAGAAAACCAGCTGCAACTGCGGGCCCATATCGAAGGCCTGGGTTTCACCGACATTTCGGAGCAGAAAGACCGCAACTATTTCAAGTCATGTTACGTGCGCTCACCCGGTGGCGCATTGTTTGAAATTGCATGGACAGTGCCGGAAGGCTGGGCCAAGGATGAACCGCCGGACAAAATTGGTACATCGCTGGTCTTCCCTCCCTGGTTTGAAAACCGCCGCGCCGAAATGGTGGCGGGGCTTGAACCGGCGAATTTTGAACTATGATCCCAAACACCACACCCCTGTTGCGCGGCGCGCCAATGCAGAGCGCCGCTGTGGTGTGCGTGTTGACCCATGGTCGAGGCCAATCGCCTGAGCAAATGGAAGACCATACTCTGGCGCGTTTGAATGCTGAAGGGGTGGCCTACATATTGCCGCGCGCCGCATCGGGCAGTTGGTACGATGCGCGCGCCATTGATCCCATGACCGAGACGACCGGCGCACAACTTGCAGCATCTCTGGGCCAACTCGAAAACGCTGTTGCCATGGTGCCACGTCCATTGCCTCTGGTCATGGCAGGATTCAGCCAAGGGGCCTGCCTCACACTTGAGTATGGTTTCAAGTTTGGCCTCTGGCGTGGTGGCATGGTAGCTTTTACCGGGTGTCGCGTAGGCGTTACAACTGACACGCGCCCGCACGCCGACTTGAAGGCGCTTCCGGTATATCTCTCAGGTGCAGATCAGGATCCGTGGATCCCCTTGCCAGCCCATGCAGCAGCAGCATTGGAATTGGCGGCAGCGCGGGCGCGGCTCCGCACTGATGTATTTCCGGGCCGGGCCCACGAGGTGGGCAACGCAGAGCTGGCTGTACTCGACAGAATGTTGACGCAATTGGCGTCGGGCCAGGAGGTGCAGTGGTGAAAGTTGCAGTCATCGGTGCAGGCTTGATGGGCCATGGACTGGCACTCGCATTTGCCGAGGGCGGGCATGATGTGCGTATTACCGACACTTTTGCCGAAACGTTGGGCACAGTCAAAACCCGCATTTCTCAAACACTGGCATCACTGGGTCGCGATGTAACAGCTGCGGCACGTGTGGAAACCGTGCCGACACTTGAAGAAGCTGTGAATGACGCCGGCTTCATTGTCGAAGCGGCACCGGAAAAACTCGCCCTGAAACAGGAACTGTTTGCACGCATCGAAGCAGCAGCAAGGCCGGATGCAATACTTGCCTCAAACACATCGGTCATTCCCATCACTCAAGTCATGGCGCGTGTGAAAACCAAACATCGCGCCATCGGCACCCACTGGTGGAACCCGCCTTATCTGGTGCCCTTGGTTGAAGTCATCCAAACCAGTGACACCTCACAGGAGGTTGTAAACGCCACAATGGAACTCATGCGTCAGCTCGGCAAAGTGCCGGTACATGTAAAGAAAGACGTGCCGGGCTTTGTCGGCAACCGCCTGCAGCACGCGTTGTGGCGTGAAGCCATTTCGCTCGTCGAGAACGGGGTGTGCGACGCTGAGACTGTCGATCTCGTGGTGAAAAGCAGTTTTGGCCGCCGCCTTGCTGTTCTCGGACCGCTTGAGAACGCCGATCTTGTCGGCACAGATCTCACACTCGATGTTCACAGTCAGGTTCTGTATGACCTCGAAAATTCCCGCCAACCCAGTCCCTATCTTCAAGGGCTTGTGCGCGAAGGCAATCTCGGCTTCAAATCCAACCAGGGTTTCAAGCCGTGGACCGACGAGAAAAAAACGGCCCTCCGGGCCCTAGTTCTCGAACACCTGTCAAAATTAAATGAACTGCTTGGCAGCCAGGGAGGAAACCATGCCAAATAAATTGATCGTAAATCGCCGCACTCTTTTGAAATCCAGCGTTGGCCTCGTTGCAGCACCCGCCGTGTTGCGACGCGCCTACGCTGCCGACACATTCAAGATCGGTCTTGTCAGCCCCACCACAGGCCCGCTTGCAGGTTTTGGTGAAGCACAGGACTGGATCCTGGCAGGTTTGCAAGACGCCATGGGCAAACTGCCCGTGCCCGTCGAAATCATCACAAAAGACTGTCAGTCAAACCCCAACCGCGCCGCCGAAGTGGCAACGGAATTGATTGAAAAGGACGGCGTGAAACTTCTTCTGGCCAAAGACACGCCAGACACAACAAATCCTGTTGCAGACCAGGCCGAGCTGAACGGCGTTCCCTGCATCACCAACAATTGCCCGTGGCAACCGTACTTCTTTGGCCGCAACGGCAATCCGGCAGAGGGTTTCAAATGGACCTATCACTATTTCTGGGGCCTCGAAGACATCATCGCCAACTTCGTTGGTATCTGGGATCAGTCGGGTGCGGCGAAAATTGTTGGTGGCTTGTTCCCCAATGATGCCGATGGCAATGCCTGGGGCGACGCGGAAAGAGGGCTGCCAAAACCGCTTACTGGTGCCGGATACAAACTCGTTGATCTAGGTCGCTACCAACCGCTGAACAACGACTTTACGTCGCAGATTGCGGCGTTCAAGGAAGCTGGCGTTGAAATTGTGACCGGCGTGATGATCCCGCCGGATTTTGCAACCTTCTGGGCCCAGGCCGCACAGCAGGGGTTCAAGCCAAAAGTGGTAACCATTGGCAAGGCACTGTTGTTCCCCTCTTCACTTGAAGCGTTGGGCGCAAGCGGCGATGGCCTGACATCTGAGGTGTGGTGGTCACCAAACCACCCCTTCAAGTCAAGCCTGACGGGTCAGTCGGCAAAGGAATTGTCGGATGCCTACACTGCCGCAAGCGGCAAGCCGTGGACGCAGCCGTTGGGCTTTACGCACTCCATCTTTGAAACCGCCTTTGACGTCATCAAACGCACCAAAGACGTGAATGATCCGGAATCCGTGCTGGCATCAATCCTGGAAACCGATCTGGCCACCATCACGGGCCAGGTTTCGTGGAAGGGTGGTCCCAACAATCCCGTGAAAAACGTTTGCAAGACACCACTTGTCGGAGGGCAATGGACCAAGGGTGACAAGGGCTATGACCTTGTCATCACCACCAATGTGCAACACCCGAACATACCAGTCGCCGGAAAAGTGCGCACCCTGAACTGATACATTGAAAGTTGGGGGGATGGTTTTCCATCCCCCTTTCCCCCCTTTCCCAATGACGTTGCTCCAGCTCAATTCACTCGGCAAACGCTACGGCGCACTGGTCGTCATCGATGCGGTGAGCTTTGACGTGGCCAAAGGCGAGATTGTCGGCATTCTTGGCCCCAATGGGGCGGGCAAAACCACCTTGTTCAATGTGGTGGCGGGCACCGTTCGACCGGATCAGGGCCAGGTAAAATTCAAGGGACAGGACATCTCGAAAACCAGTGCGGCAACGCGCTGCAAGCTGGGCATTTCAAGATCGTTCCAGGTGCCACATCCCTTCACAGGCATGACGGTGTTTGAAAACATCCTGGTGGGCGCTACATTTGGACGGACAGGTGTTGATACCGAAGCTCGCGCACTGAAGGTCATGGAACTCACAGGCATGAAGGCCAAGGCCAACGCGCGGGCAGGGTCGATTACATTGCTCGAGCGCAAGCGGCTGGAACTGGCTCGCGCCCTTGCCACGGAACCTGAATTGTTGTTGCTCGATGAAATCGCAGGCGGGTTGACTGAACGGGAGTGCCAATCACTGCTGTCTGCCATCCGTGATGTGCATGCCTCAGGTGTTACAATTGTGTGGATCGAACATGTCGTGCATGCGTTGCTCTCTGTGGCACAGCGTCTCGTCGTGTTGAATTTTGGCAAATTGATTGTTGATGGCAAGCCCGGTGAGGTGATGAAAAGCCGTGAAGTGAAGTCGGTTTACTTGGGCGCGGACGCCAATGCCTGACCTGCTGTTGCATGTTGAAAATCTTGCGGCATGGTATGCCGATGCAAAGGTGCTGCACGGGCTTTCACTTGAACTGAGGCAAGGCGAGGTGTTGGCGCTGATTGGCTCCAATGGGGCGGGCAAAACCACGTTGCTGAAGTCCATTTGCGGGCTGCTCGCCAAGAAAACGGGAAGCATCAGTTTCAAAGGTGAGCGCATCGACGTTCATGCCGCCAACGACATTGTAAGGCGTGGCATAGCACTGGTGCCAGAGGGGCGCAGACTGTTTCCGTCGCTTTCGGTTGAAGAGAACCTGATTCTCGGTGGCAGCATGGGGCGCAAAGGCCCGTGGGATTTGAATGCCATTTACAAAATTTTCCCCATCCTTAAGGAAAAGCGCAATGCGCCCTCCACATCGCTGTCGGGTGGGCAACAGCAAATGGTGGCCATTGGTCGTGGACTGATGTCCAATCCTGACCTGATTTTGTTCGATGAGTTGAGCCTCGGACTTGCCCCCATCATCATAAAGGACATTTATGACATGCTGCCCACGATTGTAGGCAATGGCTTGACTGCAATTCTGGTGGAACAGGATGTCACTCGGGCGTTGGCTTCTTCCACCAGGTTCATGTGCTTGCTGGAAGGACGCATTGCATTGCAGGGCGAGCCAAAGGCCTATGGCAAAGATCAGATTTCAGCGGCCTATTTCGGGATGTGATGGGGCATGGTTTGGCTAAACATCATCATTCAAGGCATCCTGGTTGGCGGGCTTTACGCCCTGTTTGCGGCCGGGCTTTCGCTGATTTTCGGCGTCATGCGCGTGGTCAACATCGCCCATGGTGATTTGATTGTGGCTGTGGCGTTTCTGGCGTGGTCGGTGGTTTATGCAACGGGCATGCACCCCCTGGCCAGTCTGCTGTTGGTCATTCCTTTGGCTATGGCTTTTGGGTATGGCTTGCAGAAGTTCATTCTCAACCGGACTTTGGGCAAGGACATTTTGCCGCCACTGCTCGTCACCTTTGGCTTGTCGGTCATTTTGCAGAATGGCTTGCTCGAACTGTTCACGGCAGACAGCCGCAAACTGCAGGCCGGCGCGTTGGAAACGGCAAGCTTTCCCGTTTTGCCCGGTGTTGCCATTGGCTATCTGCCATTGCTGAATTTTGCCGTGGCCATCGCCGTCATCGCCGGCTTGCAATACCTGTTTTACAACACCGCACTCGGCCGTGCTTTCCGCGCCACGTCCGATGATTCAGAAACTGCACTTCTCATGGGCCTCGACAAGAACAAGGTTTATGCCTGGGCCATGGCCTTGTGTTTGGGTGTTGTCGCCATCGCCGGCGTGTTCCTCGCCATCCGTTCCAACTTCGATCCCTTCATGGGGCCGGGACGGTTGATCTTCGGCTTTGAAGCCGTGATCATCGGCGGTCTTGGAAATCTGTGGGGCACGCTGGCGGGGGGCATCATTCTGGGCGTGGCACAGGCCATTGGCGCGCAGATCAATCCCGGCTGGCAATTGCTGGCGGGGCATCTGGTTTTTTTGGGCGTACTCGCCATTCGCCCCCGGGGTCTCTTTCCGAGGATGGACGGATGACATCCACCGTCAGCCGTTCTTCACCTGCCAGCCGTTTCGCTTTTGTGATTGCGATCGCGCTTGTGGCGATACTGTGTGCAGCTCCCTGGTGGGGTTCTGTTGCCACACTGCGATTGCTCGGCCAGTTCATGGTCTATCTCGCCTTGGCGTCCCTGTGGAATTTGCTCGCGGGTTTTACTGGCCTGGTCTCGGTGGGACAACAGGCCTACGTCGGCTTGGGCAGCTACGCCCTAATGACAATGGTGATGTTTGCAGGACTTCACCCGTTCTTGGCAGTACCTCTCGCCGGCATTGCCGCCGTGTTGGTGGCACTCCCTGTTGGAAAACTGGTGTTTAGATTGCAGGGCGCGTACTTTGCCATAGGCACCTGGGTCGTGGCCGAAGTGTTCCGCCTTGTGGCATCCCTCATCCCGTCACTGGGCGGTGGATCCGGCATGAGCCTCCCTGCCAACGTTTTGAAGACCATGGCTGAAACCAAGTTCTGGCGCGAGGCTTCAATCTATTGGCTGGCGCTTGTTCTGGGCGTCGGCGCAGTCGCCCTTGTCTATGGCTTGCTGCGTTCACGCATCGGCCTGGCCCTGACGGCGATACGCGACAGTGAAATTGCCTCTGCAAGTCTTGGCATCAGCATTGATAGCATCAAATATGCTGTGTATGTCGCCGTGGCAGGCATCACGGCAATGGTGGGATCATTGATTGCACTCCAGAAGATTCGTGTTTCGCCCGACGCCGCCTTCAGCGTCAATGACTGGACAGCTTTCGTCATCTTCATTGTCGTAATCGGCGGCATCGGCACCATCGAAGGCCCGATCATCGGCACACTTGTCTATTTTCTGTTGCGTGAATTTTTGGCGGACCTCGGAACGGTCTATCTGCTGTTTCTGGGCACGCTGGCCATTGTCATCATGCTGGTGGCACCGCAAGGCATTTGGGGTTTCATCACCCAGCGCTGGAACATTTCACTTTTCCCCACGGGCTACCGTGTGAACACAAAGGACTGAACCCATGGCGAACAAAGTCATCATTTCCGTGGCCATCACGGGTGGCATTCATACACCGACCATGTCGCCGCACTTGCCGGTGACACCGGATGAGATTGCGGAGCATTCAATTGAAGCGGCAACGGCTGGCGCGTCAATCATTCACCTGCATGCGCGTGATCCAATTGACGGCCGTCCGACACCAAATCCAGACGTGTTCATGCAGTTCCTGCCGCGCATCAAGCAGGCCTGTGATGCCGTGATCAATATCACCACAGGTGGCGGCCTCAACATGACCATGGACCAGCGCCTTGCCGCACCTCTTGTCGCCAGGCCCGAGATGTGTTCGCTCAACATGGGGTCGATGAATTTTGCCATTCACGGCCTCGCTGATCGTTACTCTGGTTGGAAGCATAGCTGGGAGGAACCCTATCTGCGCGGCACGGACGACTTTATTTTCCGCAACACCTTCAAGGATATCGCCCGCATTCTGCGTGACCTGGGCGAACAGCACGGCACCCGCTTTGAACATGAATGCTATGATGTGGGGCATCTCTACAACCTCGCGCATTTTGTCGACAAAGGTGCGGTCAAGCCCCCGTTTTTCGTGCAGATGATTTTTGGAATTCTGGGCGGCATTGGCGCGGACTTGCGCAACCTGATGTTCATGAAGGAAACGGCCGACAGGCTGTTTGGCAAGGACTACCGCTGGTCCGTCCTCGCCGCCGGCAAAAACCAGATGCCTTTTTGCACGCAGGCAGCCATGATGGGCGGCAATGTGCGCGTGGGCTTGGAAGACTCCCTGTTCATCGGCAAAGGCAAGCTCGCCACCTCAAACGCCGAACAGGTTCGAAAAATCAGGACCATTATTGAAGAGCTCGGACTTGCCGTGGCAACACCTGCGGAAGCGCGGGAAATCCTGGCACTCAAGGGTGGAGACAGGGTAGGCTTTTAGACATGAAGCCCTTTGTTTACTCAGCCCTTCCAACCCGGGTGATATTCGGGCGTGGCAAACTCTCGGAAGCCGCGGCCGAGGCAAAGCGACTTGGCATGAAACGGCCCCTCATTGTGACGACATCAAACCAGGCCGACACCGGCCTGGCTCTGGTCAAAGAAACCCATGGTGTCGCCTTTGCCGGTGCCGCCATGCACACACCGACAAACGTCACCGATGCAGCAATTGCCAAGTTGAACGATGCACAATGTGACGGCACGATTGCCGTGGGCGGCGGTTCATCCACAGGTCTTGGCAAAGCCATAGCACTGCGCACCGATCTGCCGCAGTTGGTGGTGCCAACGAGTTTCGCAGGCTCCGAGATGACCAACATTCTGGGTGAAACCTCAGGTGGCGCAAAGACCACAAGACGCGATGCACGAATTCAACCGGAAACTGTCATCTATGATGCTGATTTGCTCGCAACCTTGCCGGATGATTTCGCTGCCACGTCGGGCATGAATGCCATCGCCCACGCTGTTGAAGGCCTCTACGCCGTCGATGGCAATCCCATTGTTGCCTTGCTGGCGGAGGAAGGTATTCGTGCCTTGGCCCACGCCTTGCCGCAAGGCAAAGCCGGGCATGATGAAGCATTGTATGGGGCCTGGCTCTGCGGCACTGTGTTGGGCTCTGTCAGCATGGCGCTGCACCACAAGCTCTGTCATGTGTTGGGCGGCAGCTTTAACTTGCCTCACGCCGAAACCCACACGGTGGTACTGCCCCATGCCGCAGCCTACAACGCTAGCAGTTCCCCGAACGCGATGCACGCGATTGCGCGGGCGCTGGGTGCTTCTTCTGCTGTGGGTGGACTGTTTGACCTTGCGCAAAAACTCAACGCCCCATTGGCCTTGAAAGACATCGGCATGCCGCAATCCGGCCTTGACACGGCCGCTGATATTGCGGTTTCCAATCCCTACCCAAATCCACGCGCGTTGGAACGCAGCGCAATTCGCCAACTTTTGGACGACGCCTACCATGGCCGCCGTCCGCAACACTGATGGAGAGATCAAGCTATGGCTGATATCACAACCGACGTGATGGTCGTGGGCACTGGTCCCGCAGGCAGCGCCACGGCTGCCTTGCTGGCAAGTTACGGCGTGAATACCTTCATTATCAATCAGTACCGCTGGCTGGCCAACACGCCACGCGCCCACATCACCAATCAACGCACCATGGAGGTGCTGCGCGATCTTGGCGACACAGTTGAAGCTGAAGCCTATCAACAGGCAACCGGGCAGGACCTGATGGGAGAGAATGTGTTCTGCGAAAGCCTCGCGGGCGAAGAACTGGGGCGCATGAAAAGCTGGGGCAAGCACCCGTTGTCACGCGCTGAACACCACCTGTCCTCGCCATGCCACATGAATGACCTGCCGCAGACGTTCATGGAACCTATCCTGTTCAAGACCGCATGTTCGCGTGGTGCCCAGGCCCGGATGTCATGTGAGTATCTGTCACACATTCAGGACCACGAAGGCGTGACCGTAACTGTCAAGGATCGCTTGATGGACAAGACGTTCACGGTACGCGCAAAATACCTTGTCGGAGCTGACGGCAGTAATTCACTCGTGGCTGACCACGCCGGAATCCCGCTTGAAGGCAAAATGGGGGTGGGCGGCTCCATGAACATCCTGTTCCGCGCCGACTTGTCAAATTACGTGGCGCATCGCCCTTCCGTGCTCTACTGGATCATGCAGCCCGGCGCAGATGTCGGCGGCATCGGCATGGGTCTCGTGCGCATGATCAGGCCGTGGAATGAATGGTTGATTGTCTGGGGCTACGATATCACTCGGCCCGCACCCGTTGTGGATGCTGCAATGGCAACGGCCGTGGCCCGCCAACTGGTTGGCGATCCCAAGCTGGACATCGAATTGATCTCTGCCAACACCTGGACAGTCAACAACATGTACGCCACCCGCCTGCAAGAAGGCCGCGTATTTATCATGGGTGATGCCGCTCATCGTCATCCCCCTTCCAATGGTTTGGGTTCCAACACGTCCATTCAGGATGCCTTCAATCTCGCGTGGAAACTCAGCGCTGTTCTCAAGGGACAGGCAACAACGAAACTGTTGCAAAGCTACTCGACGGAACGCGCTCCGATTGCCCGGGAGATTGTAACAAGGGCCAACCAGTCGATTGCTGAATTTGGCCCGATTTTCGAAGCCCTCGGCATGGACGGCGGCGTGGACCACGAAAAGATCAAACGCAACATGGATGGTCGTGCGCATGCAACACCGCAGGCGGAGAAACAGCGGGCGGCGTTGCGCCAGGCCATAGCATTGAAGAACTACGAATTTGACTGCCACGGCGTCGAGATGAACCAGCGTTATGTCTCAGGTGCGATCTTCGCAGATGGCCAACAGGAACCTGCATTCAAGCAGGACAGGGAACTACACTACGCGCCAACAACGTGGCCTGGTGCAAGATTGCCTCACGTTTGGGTCTTTGACGCCAAGGGCAAACAACATTCGACTCTTGATTTGACAGGCAAAGGCCACTTCACTCTTCTCACGGGAATTGGCGGTGAAGCATGGGGCAATGCCGCGAAAGCGGCCAGCGCGGCACTCGGAATGGACATTAAGGTCCGCGTCATCGGCCCGCGCAGTGACTACGAAGACCACACCGGCGATTGGGCCAGGGCATCTGAAATTGCTGATGGAGGGTGCCTTTTGGTGCGGCCAGACCACCATGTGGCGTGGCGTTCCTTCCAATCCTCCGCCACTGCCGAGAAAGATTTGTTCAGCGCACTAACTAGCATTCTGGGGCATTGATCATGGCAAAAGCTGTCGCAAAAATGAACGTGGCACGAAAGAAGGTGTCGCCTTACTTCACTGCAAAAGAGTCTGTGAATGTTGTACAAAACCGCACTGGTCCACAAGCCAACAAGCGCACCAAGCTGCTGGTAGATTCGCTGGTCAAGCACCTCCATGCCTTCGTCAAGGAAACCAGGCCCACGCTTGATGAGTGGATGCATGGCATCAACTTTCTTACGCGCACCGGCCATCTCTCGACCCAGTGGCGGCAGGAGTTCATCCTGTTGTCGGACACGCTGGGCATTTCCATGTTGGTGGAAACGCTGAACAACCACAAGATATCCGGCGAAACTGAATCAACCGTTCTCGGTCCCTTTTATATTCCCGGCGCTCCCCACTATCCCAACGGCGCAAACATCTGCCTGGATGGCAAGGGTGAGCCTGTGGTGGTGCAGGGCAGGGTGACCAATGCCAAGGGCAGGATCATTTCCGGTGCCAAGCTGGAAGTGTGGCAGACCAATGACGAAGGTTTCTATGACGTGCAGCAAAGGGGCATTCAGCCGGAAAACAACTGTCGCGGTGTTTTCACAGCCGATGCAAGTGGCTGCTACCACTTTCTGACAGTTTACCCGCGCTACTATCCCATCCCCCATGATGGCACGGTGGGCGATATGCTGAAGGCTTTGGACCGCAATCCCAACCGTCCGGCCCATTTGCATTTCATGGTCACGGCACCTGGACATGAAAAACTCGTCACCCATATTTTCACGCCGGATTGCCCGTGGTTGCAGGACGATGCGGTGTTCGGTGTGAAAAAGAGTTTGATAGCCGATTTCACATGGGCCGATGATGCAAATCGCGCAACGAAACTGGGATTGCCCAACCCGTTTCGCGAAGTCACATGGAACGTGGTCTTGAGTAAGGCATGAGTAATCCTTGCATCATCTGTGTGGCTATCACCGGCTCACTGCCAACCAAACACAACAATCCGGCCGTGCCTATCACTATTACAGAACAGGTGGAAAGCACGCAGGAAGCATTTGAGGCCGGAGCCAGTATCGCCCATTGCCATGTCCGCGACGATGAAGGCAAACCGACTTCAGACCCTGAGCGCTTTGCCAGATTAATGGAAGGTCTGGAAAAACATTGCCCGGGCCTCATCATTCAACTGTCAACCGGCGGCAGATCGGGGGCAGGGACGGCCCGTGGCGGCATGTTGCCCTTGCGCCCCGACATGGCCTCGCTTTCGGTGGGCTCAAACAATTTTCCCAACCGCGTTTATGAAAATCCGCCGGAGCTGGTGGACTGGCTCGCGTCCGAAATGCTGACCCACGGTGTGAAACCTGAAATCGAGGCCTTTGACCTGTCCCACATTGTTCAGGCAGCAACCATGCAAAAGGATGGCTGCTTGCAGGGTCCGCTCTATGTGCAGTTTGTCATGGGCGTCAAAAATGCGATGCCCGCTGACGAGAGGATTATGGACTTCTACATTGAAACCCTGAAGCGGCTTTCGCCCGACGCCATTTGGTGCGCGGCAGGCATCGGTTCGGCCCAAATCACCATGAATGAATGGGCCATCGCCAAAGGTGGTCACACGCGCACGGGCATGGAAGACAATGTGCGCCTTGATCGCAACACGCTTGCCCCCTCCAATGCAGCACTGGTCAGGCGCACTGCCAATTTATGCGAAAAGTTCGGCAGGCCCGTGGCAAGTTGGAAAGTCGCCCGTCAAATTCTGGGCTTGGTGCTGCCCGCCACGCCGTGACAACAGGACTGCCGGTGCAGCAATGCCATGAAATTTGGGGAAGTTCTTGCTCATGGTTATTGAAAATGGAATTTCAATAACACGAATGTTTTTTCATCACTTCACATTTCACAATCGTTCTTGTTTTTGCAAAACCAAATCCGAACCTCTTTCACCAATCATGATTGTGGGAGCGTTTGTGTTGGCACCTACCAAGCGTGGCATGACTGAAGCGTCGATGACGCGCAAAGCCTGGAGCCCATGGACGCGCAAGTGTGGATCGACGACGGCCATCGCGTCCGTGCCCATCTTGCAAGTGCCAACAGGATGATAATGCGAAGAGACAAAACGGCTGGCGTAGTCATCGATTTCGTCATCGCTTTGACACGCTGGGCCCGGATCCAGTTCTTCGCCCCGGAAGGCGTCAAAGGCGCTTTGTGCGTGGAGTTTTCGTGCCAGTCGCAGTGCATGGCGGTTTAAAGCCTGGTCTGCGGGTGCCTTCAGATAATTGTGGACGACCACCGGGGCATCAAGGTGGTTGGATGAGCGCAACCCGACATGCCCCGTACTCTGTGGACGCAAACCGCACCAATGAATATTGTATCCATGGAATTTTGGCAGATGATCTGGTGAGCCATTGGGGTTCATCGCCGCTGGCAGCAAATAATATTGGATGTCAGGCCGTTCCAGCGCTGGATTGCTTTTCAGAAATGCCATGGTGTTCATGGGGAAAATTGCAAGGGGACCGCTGCGCGTAAAGGCATATTGCAAAGCTGCCATCGCCAAACGCAATGGTTTCGTCATGTTGTAGTAAGTGATGGGTTGGGTGCAGCGGTGCTGAACAAAAGAGCCGATGTGATCCTGCAAGTTTTTTCCAACACCTGGAAGTGAAAGGTGGCAAGCAATGCCATGTTCCGACAATTCCATGGGATCACCAATTCCAGAGAGCATCAATAGTTGCGGTGAGTGATAGGTTCCGGCTGACAAGATCACTTCACGATTTGCAGTGACGGCAAGTCTCTTGCCCTTGTAGTCGACGTCCACCCCTGTGACGCGCTTGCCATCAAGTGACAGCCGGCGCGCCCGGGCACCCGTCCACACCGTGAGGTTTTTGCGGCCTCGTGTCGGCCAAATATAGGCACGTGCCGCTGAGCAGCGCATCGGAAAGGCGTGGGTGTGCGTATACTGCGTCCAGACAAAACCTTCCTGCTCTGCACCGTTGTAGTCGGGATTGAAATTGTAACCCGCCTGCTGGCCCGCTTTGATAAACGCATCGAACAGCGGCATCTTGTAACGACCAAAAGCCGTGCGCAGTGGACCATTGGTGCCGCGCAATTCATCCGTGCTGCCATTCCAATTTTCGGCCTTCTTGAAGTAGGGGAGCACACTTTCCCAGTCCCAGCCTTCGTTACCCAATTGCCGCCATTCATCATAGTCACGACGGTGACCACGCACATAGATTTGGCCATTGATTGAAGAACAGCCACCCAGCACACGGCCACGTGGCAGCGGCACCTGATAGCCACCAAGCCGCGCCTCTGGCTCACTTTTGAATTGCCAGTCAACCGAACTGCCAACCATGAACACTTCACCGGTGGGCATGTGGATCAGCGGATGCCAATCCCGTGGACCTGCTTCCAAAAGCAGAACCGAACTCCGTCCATTCTCACTGAGCCGTGCAGCCACCACACAGCCCGCCGAGCCACCACCAACAATGATGTAATCAAAATTCACGTGACAGCGGGCAAGGACAAAAGGGCCCGGGCTTCTTGGGGAGATGCAACCTCGGCCCCCAGCAGTCGAATGATCGTTGCGGCCTTTTCAACCAGTGTGCCATTCGAAGCATAAACACCTTTTTCAAGCCAGAGATTGTCTTCCAAACCAACGCGCACATGGCCACCCAGCAACACCGCTTGCGCCACAGCAGGAAATTCATTGCGGCCAATGCCAAAGACTGCCCATATCGCATCAGGTGGCAGCAGCGATTTCTGATAAGCCATGGTCTGTGAATCATAGGGCGCACCCCAAGGGATTCCAAGACAGAGTTGGAACAATGGCTTGCCACTGATCAAACCCTCGGCACATAGTTGCTTGGCAAACCAGACATTGCCGGAGTCAAAGCATTCCAGTTCCGGCTTCACACCATAACTTTGGATCAATTTCGCCTGGGCCCGCAGCTGCAATGGCGTTTGCACGAGCAGAAAATTGCCATCCCCAAAGTTCAGTGATCCACAATCAATCGTGCAAATGTCGGGCCGGAGTTCTGCAACATGAAGCAATCGTTCAGTCGGCCCAACGAGATCGCTCTTCTCGTTGACGATCGGCAGTGGATGTTCGCCGTCGCCAATTTCAAGGTCACTGCCCATGCCGGCTGTGAGGTTGATCACCACGTCTCGGTTTTGTGCGCGAATGCGTTCCATCACCTCGCGATACAGTGAAACGGCCCGCGAACTCTTGCCGGTTTTGGGATCGCGCACATGGCAATGCACCACTGCAGCCCCCGCCCGCGCCGCCTCAAGCGCCGAATTGGCAATCTGTTCAGGCGTCACAGGGATCGCTGGATGCTTGCCGACAGTATCGCCAGCACCCGTGATCGCAGCGGTGATGATGACTTTCGGAGTCATTTCGCCAACAGCTTGTTTTCAAACATGATGGAGTACTTCTTTGTCGTCTCCGTCATGGCATAGTGGCATTCAGTGCCACGCAGCACGATGAAGCCTTCACCTTCACTGAAGTAGTTTTCGGTACCGTCTTTCTGTGTGATGCGAATGCTGCCTTTGAGGATGAGGCAGAACTCATCACAAGGATAGAACGGAATATACTCGACGCAAGGTGTGCTTTCCCAGATACCGACCATGAATTGCCGTGTTGGGTCGACGTAATCAAATGTCCCGATTTCTGTACCCACACCCGAAATGATGTTGGATTGATCCATCACTGAAATGGGCTTGAGACCATGGCCTGGGGGTCCGTCTGGGAAAACCTTGAATACCTTGCCTGTTTGAACGACTGTCTGTTCCATTTTCATCTCCACAAAAATTGGTTTCACTCAATTCAGAATGCTCACTCGGGACACTTGCATGTTTGACGTGGTCGAAAAACTGTTCAGTTGCGGATGTTACTCCGGGATTTCAGATGCAAAATTTCTTTCCGCTCATACATGAGGTGTTTCATCGTCAGTGAAATGGTCAGCAGAAGACTCCGGATGCAAGCGGGCATGAATACGCCTTTTCAGCTTGAGAAATTCCGGTGTTGAAAACAGCTCATAGCGTCGCGGGCGTGGAAGCGGTACGGCAATCTTGTCGACAAATCGGCCAGGCCGGGCGGACATGACATAGATGATGTCGCCCAGAAAAAGCGCCTCTTCGATATCGTGGGTCACGAACATTACAGTCTTGCTATCCTTCTCCCAGACTTTGAGAAGCAGTTGCTGCATGACCGTGCGCGTTTGGCTGTCGAGCGCACCAAACGGCTCATCCATCAGCAGCACATCAGGGTCATTGGCCAAGGCGCGGGCAATGGCCACCCGCTGTTTCATGCCGCCAGACAATTGCGTAGGGTAGCTGTTTTCAAATCCGGCAAGGCCAACCGATTCAAGATAGGATCGCGCCGTGTCTTCCCGCTGTTTCATCGGCACATTGCGCAAGCGCAGACCAAACTCGACATTCTTCTGGACAGAAAGCCATGGAAACAACGAATAGTTCTGAAACACCATGCCACGTTGTCGGCCAGGCTTTGACACGGGAACGTCATCAAGCAAGCATCGTCCAGCTGTTGGTTGGCGGAGCCCGGCAACAATATCGAGGAGGCTCGATTTTCCGCATCCGGAAGGACCGACAATGACAGCAAATTGCTTGTCGGGAACGGTCAGGCTCACATCGTCCAGAGCCACGATCTTTTGGTCTTGCGCGCCGAACTCGAGCCGGATGTTTTGAATTGCGACGTTTCCCAATCAGCGCACCTCAGCCCACGGCAGGAGCACCCGCTTGAGCACACGAAACATCTGGTCAGTGATCATGCCGAGGATCCCGATAACAAGAATGGCAACAAAAATGATGTCAGCATGTAGACCGCGCATGGCTTGCATGCTCATGTAGCCAAGACCTGCTGATGAACCCACAAGTTCCGCAACGACGAGATAAGTCCACGCCCACCCCATGGTGACGCGGAACATGTCCATCAGTCCGGGCAACATGGCGGGAACCAACACACGAGACAGAATTTGCCGCCGCCCGGCACCGAGCGTGTAGGCCGCATGCAGCAGTTCATTCGGCACACGGTTGACGATATCAATCACCATCACCACTTGTTGAAAAAAAGTGCCGATGATGATGACAGTGATTTTTTGTTCAATGCCGATGCCAACCCAAAGGATGAGCAGCGGAATCATGGCCGTCACAGGCAGGTAGCGGATGAAATTGATGATGGGCTCCAACCCCGCCTGCACAAGGCGGAATGTGCCCATCATTAGACCGACAGGAACCGCCAAGACCGTTGAAATCAAAAATCCGATATTGATGACTACAAGGCTGGCCCAAATGTGTTTGCCCAGGCGCCCGTCGGCAGCTGTTGCCCAGAATGCCGAGAACACCGCTCCGGGGCTTGGGAAAAACACAGGATCCGCCAAGCCACCATAGGACAGTACGATCCAGACCAGACCCACCAGAGCAACACCAACAAACGCCGCGAACATGCCGGCACCCACGGAGATTTGCCCCCGTGGCGTCAGGTAGCGGTCACTGAGGTCGTTCAGCCAAGTCATTTAATCGCCACACCATCAATCAGCCACCATTCACATTCTGCTCGATCAAATCCTGAGGTGTCACTTCGACCTGGACCTTCTGAAACCCTTTCCAGATTTCAATCGCGTCAGCGACAGTTTTGTGCAGCGTGCCATCGCTGCCGGGTTTTCCAAACAGGCCTGCATTGGCCGCTTTGTCGAGGTATTGAATGCCACCGGCGGCAGCTTTGAAGTCTTCAGGCTTTTCAATCCAGCCACCAACGCCTTTCGCCATGATGGCATAGCCTTCGTCAGGATTCGCTTTGAGGAAGTCGAGAGCGCGATACCAAGCGCGCGCGAATGCACGAAGATCAGCGTCCTTGGCTTTGGCCGTTTCGCCAGTTGTCGCGAGCACATCGACAATCACTCCTGGCAATTCCGCACTCGAAGCCAGCAGATGGCCGTTGGCAGATGTGGCACCAAGGCTCAGAGCAGGCTCCCATGTCACGGCAGCATCCACTTGTCCCGCCACAAAGGCTGTGCCGGCGTCAGCCGCCGTCATGTTCACAGCTTCAACGTCAGCCTGCGAGAGACCATTCTTTTTGAGCAAGACGTTCAAAAAAAACTGCGAGATTGATCCCTGTTCAAAAGCGATCTTCTTGCCTTTCAGGCCAGCGATAGATGTGATGTCCTTCGTGGCGACAATGCCATCACCACCATTGCTGTAGTCGACGGCCATGAAGTAGCGCACTGATTTTCCGGGTTGCAGGTAGCTTGGAAACTCGTCGGATGTTGAAGCGGCGATGTCAATTTGACCTGCAAACATGGCACCAATTTTGATGGCCGTGTCTTCCATGATGGTGAATTCGACATCCACACCTTCTTCTTTGAAGAAGCCCTTGTCCAAGGCAATGTAAAAAGGCCCGTAGCCGACCCAGGTCGAATGGCCGACCTTCAACGTTCCAGCTTCGGCCAATGAGCCAAAACCCATCACACAAGTGATAGCGGCGGCAGCGAGAAATTTTTTCAACATGTCGTGTCCTCCAAGGTTAAGCGCTGTCGCCGTCAGGCGGAAGCGCGTGCGTGAGTAATTCGTCCAAGTGCATTCAACAAGAGCTGGGCAGCAAGAATGGCGGTTGAGCCGGAATGGTCATAGTCGGGTGCCACCTCGACAAGGTCAAGCCCCACGATGTGACCGCGTTTTGCCAATCCGGTGATCAGTTCAAGTCCTTCATAGTAGAGAAAGCCACCATGGCTTGGGGTGCCCGTGCCAGGGGCAATGGACGGATCAAAACCGTCGATATCAATGGTGAGATAATAGCGCTTGCCAGTTGGAATGCGTTCCAACACTGCCTCAACCCCCAGCTTGCGGAACTGGCGCACCGACAGGATGTCCGATCCCATCTGCCGCGCCGTGTCATATCCCTCGCGCGCCGTGGAGGACACATTGCGAATCCCGATTTGTGTGAGGCCCGTGACATGATCATGATCGGCCGCACGCCGCATCGGGCTGCCATGGCCGTTGCGAACACCATGGCGTTCATCCACGAAATCCAAATGCGCATCAATCTGCACGATGTGGATGGGCGCTTCGTCTGAAAAGGCATTGATGCAAGGGATGTTGATGGAATGGTCACCACCCATGACAACAGGCATGGCCCCTGCTTTCAGGATTTTGCGAACCGCGTGCTCAATGTTGGCAAGACTCTTGGCCTGGTCCGTATGAACGATATCAGCATCACCCATGTCAACGATCCGCACCTGGTCGCCGGGCAGGTAAACCACATCATCCTCGTGGTCGTATGAACCACCATGACCAAACGAGAACAGGGTGGACGCTTCGCGAATGGCTCGCGGACCAAAACGCGCCCCCGCACGGAACTGTGTGCCCATGTCAAGGGGTGCGCCGAGCACGGCCACATCCGCTTGGATACTGTCCCAATCCGTGCAGATCGGTCGTTTGCCAAAGCTGCAAATGCCAACAAAAGGCAGATCAAGCCGCCCGCGATCGTAAGAGTTCATGGAAGGATGCTCTCTGGATTCAGGACTCAAGAAAACAGAAAAATTCCGCCACATGGATCGGAAATCCAGATGTATCAGCGTGGCAGGTTGCCATCCTGGAGCAGTTCAATAAATTTCTTGATCAGTTGGTTGGGAATGCGCTGTTTCATGGAGACGGCGTAGAATTGCGATTCATAGCTGCATTCGCGTGGTAACAGCGCCCGCAGCTCGCCACTGGCAAGCCACTGCTGGGCATAGTGCTCCGGGAGATAGCCAAAATATTCGCCACTTTGGATCAGGATGAGTTGCGCCTCCATCGTATCCACAACGGCATGGGGGTCGGACAGTCCAACCCGGACAATATCGGAGCTATGAAGATAGCGTCTTGAAACAAAGGCATGCCCATCAAGCATGTCTTTGCCAGCCGATGCGTCTGAAACGTTGAAGAGCTTGTGTTGCCGCGACACATAAAGCGACTGCATTTCACGATGCAACGGCACGTAAGAAAGTGTCGCGTAGCGTTCGGAGTAGGGCCCAATCACCACATCGCGTTTGCCCTGCAAAACCTGTGCTTCCAGGTCATCCGGCCCCGCGTTCAAAAAGTCGACGAGAACATTTTTTGCGAAAGTTTTGAATCGCCGCAGCGCCGAAGCCAGCGGCAAATGGGTATTGGTCGCCACCGCGTCAACAGCACCGATGCGCAATATTCCACGCGTTGCATCTGAAATCGCTGCAGTGCTGGCACTAAATCGGCCCACCGCATCGAACAGATCATGGGACGCTTCGTAGACGATGCGGCCGGCCTCAGTCAGCGCAAAGCCAGACCGCCCACGGTTGCAAAGCCGCAAACCCATCCGGTCCTCCAACTCGCTCAAGCTGGCTGACACGCTCGATTGGCTCATGTTCAAAACAGCCTGTGCGCTGGCCAAACCCTTGTGCTCGACAATGGTCCGCAAGATCATCAGCAAACGTAAATCAACATGCAGCAACAGGCGCAATGAGTTCTCCTTTGACATCTATCTTTGATAGCGGAGTATGAAATGAATTCGGATGGCTTGTCCATGTCGCAGAAAAGCGGGCAAAAAGTGTGTTGCCTTATGCCAAATGCGCTTCCGAGGCCTCTAGCACCCAAAAGCATAACCGGACTCTCCACCAAGAAACCAGACTCAGCGATGCAAATTTCAAGATCATCTGCAGATGCATATTGGCGTCATCTATTGTTGCGCGGGTTCCCGTGGGAGAATGCGATGTCCGCACCGTCCCGCAATGTTTTGAGTTTGGCAAAACAGATTTCAGGATCGACAGCGCCAAAACCGGCGAAGGTGCCGAAACCGCAGTCAGAACCAGCCATGATCCGTTCCACGCCAAAAATGGAGGTAAAGCGGTCCAGTCGTTGCGCCACCAATTCGGGATGTTCAACGAAGTTTGTTGTGGTGTCGACAACGCCTGGCACAAGAATGCGGTCATCGGGAACGTCGCGCCTGCGGTCGCGGAAAGTCGTCCATTCATGGCCGTGGCGCGGGTTGGAGGTTTCGAACAGCATGTAGCGCGCCTTCACTTTCATGAAGGTGTTGAGCACCTTTGCCATGTCGATGTCACAAACGTGTGGTCCCTCGTAGTTGCCCCAGCAGATGTGCACGCGGGTTTGTTCTTGCGGCACACCGGTAAGGGCATGGTTCAGCGCCTCCACATGCATGTCAGCAACGTTTACAAACTCTGCATCGCTCAGATCGGTGAACAGCATGTGGCGGGACAGGGCGAGGTCGGGGCAATCCACTTGCAAATCGAGGCCTGCATCAGTGATGGTCTTGTATTCATCGCGCAAGGCATCGGCGAGAGCGGCCAAATATTTCTCGCGGGTGGCATAATGGGAATTCTGCATGAACAGTGAAATCACCCCGGGCGAGGCCGCGTTCATGAAGCCACGCTCGGCACCATGCTTCTTCATCGCGGCCTTCAAGTTGGCAATGTCTTTGTGCAACTCGACTTGCCCCTTGGACTTCACCTCGCTGGTGCACATGGGACGGGCATAGGTGGGTGTGCCACCATCACTGGCCAAGCGTTGCAAAAAGCTTGGAAACATTTTCAAATCAGCGGGTGCATTGCGCGGACTGTCACCTGAGAAGCCAGTGTAGCGGTCCTTCACATAGGTGGCGTAGGAGATTTTTGATGTCTCGCCATCGGAGACAACATCGACACCGGCAGCCACTTGCTTGCGCACGGTATCATCAACGGCCTCGTGCATGGCAGCGTCGAATGCCGCTTCGTCAAAGGGTTCACAGCGTTCCTTTGCGAAAATGAAATCCACGACTTTCTGCGTGCGGGGCAGGGAGCCGACATGTGTTGTGGCGATCCTGTCCATCAGTTGGGCTTCCATGTGGGGCCTGCCGGATCATCAGTGTTGCGCACGCGAAACATCGAGGCTTCTCCTGTCATGGATGGTGCGATGGCATGCTCGACTTTCGGAGGTACGGCACAGGTGTCTCCGGGGGCAAGTGTCTTTTCGTGACCATTCCACACCAACTTCCAATGCCCGCGCATGACCATCAGAACTTCATGGCGCGGTGTGCGGTAGGGTGTTTCCGGAACTGAACCGCGTGTGATGAGATCGACCTCAAAGCCTGGCTTGTCGCGCAGCATGGCATCGGGGCCAATGACGTGGGCAGGTTGATGATCAGCCAATGCCATCATGTCCCAGTAGCGCGCCACATGGTTCGGCACGACATCACGTGTGGTGAGTTCAGGGAAGGCCTTCAGTTCTGCATCCGTGAGCAGCGGCATGGGCGGAACACCATCAGGCAGTTTCTGGCTTTTCGTGGTGTCATAAAGTTTGCCGTTTTTGCCCAGCACCAATCCGTAGTCTTGGGCGTCGGTGATCACCTGTGGGGCCCAGATGACACCTCCACCTGCATCATTGCCGCCGAGGATGGCCATGATCACGCCATAGTCAGTGCCAATGTTCTCGAAGGCGCGGAAAATGCCGGTGGGGATGTTGATGATGTCGCCTTCTTCCAACACAACTTCACCTGCTTTGCCCCAGCGCCCCCAAAAAAACCGCCAGCGCCCACTCAACACAAAAAACACTTCCGCTGTGCGGTGCGAATGCAGCGAGTTGCGGCATTTTGGCGGTTGGCCTGCGGCACCGATGTTGAAACCAGGCTGATCCTGAATGTGGACGTGCTGTTCTGGGTTTTCTGAAACGCCGGCACCAATGATAGTGAAGTTTTCCTTCTGGTTCGAACCCGGCGTATGCGCGTCGATAAAGGCAGTTCTGCAAGGGCGAAGGTCGCCATAGCGTACGATGCGGGCTTCCATCTGGTCAGGTGTCATGGGTGTCTCTCCATTCAGTCTGCGGTCCAGCCGCCATCAACAAGTAGATGTGTTCCGGTGATCAGGGCCGCAGCGTCAGAAGCGAGAAAGGTCACGGCACCCATGATGTCTTCAATTTCGCCGACGCGGCCCAGTTTGATCTTGGATCTGATCCAGGCCACGCGTTCGGGGTCTGCAAATGTTTGTTCAGTCAGTGGTGTGCGAATGAAAGTGGGGCAGATGGTGTTGACGCGGATGTTGTGGTGCGCCCATTCAATGGCCATGGCCTTGGTCATGCCTTCAACGGCGTGTTTTGATGCCGCGTAAACCGTGCGGTCAATGCCGCCGACATGGCCCATCTGCGATGAAATGGTGATGATAGATCCGCCATGTCCCGCCGCCATCATGCGCCGCGCTGCCTCACGGGCAGAGAAATGTGCGGCCTTCCAGTTGATCGCCGCCACCGCGTCGAAGTCTTCGGACGTTGTGTCGAGTGCGGATGAGTGCCGTGCGCTGCCGGTGGAGTTCACATAGGCATGCAGGTCAAGTAAAGCCGCGATTGCGGAGGCAGTCGCTGCCATGTCGGTGATGTCGAGCACAAGGGACTCAGCACTTCCGCCGCTGTCCGTGATGGCGCGCACAACATCATCCAACCTGTCATTTGACCGCGCCATGCAAACAACATGGGCACCGGCTTCGGCCAGCGCTGCAGCAGCACCCAGTCCAATGCCTGATGATGCGCCAGCAACCAGCGCCGTGCGGCCATCCAATCGAAATGATGGTGCGCGCGGCAATTTCATTCCGCAGCCTCACCATAGGGCACGTTGCGTCCGCCATAGCGGCGCACCCGCACATTGGCCTGTTCTGCATGGCCAACAAAACCTTCAAGCATGCACAACCTGGAACAATAGGCTCCGATGCGCGCCGCCGCTTCGTCAGTTGTGATCTTTTGGTAGGAATGCGTCTTCAGGAATTTTCCGACCCAAAGCCCGCCCGTGTAGCGCCCCGCTTTTTTTGTGGGCAGCGTGTGGTTGGTGCCGATCACCTTGTCGCCATTGGCGACGTTGGTGCGCGGCCCCAGGAACAAAGCACCATAAGCTTGCAAGTTGTCGTGAAACCAGTCATCGCGGTTGGTCATCACCTGCACATGTTCGCAGGCAATGTCGTTTGCAGCAGCAAGCATTTCGTCGTAGGTGTCGCAGAGAATGACTTCGCCATAATCGCGCCACGACGCCGATGCGGTTTCACGTGTGGGCAGGATGTCCAAAAGCCGTGTGATTTCCGCCAGCGTGGCGTCCGCAAGTTTGCGCGAATTGGTAATCAGAAAAGCTGGTGAGTTGTAGCCGTGTTCAGCCTGTCCCAACAGGTCTGTGGCACAGAGTTCGGCATCGACGGTGTCATCAGCGATCACCATCGTTTCCGTGGGGCCCGCAAGCAGATCGATGCCGACGTGACCAAAGAGTTGGCGCTTGGCTTCTGCCACATAGGCGTTGCCGGGACCGACCAGCATGTGCACGGGCTTGATGGTTTCCGTGCCGAGTGCCAGCGCCGCCACAGCTTGAATGCCGCCCAGGCAGTAAATTTCGTGGGCACCGGCCAAGTGCATGGCGGCGATGACGGCGGGGTTGGGCTCGCCTTTGAACGGTGGCGTTGCGGCGGCAATGCGCGGCACGCCCGCAACGTTCGCTGTGAGCACTGACATGTGGGCGGAAGCCACCATGGGGAATTTTCCGCCGGGCACATAACAGCCCACTGACTGCACGGGAATGTTGCGATGGCCGAGTATAACGCCAGGTTCAGTTTCGATTTCAATGTCTGTCATGGAGGCGCGTTGTGCTTCGGCAAAGCGGCGAATTTGCTTCTGCGCAAATTTGATATCGTCCATGTCGCGGGTGGAGACACGGTTGACCAGTGCAGCGATTTGCGAGGCATCAAGTCGGAAGGAACCGGGTACATACTTGTCAAAGCGTTGCGAAAGATCGCGGACAGCGGCATCGCCCCGCGCCATCACATCTGCAAGGATCAACTCGACATCAGATTTGACCCGTGTGTCATCGGCGCTTTTTTCCGCTGCGGGTTTACTGCGTTTGAGGAAGGTGATTGTCATGGCCTGAGCCTCTGGCCCGAATTGGCATCGAAGAGATGGCAAATGGCGGCTGGCACATGTGCCGACACAACACTGCCGATTGCGACGCGGAAATCCTTGGCAGCCTTGATGGCGACCAGTGCGCCACCCGCTTGAATGGTGACCTGCGTGGCATCGCCCAGAAGTTCCATGCTGTAAACTGGTGCTTGCAAATTGCCGCCGCTGCTCACGATCTTTGCATCTTCGGCACGGAAGCCCAGGGTGACAGGACCGTTTGCGAAATTGTTCAGGCCCGAAATGGTTATGTTCTGCCCGGTGAAAGTGCCACCGCGCAAGTCGCCCTTCAACAAGTTCATGGCGGGTGAGCCGATGAAGCCGGCAACAAAGGTGTTGGCAGGATTGTCATAGATTTCTGCAGGTGACGCGATCTGTTGCATCTCCCCCTTGTTCATGACAACAACGCGGTCAGCCAAAGACATGGCCTCGATCTGATCGTGTGTAACATAGATCGTGGTGGTCTTGAGTTCGTGGTGCAGGTTCTTGATATGGGCGCGGGTGGACACGCGCAGCTTTGCATCCAAATTTGAAAGCGGTTCATCCATCAGAAACACCGTGGGCTGGCGCACAATGGCGCGGGCAAGTGCCACGCGTTGTCTCTGCCCACCAGACAACTCGGAAGGACGCCGCGTCAACAACTCATCCAATTCCACCATGCCAGCGGCCTTGCGCACGCGGGCATCGTGTTCGGCTTGCGGCACGCGGCGTACCTTTAAGGGGAAGCAGATGTTTTCGTAGACGGTCATGGTGGGATAGAGGCCGTAGCTCTGGAACACCATGGCGATATCGCGGTCTTTTGGTTCAAGGCCATTGACCTTGCGGTTGCCGATCCAGATTTCACCGTTGCTCACATCTTCAAGCCCCGCGATCATGCGCATGGTCGTGGTCTTGCCGCAGCCGGAAGGGCCGAGCAGGACCAAAAACTCACCGTCATGGATGTCCAGCGTGACATCCTTTACAGCCGTGAAAGTGCCCCACTTGCGCGACAGGTTTTTGAGCTTGATCTCTGCCATGGTGTGATGATGTCAAAGTTTGACTACGTATGCAAGCACAGCCATCATCATCCGAGGATGAGATCGGACGCCTTTTCGCCGATCATGATGATGGGGGCATTGGTGTTGCCGGACACGAGGCGCGGCATGATCGACCCATCGGCAATACGCAGGCCCGCAACGCCTTTCACTTTCAGGTCAGGGCCAACGACTGC
Source organism: Hyphomicrobiales bacterium (assembly GCA_043768765.1). Classification (GTDB taxonomy): domain Bacteria; phylum Pseudomonadota; class Alphaproteobacteria; order Rhizobiales; family Aestuariivirgaceae; genus Aestuariivirga. The sequence continues at coordinate 24,313 of JAYVKC010000105.1, read as the reverse complement.
TTTGGGGTCGACACCCATGCGGCAGGTTCCGGAAGGGTGATAAATACTGCTGCCACGCTGGCGGATATAGCTGAGAAGGTCTGTATCGCTTGTGACGGCTGGGCCAGGCTCCAGTTCGGCTTCCAAAAAGGGTTCCATGGCGGGTGCCTGCATGACAGAGCGCAGTGCGCGCAAACCCGCAATGTTGGCGCGTTTGTCTTCTGGCGCTGCAAGATAGTTGACCTTTATTGCAGGTGCGTCCGCTACATTGGCGCTGCGGGCGTGGATAGAGCCGCGCGCTTCAGGCCGCAAGTGGCACACCGATGCAGTAAAACCTGAAAACCTGTGCAGGCCGGCCCCCATCTTTTCAGTTGAAAAAATGATGAAGTGTATTTGAATGTCAGGCGTTGCGAGATCGGGCCGTGACTTGATGAAGGCATTGGCATAGCCAGCACTCACCGCCAGAGGCCCGCGCCGACCCAAGGCATAGCGCAAGCCCAAACCCACACGGCGGAGCAGGTTGTTGTAGTCGTCATTCAATGTGACAGATTGTTTGCACCTGAACACCATGCGCACTTGCAGATGGTCTTGCAGGTTTTCGCCAACGTCGGGCGCGTCGTGAACCACGTCAACACCAAGTCCACGCAGCCGCTCCGCCTGGCCAACACCTGAGACTTCCAGGATTTGCGGCGAGGCTATCGCACCTGCGCAGAGAATAGCCTCCCTGCCAATGTCGGTGCGCTGCAGCTTGCCGCGATGCAGGAATTCGATGGCGGAGGCGCGTTTTCCATCGAACATAATGCGACTGACATGGGCATGTGTGAGGATAGTGAGATTCTGGCGATTTCGTGCCTGCTTCAAGTAACCCGCTGCCGTGCTGCAGCGGATGCCGTTGCGCGAAGTGGTCTGGAAATATCCGGCCCCTTCTTGCTGCACACCATTGAAATCCGGATTGAACGGAATGCCGCGTTCACCAGCCGCCTGGATAAAGGCATCGCAAAGCACGTGGGGGTCACGCGGGTTCGACACAGAGAGAGGACCGCCGACGCCGTGTAAATCATCGGCACCGTTTTCCTGGTCTTCGGCACGTTTGAACAAGGGCAGCACATTATCATGGGACCAGCCAGTGTTGCCGAGTTGCGCCCAGTGATCGTAATCTTCTTTCTGTCCGCGAATGTAAACCAGTCCGTTGATGGCGCTGGTGCCGCCGAGGACTTTGCCGCGCGGTTGGAATATTTTGCGGTTGTTGAGTTCTGGCTCCGGTTCCGTCTCAAACATCCAGTTGTAGCGCTTGTTCTGGAAAAGTTTGGCGTAACCGATGGGAACATGAATCCACGGATTGAGACCCCGCCCTCCCGCTTCCAGCAACAACACCCGGTGGCGGCCATTGGCGGTAAGGCGATTGGCGAGCACACAGCCGGCAGAACCGGCACCCACTATGATGTAGTCAAATCGGCCAGTCCTTTCAGGCGTCATGGCCTCAAACAGCGCCGCCCATGTCGGCGAGCTTCATCTGCATCAACAAGGCCATTTCATCATACAGCGTCCATTCGTCAACAATCTTGCCGTTCTTGTAGTGAAAGTGCGAGATGCCCATGACCTGCAGGCGCTTGCCCGTTGGCGCACCCAGGCTGCGCAAGATTCCATAGCCCAAGTGATGACCTTCAATCACCCACCGCAACGCCACCTTGGTGCCGCCTTCTTCACTGTCAACAGAGCAAATGTGTTGCGGCAGGAAAGCGAGATCCGGTATCGAGCCCAACAAGCCAAGATATTGATGCAGCACACCAGAAGCACCAGTGATCTCGCGCATCAGCGGGCCGTGATACTGTGCTGTTGGCGCGTAGACATCTTTCATCACGCCGAACATGCGCTTGTTGTAGACTTCATGCAGCCAGCGGATCGTGTGTTGCTCAAGCTCCGTGGTGGCGATGGACATATCGGCTTCTGATTCCGGCGGATACTGTCCGAGAAGCCTGCGGTTCTCACCCATATCCATGGTGCCAAGGCCCTTGTCGTGGCGGGCGCGCGCCACCGACTCGGCATAGGCGTTGGGATCAATGCCCAATTGCTGGAACAATGACATGGGATCGGAGACGATCCATTCACGGTAAATGCGGTTTTTCAGCACCATGCAATCGGCAAAAGTGCGCGTGACAAAACTGCGCCCCGTGGGAGCGCCGTACATTCCGGTTTGCGTGTGCCTGCCTGAGCCGGTGACGAGATGCGATGTGTAGAAGCCATCAACATCATTGCCGCCCCAAACCACTTGCGTGGCCATGCCGCGCCGTTCCGGAAAGGTGACGATGCGCTGGATGGTGTCCAGCACCATGTCCTCGCGGTTGTAGACCGTGCCCATTGTTCCGTACACGGTGCAATTATGGGTGTAGTGGCTGTAGATCAGGCCGATATTGCGCTCGTCCCAGATGCGGTGGGTGCAGCGCACGATGTAGTCCACAATGTCGGTGTAAACGTCTTCAAAACCATCGAGGGATTGCACGCGTGGACGGTTGTTGGGGGCAAGGTCAACATAGTCGCGGCGCTCCACCTGCAATACGGCTTCCTTGGGTGGCGCAATGCGCGTGATGCGGGATTGCTTGGCTTTGTCGTGATCTGCGTCTGACATGGCGGTGTTCCTGTTGGGTCACATTAACCGGGTAGTTTGGCACTTGCATCCCCAATCGGGGAAAAGCGTAAATTCAGTGTGGTCTCGAAGGCGTGGCCTATGCGGCAAAGCATGGCTTCACTGCCCTTTCGCCCGGCAAATTGCAGGCCCAGCGGCAGGCCATTGTTTGAAATACCCATGGGCACTGCCAGGGCAGGCTGGCCAGTGACGTTGAACGGGAAGGTGCGCATGGCCGTCCAGCGTGGCGTGCCATCGCGGAAAGAAGAAACCGTTGGGGCAGGGGCCAGCGTGTTGGCCAGAAGTATAGCGTCAAATCCTGCCATGTGTTCGTCCATCAATGCTGCAAGCTCCGCCTTGGTCCGCAGCGCCTCCGCGAGTTGGTCCGGTGTGATCGTCCGTCCACTGAGCAAATTGTCGTAGGTGCCACGGCCGTAGAGTGCGCCAGACGTCTCAAGGTCTTCGGCATGAACAGCATAACCTTCGGCCAGCATGATGGTGGTACCGCAGCGCTCAAATTCCGGATAGTCCGGCAAGTTTACTTCTTTGACCTCAGCGCCAAGCCTGTGCAGTATAACAGCAGCATTGTCCAAAGCCGATTGTACATATGCATCGGCTTCATTGCACGACCAACCGCGGGCATAACCGATGCGCGATCCCTTGACCCCTTCGCCGAGCGCGGCGACGGCCCACGCTTCTGGTGCTAACGCGGACAGGCACAAAGCCGTGTCTTCAACATTGGCAGCCAGAATTCCAGCGTGGTCCAATGTTGGGCTGAGAGGAAACATGCCATCACTCGGCAACAGTCCGAAAGTCGGCTTCATTCCGACGATACCACAATAGCACGCAGGACTACGCGCGGAGCCGCCACCATCGCTGCCGATGGAGAAACGCATGAAGCCGGCCGCAACCGCAGCCGCCGAACCGGATGACGATCCGCCCGTGATATGCTCGGGCGCACGGGGGTTGACGGCGGGCGGTAATGGCAAATCGAACTGCGGACCAATGGTGGCGAATTCATAGGTCTGCACCTTGCCCAGAAGAACAGCACCTGTTTTGCGCAGCCTCGCTGTGATCTCAGCGTCTTGCACAGCGAAATGGTCAACCCGCGCGCGCGAGCCTGCCAGCGTTCGCATTCCCGCAACGTCAACAACGTCCTTGGTTCCATAAGGAATGCCATGCAGCGGGCCCAGGTCTTCGCCATTTGCGAGTGCTGCATCCGCAGCATCGGCTTCTGCCAGTGCAGCTTCCGCACAGAGCTGTGCAAACGTGTGATAGTGCCGATCCAACTTTTCAATGCGGTCGAGGGCGTGTTGAGTCAGGGTGCGGGAAGTCAACAAACCCATGCGCATGGCATGGCCTGCTTCCGCAATCGACATCTCGTGCACAGGTTTGTCCACGCGTCACCCTTTGACAGCACCTGCGGTCAAGCCTTCCACCAAACGCTTTTGGAAGAACATAACAAGCAGGAAGAGCGGAGCAGTTGTTGAGACGACGGCGGCCACGGCATACATCACATGTCCTTCGGCCTGGATCTTGAACAGGAAGCTCGAAATCTTTGGCACCATCGTTTGATTATCCTGCGTCAGCAGCATCGAGGTGACAGCGAAATCATTGTACCCCAGCAAGAAGCTGAACAGTCCCGTGGTGATGACGCCGGGCCACATGACGGGCATCACCACTTGCCGGAAGGCCTGGAAGCGCGAGCAGCCATCAACCAGGGCGCTCTCATCAAGATCACGGGGAATGTTGACGAAGAAGGAATAGAGCATCCACAGGGTGAAGGGCTGGTTCAGCGCCACAAGCACAATGATGGCGGTGGGCAAATAGCCCCAGACATTCAACTGGAAGAAGGGCAGGAGATAGCCCGACACAAGCGTAATGTCAGGCATGGCGCGGAAGACCAAGGCGGCAATCAAAATCCAGTATTTGTAGCGAAAGGTCGAACGCGCCAACGCATACGCGCCGAGCGTTCCGAACGTCAGCGAAATCGCTGTGACACTCACGGTGATGATCGCCGTGTTGATAACAGCCTTCCAAAATTCACTTTCAATCCATGCGCCATGGTAACCTTCGCCCGTGAAGGCAGAGCCATGCAATTCCTGTGTCCGCACGCCCGCAAGCGCGTTCTGCCACGACTCGCGCGAGAAGAAATCCGCTTCCACCTTGAAGGATCCCCAGGCCGTCCAGATGTAAGGGAACGCGGCCAGCACAAGCCAAAGCACGACAAAACACAACGCGACAAGTGAAACGGGCCAGGGGCGGCGGTGGGCGGAAGAAGTCATTGCGGACCACCGAATTGCCGCGCCGTGCGCATCAGCACCGGTGTCAGGATAATGATGACGCCGAAGATGGTGAGCACAGAACTTGCCGCAGCCGATGAAAACATCTGGGCGCTTTGGTTGTTCAGCGACGTGAAAACGAAGTAACTGAGCGAAGTCGCGTTGGCGGCTGCATTGAAGCCAATGATGGGTTCAAGAATTTTGAAATTGTCCATCAGTTGCACCAGCAACACGAACAAGGCAATGGGTGCAAGTGCGGGCATCACCACGTAGCGGATGCGTTCCAGGCGGCTGGCACCGTCAATCATGGCGGATTCAAGTGTGTCGCGCGGCACAGTCTGAAGACCAGCGTAGAACACAATGAAGGAAAACGGCGCATTGGTCCAGATGCCATAGGCGATGAGCGTGATCCAGGTCAGTGGCAGCGACGATTTGAGCGAAAGATCGGGATCGTCGAAAACATGTTGTATGAACGCCCCCAGAATGCCCTCGGCATTGATCATCCAGTAAATCACGAGCGAACCAATCAGTGGCGTGATCACCATCGGCAGCAGGGAGAAAAAAATCACGGGGCTGCGGACAAAGCGCGGCACGGCGTTGACTGCGAGCGCCAGGAGAAAACCCACCCCCATCGCGGCGGGCGTCACAGTCAGGGCATAGGTGAGAGTGAAAACCAGTGCCCGGTAGAATGGCAGGTTGTAGATGTCAGTGACGATACCATTCAAAGTCGTCTGTACACTGAAGATGTTCGCAACTTCGGTGAAAGCAAGGTGGTTGCGGTCGCCGTAGACCTGAAGACCGGCGAATTTCCCCAATGGTTTTTCAAGTCTGATTTGTTTTGTGGCCTCCGCATCCACCACGGTTTCCATGGTGCATCCCCCGAGGGGTTGGCAGGTTTCGGAGGTCACAAGAACCCGGTCGTGCTCGATGTAAAGTGATTGCAGAGTGAATGACGCAATGGGTGTGGCAATGAAAAGCAACATCGCCAAAAGGGACGGTAAAATGAAAGCGAGGAAATAGCGGTGAGGCACAAGCAGTTCAAGCCGCAGCGTCGGGACTGGCGCTGCGGCGTGTCATTGCTATTGCAGGAAGCCGGCTTCTTTGGCAGCGGCATTATAAGCCGCCTCGACGTCAGCCATGGCCTTGTCGGCAGGTTCCGATCCTTTGATGAAATCGGCGAGTTCAACGCTCAACGCAGTGTGCAATAAGCCCATATAAGGTACCATGGGATAGGGGCGTGCGCCATTGTTGGCGTTCCCGATCACGCCCACCGCTGCCGCACCTGGCGCGTAACCCTTGATCAACCATGTCGCGGAATTGGGATTCTTGGCGGCCATGGCGGGGCTGATGCCGTGCACCATGGCGCGGAACGACGCCTCGGCATCTTCATCGCTGACATTTTTGGCGATGGCGAACCCATCCCACCACAAAGCCGCTGCGGGAATGCTGCCGCCTCCGACTGTCGGTGCCATGGCGAACACCGTGTTCTCCACAACTTCCTTGCTGGAGACCTTCGGATCAATGACGGCACCTGCGAGTGACCCCCAGTTGTTGACCACCGCAACCTTTCCAGCCTGGAAGAGCTTGTTTAACGCATCCGCATCATAGGTCAGGTAGTCTGGCGCCATGAAACCCGTTAGGTCTTTCATCATCTTCAAAGTCGCCATGCCCTTGTCGTTGTTGATGGCAAGTTTGGCAGAGCCTTGATCAAAGAATTCGCCGCCGTAACCAAGATACATGTTCACAAATTCTGCCGCGAGGTCCCAACCCGCCATGTTGGAGGCACCCAGTGGATACTCCATCACACCCTTGTCCTTCAGCATTTTGGCTGCGGCCAGAATGTCCTCATAGGATTTGGGTGCGGCAACTCCGGCTTTCTCAAGCAGGTCCTTGCGCATGAATATGTGCTGGCCATTGGCCATGAAGGCAACGGCCATCACTTTGCCATTGATCTTGATCAGCTGGTTGGGCTGGAGATCAGCGCCGTACTTGGCAACGTAATCATCAAGCGGGCGGATCAGGCCGTCGTTGAGCAGCGGCACCACGGAGTTGTTGGCGACAACTGCCACCGTGTATTCGGCGGGGTTGGCAGTCAGGGCAGGCACCTGCAAATTTTTGTGCTCGGTGGTCTGGTTCTTGGTAACTTTCACCGTGTCACTGGCGCATTCCTCCGCAGCCTTGGCGACAACGTGCAGCGCTTCAAAGTCATTGGACAGGATGCGCACTGAACCTTTGTCAATGCCGCAGGCAGCGTATGCCGTTGTGGACATCAAGCTGGCAGCGCCAAGCAGAAGCAGAACTTTGAATGTGGATTTCATCGCGTTTCTCCCGAGACTGTTGAGTGGTGTTGTGATTTTTCCGGACGAACTTGGCACAACGTTGCAATATCTTGCATACGTAGTCAAGCCATGGGATGGTCCTGGGTCTAAGGGAGTGTCACATGAAAGGTTTTGATCCACGCTTTAAGGATTTTCCGGACTATATCCTCGGTATCACAAAAGAAATCTGGGAAGATCGGGGCGTTCACACGCTGCACAAATATTACGAAAAGAACATGGCCAAGCGGTCCGCCGATGGCATTGTGGTGGGCGCACAGAATGTGATCGATGAAAGCATCGAGGCCATGGCCATGTCGCCGGGGCTGGAGATATTCGGCGAGGATGTGATCTGGTCCGGCAACGACAAAGATGGATTTCTGTCGTCACATCGGTCAATCATCTTCTTCCCCCACGTCAATGACGGCACGCTCGGCCCGCGGACGGGCAAGCGGCTCTGGCAGTACTGCATCGCTGATTGTGCAGCCAGGGACAACGCCATCTACGATGAGTGGCTGGTGCATGACCAGGGCGCTTTTCTCCGCCAGCTTGGCCTTGAACCAAAAGCCTACGCCGCCGCCGTCATCGCGCAGCAGGGTGGTCCAAAAAAATGCTCCAAGCCCTTCACGCCGGAGCGCGACGTCAAGGCAAAGTACACAAGTCGCGGCAATGATCATCCCGCAGGCCAGCGCTATGCCGATATTCTCACGCGCATCATGGCGGGTGAATTCTCTATCATCCAGTCGGACTATGACCGGGGCTGCCATTTGCAGCATCCCGGCGGCGTGACGGACCATGGCAGACCGGCAGCCGACAAGTTCTGGCTGAACCTGCGGGCAGCACTTCCCAAGGCCAAATTCACCATTCACCACATGATTGGCCGCACCGATCCGGACATGCCGCCGCGAGCAGCGTTGCGCTGGTCTCTCGACGGCACCCATGATGGCTGGGGCATGTTCGGTGCCCCCACCGGCACCAAGCTGCATGTGATGGGCATCAGCCACGCGGAATTCGGGCCCTGGGGTTTGCGGCGCGAATATGTGCTGGTAGATGAGGTGGCGGTCTGGCGGCAGATCGTGCTCAAGACAGGATAACGCCAACTGAAAAATAAGATTACATCGGGCGACGTCGCCAGGCTCGCCAAGGTCTCGCAATCCGCCGTCAGCCGCGCCTTCAACGATGGTGCCAGTTCATCCGACGCCATGCGCGCGCGCGTGCTCAAGGCGGCGCGGCAATTGGGCTATCGCCCCAATGCCATCGCACGCGCCATGATCAGTGGCCGCTCGCGCTTGATAGCGGTGTTGGCTGCCTATCTCGACAATCAGTTCTACCCTATTGTGCTGGAGCAACTGTCACGCGCCCTGCAGGAAAAGGGTTACCACGTCCTGCTGTTCATGACGGAGACGGGACGCCAGGACGAAGTGGTGCAGCAAATGATGGAGTATCAGGTGGAAGGCGTCGTCATGGCCTCTGCCACGTTGTCCTCTTCATTGGCGCGTGAATGCGCGCAGACCGGCATTCCGGTGGTGCTGCTCAACCGCTATGTGCCCAATTCGCCCGCCAGCAGTGTGACGTCAGACAATGTCGGCGGCGGCGAACTGGTCGCAAAACTTTTTGTGGAAACCGGCCACAAACGCATCGCCTTTATCGCCGGACAAGAGGACTCTTCCACCAACAAGGACCGTGAGGCCGGGTTTGTTGCTGGACTTGCCAAGGAGAACCAAAAACCCTGGGCCCGCGCTGTTGGCAACTACACGTTTACGGGGGCAACACAGGCGGCGCGGTTTTTATTGCGGGGGTCCGAAAGGCCCGATGCAATATTTGTCGCCAACGACCACATGGCCTTCGCTGTCATGGATGTGATCCGCAATGAATTCGGTTTGCGCATTCCTGCGGATATTTCGATCGTCGGCTTCGACAATGTACCTGAATCAGGTTGGGGTGCTTATCAGCTGACAACAATTGAGCAGTCTTCCGAATTGATGGTCGCTGAAACCGCATCGCTCCTGATCGGCCAAATAGAAAGCAAATCCGTCAGCCACCGCAATGTTGTGCTGCCCGCGAAATTGGTCTTGCGGCAATCGTGCCGAACCGCGCCATGAAAGTGTTTTTCATCACCCCATTGTGATGGGGACTATGATTATATTTCAGCTGAAACGTTGCGAATGCGCATAGAGTTTTCGGGCGTTCAAAGAGTAAATCCTCTCCAGCACATCGTTGTCGAGCTGCAATCCGCTGATCTTCCATCGACCTTGTGAATAGGAGTTCCTTGGGTCGTAGTCGAAGTACTCGTCATCAGTTTCGAGAAAACGGAAATAGGTGTGATAAATCTCGATATCCGGGCCTGAATCTGTTCCGAACAACACACGGTCCTTGTGTTTTGTCAGCAATCTGCGGGCGGAATGGGGCTGTCGTCCAAGCTCGCCGATGCGAGCGCTAAAATCAATATGGAGATTGGGGCACTCAGCAAGAAGCTGATCAACCCAGCCAAGATTCTCGGCGTAACATGCAACATGCGCGCCAATGAAAATCGTGTTGGAGTGACGGCGCACCAGCCGTTCGAAAGATGAGATGATGTCGTCGAATCCGGGAAAGCGCCCAGGCGGAAAGTGCCAATCCGGATGGGCGTGAAGTTCCTCCCATCTTTCATTCTTGGCATCAAGCGGTTGGAAGAACGCCACGGGATCAGCCACGTGAATCATGACAGGCACGCCAAGCTCACCAGCAGCCTCCCAAAGCGGTATCAACCTTTCATCATCGACTGCAACAAGCGCTCCGGTTTCGTCCCGGACATGAAGCCCGAAATCCTTCCAGATCTTGAGGCCCTGTGCACCCCGCGCGACTTGCTTGCGGAAGTTTTGCGCCGTCCATTCCCCGAACCCTTTGCCTTTTTCCGGCCACCGACGCCATTCTGGTGAACCAAAGCAAATGAAGCGCTCCGGAAAAGGTTCCTTGAATTTCCGCAATCTCTGATCAAGAATTTCTTCGCCCCATCCTCCATCCAGATCAACATAGGCAACAACGTGTGCTGCATCGAGTTGCGCAAGAAGTGCTTCCACAGGCTTTGCGTCCCACCCACCGCCAAAGGCTGCGCCCAAATGATTGTGTGCATCAATGACAGGAAACCGGGGAACCTCGACACGGCGCTCCGGTCTGATGAGCTGCGAATCCGGGCGATAGTCCTTCAGGTGAAGCTGTCCGTGATCATCGCGTGCCATCTCTCAACCCCTTGTGTGCAGTTTTCGGAACTCTGTTGGTGACCGTCCTTCACGCTTCAGGAAAAGCCGTGAAAAATAGAAACTATCCTCATACCCCACGCTCCTTGCAATATCTGCAATTGATTGTTTGGTCCCCGCGAGCAATTCCTTGGCACGGTCAATGCGGAGCTGAAGCTGATAGGGCTTGGGTGCCATGCCGAGGGCACTTACCGCCTTGCGCCGCAATGTGGCTGGTGACATGTGCAGCTCCGACGCCAAGGCGTTGAGGTCAAGATCAGAAAATGCCCGCTTTTCGATGAGGCCTGCTAGCCGTCCGTCAGTCCCTGAGCCGGTCGAAGAATTTGCTTTTTCCTGTTGCAACGCCATTTGAACAATAAGTCTTTGAATGTGCGTCGCAGCAGAAGCAGCTCCCAACGCGTTCGCCTTCATGATGTCGGAGTGCAAAGCGCCAAATAGATGTGAAACCTCCGCGTAGTTCACCGGAGCAATCACCGGCTGCAACGGATCAATAAAACGTTCGCGGCAAAATTCTTCGATCAGTTTTCCCTGAAACAGCACCCAACGCTCAAGCCAGTCAGTACCTTTGTCCGGTCCGTAGCCATGCAGTTGGTCGGGCAGCAACCAGAACAATGCCGGGCCGACGATGACTTGCGTTCCGCCGAATTCACTTGTCAGGTGTCCACTGCCTTTTTCGACAAACACGGCCGCATGGCAGGGCAGGCGCCGGTCCCTGATCAACGCCGAGACCTTTTGTTTGCCGAACTCAATGACAGAAATGCCCTGGCTGCCAATCCGGGGAGCAGATCGAAATACCTGTACGTCGTCAAAGTCCATGTTCACAATTCATGAGCGAAAAGTCCAGATTGTCTATTCGTCCATTGATTAATTATGCATTTTAGGCGCAAATCGACAAGTAAATTCGGAATCGGGTTGATTGAAATGTTGGCCGCAACGGCTCCAGCAACAACACAGAAATCGCCACTTCTTGCTGGTGGCAATACGCTGGACATGCGCGCCGAACGCTTTGGCCTCTTGCGTGCAACTGATCCGGGCGAAACGCTTGCGCAGTTGCGGGCGCGCTTTGCAGCTGATGGGTATCTCTATCTGAAGCGCCTGCTTGATCCAAACAAGGTCAATGCATTCCGGGGTTGGGTTTTCGAGAATCTGTCTTCAAGCAGCTTGCTGCTTCCAGGGTCTGACCCGGTGGCAGGCTATGGCAATCTCAACACACACGACAAACTGGTGGCGGATCGTCGATTGATGTCCATTGTCCGGTCGGCGCACTATGAAAACTTCTGCTCGCAACCAGATCTCACAGGGTTCATGGATACCTTCATCGGTGGCATATCCTATCTGCACAAGCGCAAGCTGATCCGCTTCACCATGCCCGACACCGATGTGGCGACACCTGCGCACTATGATTTGGTGTATCTGAGAGGCGGTACCAGCAACATCGTCACAGCCTGGATTCCGATCGGCGACATATCCATGGCCGAAGGCGGGCTTGTTTACCTCAAGGGCTCCCACGCCGTTGGCGCACAAATGGAAAAAGAGTTTGGCGCAAAAAGTTCCCACTTGAACCCCGAAGAGCGCATCAACGCCTACAACAGCCATATGACTGAAGGCGGATGGGTGTCCAAAAACCTGCCGGAGATGGCAGAAAAGTTCGACACGCAATGGCTCGCAGCAGATTACGAAGCTGGCGATGTCGTACTTCACAGTCCATTCATGATCCATGCCTCAACCAACAACATGAGCCCCAGCGGCCGCATCCGCCTTTCAACCGATATTCGCTTTCAAAATGTTGATGACGAAATTGATGCACGCTGGAGCAACCACTGGAGTTTGGATGACATGCTGTAACTGATGTCTTGTCAAAGGCCATCAGTTTTGCAAGGCTGAGTTTAGAGTAAGTGTCGCCATAGACACGCATGCTAAAGATGGCGTCCAGCAGCTCTCAATGCTGGATGCTGTCAGAACAAGAAAATGAGAGCGGAGGAATACATGACACACATTTCAAGACGCGGATTTGCCAAATTGACCGGTACTGCCTTTGGAGCGGCATTGCTTTCAAGCACAGCACTTCCGATGGTCACCAGCGCACAGGCCCAGGCCGACAAGACAATCTTCAGCGCCGGCGACAGCACCAGTGGCACTTACATGGACTACATGAAAACGGTTTATGCCCGTGCCGGCAACCCGGAAGTCATTCAGCTGCCATTGACAAGCTTTGACAATAATTTCGAACTCCACCCGATGGCCGCGGAAAGCTGGACGCAATCAGCTGACGGGCTGACGTGGACCTTCAAACTCCGTGATGGTTTGGTGTGGAGCGATGGCCAACCGCTGGTGGCTGACGACTACGTACTCGCACTCACCCGTGCTGCAACCACCGGCTATGACTTTGCCTGGTATTGGGGCTACGCAGGGGGCATCAAGAATTGGGGGCCGGTCACCGAAGGCAAGGCAGACGTCAGCACCATTGGCATCAAGGCAATCGATGCCAAGACCATTGAAGTGACAACCGAAACGCCAAAGCCTTATTTGCCAGGCGTCGTCAGCCTTTGGTATCCCGTGCCTAAACACGTGCACGAAAAACTCGGCGATGAATATGCAACGGACGTCAAGACATTGGTGGCATCTGGCCCGTTCATGGTCGAAAGCTGGGAAAAATCCAACAACTCGATGGTGTTGGTAAAGAACCCGAAATACACTGGTCCCTGGCAGGCTATGGCTGAACGTGTTGTCATCGATCCTTCGCTCGGTGCGCCGGAAGTGGGCTTGCCCGCTTTCATGGCAAATGAAGCAGACTTCTCCTACCTCAACGCCGGACAGATACCATTCGTTGAAAAACGTTTCCCCGGCCAGATTGCGCGCAATGCCGTGTTCGCGGTCTCCTACCTTTCATTTGACATGGAGAAAGCACCCTTCGACAACATCGATGTGCGCAAGGCCTTGTTTTATGCCATCAACCGCGACGAGATGACGAACACGGTTCTGAAAAACCTGGCCGTGCCGGGTCTTTCATTGTTGCCGCCGGGTTATCCTGGCTACAACGACAAGATCACCAAGCAAGCCGTCTACGATATCGCAAAAGCCAAGGAACATATGGCCAAGGCCGGCTTCCCGGATGGCAAGGGCTTCCCTGAAGTTGAAATTTGGTATCGCGATCAAGGCGGCTACAACGGTGCGATAACAGCACCCATGTTGCAGTACCTGCAGGCCCAGTTCAAAACCCATCTCGGCATCACCATGAACATTAAGGTCATGCCAACCAAGGATTGGATGGCAGGGCTGTTGGAGCGGAAGAACAGCCTGTTCCTGGCACCGTACGAGTATGACTATCTCGATCCATCAAACTTCTACGGCATATTCTTCAAGGGCGGTCGTCATCACCACAAGATCGCAGCTTATGATGATCTCGTGGCCAAAGCCGACAGCGGTTCGAACTGGGAAGAGCGGTTCAAGCTTTATCAGGACGCCGAACAGGTACTCATCGACAATGCGTCTATGGTGCCATTGGTTCACCCGATTACCAACGCCGTGGTGAGCAAGGCCCTGCAAGGCGATGCGACCAAGCCAAACAAGCTGGGTTACGCGCCGTTGCGGCAACTGGGTCTCTACTTCTACACCCACGTGAACAAGTAATTGGCACGACATGCACTCCCCGGAATATTCCGGGGAGTGTTGCTCATCTGGCGTTCATGCCAGTTCTGCTGTCATGAAGCTTCTCGACATCCAAAACCTCACGGTACATTTTCCGCAATACGAAAGCCTTGTACAGGCCGTGCGGGGTGTGTCTCTTTATCTCGAGTCCGGTGAGAGCCTCGGCATCGTCGGTGAGTCCGGATCGGGCAAATCTGTCACTTGCCTCGCCGCACTCCGCCTGCTGCAGGAACCACCCGCAAAGATTTCCGCAGATCGTTTGCATCTGGCAGAAACCGACATGCTGCATGCCGACAGCCGCCAACTGGCGTGCCTGCGTGGCACCGTGGCAGCAATGGTCTTTCAAGACCCCATGACAGCCTTTGACCCAGTCTTCACCATTGGCCACCAGATCATCGAAACCATCAGGTCACATCGCGACGTTTCCAAAACTGATGCAAGAGCAGAAGCTGAAAACCTTTTGAAACGCGTTGAAATCAACCAGCCCGCTGTCGTGCTGGATAGCTATCCCCATCAACTCTCAGGTGGCATGTTGCAGCGTTCCATGATCGCCATGGCCTTGTCATGTCGTCCGCAAATCCTGTTTGCCGATGAACCAACAACAGCCCTCGATGTCACCATTCAGGCGCAAATCCTGCAACTCATCAAAAATCTGCAGAAGGAATTCGGCATGGGGCTGGTGATGGTCACCCATGATCTGGGAGTGATCGCCGAAACCGTTGACCGCGTTGTGGTGCTTTATGGCGGAAAAGTCATGGAACAGGGGGCCGTGCAGGATATTTTCGATGATCCGCTGCATCCTTATACAAAAGCCCTGCTGGCAAGCATGCCCGGCGGAGAAGCAGGCCGTAGCAGGCTTATCGAAATCAAAGGCGCGTCGCCGAATCCGGCCAACCCGCCATCCGGATGTCCCTTTCATCCGCGCTGCGAAAAGGCCGAACACCGTTGCAGCGAAACTGCGCCCCCCATGGTGACAAGAGACAACAACAGGCAAGCCGCCTGCTGGGTGCTGCCATGACGCCAGCCCTTGAACTCAAAAAAATCAGCAAGGCATTTGAAATCCGCACCGGTGGGTTCTTGCCGAAATATGAAACCATCAACGCAGTCAGCAACGTCGACCTCGTGTTGCCGCAGAAGCAGATTGTTGCCGTGGTGGGAGAGTCGGGTTCAGGCAAAACCACAACCGGCATGTTGGCGTTGCGCTTGCTGGAACCCACATCGGGGAACATTATTCTGAACGGAACTGACATCACCAAACTCGCACCCGCTCAATTGAAACCCTTCCGCCGCGCCATGCAGGTGGTGTTTCAAGACAGCTATTCCGCACTCAGCCCCATGATGACATTGGCACAGATTGTGGCCGAACCGCTTTTCATTCATGCGATTGGTACGACCGCGGAGCAGAAATCAACTGCGCTTGATTGGTTGGAACGCGTCGGCCTGCATCGCAGCTATGGCCAGCGCTACCCGCACGAGCTTTCAGGCGGTCAACGGCAACGCGTGGCCATCGCACGCGCTCTCATACTCAAGCCAACAGTCCTGATTGCCGATGAACCAACGTCAGCGCTCGATGTGTCAGTGAAGGCACAGATCATCAATCTGCTGCTTGATTTGCAGCGGGACATGGGATTGTCCATACTCTTCATCAGCCACGACCTCAGCGTCGTTCGCTCACTGGCCGACAGCGTGACGGTGATGTTCAACGGGCGTGTCGTCGAACAGGCCGACACCGAAACCATATTCGCCAACGCACGGCACCCCTATACACAAACACTTCTGGATGCCATTCCCGTCCGAAATCCAAGACAAAGACGCATCCGCACCTTCACATCCCGCCAAGAGATTGCCGCCGCAATTCCGCGCTTGAAGTCCATGGACCTCTTCGCAGCAGTGGAAGTTTCACCAGCACCACAGCTGGTCAGTCTGGCACACAACCACCGTGTTGAAGCGCTGGTGGCGTCATGAGGAAAACGTAGATGTTGGGATTCATCATCAAACGTTTGATCTCGATATCAATCACATTCCTGATTGTTTCAATCATCATCTTCCTGATGATGCATGCGGTCCCCGGTGGGCCTTTCGACGGCAACGACATGCCTGTGTCTGATGCCGTAAAGGCCAAACTCAATGCGTCATTGGGTCTCGATAAGCCGCTCTATCAACAGTACTTGAACTACATGTCTGGCGTCTTGCGTCTTGATTTTGGCATACCCTTCCAAAGTCCCGGCGAAACAGTCTTGGAACTGTTGGCGCGGGCCTGGCCTCCAAGCCTCATACTCGGTGGCTTGGGTATGCTGGTTGGCGTGCCACTCGGCATACTTCTTGGCATGGCGGCAGCGCTGCGGCGCAACAGCTGGATCGACTATCTCGCGTCAGCTGTTGCCACTCTCGGCCTGACGATCCCGGTGTTCGTCACATCCATGCTGCTCATTCTGGTATTTGCCGTCTGGTTGGCATGGTTGCCTGCAAAAGGATGGGGCGCACCCAACAGCTGGATTCTGCCGATCATAGCCTACGCAACACTGCCGCTCGCCACCTACGCCCGCTACACCCGCTCTGCCATGCTCGATACCTTGAACAAACCATTTGTCACAGTGTTGCGCGCCAAAGGCCTTTCAGAAAAGCGCATCATCTTCCAGCACGTCCTGCGCAACTCGGCCATTCCGATGGTGACTGTGTTCCTGCCGATGTTCATCGGCATCGCTACAGGTTCGATCTTCGTTGAAGCGATGTTCCGTGTACCAGGGCTTGGCGCATATTTCGTGTCATCAATCCGCAACCGTGACTATCCGTTGGAAATGTCGTTGGTCCTGATGATCACGGTCTTGTTCTGCCTCGCGTATCTGATTTCCGACATCGTCTATGCATGGCTCAATCCACGCATCCGCGTCGGAGGTCGCAAAGAATGACTGCGGCCGTGGCTCCCCAGATCGAAAAGCACCGCAGTCCTCTCTTCCACACCTGGCTGCGATTCCGGTCAAACAAGGCAGCACTCATTTCCGCCTTCATTCTGCTGGTGATTGTCGTGATGGCGATTGTTGCGCCTTTCATCACCATCGCGAGCTATGACGACCAGAAATTTCTGGAGCGGGGTCTGGAGGCACCATCGTCCGAATTCTGGTTCGGCGTTGACGATCTTGGCCGCGACTTCTTTTCGCGAATTGTCTATGGCGCACGCGTTTCACTCTCGATTGGTTTCATTTCTGCCTTGTTCGCAGTGATGATTGGAATTCCGCTCGGCGTGCTCGGCGGATACTACGGCGGCTGGATTGACTGGTTGATCATGCGCATCATCGAAATATTCTCGGTGATACCGCCATTGCTGGCCGCCATGTTGCTCGGTGCCCTCACCAATGGTGGTTTCGTCACCGTGGTGGTGATCGCGTCCCTGTTCGGCTGGGTGCAGGTCTGCCTTTTGGTGCGTGCGCAAGTGAAGGCGTTTCGCGAAAAGGAGTTTGTACGCGCTGCCGTGGCCTTGGGTGCTTCGCCCAGCTACGTGATTTGGCGGCACCTCGTTCCAAATTCCATCTCGCCCATTATTGTCGGTTTTGTCCTCGCCATTCCGCTGGCCATGATGCTGGAAGCCGGTCTCAGTTTCCTTGGCATCGGCGTACAACCGCCCGTGCCGAGTTGGGGGCAGATGATCAACGTCGGCATGAACTTCATGTTCTTCTATTGGCACATGGCCGTATTCCCGACAGCAGCCTTGGCAATCACGGTTCTGGCAACAACATTCTTCGGAGATGGCTTGCGCGATGCTCTCGATCCAACAACGAAGAACCGTTAAGCGCTGTCCCGCATGTGGTTCGCAAGCGCGTTCACAAGCTTGTCCATGTCCTTCTGTGTGTTGTAGCCTTGCGCAGAAACCCGCACGATCGTCGTGCCCTGCCAATTGAAGACAGGAATCTCGATATTGTATTGGTCGAGCAACTTCGCTTTCAAAACCAGCGGGTCGCACGAAGGCACGGGCATGGACACCATTTGCGGCGCACAGAACTCCGGCGAGCTCAACGCCGGCAATCCCGCCAACTTTGCAATGCGCAAAGCAGTGTCTTGAACCAGAACACGGCATTGGTCTGCAACTTTGTGCCACTGGTGTTGCTTGCTGAATGCAATTGCATCTGACACGGCAAACCACGCGGACGGATCGCGGGTACCTTGAACCTCAAGTCCGTCAACAAACCCCGTATTGCCGAACGGTCCCTTCGCATCAACTGTTCCCATCTCCTCAGTCCAACCATGGCTGATCACAAGGGGATTGATGAGATGCTGCAGGGATGGTCGCACATGGAGAAAGGCAGATCCTTTCGGGGCCATCATCCATTTGTGGCAGTTTCCCGCGTAGAAGTCCGCATCCAACTGGTCCAGATCAAGCGGAATGTGCCCCGGAGTGTGCGCACCATCGATCACCGTCCAGATGCCGCGCGACTTTGCCTCAGCAACCACACGCTCAATTGGAAACAGTAAAGCGGTTGCTGAAGTAATGTGGCTGAGAAACAACACACGCGTGCGTTCCGACATTCCATCGACTATCGCCTGTGTAAATGCACCTTCATCCACCAGCGGCAGTGGCACTTTCGCAACAACAATCTTCGCACCCGTTCGCCGCGCAACATAGGCCCAGGTTTTCTCCAGTGCCGCATATTCATGATCGGTCGTCAGAATTTCATCACCCGGACCGAGCGGCAATGACTGCGCGACAATGTTCAATCCGTAGGTCGCATTTGTCAGCCCTACGATGCTTTCAGGTGAAGTGCCAAGTTGCCCTGCCATCGCAGTGCGCGCCTCCCGCATCCACTTCGTGATGCCATGTTCCGGATCGAAAAACGCAACCGGCTGGCGCTCAAGTTTCATTTGCCAGCGCTGGTACGCCTCAAAAACAGGTTTTGGACAGGCACCATAAGACCCATGGTTCAGGAAGGTGACGTCAGGATCGAGCAGGAAAAGTGAAGCGAGATTGTTGGTCATGTTTTCCCGGGACGGGGCCAGCTTGCAAAAACCAGGGGTTTCAGGGAAAAGGTGATCACCGTCAATACCAATCGCAGAACGACAAGTGAATGCAAGCGTTTTCCTGCCTTTCCCAATTGAGCCTGCGAGCCACCCCCGCTAAACCCCACCCATGAACGCCATTGAAAGCAACGTTGTGGCGCACGGAAAACTGTTTTCCGTGGCGCCCATGATGGATCAAACCGACAGGCACTGCCGGTATTTCCATCGCCAAATCACGCGCCATGCCTTGCTGTATACAGAAATGATCACAGCCCAAGCTGTGATCCATGGTGACCGCCACAAACTGCTCTATTTCGACGAACGCGAACAGCCCGTCGCCTTGCAACTGGGTGGCTCTGACCCAGCCCTGATGGCGGAAGCGGCGCGCATTGGGGAAGGGCGCGGATATACGGAAATCAACATGAATGTCGGGTGTCCTTCCGACCGCGTGCAGGGCGGGCATTTTGGCGCTTGCTTGATGGCCGAACCACATCGTGTGGCCGATTGCTTTCTCGCCATGCAAAGGGCCGTGCGGATTCCGGTCACCATCAAATGCCGCATTGGCATCGATGATCAGGATGAAGAAGCGGATTTTCAGGCATTTGTGCAAACAGTGGCCAAGGCGGGCTGCACCACATTCATCGTTCACGCCCGCAAGGCCTGGCTGCAAGGCCTGTCGCCGAAGGAAAACCGCGAAATCCCGCCGCTTGATTACGATCGCGTACATCGCCTGAAGGCATCCTTGCCGCAGTTGCGCGTTGTGTTGAATGGCGGCCTTGAGAGCGTGCCCCACGCCATTGCCAATCTCCGTGAACTTGATGGTGTCATGTTGGGTCGCGCTGCCTGCCACACGCCGTGGACCTTGCACGAGGTAGATCATCAGTTCACGGACAAATTGCCGCCCACGGCGTCGCGCCGCGAAGTGATCGAAGCGATGCAGGACTATATCGGCTTCCGCTTGCGCAATGGCGTGGCGCTCCATAAAATCACCCGCCACATGTTGGGACTTTATCATGCCCAGCCCGGTGGCCGGTTGTGGCGGCAGATTTTGTCAACCCAAGTGCATGATCCCGGAGCGGGCGTCGATTTGCTTTTTCGCGCCCTCGATGAAGTGGAAGCGGTGGCGCAACGCAAGGCCGAAGCAGCCTGACACAAAAGGTCGCTAAGTGCCGCCCAGTCGCCCGCGCCGTCCGCCCCGGCGGGATTTACGCGACGTGAGTGTTGCCACCCGTTCCGGCAGCGACGCCATGACACCACGCCGCATGTCAGGCGAATAGCCAATCCAGTGCGCAATCTCGAGCCCGGTGCGGCCGCAGCCAATGCAATAACCGCTCTCTGGCTCGATGACACAGATTTTCACGCATGGTGTTTCGATGTCAGGTGGCAAGAAATTTTCCATGTCGATAGTGTGCGCCGTCAGGACCATGCTGCATTGCAAAAACGCGCCGGATAAACCACGATCCGCGTCATGTAAAGCGGCTAGTTCTTGAGGATCAGACGCCCGTTTTCCACTGAAAAGCCGCGCAACTTTCCAAGGAAACTCATGCCCAGGAGTGTAACATCAATCGCACCGTCCTGAAGCACCAGCCCTTGCACATTGTCGACCCGCACGGTGTCAATTTCCACTTCCCGCAGAGTGACCCGTGCCGCCATGCCCAAACCATTGGCCGTGGAGACAGGAACATCATAGGTCAACAACCGTGGTTTCAGTCCGATGCGTTCGGCGTCGGCGTAGGACAACGCCACGGCACTGGCACCCGTATCGACAACAGCTTTGATGTCGCGCCCATTGACGCTGGCGGTGACAAAGTAGTGCCCGCCTTGCCCGGATTTCAATTCGGTCATGGCAAACAACCGTTGCGGCTCGCGTGGCAACTCGTGACTCTTGAGGCCGCCTGCGGCAAGAAACAGAATGGCCAGTGCCACACTGGCAGCAGGACCTGAACGACGCATCTCACCCTCCGCATATTTCGGGGGAATGCTAACGCCGCCGCCTCGCCATTCCCTTGCGGTCTGGTCGAAAGCTGCAAACAGGGTTAACGGATCATTGCCGTGAAAACCGTGAGCATGGCGATGTCGCTGCACACCTGCACCGCACCGCACACATCCCCCGTCTGGCCGCCGATCAGCCGCATGGCCATCAAGCGCAATAGCGCGGCACAGGCTGTACCGGCAGCCAGCGCCAACACCCCCGCTTCCGGCGACAACAGGAAACCCGCTGCCAATGTCAGTCCGCCGCCGAACAGGATGCCGACCAGTGTCGTCCGCCGGCTGGGGCGCCCTGCGTGTGCTGATAGCCCGTCGGCGCGCGCCGGCCGTGACGCCCACATCAGGTCCACCATCATGGCTCGTGAAAAGGCACCCGCCGCCGCACACAACGCCACGATGTGAAGCAACCCCAAACTGAGAAGCGACTCGAGTGCAAAAACCCGCGTGAGCAGCGCCAGCATCAAGGCGAGAGCACCATAGGTACCGATCCGGCTGTCCTTCATGATCGCCAAACGGTGCTCGCGGTCACGGCCGCCGCCAAATCCATCAGCGGTATCAGCCAGCCCGTCTTCGTGCAAAGCACCGGTGAGAACGACAGTGGCTGCAACAGCAACGGCGGCGGCAAGAAGCGACGGCACGCCAACGCTGTGCGCCACAAACAAAACCATCGCGGTGAACCCACCGATCATCGCCCCCACCACGGAAAACATGCGCATCGCCGCCGTGAGCCGTGGCGGATCAATGGTGCGCGCGAACGGAATGGGCAGGCGTGTCAGAAACGTCAAAGCCATGATCAATTCGGCAGCAGGACGAAACGGCCCGCTTGCGCCATGATTCTGCGAAGTGTCGGTCATCGCCCGCAACCTGTCATGATTGTGCGTTGACCCCAGCAGCGACTCTCGGGCAAATGCGTTTCCCGTAATTTGTCTGGATTATTGAAACCGCCATGTCTTCCGCCCTCCCGTTCGACGATATACGCGCCCTCATCGCCACCATGCCAGTAATCGATGACGCCGTGGTGAAGGCTGTCGACGCCCGCGATTCCCAGCTGACCAAACCGCCGGGAGCCCTCGGCAAGCTGGAGCATATCGCCCGCTGGGTGGCCGGCTGGCAAGGCCGCAATCCGCCGCAGATCAAGCGGCCCGTCGTCGCCGTGTTCGCTGGCAACCACGGTGTGGTGGCCCAAGGTGTGGCGGCCTACCCGCAAGCCGTGACCGCCCAGATGGTGGCGAACTTCCGAAGCGGTGAGGCCGCCGTCAATCAAATATGCAAAACCTTTGACCTCGGCCTGAAGGTTTTTGAGCTTGCCCTGGATCACCCGACGCAAGACATCACCCAAGCGCCTGCCATGGATGAAAAGGACTGCGCTGCCACCATGGCCTACGGCATGGAAGCCATCGCCGAAGGCTGCGATCTCCTCTGCATTGGTGAGATGGGCATCGGAAACACGACAATCGCCGCCGCCATCTGTCACGGTCTCTACGGCGGCAAGGCGCAAGACTGGGTCGGCCCCGGTACGGGCGTTGATGCCGATGGCCTGAAACGCAAAGCCGACGCCGTCGCCCGCGCCGTCATCCTTCACAAGCCGCACCTTGGCGATCCCCTCGAACTGCTGCGCCGCCTCGGCGGCCGCGAACTCGCCGCCATGGCCGGAGCCATCCTCGCCGCCCGCATGAACCGCGTGCCGGTGCTGATCGATGGCTACGTTGCATCCGCCGCCGCCGCCGTCCTCCACGCCATGGACAAGACCGCCCTCGACCACTGCCTCGCCGCCCACGTCTCCGCCGAACCCGCCCACCGCAAACTCCTCGAAAAACTCGGCAAGGAACCCTTGCTCGACCTCGGCATGCGCCTCGGCGAAGCCTCCGGCGCTGCACTGGCAGCAGGCATCGTAAAAGCGGCCGTCAACACCCACACCGACAAGGCCACCTTCGCCAGCGCAGGCGTATCTGATAAATAAATTCCTTTTACAAGAAATAATACTTGACACCGTACGGAGGGTGTGCTATCTCTTGCCATGATCGACAGAGAAGGATGATCAATCCCGTTTCCCCACAACAGTCTTGAGCCGCCATCGAGCGTAAACTGAACCGCATAGTCAGAACGTACTGCGTTTTTGTAAAGCCAATACAGCAACACTGGAGAAGGCACATGCAGGAAAACGTAAAAAAACTAACTTTTTTGCTGGCTGCAGCAATTCTCGCAATTCTTGCTTTTAGCAACCCTTCAAGAGGCGAAGGTGAATATTGGTATGCTGCTTGCCCTGGCGGTGGTGCTTGTATCATCGTTGAAGGTGCAAATGGTGGGATGGAGGCTGCTCTCAGGTCATATAGGCTGTGGTATCCTCAACTGGCGTCGTTGCAGCCCTATTGTTGGGTCTTAACATCGCCACATCCCAATGCGGGCAAGCATTGGACCTGCGAGACTTACGGGCATAACTTCACGTGTGCACTGAACTGGGCCGGTCTACTCCCCTGTCATGCATCTGCAAAATTGGCTTGCCATGAAGGCTACGAAGATGTGGGCAATGGAAGATGTGCCCGCCCCAAGCTGATCGCCCGCTGTGATGCCGGGATCGGCAGTCCTACAACTACGAAACCAATCGAGATTTCCACAGGCCGAAAACTGGGAAGCTATGTCGACTGGACGGCAAGTGGACAAAGAGAGCTGCGCTTCGAACGGCACTACTCAAGCACTGACAACATGACCTATGGTTCTGCCTACTCATTGCTGGGGCCGAACTGGCGCAGCAACTTCGATTCCCGTGCGACATACTCTCTTTCACCCTCATCGGCCAATCCCGGCACTGCGACGTTCAACAGCGCAATGTATTTCGTGCTTCCGAGCGGGCAGGAATATGCTTTCCGCAAAGTGATTTCCGGGGAATGGAAACCGGTCGCACCAAACATGAATGGGCCTTTATCGCAGTACACGGTGCGAACGGATTTGGACATTTCACTGGCGGTAACAGTGGATACGGTTGAATTGAAGCTGCCGGATAACACGAAATATGTTTATGACTTTGGCGGATTGTTGGTCCGGATTGTCTTTGCGGATGGCTATGCCCATCATCTCGCCTATTCCAATACCTATCTGAGTTCGGTCATTGACAGCCTTGGCCGGGTCATGAAGTTCGAAACTGAACCAGGGCCTGCCAGAACGGGGTATTTGAAATCGGTTCTGACCCCCGACGGGAAGCGAATCAAGTTCACTTATGCAGACAGGTTTGTGCCGACACCCGGTGCTGTTCTG
>JAYVKC010000104.1:0-9834 GCA_043768765.1 Hyphomicrobiales bacterium | reverse complement strand
ATGTGGCCCTAATTCTGGTGCCTGAGTTTACAATGATGCCGCTGATTTCAGCCATTGAGCCCCTGCGGCTGGCCAACCGGGTGACGGAAAAATCGCTCTATAAGTGGACCATGCATTCGGTCGATGGTCTTGCGGTTTCAGCTTCCAACGGCATTGTCACGGGTGTGAATGGCGATCTCGAATCGGTACCTTCCGATGCCATGATTATCGTGTGCGCCGGTCTGAATGTGCAGCGCCACACAGACAAACGGTTGCTTAGTTGGTTGCGCAAGGTTTCGCGGCGCGGGGTTGATATTGGTGCTGTCTGCACAGGTGCCCACATACTGGCGGAAGCCGGTTTGCTGGACGGTTACAAGTGTACCATCCATTGGGAGAATTTGCCGGGCTTTGGCGAAGCGTTTCCGGATATTGAGGCAACAGGCGGATTGTTTGAAATCGACAATGACCGTTTCTCCAGTGCGGGTGGTACGACACCCATCGACATGATCCTCACCATGGTGGCCAGCCAGCATGGGCCAGAACTTGCTTCATCAGTAGCTGAATCAATTCTTCATTCCCCCATCCGGCATCACAGTGAAAACCAGCGCATGTCGCTCCCGGCCCGTATTGGAGCGCGGCATCCCAAGCTGGTTTCGATCATCGAGAAGATGGAAGACAACCTTGAAGACCCGCTTTCTCCCAGCTTGCTGGCCAAACAGGCCGGCCTTTCGACACGCCAGCTGGAGCGGTTGTTCCGGCGTTATCTCGATCGTTCGCCGAAGCGGTATTATCTGGAACTCCGCCTGAAAAAAGCACGTTCACTGCTGTTGCAAACCGACATGTCGGTGATCAATGTGGCACTGGCCTGCGGGTTTTCCTCGCCATCACATTTCTCAAAGTGTTACCGGGCGTTTTATGGCCGCACGCCCTATCGGGAGAGGGGTGTTCCCATGGCGGGTGAGTTGACGAAACTTGAGGCAGTCGGGGAGCGCACCTGATGGCACGCTCCCCTACGGCAAGTTTCTCCCGCGACCGGGGGCAGTTATCGGGATCCCCTGCCGATTCAAACATGGCGTGAACTTCGATTTCAATCGCGGCCGCAAAAGCGGCTGGCGATCTCCCATTGTTCCCCTGAATGCGGTCATTCTTTTTGTTGTTCCGCGTGACGTATCCCCACACATCTTCTTAGTCGTCCTGTTGGTGGAAGCAAGTTGTTTGGCGTTTTAAACGCTC
Source organism: Hyphomicrobiales bacterium (assembly GCA_043768765.1). GTDB lineage: Bacteria > Pseudomonadota > Alphaproteobacteria > Rhizobiales > Aestuariivirgaceae > Aestuariivirga. The sequence goes on along the minus strand of JAYVKC010000104.1, from coordinate 8,622 downwards.
TCTTGCGCGCGCCACTCAGGGCATTGCCACCCGCAATCGCGGCACCATGGGCAACCAGAGATTTGCCTTGAGTCCCCCAATGCTCGCGGTGGCTAGTTCCAGATGGCCTTCGTAGAGGGATGCCGTCTCGGAAACGATGTTCAGGCCCAGACCTGTTCCTGGTGTCTTTTCATCCAGGCGTTGGCCGCGTTTCAAGGCGCGCTCACGGCTTTCGTGGGGAATGCCCGGGCCATCGTCTTCGACGGAAATGCGGGCCTGTGTTCGTCCCGATTTGAACTGGCCGTCCGGATGGGCGGAAACCGCCACTTTTGAAGTTGTCCATTTGCAGGCGTTATCGAGAAGATTGCCCACCATCTCTTCCAGGTCTTGCTGGTCACCGCGAAATGTCAGGCCGGGAGTCACATCCACGGTGAAAGCAATTTTCTTGTCGCGATTTATGCGGCCGAGGGTGCGAACAAGGGCGCGTATGACGGTTTCAATTTCACAACTGGCACCCAGGTTCTGGGCCCTCGTCGCGCGGCGTGCCCGATCAAGATAGAGATCGACCTGGTCGCGCATGAGTTTCGTCTGCTCACTTACAATACGTGCAATTCCGCTCTTACTGGCTTCAGCTTCGTTGGTGAGAACAGCCAGCGGCGTTTTCAGTGCGTGCGCCAGATTGCCAACCTGCATGCGGGCTTGATCCACAATTGCGGCATTGGCTTTCATCAAGAGATTGATTTCGTCCGCCACAGGCTGCATTTCGGCGGGAAAACCTCCTTCCAGCAATGTTGCATTGCCACTGCGAATATCGTTCAGCTTTTGCACCATCACCTGCATGGGGCGCAGGCCAAAGCGGACCTGCACAAGAATGGCGGCCAGCAATCCCACGCCCAGCAATGAGAGGATTGTGTAGAGCAGATTGCGGAATGCCTCGACTTCTGCTTTCAACTCATCGAAGTTACCAGCAACCAAAAACGAATATTCCTTGCCCGTGTCGAACAGTTCGAAGCGTTGCTCCACGGCGCGCAGTTGTTTGCCCGCTGAATCCGTCAGATAGAAATCGGCCACACCATCCTTGCCGCGACCGACAAGGGCGGCGGCGGGAATTTCGAGGCGCTTTTCCAACAAGGATGCAGAAGCCAGGTCATTAACGCCCGCGATGTCCAGTGGTTTGATCTGCCAATACCAACCGGACAGGGGAATGGTGAAGCGTGTATCAGCCAATGGCGACGGCAAGCGCGGTGCGCCATCCTCACCCAGTTCAACTGAAGCCAGAACACCGTCCAACACAGCGCGTAACCGTGCATCAAAATTCCGCTCAAGGGCGTTTTGAAACAATTGATTCAGCAGCAGGGCTGCCGACAGCAGCATGACGCAGGCGACGATGGCAGAGGAAACCGTGAGCCTGAATGCGAGAGATCTAGCCTGCATCACCCGTCTCGGAGATTGTGTAACCCATACCCCTGATGGTGTGCAACACATCGACACCGAGTTTCTTGCGCAGGCGGCCGACGAAGACTTCGATGGTATTGGAGTCGCGGTCGAAATCCTGGTCGTAGAGGTGTTCCACCAATTCAGTGCGCGAGATCACTTTGCCGCCGTGGTGCATCAAATAAGAAAGCAACCGGAATTCCAGCGATGTGAGCTTTACAGGCATCCCGTTGACCGATACCTTCGATGCCGCCGTATCCAGCACAACAGGTCCGCAGGTGAGCTCGCTGGTGGCTTGGCCCGCACTGCGGCGCAGCAAGGCACGTACACGGGCCAGAATCTCTCCCATGTGAAACGGTTTGGTGACGTAGTCATCAGCACCGGCGTCAAAGCCTGACACCTTGTCGCTCCAGCGATCACGGGCGGTGAGAATGAGGACGGGGGTTTTCTTGCCGGCGCGGCGCCATTTTTCCAGCACGCTGACGCCGTCCATCATGGGTAAACCGAGGTCCAGAATGATGGCATCGTAGGGTTCTGTTTCGCCGAGGAAATGCCCCTCCTCGCCGTCCATGGCCTTGTCGACGACGTAGCCAGCATCGGCCAATGCCGTCACCAGTTGACGATTGAGGTTCACATCATCTTCGACGACAAGCAGCCGCATGGTTTTTTTTACTCCTTGCAGCGACGCGGAATTACTGGATGGAGCCGTCTTCGGCGCTCACCATCACACGAACCACACTGCCCTGCACTTTCAAGGTGACAGCATAGACACCGGATGACAAGAGTTTCACTTTGAGGACTTTAGAACCGGGCATGGTGTCCTGGGCAATGGCGGCAGCTTCGGAAGGTGCAATTCGGGCTTTGGTGTCCTGGACGAATTCAAGGCTGACGTCGTCACCATAGTCGGATTCGTCGAGCAGACGTGCCTGGGCTGCGGCTGGCATAGCAGCCAGACCCAGGGCTAGAACCACTATCAAAATACGCATCGTCATGTCGCAGCCGTCCATTTTCTTGAAGGCACTTCTACAGGGGGCAAGCTGAATGACGGATGAATGTAAAATGAAACCCGTAACTTGACTAAAAAAACCGGCCCCACCACCAATTGCGCCTGGGCATGCTGTTTTTCTTCAGAGTTTTTACCAGTTCCTCAAACTCATGATAAATTGCAGCATTTTCGGTTCTATTCCGCAGAGCACTTACGAAAGGCAATGCATGGTTCCAAGCTTGGAGCACGCCGGATTTGTGCCATCTGATGTATAGGGTTCTGTCAAAGACACCCCTCTGCATTCCGATAGCGATAAGTTCGTAGCTGTTCAAGACCAGCCGGATCGACTGCGTTTCGTCGGACTTCTCTCTGTCTGCTGCTGCCCATGGTGCCAATCCGCCATCAAGTTTGGCAAGCTCTATGAACTTCTTTCTGGCACCGATATGGTCTTTGTCTGATTCGAGTAACGCGAGGTATTCTACCGTCGCCCGCCTACAAGAGATAGCTCTCTGGCTAAGAACCCCCCAAATTGCCACGATTGTAGCAAATATTCCGGTGGCCAAGACCGCTTGAACTTCTGTCATGCGGCAGTTCTAGCGCAAAGGTGCAAGCTTTCAAATGCCCTAGGTTAGGCCGCCCCAACCTTCGAATTGGTATGTTACCATGGCTCGATCTCCTCAAGTGACCTTTATATGTAGTGAATGCTTACCAGTAGCAAGTTACAAGTTTGTATTCAATTAACACTTTTAATCTTGTTCGAACATTTCACTGAAATATGGACCTTTTTATGGGACTTTCCAAGCGCTTCCCCGCAATCTTTTCCAGCGACCTGCCGCCAATATATCCCCCGACACCAACCGACAGGAAATCCCAAAACCCTTCCGGCAATGCGCCCCAGTGGGGGGTGAAGGGGATTGTTTTTCCGGCGATCAGGTCGGCCATGGGCAGAACAAAGCCGACAAAGACGAGGAAGCCGACCAGGACCAGCATCAGGATCGGTCGCCAGCTGCGGGTGAGCCAGTGTTCGGACTTGATTTCAGCCAGCACCACGGCCTGTTGCAGTTCAAGGCTCTTGCCGAGGTGAGCCACGAGGCTGGTTTCGAGTTCGGCTTTCAGTTTGCGCTGGAGTTCAAGATCATGAACGTAGGAGTCGATGATCTTGTTGACGGGTCCCGACATGATGGCTGAGACGGCGGAGATAATGAAAGCGGGGAGTGGCATCAGATGGCCTCCTTGCGGATTTTGGCGAGACGTTCCTTGATGATCCAGACGACGGCGGCGAGAATGCCGAACAGGAGCAAAACGGTCACAATTCCGGCGGCGTCACCAAAAACTGTTTGCAGGACTGACATGACCGCCACCAATATTGCCGCGATGATGGACGTACTGCGCGATGGGTTCTTGCCTTCGACAGCCTGATCCGTTCTGACAAAAACATCATCGCTGCCGCCGACGAACATGGCGGCTTCGGCGGCGCGGCGTTTGACAAGTCCCGGCAACACGCGGCCCCCGGCTTTGGTCCACAGGCCCAGCCGGCGCGGCACGGCAGACAGGTCGCCGCGATTGATGGCATCCAGTACACTTGATTTGCGAAAGTTTTCCGCCCCGACATTGTAACAGAAACTGACGATGGCAGAAAACTGGGCCGGCGAAATCTGCGTTCTCAACGCGCCGCTCACGTGCTTGGCGAATAGTGCGACATCGCGGCGCAGGATTGCCTCTGCTTCTGCCGCTGTCACCTGCATGCGTTCCTGCACACGTGGTGCGCCCGCCATGCTGGTATGGCCATAGCCAATGGTGAGGATGCCCACTGGATCGCGATAGGCTGTCGTACGCAATCCTTCCCACTGCTTGATCAAGTCAATTCCTTCTTCGGTCATGAGCATGGGCTACACTCCCATGCCGATGATACGGGACAGAATGCTGGCGGAGGTTTTGCGATCAAGACTTGACCGTCCGACCAAACATCCGGACTTGAAAGCGAAGACCAGATGAACTGGCAGTCGTTCATTCGCCACAATCAGGAAAGCATCGGCCATATGGTTGGTCTGGGGCGGAAGCGCGTTGAAGCTCTTGAGAAATGACACCGCTTCCCGACCCTGCAATTGCAAAATGTCCTCTGGCGCAACTGCTTGTCCAATCCGCGCCCGTACATTGTCTGGTGTCATGCACTCCACTGTCGCAGAATGTGAAAGTGGTGGTGCCGGGATGAGCGCAAGCAGCATCGTGGCGAAAAGAAGTATTCGCGGCATGGTGGATTCTCCGTGGGTTGGTGAAATTCGAATTTTATTTCTATTCCTCTGCCGATTCTCGGGAGAGGAAAGTAAATTTAGTAACGGACCCCCTACCGCCCCCCATCAAAATAGGGCAGCACACGGCCCGCCCAGGCACCCAGCGATACGGCAACTGCCATCAGCAGTGTCATCATCTTCCAGCCGCCACGGGCACCCACAAGGGCATCGCGGATTTCGCGGACGTCGGACCGGATGGCTTGCAATTCAATCTCGACAGTTTCCATGCGGGCTTCGAGTTTACCCACTTCGCGCTCGAGGTTGGTCATCAGTAATCCGATCCGATTTCGCAGGTCATGAGGGCTGTGCCGATGACACTTGAGGTGCCGCCGACGCTCATCCAGCCGCGTGGTGACAGCAAAGCCGTATTGGCCGGCAGGTCTGCGGCAATCGAACCTGTTGCGACAATTCCGGTTGAGCCACGCACCACGCGGTAGGACATCGTTGCGGCATTGGGATCGCAGAAAAGTTCGAGTTCAAAGAATTCGCTCCGGTCTGCCGCCGGAACCGGGAAGTTGACGCCGAGATCGATTTTTGTCGCCAAACCTGTCGCATCGTTGGTCATGATCTGGACGTTGGCGTCGGCGGCGTCCCACCCCATGCCCACCATGTTGGTGAGAGATGATGGCTCAACATCGGTTGGTGCGGACACATTGTTGGCCATGCCGGTGAAGGCGCGATTGGTTGCGGTTGCAGCACCGGTGGCATTGCCCCAACGGCAGCGGAAGCGGAAACCACCCAGTCCCGCCGCATTTCCCCGCCACCACAGGGATGTCGAAAAGCGCCAGCCTGCGACGGCGGTTGCTGCGGCCACAGTCACAAGGTACTCAAGCCGGGTCTGCTGTGTATAGGAATTGGTAGTGGCATTTGATGCCGCTGTTGCGGTGCCCGTTGCTGTCAATGCGCCCGCTTCAACGGCTGTTATGGTGGTTGACCCACCGGCTGCCCAGCGTGACACATGGCGGTAGTCCTTGGCTTCGATGGTCACCACATTGCCGCTGCGGGACGCCACGATGTTGTCACCCTTGATGTTGATGGTATCGACTGTGCCGGCGGCACCCAGATTTGTGCCTTCGTCCTGGAACAGGATCGCAGACTGACCACCGGCTCCGCCGGTCGCATCGGTGTCGTTGATCCAGTTGCTGCCATTGTATTTGATCACCTGCCCTGCCGATGGCGTTGTGATGATGACGTCAGCGAGGGCATTGACACTTGCAGCAGCGATACGGGAATCTGATGCTGCGTTGAAATCAGTGATGTTGGCACTGGTATGGGAATGTGATGCTGCAGCGAAAGCTGTTGAGGCTTGTGTCGCTGCTGTTCCCAATGCAAGCGTGGTGCGCGCCGCTGCGGCATCAATGTCATCAACCAGGCTGGCACCGAATGTGCTGACGGCACTGGTGTTGAGCTTGGCGTTCAGTGCCGATTGCAAATCTGTCTGGGCGGACAGTGTTCCCGTGATACTTCCCCATGCGCCTCCCCCGCCGCCACCGCCGCCGACATCGATGCTGGCACCATTCTGGTAGCCCCTGAATTTTCCTGATGTCGAATTGTACCAGAGCTGGCCATTTGCCGGTGACGCCGGATCGCCTGCCTGCGGCTCAAGCCGCATGGTGTTTTTGAAAGTTGCCAGACCCGTGCCGCCAACGATCACAATTGACTCATTGAACGTGCTGCCGTTGGCGCTCACTTTGAAATGGAAATCGTCATCGCCGGTCGTGCCGATTTCTGCACGGCCGGAGAAGCCCGTCTGAAACAACATGCTGGCCGTATCAATTGCGGAGTTCTTGTTGAATTTCAGCTGAATGTTGCTGCCAATATTGTTGAACAAGATGGCGGATGAGTTCACCGACAATTTGTTTGTGGCGTCTGCTGTTGCATTGACTCCCAGCAGTGTGAGATTTTGCAGACTGGTGGGTACACCGCCCGCTACCCAGGCCGCACCGTTGTAGGTGAGTGCGGCGTCTTCATTGGACACCCACAAAATCCAGCCTTCGCGCGGCGTCACGTAGCGCCACGCACCCTCCATGCGCAAGGCGATTTGCCCGGCATGGGTTGTCCACGCGCCTGTTGATGCAGCAGGAATGAGGTAGCGGTCACCGTTCGCCGGCGATACCGGTGGCACGGTAACGTCGCGGGAGATCACGGCAAGATGCACGAGGCCATCAAGCATTGACAGGGCTTCATTGTGGGTGACGTGTTTTTGCGCCTGGGCTGCGGCAAGATACGGTAATGTGAGCAAGGGTGAATCAGACATTGATGGTCCTTTGTGTGAATGTTCCAGATCCGGTGGTGGCGCTGACCTGTGCGACGCGGAATGCCAGGGTTGTTTGCACCGTGCCGAAGTCGGCGATCATGTTGGCATCGGCATAGACGTAGGCGGGTACGGTGACTGTCACGGTGCGCACGACAGTGGTGCCGCCGAGAATTTCCAATTGATAGGATTCCTGGTCTTCGCCCAACGGAATTTCGGCAACATTCCAGCTGTCACCATCGATGCGGGTGCGACGAATCCAACTGAGCTGAAGTCCACCCACAATTTGCTGTGCCCGCAACTGCGCCGGTGGCAGCGGTCGCAGGGACTTCAAATCACCATCAAAGGTGACTTCGGCATAGGACAAATGGGCCTGATCATATCGTGCTGGTCCCACCCGCCAGGTTTGGGGCAGAGCCGAGTCGGTGAACGAAAGGTTCGGCTGCACGACCGCCTTGTTGAGCAGGACGAAAGAGGTTCCAGCTTGCCGCTCGGCAAGCATCTCCGCTTCTGATCCTGCCTGTGCACGCAACAATCCACTGATCCGGTACTGTTTTGGCGCGATCAGTTCCGCCGTCATGAACTGGATGATTTCGAAACCTGTGGCACTGGTGCCGATGGCCGCAATATTGCTGTTGTTGAGCAATTGCTCTTCTGTCACTGAGGAAAGTGCGCCGTAGAGCATGCGCACTTCAAGTGTGTTGGTGAAATCGAGGCGATGCGGCAGGCCGATGAACAACGGGGTCACGCTTACGCCCATGGTGGCGCGAAAATTGATCGCACGATTATAGGAATAGCTCGTTGCACCGGTCTGGCGCAGCAGCGCCAGTTTTCCGGGCCATGGCTTGGCATGGGCCGCAAACCAGGGGGCGGTGGTTGCATCCTCCGTCACCGCAGCCAAATCCATCACCACCACATTGGGTTTTCCGTAAACAGCGGTTGCGTTGCCTTTTGTCAGCCGGCTGGTGGATGGTGGAATTTCGTAGACGGCGCGATCAAACAATGTGGCTTGAATGGAACGGGATGTGCCGTCATTCACTTGCGACAGACGCCAGCGTGCACCATCTTGCACCTCCACCACATCGCCCGGTTCCAACGCCAGTTGACTTGGCAGGAGGGCAAACCGCGCATTCGAGCGTTGCACCCAGGCTTCCTGCAATAGGATGTCGGTGCGAACTTGCGCCAGTGACTGCCCGACGGCAGCGGGCAAATTAACCGCCAGTTCGCGGTCGCTGCCGGAAGCCACGCGTTGCTGTGCCACCGCAGCCGAGCGATAGTCCAGACCGGATTCGGCGTAGATCATACGCACAGTGCGGGGCAATTCGGTTTCCTGGGCGCGATTCACCGAGATCAGGGGTTTATCGATTCCCTCATCAATGAACTGCGTTTCATCCAGTGAGATCACAGTTGAATTCTTGCGTGTACGGAAGACAAGTTTTCCGCCGGATTCCACCGCATCAATGCAGAAGGCACGCAACAGATTCTGGAGCGCTTCGCGGGCTGACATGGGGCGGTCGATGATATAGCCATCCACCATGCCCTCCACCCCGGTCACATCGACATCCGCAAATCCGAAACGCGCGGCAATGCGGGTGATGAGATGACCCAGTTCCACCGATCCCATGCGACCTGTCAACCAGTGGCCACGGGTGTAGTTGACACCATCGGACCAAACGTCG
>JAYVKC010000103.1:0-10817 GCA_043768765.1 Hyphomicrobiales bacterium | reverse complement strand
TACATTCACGCCCGGCAACCATGATGCCTATGTAAGTGTGCCTTACGCCAATGGCCTGCGGTTTTTTGAACCTTACATGCAGGGTGACATGACAAACTCCTGCGCAGGACATGTCGATGGGTTTCCGTTTACCCGACTGCGCCGCAATGTGGCCTTTATTGGGTTGAACACGGGCTGTCCGCAGCCGCTTCATCGGGCTGGAGGGATGGTGGGGCAGATGCAGCTGGACGGGCTTGCCAGCGCACTCAAATCGCTGCGGGAGCGGGGTTTTTACCGTGCCGTGCTCCTGCATCATCCGCCGCTGCCGGGGTTGGCTGTGCCACGCAAAGCGCTCGTGGACGCCGACAGGCTTCAGGCAGTTTTGCTTGCTGAAGGCGCGGACCTGGTGCTGCACGGCCACAACCATCGCAGGATGTTTAGTTCACTTCTGGCGCCGGGTGGCTCCATTCCGGTTCATGGCGTAACCTCCGCCTCGTCAAACGGCCATGGTCACCATCAAGTTGCAGAATGGCACCGCTACCACATTGATCGCCAAAAAGGCCGCTGGCGAACCCGGGTGGAAGTCAGGGCTTATGATGTATCGCAGAAGGACTTCAAGGTGGTGCTGGAATTCGAACTTCCCGGCAAGCCTCCCAGCGTGTAACGGTCTGGCATGAATGCAACACTCAGAAAGTTCGGTTATCCTGATACGCTTGTGGCGGAGTATTTGCATTGGTGCGTGTTGCTGCGGCCACAGCAGGTCACGCTCGGGGCGTTGGTGCTGGCGGCCAAGAGTGAAGTTGAGTCGTTTTCAGCCCTGCCTGCCCAGGCTTTCGCGGAGCTCGCGCAAGTCACCCAGGAAATCGAACAAGGGCTTGGGCGGTTTGAACCTTATCAGAAGATCAATTATCTCATGTTGATGATGGTCGACAAGCACGTGCATATGCATGTGGTGCCGCGTTACGATGGCGCACGGCAATTCAACGGAATTGCGTTCAAAGACGCAGGCTGGCCCGCCTTGCCCGATCTCAAACTCAGCACAGAGTTGACCCCGTCCGAGCGCTCCGGCCTATTGGCATCCGTTCGGGACGCATTCAAACAATCGTGCTGAAAATCGTTGACAGATATGTTCTCAAACAGGTGATGCTGCCGCTGGTCACAAGTTTCAGCATTGGTCTTATGATGCTCCTGGCGGAACGCATGGTGCGGTTGCTTGATACCACCATGGGCAAGCGCAACTCGTTTGGCGTGGTATTTGAACTCATCGCCTATCTGGTGCCGCATTATTTGGGGACAGCGGTTCCCGCAGCGCTTTTCCTAGGCCTTTTGTTCGGTTTCAACCGGCTGTCAAAAAACCAGGAACTGGACGCCATGTTTGCGGCGGGTTTCGGTTTGCACCGCCTGGCCCGCCCGACACTTATCCTGGCACTTTTGTTTTGCACCGCTTCGTTTGCCATTTTCGGTTGGCTGCAACCCTATACCCGCTATGCCTATCGTGCGGTACTTTTTGATGTGAAAAACATTGATTCCTTTTATCTGGCGGAGGAAGGCGTGTTTATGCAGGCCGGCAGCCGAACATTTGTACTTGACCGGCTTGACCGCACACAGAACACATTCCAGCGGGTTTTTGTTTTTGAAGACAAGGGCGAGGGCCGTATTGAAACCCTTACTGCAAAACAAGGCAGGTTGGTGCCGGTCGCGGGGGAGTTGCGCCCTGTTTTGCGTTTGGAAAATGGCCGCAGGCTTGAAGTAAAAACCAATCCGGCAGACCTGAAAAGGGAAGTGACCTGGGCCTCATTTGACACGTTTGACACGCCACTTGGCAAGGCCAATAGGGAACTCTTCCGGGGCCGCGGCAATGATGAGCGTGAGTTGACGTTTCCGGAGCTGGTGGCGCAACAGGCGACGCCACCCAAGGGTTCCACCAGCAATTCCATGCGGGCGGAGTATCACCGGCGCGCGGTCAATATCCTGGCGATGCTCATATTGCCTTTCCTGGCATTGCCGTTTGCCATGGGTCGGCCGCGAGCACCCCGAGCCTATCGGATTGGTTTGGCCATGGTCATCCTGATTGGATTTCACGAAATCATCGAACAGGGTGCACTGGCAACGAGGGCGAGCGGGATTTCTCCCTGGCTGACGTTGTGGACGCCGCTTGGCTTGCTCGCGGCTTTTTCCGCATGGCGGTTCATGCGTGCGAGCTTTTCAGTCGGGGCTGATTCAGAAAATACCGTCTCACTATGGCTGCAAGCACTTCTCAGCAGGGCGTGGCAGGGTCTGCGACTTCGAATTGTCGGTGGGCAAGGCACATGAGAACCATCGGCACAATGATCACCCGCATGGTTCTGACAAGGTTTTTCGCAATCCTCATTGGCATTTCGCTGTTTGTGCTCACGCTCGAAGTTGTATCATACTCGCGGGAGATCTTGGCGTTGGACCATGGTTCCGCGTCAACCATGGGGCGCTATATGTTGCACCGCCTGCCTGCTACACTTTCGACGTTTTTGCTGATGAGCTTCCTGCTGGCATTGTTGCTGACGTTGGCGGAACTCAGCTACCGCAACGAAATCACCGCCATATGGGCCAGTGGCATCTCGCCACTTCGTCTGATCGGGATGTTATTGCCGTTGTCAATCATCGTCGGGATTCTGCATTTCGTGCTGGCTGACCGGGCCATTCCCTGGGCGGCACCTACGCTTCGGCAATGGGGAATTGCTGATTACGGGGAGAAACGACTGAAAATCGGTGAGCGCGACCCTATCTGGATGCGCAGCGGACTGGATGTTGTACGTGCCGGCAAAGCCAACGCGGATTCTTCGCGGCTTGAGGATGTTTATATCTTCACGCGCGACGAGAGTGGCATACTGAAACAACAAATCATAGCCCAATCCGCAAGTTTGACAGGCGCGACCTGGACCCTTGAAAACGTCGCACTTATCGAACACGGCAACAGTCAGCCCGCAATGCTTCCGACACTGACTTACATAGGAAATGTCCGGCCAGCAGAAGCCGGATTGCGATCTGGCGATCCGGAGGAAATGACTCTTGGCGATCTTTCCTATTTCATCGCCAACGCCGGGTTTGGCATTCGTCCAACCTACGCATACGAGACATGGTGGCACAAACGGCTGGTACCGTTTATCACCGCAGCAATTATGACGGCGCTCTGTGTCCCATTGGCCTCGCGTTTCAGACGTGGCGGAGGACTGGGCATCTTGTTTTCAGCCGGCGTCGGTTTGGGTTTTGTGTATTTTATTCTGGAAGGCATGATGGTTTCTGCGGGCGAACTTGGATTTTTGTCGCCGATGCTTGCGGCCTGGTTGCCGACTGCCTTGTTTGGACTTCTGGCGCTGTCCTTCATTTTGCGCAGTGAGCGTGCCTAAGTGACGAGTGACAGCCTGTTGGCCTACTTTATTATTGGCGGATCGGATATCCTGTTGTGGTCGATGCGGCCGGCGGAGCGGATTCGCAAACAACTGTCTGCGATCGGCATCACGCGGGAAATTGATGAAAGCGAATTGGCGGCGTGCGCGACAAGTGTCATTCTATTACGCGGTGATGCTGTGTTGGACCAGCCCTTGATTCCCGTTCTGGTGTCTGGACCTGATTTCATTTTGCAGGAGTCCGCAGGCGGAGCTGTCCTTGCGGCGCGAACAAGCCGGGAAAATGTGCAGCAGGCCTACAATGTGATGTTGGGAAAATGCCAGCCTCTCAGTGCGGGTTTACCTGTCAAATCTCCTGCAGATATTGATGTGCGGTTTTGGAAGGCATTGCGCAAGCGCGAGACGCCCTATGCAATGCAGATTACGGCACAAAACATGGCGGCGGTAGAATGGCGGATGTTCATGGGGACCTATAAAGGGGCGACAGATCTGGTGACAAAGCATGTTTGGCCCGTGCCAGCGTTTTATGCCACGCGATGGCTGGCAAGTGCCGGTGTCACGCCCAACATGGTGACCAGTGTCGGTGCCATTGCGACGGTGCTGGCGTTTTACCTATTTCTGCAAGGCTATTTTTTGGCGGGATTGGCAGCCGCTTGGTGCATGACGTATTTGGATACCGTTGACGGCAAACTCGCGCGCACGACTTTGACATCTACCAAATGGGGTGATGTGTTCGATCATGGCATTGATCTGGTGCATCCGCCTTTCTGGTACATTGCGTGGGCCATCGGTGTGGAACGGGCAGGAATTCCTTGGCCGGATCACATGTTCTGGTTGCTAACAGGAATCATCCTTGGCGGTTATGTGGTGCAGCGCCTAATGGAGGGCATAGCCATCAAGTGGCTGGGTCTGGAAATCCATATTTGGCGGCGTATCGACACTTTTTTCAGGCAAATCACCGCACGGAGAAACCCCAATATGCTGATACTGACTTTCTTTGCGTTGGTGGCGCGACCTGACTGGGGATTGATTGGCGTTGCGGCATGGACCGCCATCTGTCTGGTGCTGCACGGCGCGCAACTCGCGCAGGCGCTGGTGGCCAAGCGCAAGGCAGGCAGCGCCGGTTTACAATCATGGATGAGCCAATCGTGAACCGGGCTGGCGTTATTATCAATCCAAAGGCGGGCAGGGGCAACGGCAAGGGGGTGGCGCTGGCCGATAAACTAAGCCGCAACCACAGCATTCCCATCGGCATGTTGCGGGACTTCCGCGAGCTTGAGAACATCCTCGCATCATTTGCACGCAATGGCGTGGAAGAAATCTATATCAGTTCGGGTGACGGTACTGTTCAGGCCATCCAAACGCTGGTTGCGGAAAAAAATCTGTTTGCGAGTATTCCGCGCCTTTGCTTGCTGCCCCATGGTACCACCAATATGACAGCGGCGGACCTCGGTTTCAGACAAACGTCACTTGATGCGCAAGCAGCCTTCATTGAAGCCCACGCCCGTGAGGATTTACGCTCCCGGCCAACCTTGCGCGTTATCAATCCGCTGGATGGGCACGTACGGCATGGCATGTTTCTGGGCGTAGGTGCTGTGGCTTACGCCACTCTATATTGCCAACGTGCCTTCAACGACAAAGGGGTAAAAGGGTCATGGGCGACATTTGCGGTGCTCGGAAGTGCCGCGCTGAAAACGGCATTCCTGCCTGCCAATGCGAACGATCCGAACCGGTTTGACAAGCCCTATCCCATCACGGTCCGCAAGGGTGATGGCACAGTATGCAGCGGACAGCAATTGCTGGTGCTTGTTTCAACACTGGAGAAACTGATCCTCGGCGCACGCCCGTTTTGGGGAACAAAGACCGGCCCCATCCGTGCCACTGTCTTCCCCTACCCGGTGCCAAGCGTGGTGCGCTGGCTGTTACCCGTTCTCTATGGTTCAGACAGACGAAAAGGGCCGCCCAACACCAAGAGCTTCAGCACGGATCGTTTTGAGATCGAGTCTACGTCAGTGTTTGTCCTGGATGGCGAGTTCTTTGAAGGACCAGCCCATGGCGCATTGAAAATTGAGTCTGGTCCGGTTTTTACGTACATTTGCGGGTAGATGACAGATCTCAATGATTTCATCGTCCAGTCAATGGCACGGCCCGTGCCATCGGAAGTGCATGACATCGGACAGCAGATTCTGGCACGCCACCCAGGTGCACTGTCGATCATCAATTATGGATCGACATTGCGGGCGGCACCCACACAAGACACTTTGATCGACTACTATGTTGTAGTGGCGGATCAGCGCGATTTGGCAGCGAGCGCCATCTTGCAGATGGTTGGCGCGCTTATTCCACCAAATGTCTATTTTATGGAGACACAGTTTGGGGGCAATCTTTACCGTTCGAAATATGCAGTGGTGACATTGGATACGTTACGGCGGCAGGTGTCCTCTGGTACTGGCAACCCCTATTTCTGGGCGCGTTTTGCCCAACCAAGTGTGATGGTCTACGCCCGCGACGACAATATTCGCCAGCAGGTTTTTGGCATTGTCGCGCAGGCAATGACGACGGCATATGGCTATGCGATGTCTCTGTCTCCGACGGGCGATGCGATTATGCAGTGGCAGGCACTGTTCTCAGAAACCTACAAAACTGAACTTCGGCCAGAGGGACCAGGCAGGGCCTCTGCCATCGTTGAATCGGATACGCGGTACTACAAACATGTGTCGGAGCTTCTGAAAGACGTTCCCCGACTGACCCAATCCTGGCCACTCGCCCGTCTATGGGGAAAGGTCCTCACGGTGTGCAGGCTAAGCAAAGCAGCATTCACATTTGCGGGCGGAGTTGACTATGTTGTCTGGAAAATCCAGCGGCATTCAGGAGAACGAATTGAACTGACTCCACGGCAACGGCGGCACCCCCTGTTGACCGGAATATGTTTGTTGCCGCGACTTCTGTTTCGGGGAACTGTCAGGTGATGCTGGTCAGCTTCCCAGAAAATCGGTGCGGCGGCAGCACCAATCCGGAAGCCACTTCCAGCGATCCCGTGACGAGTTCCAGGTAAAGCATGCGGTCTGGATTGATCGGACCAGGCCAGAGCAGTTTCGATTGACATATGCGCTTAAAGCCCACCCGGGCATAATAGGGTTCGTCGCCAACCAGCAGGACCAACTGGTGCCCCAATTCAGTGGCACGATGCAGTCCGTCGCGCATTAACGCAAGTCCAATTCCAAGATTTTGCCTTTCGACGTGAACGGCGAGAGGACCCAACATCAGAGCTTTCGTTCCGGTTTCACCAATGCGCAGCGGCCAGAAACTAATCGTTCCTCCCACGCCCAACCCCGGTTCGCGAATGACCAGAGACAGGCCTTTCACGGGCGCACTTCCTTCACGCAATCGGTAGGACATTTTGGTGCGGCGGCTCAGGCCAAAAGACTGATCGAGCAATGCTTCTATCAAGTAGGCATCATGTGGCAATTGGAGTTCAGTTTGGTACTTCAAGGGTTCACCAATTTGCGTCCGGTTGTTTGCCCATTGTGATTTCCGCGATGCGACGGCGCGAACCGTGGTTCATTTCCGCTGGCAGCTTTTCTGGACGGAAGAAGTCCACTGCCTCAATTTCCCGGTTAGGAGCCCATGGACCGCGTGTGAATTCCCGTGTGATGAAACATGCGAGGTGGTCACCCGGAAAACTGTGATGATTGGAGAAGAGGCCATGCAGCACAAGTGGCCCTTCCGCGATGACGGAGGTCTCTTCGCGCAATTCGCGGATGGCTGCCTGTTCAATTGTCTCTCCCCGGTCCACGCCGCCGCCCGGCAAAATCCACCCTACTTGATAGGTTTGGTGGACGAGCAAAACCCGGCCTGAAGTGTCAAACACTGCAACGCGGGCACCCAGCGTCATTCCGCGGCTGAAGCGCAAGTATTTTCGCAACAAGAATGCCGGAAGTATCACGTTTTTCGCCTCGTCTTGTGCTCTCATGCCAACCGCATTATGTGTCGACGCCATGACCTACAATTGCCAGACCGTCTGATTCACGCAATGCGGCAGATTTTCAATACTTTTTTTTTCACGGCAAAGACCAAACCTTGGCTGGTCCTGCCTGCGCTGGTCATTGGTGGATTGTTTGAAGCTGTCAGTGTCGGCACCTTGTTGCCCGTCGCCAACTCGATTCTGTCGGCTGAAGCGCAGAACTCGTCAAGCATTGATTCTGTCGTTAAATCCATCATAGCAGGATCCGGACTTTCTCCTACACTGGGGGTATTGATCGCAGTGCTGGTGGGTCTCTTTCTGGTCCGGTCTGCAGTATTGTTCGGTGCAATGGCCTATGTCACCAACACGGCGTCAAAGGTGGCCATTGATTTACGTCGGCAACTCATCCGGTCGCTGTTCAAGGCAAAGTGGAGTTTCTACAGCGACCAAAGTGGTGGCAGGATTGCCAATGCCATGGGGCTCAACGCGACGCAGGCGGGGTCGGCATATCAAGTTTCGGCGGAAGTGATGGCATGCCTGGTGCAAGTCATTGCCTATTGCACAATAGCGATGGCCGTAAACAGCAAGGTCGCACTGGCAGGTATTGCAGGTGGCATGTTTGTGGCGCTGTGTTCCAACACGCTGGTGCGCACGACACGCCGCCACGCCTTCAAACAAACTGACCGCATCACCGAGCTCAATTCGGACCTTGTTGACATGTTGCAGAACATCAAGGCGCTCAAGTCCATGCAACGCTACGACGCGGTTTTGTCACGGCTTGAGCGGCAGCTGAAGAGAATCAGGAGAAACTCGTTTTCACTTGGATTTTCCAAGTATGGTTTGACCTACGGCAGCGACTTCCTGGTCGCACTCATCGTTGGTTTGGGAGCCTATTTTGCCAGCACATATGGTGATGTATCGCTGCCGGAACTCACCATACTTGGCATATTGTTTTTTCAGTTGGTCAGTTATGTCGCCAAACTGCAGAAAGTCGTGCAACTTTCTGCCAACTATGAAAGATCTTTCAGCAGCGTGAAAGAGTTGATTGCATCAGCGCAATTGGCGGAGGAGGTCAACACCGGTCGATTGGCACCGCACCTGGGGCTTGGCTGCAAGTTTGAGAAAGTTACTTTTTCACATGGCAACGAGCCGACGGTCTGCAACTTGTCGCTGGATATTCCAACCGGCAAGATTACGGTCCTGCAAGGCCCTTCCGGCTCAGGCAAGACAACCATTGTTGACCTGCTGGCCGGGTTCAATCGACCGCAGTTGGGACGCATCCTGGTTGGCAATGACAATCTTGCCGATGTGGATATCAGCCGGTGGCGACAACGCATCGGTTATGTGCCGCAGGAACTTGTGTTGTTCCATGACACAATCCGCGCCAATATCACGCTGGCGGATGAAGGCGTGAGTGATCTCCAGATAGTCGCGACGTTTGCAAAGGCTGGACTGGCTGATTTCATCAGCTCCCTGCCTAACGGACTTGACACAGACGTCGGGGAATACGGCGGAAAACTGTCTGGCGGACAGCGGCAGCGAATATCGCTTGCCCGCGCACTGGTTCATGATCCGGAAGTGTTGATCCTGGATGAAGTGACAAGCGCACTTGATCCCGCCACCGAGGCCGCGATTGTCTCCAGCATTGCAAGTCTGCGCGGGCAGTATACGATCATTGCCATCACGCATCGCCCGGCCTGGACTGAAGTTGCGGACAGGCTTTATGAAATAAATGATGGAGAGGCCCGGGAAGTCAAACTGTCGACTGTACTGCGTGGCGGTGACAGATGAACCAGATTGTTGTCAGAAAGGTCGAGACTGCAGCAGACAAACGCGCGTTTCTCGATGTTCCATTTCGCGTTTTTGGCAAATCAACACCCTGGGTGCCGCCGCTGTATGTTGAGCGCATGGAACACCTCGATACGGGCAAGAACCCCTATTTCAAACACGCGGAGGCGCAGCTCTTCGTAGCGGAACGAAATGGTGAAGTCGTGGGCCGGATATCGGCGCAAGTCGACCGGCTTCACCTTGAGCGCTATCAGGATGCAACCGGGCAGTTCGGTTTCCTTGATGCAATTGATGACCGGGATGTTTTCACGGGCCTGATCACAGCAGCCGAAACGTGGCTTCGCGCCAAAGGCATGGTGCGTGCCAGGGGACCATTCAGCTTTTCGATCAACGACGAAACAGGATTGTTGATCGATGGATTTGATACCCCACCCAGCATGTTGATGGGACACGCGCAACGCCACTATGCGGTGCAACTTGAAGCCAATGGATACAACAAGGCAAAAGATGTGTTTGCCTATGACTTTGACTTGCGCGCAAAACTGACGCCATTGATCGAGCGGGTCTGGATGCGTTCAACAAGAGCCGGAAAGATCACCGTCCGCCCCCTGGACAAGAAGAACATGGCGCACGAGCTTGACACCATCATGTCCATCTTCAACGACGCTTGGTCAGGCAATTGGGGCTTCATCCCTTTTACGCCGGAGGAACTCAAACTCCTTGGCACGAATCTGAAGATGCTGGTGACCGGCAACTATGTCGCGATTGCGTCGTTCGAAGGCAAGCCTGCCGCCATGGCCATCACACTGCCGAATCTCAACGAGTGGATTGCAGATTTGAACGGTCGTTTGCTGCCTTTTGGCTGGGCGAAATTGCTGCCGCGAGTCATTGCCAAAAGGCCGCGCTCGGTACGTCTACCTCTCATGGGGGTGCGCAAAGAGTTTCACGACACCTCCACCGGTTCGGCGCTGGCGTTTTCTGTCATTATGGCGCTGCGCGACTACCACTTGAAGCGCAGGGTGCAACGGGTCGAAATGTCGTGGGTGCTGGAAGACAACAAGGGAATGCGCAACATTATCGAATCAGCAGGTGCTGTGCCGTACAAAACATATCGCATTTATGAAAAGGCGATTCCGCGCTGATGCCAAAATGGCATGCCATCGTCCTGGCCGCGAGCAGGGGGACTTCGGATTCCATGGCGCAGTCATATGGGGTATTGCACAAGTGCACCATCGAAATTGGCGGTCAAGCCATGATCTCGCATGTTGTTGCTGCTTTACAGGACTCGTCGCGCGTTTCTTCCATTGCAATTTCAACCGAGACTGAATCCGTTTATGCGCGTGCGCTTGATGTTCAGCGGCGCAGCGTTGTGCATGTCCCGTCGCAATCATCTGCACCTTCGTCAGCTCTTTACGCCGCAATCACGCATGGTACATTTCCAATTCTTGTGACCACAGGTGACCATGCTCTTCTCACGGCTGAAATGGTGCAACATGTGTGCGACACGTCAGTCGAGCTCGCTGCTGATTTTACCGTAGGGCTGGCTTCGGATCATGTGATCCAGGACGCATATCCGGAAACCAAAAGAACATTTTTCCGCTTTGGCCATGACCGCGTGTCGGGTTGCAATTTGTTCACAATCCACAACGCAGCGGGTTTGAAAGTGTTAGAGCGTTGGCAGTCTTTGGAGCGAAACCGCAAGC
>JAYVKC010000102.1:0-31388 GCA_043768765.1 Hyphomicrobiales bacterium | reverse complement strand
CCGCGCGCCGAGACCATCATGCCAAGCGTGGCGATGAAGGGCGGTATCTTGGTATAGGCGACCAGCGCGCCGTTGATGAGCCCGGCAACAAGACCGAGGCCGAGTCCCATGATGACGGACACGATGACCGGCAGGTCCATGGCCCAGTCGCCGAAGATGGCTTTGGGATTGGGATTGCCGTTGACCAGCGCGGTTTGCGCGAAACTCATGGCCACCATGGCGGTCGCGCCCACGATGGAGCCGGAGCTCAAATCGATGCCGCCGAGGATGATCACCTGCGTCACGCCGAGGGCGATGATGCCGATGGTGGCGACCTGCAGGACGATGATAGTGAGGCGCTGATTGTTGAACAGCGTGTCCACATCGCCGCGCGTGTTGAAGAGGAAGCTGTCGCCGACCAGTACGCGCCCGAGGATTTCAAACGCCGCGACAATGACGATCAGCGCGATCAAGATGTTGATCTCCGGCGGCCACGCGCGCCTGGACGCGCCAACCGCGAGTCCGCCCACCCCAGCCTCAGATCTTGCCAATCGCGCCTCCCGTCTTGCAGTCCCGATGAACAACAGGCCGCAAATCATGCCCTGTCAAGCGGCAGGAGCGGCGCTTGCGGCGCCGCTCCCGATCTTCGCGTTTCGAACCGGCTCAGTTCTTCTTGAGGAAGTTGCCGATGTTCTCGGGCGTCACCAGCTGGAAGGGGATGTAGACCTTCTGCTCGACCGCTTCGCCCTTTGCGAGCTTGACGGCGGCGTCTAGCGCGCCCTTGCCCTGGCCCGCCGCGTCCTGGAACACGGTGGCGTCAAGGTCGCCGGCCTGCATGGCGGCCAGCGCGTCCTGGGTGGCGTCAACGCCGCCGATGATCATCACCTTCATGTCGACATTGGCGGCCTTCATGGCCTGGATGGCGCCGATGGCCATCTCGTCGTTGTTGGCGATCACCGCGTCATAGGGCTTGCCGGCCGAGATCCAGTTGGTCATCAGGCTCTGGGCCTGGTCACGCGACCAGTTGGCGGTCTGCTCGTCAACGATGGTGAGCTTCACGCCGCAATCGGGTCCGGCCATCACGTCGTGAATGTCAGCGGTGCGCTGCACGGCGGCCTGGTTGGAGAGTTCGCCCATCATGACATAGATGTTGGCTTCGGTCTTGCCAGCAGCCTTGAGGAGGCGGCAGACTTCCTTGGTTTCCAAGGTGCCGGAGTCGACTTCGTTGGAAGCAACGAAAGCCTGATTGTCTGGCATCGTGTCAACATTGATCGGCTGACGGTTCACGTAAACCAGTGGGATGTTGGCAGCAGCTGCAGCATCCGACATGGCTTGCGTGGCTGACGTGTCGACCGGGTTCACGATGATGGCTTGCACGCCCGAAGCGGCGAAGTTCTTGATTTGGTCAAGCTGCTTGGCGACGTCGTTGCCAGCGTCTTCGATCTGCACTTCAGCGCCCATTTCCTTGCCCTGCTTGTCGATGCCGTTGCGCAGAACAGTGAGGAAGTTGTCGTCAAATACAGCCATCGAAACGCCGATTTTGGTTCCGGCATGTGCTGTGCCGGCCATCAATGTAGCCATGGCAGCGGCGAGAATGAGTTTCTTCATGAATTTGGGCTCCTTAACATGGGCGTCCGGCAGCGCCCGTTGTTATGCCGGTCCCCAATCGGGGAAAGTCGAAAGCCACAAGACCGCTCTTTCACGCATCCTGACAGCAACGGAGTTGCTTTCAAAATGACATGTGTCGGCGAACATTGGTGACGGCGATTACACATCCTCCCTGTCCGCCTGCGCTTCTTCTTGGCGCGGTTGCAGCCATTCCCGCCCGAAACTAAAGTCCGGACTGGAACAGTGCCTTCACCCTATTGCATTCCGCACTTGAGGCAATGGCGAAGGCTTGTCATTCTGATATCCTATCAGAAACTATCAAATAGTCTCGCTGATATGGATGTCCGCCGGAAGCAACAACTGGGCCGGAACAGTTCCGCTGATTGCATCGGTCGCAATCGACATCAGCTCAACCGTCTTTGCGGCAATGGCAACAATGGGAGTACCCAGCGACATGGATAGATTGCCTTCGATCAGCCCCTTGCGTGTTGACGGTGTCAACTCGTTGCACACCGCGACCATGTCGGCCCCGCGTCCGGCTTCACCCAAAGCTTTCACAAACCCATCCTGCCCGCCTCCCAATGAGAATATTCCGATGACATCTGGATGGTCCGCGAGGAGTTTGTTGGTGGCAGAATACGTCAGCCCATGGTCGTCGAGGTCAATCAGGGGTTCGAGCAGCTGGAATTCCGGCGCATGTTCACGGAAATAGCTGCGGAAGCTGATTTCAACAATATCCTGGCTCAGGTAGCCGTGCGTGCCGACAAGAATTCCTACCTTTCCCGGCCGCATTGCCATCCGCGAGATGCCCCATGCCGCCGTGCGCCCTTTCTTGCGTGAGTCCACTGCCAGGTTGGCTGTCCGGGAGGGTGCATTGACATCGCTGATGAGAGTGAAGACCGGCTTGGACTTTGCAATGGTCTCGACGGCTTCGTTGACCAGGGGATGGTCAACCGCCACGACCGCGACGGCATCCACTTTTCCAGCCAGCGCCAGCAGCCGCTGCACAGTCCTTTCTGGTGCCAGATCGTCAATATAGTCCACAATCGGCCGGCCTTGGATAACCCGAGACTGAGTGGTTTCCAGCGCCAGCCTGTCGCCAAGTGCGTGGTAGAAGTGATCCTGTCGCTTTTGCAGCAGAAAGCCGAACCGCCGAACCGGCGCTTCCACCAACCGTCGCTTCAGCAATCCCGTGGCGTGAAACCCGATCCGCTCCGCTGCGGCCACCACCCGTTGTGCTGTATCCTCCCGCACTGGAAGCCGACGGTTAAGCACCCGGTCGACAGTGGCCACACTAACCCCAGCGGCTTTCGCAAGATCAATGATGGTAGCGCGGTCAACCATGAGGTTGTGATATCAGCCGCAGACTCCGACTGCAATAAAATGATACGTTCTGATAGGCCGGTCAATCTGCGCAATTGTCGCTGCCCTATAATGTAGGTATCTCTCAAGACACGGAGTTCCCATGGCAACCGCAATAAATTCAACGCCCAACTATGCGCATCGCGATTACGCCATGCTGGGCCGCGAGTCCGGCCTTGCGGAAGCCGCTGGTTTGAAATCAGCCCAGTGGTACCACACTGACATCCCCCGCAAGGACATGAAGGAGCTGATGAAGCGCTTCGATGCTCCGGCTATTCGCGACACGATTGTCTGGCTGGGTTGCATGATAATATTCGCGGGCCTTGCAATCTGGCTCTGGCCAAGCTGGTGGGCCGCTCTCCCACTCCTCGCCTATGGCGTACTTTATGGCTCCGCCACCGATTCACGATGGCATGAGTGCGGTCACGGCACCGCCTTCAAAACCCTGTGGATGAATGACTGGGTCTATCACATCGCCTGCTTCATGATCATGCGCAACCCCACGCGCTGGCGCTGGAGCCACACCCGCCATCACACCGACACGGTGATCGTCGGCCTCGACCCCGAAATCGCCGTCATGCGCCCGCCCATGGCCGTCAAGGTCGCCCTCGCCTATATCGGCGTTCTTGATGCCTGGGAGGCGATGCAAATGATGCTCGTCAATGCCTTCGGCAAAATCATCGACGGCGAAAAATCTTTCATCCCGGAAATGGAATGGCCCAAAGTTGTTCTTGTGGCGCGCATCTGGACGCTGATCTATGCCGCCACAATCGCCATCGCACTGTTCACCCAATCCTGGCTGCCCATATTGCTGATCGGAACCCCTCGCCTGTACGGCGCCTGGCATCATGTTCTCACCGGCCTCACCCAGCACGGCGCTCTCGCCGACAATGTGCTCGACCACCGCATGAACAGCCGCACGGTTCTCATGAACCCGATCTCGCGCTTCATCTATTGGAACATGAACTATCACGTCGAACACCACATGTTTCCCATGATCCCGTATCACGCGCTTCCCAGGCTCCACAAGATGATCAAGCACGACCTGCCTGCCCCAACGCCGTCATTGTGGGCGGCATATCGGGAGATGCTGCCCATCTGGATAAGGCAGATGCGCGGCGAAGACATATTTCTGATGCGTGAATTGCCTGCGACAGCAAAACCCTATCGACCAGACCTCCACGGTCAGGCTATGCCTGCCGCGGCGGAATAGGAGGAAAAATCATGGCAAACTGGGTTGAAGCATTGGGTATCGGGGACGTGGCAAACGAGGATGTATCCCGGTTCGATCACGCCGGCCGCACCTTCGCAATCTACCGCTCGCCTGACGACAAATATTACGCCACCGATGGCCTCTGCAGTCACGAAAAAATCCATCTTTGCGATGGCTTGGTCATGGACAACATCATCGAGTGCCCCAAGCACAACGGCCGCTTCGATTACACCAATGGAAAGGCCATGGGCGCTCCTTGCGTGATCAATCTGAAGACCTACCCCGTAAAGGTTGAGGGCGGGAAAGTGTTTGTCGACCTTGGTTGACATGACAGGGATTGTCATCATCGGCGCAGGCATGGCGGCTCACCGCGCCTGCATCAGCTTGCGCGCCAATGCCTACGATGGCGCAATCACTTTGATCGGTGAAGAACCGCACCTGCCTTACGACCGCCCACCCTTGTCAAAATCAGCGATCACGCAGGAAGAAGAACCCACGCCGGTTTGGCTGCTGGATGAAGGCATCGCGGCCTCTCTCAAAATCAACATGCAACTCAACACCCAAGCCACCCGCATCAATCGCACTTCCAAGACTATCGAGACTGATCACGGCACGTTCGCCTTCAGCAAATTGCTGCTCGCTACCGGAGCGAAACCGCGCAAACTGAATCTCCCCGGCGGCGAACACGCTTTGCTCCTTCGCAATTTCGAAGATACGATCACACTCCGCGCCCGCTTCCAACCCGGAAAGAACATCATCATCATCGGCGGAGGATTCATTGGCCTCGAACTCGCGTCATCTGCCAACAAACTGGGGTGCAATGTCACTGTGATCGAAGCGCAACCCCGCATCCTCATGCGCGGCGTTCCGGAATCGATTGCAAAGATCGTGCACGACCGCCACGTTACAGCAGGCCTGACAATGCGTACCGGTACTGCTCTCAAATCACTACAGAAAGACTCGGTAACGCTTTCAGATGACTCAGTAATTCCAGCCGATGCGATCATCGCCGGAATCGGCGCATCACCCGAAATTTCTTTGGCAAAAGACGCCGGTCTCACCATCGACAACGGCATCGCCGTCAACGAACACATGCAAACCAGCGATCCGGACATTTACGCTGCTGGGGACTGCTGCTCCTTCCCGCACCCGCACTACAACATGCGCCGCATCCGCCTCGAAGCGTGGCGTAACGCGCAGGACCAAGGCAATGTTGCGGGTGAAAACATGAGCGGCGGATCGAAAACCTATGCCGCCATTCCATGGTTCTGGTCTGATCAATATGACCTCTCCCTGCAAATCGCGGGCCTCGCTGATGAAGGCCCCGTCACTGTGGAACGTCCTCTCGGCGTTGGCTCAAAACTGCTTTTCCATGTGGCAGAAAGCGGCAAACTCATGGGCGCATCCGGCATCGGCCCAGGCAATTCAATTGCCCGCGATATCAAACTGGCCGAAATGCTGATTGCCAAGGGAGCCAGTCCGTCTCATGCGGCGCTGACCGACCCGGCGGTTAAGCTGAAGTCGATGCTCAGATGAGCCACTCCCCACCACCGTCATGGCGGTAGTGGGATAGAAAGTTTTTGAGGAGGAATACCAACATGGCCAGGAAACGCCCAACCGTCGCCGACGTCCGCGCCAACAAGGGCAAATACCAACACACCATGATGCGCACCGAGACATGGGATGAAATAGCCGCCGCTGAAGCCGCTGGCATCGACATGATTTCCGTGCCGCCAGAAATATTGGTTCAGAAGGAGTTCCGCAATGTTGCGCCAACACTGTTTGCGGTTCCAGGTATGCCCCTCTACGGCGCGCCGGCCGCGCAGGATGATTACCTGCGTTGGGCCTACAAGATGATGGAAGCCGGAGCCGACGCCGTCTATTGCGCAGCCTCGTTCGCAACAGTGAAGCGCATGGCCGACGACTATATCCCCGTCATCGGTCACGTCGGCCTCGTGCCGCACTACTGCACCTGGACCGGCGGCTTCAAAGGCGTCGGCAAAACTGCCGACACCGCCATGGAAGTCTACGAGCGTTGCAAGAAGTATGAAGAAGTGGGTGCCTTCGGTGTTGAGATCGAAGTCGTGCCACCGGAAGTCACGCAAGAAATCGCAAAACACACAAGTTTGTTCCTCGTCTCCATGGGTGGTGGCAAAGGCGGTGACTGCCAATACCTCTTCGCCTGTGACGTGCTCGGCTACAACGCGGGCCACGTGCCGCGCCACTCCAAGAAATACGCCGACCTCGCCAAGGAATACGCCAAAATCCAGAACATTCGCGTCGGTGCATTCAAGACCTTTGTGAAAGAAGTGCAGTCAGGTGCTTATCCGTCCGCGGAATACGTTGTCAGCGCACCACAAACAGAAATGGATGCCTTCAAGAAATTGATGGCCAAACTCTAACTCCAACCAAGTCATTTAGAAACAAGCAGGAGACTCTCATGATCAAGTTCGGCCTCATCGGCGCCGGCCGCATCGGCAAGGTGCACGCCAAAACCATCGCTACAAACCCAAAAGCAAAACTTGCCTATGTCGCAGATGCGATGCCCAAGGCGGCAGAAGATCTTGCCGCACTTTATGGTGCAAAAGTTGCCTCCGTTGACGAGATCATAAAGTCGAAAGATGTGGACGCCATCCTTATCGGTTCACCCACCGGCTTCCACGCCGAGCAAATTCAGGCTGCCTCGAACGCCGGCAAGGCAATCATGTGCGAAAAGCCCGTGTCTCTGAGCGTCAAGACCATCGAAGAAACCTTGAAAGTTGTCGAGAAAAACAAGTCGACTCTCATGATCGGCTTCAACCGTCGCTTCGATCCCAACTTTGCGGAATGCGAACGCATCGTGCGCTCCGGTGACATCGGCGACGTCGAATTGGTCACCGTCATCTCCCGCGATCCTTCGCCGCCACCAGCTGAGTATGTGAAAGGTTCCGGCGGCATCTTCGCTGACATGATGATCCACGACTTCGACATGGCCCGCTTCCTCATGGGCGAAGAATTCGTCATCGTGAACGCACTGGGTGCGGCGTTGGTCGACAAGGCAATCGGCGAAGCAGGAGACGTAGACACCGCCGCAGTGCAGATGCAAACCAAGTCCGGCAAGATTGCCGTCATCACCAACTCGCGCCGCGCAAGCTACGGCTACGACCAGCGCTTTGAAGTGCACGGTTCCAAAGGCATGGTGCACCCAAAGAACATCCACAACACGTCAGTCGAAGTGCTCTCCAAGTGGGGTTACAAATCCGACCCCATTCAGAACTTCTTCCTCGAACGCTACATGGCCGCCTACACCAACGAACTCAACGCCTTCATCACTGCTGTTGAAAGCGGCGACCGCAACCCGAAGCCTTCAGGCTACGATGGACTGCAGGCGCAGAAACTCGCCGAAGCGGCGACAGAAAGCTGGAAGACAGGTAAACCGGTCAAGGTCGCCTGAAACGCAAGCAGAACCACCCTCCCCGCCCGCTTGTTGGCGGGGAGACTGCACCATCAGTCAGTGACTTTCTAGAACAACCCTTCAATCCGCCCGTTCGCATCCAACCCGATCACTTCCGCTGACGGCACCTTCGGCAATCCCGGCATTGTCATGATGTCACCACAGACGACGACAATGAATTCAGCCCCCGCCGACAAGCGCACTTCGCGGATCGGCACCACGTGGTTCGTTGGAGCACCTTTGAGATTTGGATCGGTGGAGAACGAATACTGCGTCTTGGCCACGCATATTGGGAATTTGCCATAGCCCATGGCTTCCCAGGCTTTGAGCTGATCGCGCACACTCTTGTCGGCCACAACATCATCAGCGCGGTAAATTTCCCGGGCGATGGTTCGCACTTTTTCGAAGAGGGAGAGATCATCACCATAGATCGGCTTGAACTGTGAGCCGCGCTCCGTGAGCTTGACGACGTGATGGGCCAATTCCTCTGTGCCTTTGGAACCTTCGGCCCAGTGGGTGCACTTGAAGGCTTCAACACCGTGTTCTTTGGCGAAGGCCTTGATGGCGTCGACTTCGGCTTCCGTGTCTGTGACGAAATGATTGATGGCGATGGCGATGGGCACACCAAATTTTTTCATGTTCTCGATGTGGCGGCCAAGGTTGGCACAGCCTTTTTTCAGCGCTTCCACATTTTCTGTTTTGAGTGCGTCCTTTGCCACCCCGCCGTGCATCTTCAGTGCGCGAATGGTGGCCACAATCACTGTTGCCGCTGGCTCCAACCCTGCCTTGCGGCATTTGATGTCGAAAAATTTCTCGGCCCCGAGATCGGCCCCGAACCCGGCTTCCGTCACCACAAAATCCGCCAGCTTCAGCGCCGCTTTGGTCGCCATCACCGAGTTGCAGCCGTGGGCGATATTGGCAAACGGGCCGCCGTGCACAAAGGCTGGATTGTTCTCCAGTGTCTGCACCAGGTTTGGCATCAAAGCGTCTTTCAGCAACACCACCATGGCACCGGGTGCCTTGATGTCTTTGGCCAGCACGGGCGACTTGTCTTTCTTGTAGCCAACAACAATCTGCGCGATGCGCCGCTCCAGATCGGCAATGGATGTGGCCAGGCACAAGATCGCCATGATCTCTGACGCAACTGTGATGTCAAAGCCGGCTTCCCGCGGATAGCCGTTGGCAACCCCTCCCAACGAACAGACAATTTCACGCAGCGCCCGGTCGTTCATGTCCATGACGCGCCGCCACGCCACACGGCGCGTATCAATGCCGATCTCATTGCCCCAGTAGATGTGATTGTCGATCATCGCCGAAAGCAGATTGTGGGCTGAAGTAATGGCATGAAAGTCACCGGTAAAATGCAGGTTGATGTCTTCCATCGGCACGATTTGCGCATAACCGCCGCCAGCCGCCCCGCCCTTCATGCCAAAGCATGGCCCCAGCGAAGGTTCGCGCAGTGCCACCATGGCCTTCTTGCCAATGCGATTGAGACCGTCGCCCAGTCCAACAGTCGTTGTCGTCTTGCCCTCACCGGCGGGTGTTGGATTGATGGCTGTCACCAGAATGAGTTTGCCATCCTTTTTCGATGCCAACCCGCTGATATAGTCCAGATGCACTTTGGCTTTGGTGTGGCCGTAAGGGATCAAGTCCGCCTCTGGAATGCCGAGCCTTTTTCCGATCTCCATGATCGGCTTCATCTTGGCCTCGCGGGCGATTTCAATGTCGGATTTGAGTGTCATGGCTGGCATCCTGTTGTGCAAATGGGCAAAAGCGTGACCTACACCATTGCGTGTATTTGTCTATCTAGAGATGCCGCTGATACTCCGCTTCGCCAAGTCGCAATTTCCCGCAGGCGACAACAATTCGGTCAATTGCAACCTCTTGTTAAGCATAAGCCTTGCGCCATTTTTTACCATTCTGGCACTACCCTCCCTACGTGTGGAACAGGGGCTGGCAGGTAAAGTGATGATTGATACATCGACGAATGCAATGACCGGATCAGCTGCCGCATCTAATTTCGACTTTTCCCAGCCGGCAGCAACTGCAATGCCGGGAACCCAAGTGGCAACCGGCACACCCGTTGCCTTGAGTTTCACGGATTTTGAACGCAGCGTGGTTTCGACCCGATGTACAGTCTACCGCTGGGAAGTCACCACCGACCAACTGTCGTGGAGCAGCAATGCCGAACAGGTTATGGGCTTGAAACCGTCAAACATCGCCACGGGCAAGCAGTTTGCCGCCTTTCTCGACAAGGAAAACCTGACATCGCGATTTGATGCCGTGGTCAACAGCAAGTCCAAGGACGCAGGTGCAGGTGTGCGCTTCGAAATCGAGTATCAAGTCCGTAGCGATGCGCCCGGTGAAAAAAGCATATGGCTTGAGGATTGCGGACTTTGGCACGCCGACGAAACCGGACGCCCGGCGCAGGTCTTCGGAACCGTGCGTCGCATCGATGAACGCCATCTTCACAATCAAAACCTCGTGCTCTTGAGCACCAGTGACCCATTGACTGGCACGCTCAACCGCAGCCGAATGACAGAAATGCTTAACGAGGTCATCCTCAACAGCGTGCGCGAACACTCAAGTTGCGGTTTCGCCATCGCTGCCGTGAGCAACTTGGGTGTCATCAATGAGGCCTACGGTTTTGAGATCGCAGATGAAGTTATTTTGCAGATCGCGCGGCGGCTTCGCACTGTCATGCGCAGCGGTGACATTATTGCCCGCTACTCAGGCAGCAAATTTGGCTTCATTCTGAACAACTGCAGCCCCAATGACCTCGCCAACGCCGGTGAACGCTTGCTGGCTTCTGTGCGCGAAAGCGTCATTGAAACCAGCCGCGGCCCGGTCTGGGCGCGCCTGTCCCTCGGCGCCGTCAGCATTCCGGAATCAACCCATGACACGACAACGGCAATCGCTTACGCCGAAGAGGCCCTGAACGATTCACGCTCGAAGCCTGCCGATTCCTGTGTCGTGTATGAATATTCCGCCGCGCGCCAGATCAAGCACACATTGAATGCAAGGTGCGCCAGTGAAATTGTGAAGTGCCTGAAAGATGGCACCTTCATACTCGCTTTTCAGCCCGTGATTGAAGTTGCCACCGGCAAGATCGTCATGCACGAAGCACTTTTGCGCATGGTGGACGAACAAGGCGAAATCATCCCCGCCGGCCACCTCATTCCTGTTGCCGAGCGCATTGGCCTGATCCGCCTCATCGACCGCAATGTTGTGCAAATGGCAATCACCACATTGCACACCTATCCAGACGCCATTCTGTCAATCAACATCTCCGAAAATTCTGCGATGGATTCACGTTGGAACCGGCAGCTGCTGGATCTCCTTGCCGTTGACAGCCAGATCGCCAGCCGCATCACGGTGGAACTGTCTGAAAACGCCGCCTTTAGCGATGCCATCCCGGCCAAGCGATTCATCGCCGACTTGCAGGCCATCGGCTGCAAGGTTGCAGTCGACGATTTTGGCGCTGGCTATACATCTTTCCGCAATGTCCAGGGCCTCAACATCAATCTCATCAAACTCGATGGCAGCTTCTGTCATAATCTCAAGCACAACGCCAACAGCCGTTTCTATGCCAAAAGCCTCATTGATCTCGGCAAGACCTTTGGCATGAAGACCGTTGCTGAATGGGTAGAGAGCCAGGAGGATGCGGAAGTCCTGAGCGAACTGGGCATTGATTTCATGCAAGGTCACATTTTCGGAGACGCTTCCATCGAACCGCCCTGGGAAGCCCGGGAAAGTGACAGCTTCCAGCTTGGTCCACAAATTGCGGCGGAAAGCTTTCAGCCGAAAGAACCGAGCCCGCCGCCATCAGAACAATCGCCCGCCGTCATGGAAAGTGATTCCATCAGCGAGTACGACTACGATGCCGGTCTCGCAGCTCTGCGTTCAACGCTGCAACTGCTCGATACTGCAAGCCAAAACACATCGTCAGAAGCAGCGGCCTGACCAACAGGTTCGGGACACATTGAAAGTCCTGGTGGAGCGAAGGGGGATCGAACCCCTGACCTCGGCATTGCGAACGCCGCGCTCTCCCAACTGAGCTACCGCCCCAACAAGGGACTGGAAATCTACGGCCCACCCGCTTGCGGATCAAGCCCTCAATGCCTATGTCCGGGCATCAAAGGAACAGAACATGGGCCCCATTTACTGGCTGATCGACACGCTTTTTTCCATCGCCTTCTGGGTGATCCTGGCCACGGTGATCCTCAGCTGGTTGCGCGCCTTTAACATCATCAACGCCAACAACCCCAATGTGCGCCAGATCAGCTACGCCCTGTACCGGGTAACCGAACCCATCCTGGGCCCCATCCGCCGCATCCTGCCGGACCTCGGCGGCATCGACATCTCCCCGATCATCGCCTTGCTCGGTCTCGAGTTTCTCAAGCAGATCGTGTCTGCCTATCTGCCGCTATTGGTCGGGTGAATGAACTAAGCCGCCGCTTCCTTCTGCCGGCTGATGCGCTTGCGCTCGTTCGGATCAAGCACGGCCTTGCGCAGGCGGATCGACTTGGGCGTCACCTCCACATATTCATCCTCGCCCACATAGGCCAGCGCCTTTTCCAGTGACATCTTGATCGGCGGTGTCAGGATCATCGCCTCATCCTTGCCGGAGGAGCGCACGTTGGAGAGTTTCTTTTCTTTCAGCACATTGAGTTCAAGATCATTGCCACGCGTATGCTCGCCAATGATCATGCCCGCATAAACTTTTGTGCCGGCTTCGATGAACATCGGCCCCCGGTCCTGCAAATAGAAAATCGCATAGGCCACCGCCTCGCCTTCGCCGTTGGAAATCAGCGCCCCCGTATGCCGCATCGGAATGTTGCCGACATAGGGAACATAGGCATGAAACAGCCGGTTCATGATGGCGGTGCCGCGTGTATCCGACAGCATTTCGCTTTGATACCCGATCAAACCCCGCGTTGGCGCATGGAACACCAGACGTTGCCGCCCCACACCAGAGGGGCGCATGTCACGCAAATCACCGCGCCGCTCAGATACTTTTTGCACGACGATGCCGGTGTAGGCTTCGTCCACATCGATGATGACTTCTTCGACAGGTTCGGTTTTTTCGCCCGTCGTTTCATCAATCTGGAACACCACGCGCGGCCGCCCCACGGTGAGTTCAAATCCTTCACGTCGCATGGTTTCGATGAGAATGCCCAGCTGCAATTCGCCCCGGCCCGCCACTTCAAACGCATCCGTTTCAGTTTCAGACAGGGTGACACGCAGCGCGATATTGCCCTCCGCTTCCCGCATCAGGCGGTCACGAATGACGCGGGACTGCACCTTGTCACCTTCCTTGCCAGCGAGCGGCCCGTCATTGATGCGGAACGCCATGGCCAGTGTCGGCGGATCAATCTTCGTGGCTTGAATGGGTTCCGTTACCGAAGGATCACAGAACGTGTCAGACACGGTGGCTTTCACAAGTCCCGAAATCTGCACGATGTCGCCTGCATCGGCACTCTCAACTGGAATTCTGTCGATGCCCCGGAACGACAGCACTTTCGACACGCGCCCCGTCTCCACAATTGATCCGTCCACGGACAATACTTTCACCGCCTGGTTGGCTTTCACCGAACCGGAACGGATGCGCCCCGTCAACACGCGGCCCAGAAACGGATTGGCCTCCAGCGTCGTGGCCAGCATGCGAAACGGACCGTCTTCAACCACCGGCGGCTTGAAGTGTTTCACCACCAGGTCAAACAGTGGTGCCATGTTCTCTTGCGGCCCCTCTGGCTTGTCCGCCATCCAGCCATGCTTGGCTGATCCATAAATGATCGGGAAATCCAGTTGCTCTTCCGAAGCATCGAGATTGGCGAACAGGTCAAACACCTCGTTCACCACTT
This sequence comes from Hyphomicrobiales bacterium, assembly GCA_043768765.1. Lineage (GTDB taxonomy): Bacteria > Pseudomonadota > Alphaproteobacteria > Rhizobiales > Aestuariivirgaceae > Aestuariivirga. The sequence continues at coordinate 17,929 of JAYVKC010000102.1, read as the reverse complement.
CGATATGGCGCTCGTCCGGCCGGTCAATCTTGTTGATGCACACAATGGGTCGAAGGCCCAGCTTCAAGGCTTTTTGCAATACAAATTTCGTCTGCGGCATCGGCCCTTCGGCGGCATCCACCAGCAGCACGGCACCATCGACCATGTTGAGGATGCGCTCCACTTCGCCGCCAAAATCAGCATGGCCCGGTGTATCGACAATGTTGATGCGCGTCTCTTTCCACGCCAGCGATGTGACCTTGGCCAGAATGGTGATGCCACGTTCGCGTTCCAGATCATTGGAATCCATCACCCGTTCGCCAACCTTCTGGTTGTCACGGAACGTGCCGGACTGGCTCAGCAGCCGGTCGATGAGGGTCGTCTTGCCGTGGTCAACGTGGGCAATAATCGCTATGTTGCGCAAATTCATGGGCGCTGAAAACTTTCATTCTGTGTGGAATTGCGCAGGTCCTAGCATGCTGCACTGCGAAAGGCAAATGACGTGCACACGCAATCAGGGACGCCCAAGACCCCGATCCAAATGATGGTTGAACGACATCTGGCACGGTCAAGACGAGTCATCACGCAGCACATCCCACGCCAGACCGTGACATTCGGCCAGAACCAGGTCGATCTCGTCTCTCGACTGCTTGCGATGGCCCGGTGCGCGCCCCGGTCGCAACGGCGATGTGAATGGGGGAGCCACCATCGCGGCCCGCCGCTTCATCCAGCGCGCCATGCGTTTTGCCTCGCGCGACAAGTGCCGAAGCGCCCGCTGCACCGCATCCAGTCGATTGCGCAGCCGCAGCGTCTCGGAATCACTCACGAAGCTTTCTGCAGGCGTGGCAAATTTGGCCAAGAACAACGAACGCGGATCAGCTTCGTCAACACTGCGAATGCGCGGCCCCGTTATCGCTTGCGCCGCTTCCAGATCGCTGAAGGACTTGCGCGCATCAAACAGCTGAAACACCGCGCGCGATCCCTTCCCCGCAATAATCAAACCCGGTGGCATGGGCCGCGACACGGAGAGCGGCACCTCAAGCCCCCGCGCCGCAACCACTATCAACCGCCGCACCGCGGATTCAGCCCGGTACAAAATCCGCGCAATCACCTGATAAACCACCAAAGGCAACCGCCCCGCCCCACCCCGCACCGCCAGCAAATCCACCAACGCCACCACAATCCGCGTCAACGCCGCCCTGTTGATCTCGATAGCTCGCGCTCAGTCCATATTGGCACGCTGGAACAAATATAGAACATTGTCAAGTCTACCCCATAGAATCGAATTGTTATTGACATTTATGTTTCAGAATGTTGTTTTATGGAACATAAAAGCTCATTTTAGGCGTGATGGTGATGACTCAAGGCGCAGTAATACGTTACCTGGAAGATCTGCAGAGTGATGGCGGACTGAAGGGAATGGACATCGCAAACATTACAGATGTTTCGAAGGCCACTGTTTCAAGATGGAAGAGTGGTGTGGTGCGGCCACATCCGCGTGCAGAGTTGATCTTGTCCGATCTGCACTATGTCATGAATCGCCTGCAGGAGTACTACACAGCTGAAGACATTCGTACTTGGCTTTATGCCAGGCACCCGCAGCTGAACGGGCAACGCGCCATTGATCTCATTCACGGCGGAAAATCGATTGAGGTTTTGCGCGTCCTCGAACGGTTAGACAGCGGCGCGTTTCTGTAAAGGATGGCGCAGCCGCCAAACTTGCGCGACAGCCGTTTGATCGATGTCCTTGATTCGAAAACGCGCCAACCTTTCGCGAGCATTGTGTGGCGTGTCGCGCGTGAGGGCCGCGATCCTGTGCAATGCAGCGCCCCCGGTGGCCGATGGGATGATGGCACGTTTGATGTGCTTTATACAGCACTTGAAAGCAGCGGTGCGGTTGCCGAGATGCATTTTCACTTGCAGCGCGGGCAACCAGTTTTTCCCTCCAAGCTGCGCTATGCGTTGCACGAATTGAAGCTGGCATTGAGCAATGTCATTACGCTGTCGCGCCAAGAGCTGGCTGAGCTTGGCCTGAACATGGCCCAGTTTGGCCAATTCGCATACGACGGGCGGACATCAGAGTATCCAACCTCGCAGCAAATTGCCGAGGCCGCGCACTTCCTCGATGCTACGGCAATTATTGTTCCCAATGCGCGGTGGGACTGCAACAATCTGGTGATTTTCTGCGACCGGATTTCGCCTGGTGACGTCGATCTGGTGAAGGACCACGGGCTGATTGCCTGGGCCAGTTGGACGCGCAAACATCAATCCCGTTGAGCCGTGGGTTCACGGAACAAGCCCACTGCTGTCCGGTCAAGGAAAGAAAGACTCGAGAGGAGTATGACGCCGTAGCAGCGTCCGCTTCCAGACGCCCTTTGGCATTCCAAAAAACCAACAGATCCGTCATGGTCCGCTTCAAGCGGACCATCCATCGCTGCCGATCAAGGGGTGGCCCGCTTGAAGCGCACCATGACGATTGGGGTAGGGATTTTCAACATCAATCCATCGAGAATGGGGAAAACAACTGTGCTGAAAGAATTTCTCTGTGCTTCGAATTCCTTAACCGGACAGCCGTGGGACAAGCCCGTGGATGACAAGCAATGTTGTTGAGACAGTAGCTCACCCCACAAAACTGTCAAACGCGGACCAGAACTGCTTTCTGTATGGCGGTTGCTCCATCAAAATCTCATGGCGCGCACCGGCGATCTCCAAATGTGATACGCCAGCCACCCGCTCGGCAAACGCCCGCGCCGCCCGGGCGTGCACAACGTGTTCATCTCCCGCCGCCACCAACAAAACCGGGCACGCGGCGGGTTGCCGTTTGGGCCAGTTCTTGAGGACATCGATAAAATCCAGCGCACCCTTGAGCCAACTGTAAGTCGGCCCGCCGATGAGCAATTCAGGATGCTGCTCCATGGTGGTCATGTCACGGTCCCAGCGTTGCCGGTCACTGGTCAACACGTTGTTGGAAAATTCCCGACGCGTCAACGGCCCCCGGCCCAGCCCCATCACATGCACCCACCCCAGCCCGCAGTAGTGCATGAACCCGACAATCATGCGTGCAATCGGTCGCGGCCACGAGCGATAGTTCACGTCGATCAGGGGTGACGAAATGACGGCCTTGGAAAAGGCCGTGGATTTGCGCCGCAGGTGATTGAGCAAAACCAGTCCACCGGTGGAATGCGCCAGGGCATAAAGCGGCTGCGGCAGATTATCTTGCGCCGCCAATTTCAAGACCGCGTCCAGGTCTCTTGCAAAATGTGTGAAGTGGCGGACGTAACCTCTGCGCCGGTCACGCCGCAACCGCTGCGAACCACCCTGTCCACGCCAATCAAATGTCAGAACGGCATAGCCGCGCTGCTGCAACTCCCGCATCGTCTCGAAATACCGCTCAATGAATTCAGTGCGGCCATTGAGAATGACAACAGTGCCCTTGGCGTTTTGGGCGGCAGCAGAAAAAACCCGGAGTTCCACCCGGTCATCGGTCAAAACCGCACGACACAGTCCACCCTGTGGAGCGCGGTTTTCCGGCGTCTCAAAAATTTGCATGCCCGCCTGTAGCGGCTGCGGCAGGGTCGATCAAGCAGCTATTGGACCTTGCGCACTTCCGTAATGTCCCCACTCAGGGAGCCAACACTCACTTCATAGGGTTTTCCGCCACGAACAGCCGTGAACACCAACACCTTGCCTGAACACTGTTTTGCTTTCACGTCTTTGAAGCCGTAACCGGTGACCACGCTGACCCCTTTGTCACAGCCAACACCGGCCTTTGCCACCTGTGTCTTCGCGACAACGGGCGCTTTGACGGTTTTTTTCTTCGGTGCAGCAAAGACTGCTTTGGCGCTTGCCTGTTTTTTAACTCCACGCGGTTCGTAACGCGGCACATAATAGTCATCCAGTTCCTCGTCATAGAGACTGGCGTTGCGGCGCTTCAGCGGCATTACGATGATGTCGTCTTCTTCGTCGCGCCGGACTTCAAAATTATCCAGCTGCCGTTCCTCGTCGTCATCAAACCAGAAAAACGGGGGCATCCACCTGAACTCAGCCTGCGCTGGCCCCGCCAACATCGACACGCCAGCAATGGCAGCGAATGCAAACGTCCTGAACATCAAACAACCCTCCCTAACGTCTACCGCTCGCTTAGCGCACAACCTTGATGCGGCCCGAAACGGCATTCACGCGCAAACGGTATGACTTGCCCTTTTTCACGGCCCGGAACGCAAAGATGTTTCCGGTGCAATCAGTGGCCCGGATGTTGCGGTATCCGGCCTGGCGAATGGCGCGCGCTGCGGCGCGGCAGCTGCGGTTTTGTCCAAAGTTTTCTTCGTAATGGCGGCGCGGCACCAACCGGTAACGCCAACCCGGCCGATAGTAGCCATAGTCGCACCAGTCGATCAGACCCGGTCCACAATCACCGTAGTGATATCCCGGATAGCCAGTGCCAATGCCGATGTGAATGCGGGTCTTGGCTTCCGCCGGTGCTTCAAAAAGTCCGGCACCCGGAGCAAAACCAATTCCAGTGGCGAGCAACCCGCCGAGCAATACAGATTTGAGCGTCATTCCGTCCTCCTATTCAAGATTCTGCCGGGAAAACTGCGACTGCAACATGGCAGAAAAAGGTTATATTCTGTTAACCACGCCGGATCGTGATTGGCGCGATCCGGCGTTCAAAGGTGTCAATCGATCTGGCGCACCGAAACGATGTCACCTTCTGTGTTCAGGCGGACCTTGAACAAGTCGCCGTGCTTCCAGGCCGAGTAGCCATAGGTCGGCGCACTGCAATCATAGGCTTCCACGTCATTGAAACCGGCGGAACGAACCACCCGCTTGCCACGCTTGCAGCTGATGCCATGGTCGTCATAATTGACGTGCACCTGGGCCCGGCGCGGACGATAGCGGCGCGGCGGCACCGGATCATACTCGTAGTCATAATCATAGACATAATCATGTTCGACATAGACTGGCGGACGGTAAACCGGTGCGGCGTAAACCGGCAGTTCATAAGTTGGCAAAAATCCGCCGAGACCAATTTGGATGTCCCAGTTGGTTTTGGCTGATGCATCAGCGGCGGCAAAGGAAAGCGCCGAGCCAGCAACAGCAGCAGCGGCAATGAGTGACTTGGCGATCATGGTAAAAACTCCAGTTTGAATTCGCGTATGACAGCCCCGATTGGCTATCGTTGGCACAGTATTAGGGGGTCCACCTTGAACACCGCCCGAAGCCCCCATTCATTTTCAGTTCATCTTCATGCCCTCTTGAACAAACTAAAACACTCCCCAATTGAGGGGAGCGGGTGCCAAAAGGGCCCGTTTCGCGGGTCCCAGCCAATTCCGGCTGGTTCCGATTTTACATTGCTTATCAAGAGGATGTACCCATGTTTGACTATACCCCCTTCCACCGTTCTGCCATTGGTTTCGACCGCCTGTTCCGCTTGCTGGACGAAGCCGCCAACGTGGAAACCGTGGCCTACCCGCCCTACAATATCGAGCGACTTGGCGAAAATGCCTACCGCATCACCATGGCGGTCGCGGGCTTTGCCCAAGACGAAATTGCCATTGAATCGAAAGGCAACGTGCTCACCGTCAACGGCAAGAAGACCGACAAGCCGGAAGCCAAGTCCGAGTTCCTGCACCAGGGCATCGCCGCGAGAAGCTTCGAGCGCCGCTTCCAGCTGGCAGATTATGTCGAAGTGAAAGGCGCTGACCTCGACCACGGCCTCCTCCACATCTCGCTGGAACGCCACGTGCCCGAAGCCCTGAAGCCAAGGCAGATCGCGATTGGCGGAGGCTCAAAACCGAAAGTGATCGAACAGAAAGCCGCCTGATCATTGATTGGGCATTTGACCAGGGCGTCAACGCAAGTTGGCGCCCTTGTTCATGGTGGTGAAGATAGGAGCCGGACCTACCTGCAACGTTTTGCTGCAACCGACTTTAGCCGGAACTCATGGTTCTCGGCGTTCACCACACTCAGATACAAAAATGGAACCCCGTCGGTCTCGTCGGGCCCTGGGATTTCCAGGCGACCGGGTATGGTGACAAGGACGCCGTCGGGCCGGGGCAGGATGTGGAATGAACCTGCAGCGTCTGGCCAATTGATGCGGCAGTCGCGCACGCCGTCGCGCTGGTTCGGGCAGTCGTCGATTTCGGTGGCAGCAAGTGAGCCTTTGCAAACAAGGCTGCTGCCAGCGGCATGGCACACTCCCGATGTGGTGAAGGGCTGCTTGATCTTTTTGACCCAGAAGGTGAGTGGCGCTTCGGCAACAATGTCCTTGCCCATGTCTGGGTCGGACGGAGCCGCAACAGCAAGCCGCACCTTGATCACAATCTGTCCGTTGTGGGCAGATAAATGGGTCGCGTCGTAAATGCGCTCGTAACAACCAGCCAAAGGCGGTGCACCCTGCGCTGCGGCACCTGGCTGCGGCAACAGCGCCACAACTGCCAAGCAAATGCACAACTGACATGTTTTCATTCGCAAGCTCCCTCCGCCACAGCTTCCATCAATGTTACTACGGGTTTGCGCACCTGCAGCAAAGTTACTTCTGAACAACAATGTCCACTTGCCGATTTTTTCTACCGCCCTTTTCTTCATTCCTGTCAATCTTGACAATGTAGTGGAATTAACCTGCATTGTAAGAAATAGAAATAAAGGAAATCCGTTGGAGCGTGGAGAAGGACATGCTGTTGCGGTCCAATCCCTCTCGCGGCGGGATAGGTTTGGCGGAATGTGCCGTGGCAATTGAGGAAGGTCGCATCTTGGACGACCTCCCCAATCCCGTTCGTTTTGGCCAGCGAATTTTTGTTCTGGAGATTGAAGCTTATGCTTATGTCGTCCCTACGTGACGGAAGGCGAAGTCATTTTTCTGAAAACCATGTTCCCCAGTCGCAAACGCACGGCGCAGTATTTGGATTGAATGAAATGAGCAAAGCACCAATCATCGGCAAGTATCTCGACAGCGACGAGGAGGAACTCCACCGCGCTATCGAATCCAACTCTTACACTTTCTGCGAAAGCACGCTTACGCCGGAACGAAAATCGCAGTTGCAAAAAGCCGCCCGCAACACATTGAACGGCGACCGCGTGCAAATCACCTTGCGCGCAACCAAACACAATCTGTTAAAACTGAAAGCCCGCGCCCTGCGAGAGGGCATGCCCTATCATACCAACGGCCAGAAGTACTGACTCATCTACTAGAATCGTCATGGCCCGCTTCAGGCGGGCCAACCATCAGATATCAAACCATGGATGGCCCGCCTGAAGCGGGCCATGACGGACTTGGGATGGGTTTGTTCAAATGGCCGTTGGTATCTGACACTGATCAACTCAATTTTGCACAAGTCGGTGAATTGTTAACGCATAGGCGTTTCTGGGACTGGCAAGAGGTCGGTCGCCATGCGGAGAATCAAATAATGGGGTAATGCCGGTCACCAGAATCCCCCCTCAACCAGACAGGCCCTGTGATATTGCTTCGCTGAAACACGCCCTCACCCCGCTCGCGCCACCACCGATAGCAGGTGTCGCACTTGTGGCGTGAACTCAAGGAACCCAGACTTTCCAAAGTCCCGCTGGTTGAAAGTCTGGGTCCCCGCTTTCGCGGGAATGACGATGTTTTGGAAGACGGTCGCTACCGCATCTCCATCCGCCGCAACACCAGCACAATCATTGCCAGCGTCGCAAAAGCCAACCCTGTGCAGAACAGAAACACCGCACTGATGCCATACCACGTGGCGAGCAACCCCAGTATCCACGGAAACACAAAGCGCGGCCCCCCGGAAACTGTACCCGCAAAACTCATCGCCGCCGCGCGCCGCAATGGCGCTTGTCGGCCCGCAAACGCAAAGAGAAACGGAAACGAGAATCCCAACCCCACACCCACCGCCGCAAAAGCCGCCACTGACAAACCGAAACCCGGCCGCAAACCCAGTATGGCAAATCCCGCCGTTGCAACGATCAGCGAAACAATCACGATGGAAAAATCGTCGAAGTGTTTGCGCAACGTGTCAGAAAACAGGCGCATCACGCCGCCACACAAACCGAAGAACGCCAAACCCAATCCAGAATATGCCGCAAGCGCAGGTGCCAGTTCCGCCAGCAACTGCCCGGCCCACAGCATTGCCGCGATCTCGCAGGAATTGCTGAGGCCAATGGCGAGACCGATCAACGCCAACCGCCCGCGCGGAAACGGCACCGATGCATCTGCATCCACCGCATGCGGCACGCGGTGCGGCACAAAACGGTAAACCAGCACGAAGGCCCACATCAGAAAAACCGCCGCCAGAAACGCCGGAATCCACACCGCATAATTCACCGACATGTAGCTGGAGAAGATGGCGGCAACCGCCACTATGATCGACAAGGCCGCATGAAACGACGTGAAGATGGGACGTTGTTGCTCCTGCTCAATGTCGGAGCCTTCCGCATTCATGTTGAGATCGAGAAACGACAGCGACACCGCCAGAATGAGATTGGAGATGAGATAAGTGCCAGGCGATGCGACCAGCAGCGCATAAATCAGCACGCCCAAAATGACGGGAATGGACACCAGCATCACCATGCGGTGCGAAAACTGGCGGCTGATGTAGCCGGCAGTTCCCATCGCCAGCAATGCCGCCAACATGGCGAAAGCCTGCGTGCGTCCAAAGAATTCCGGGTTCACGCCAGACGTTTTGAGAATGACTGGCAGCGCCCCGATGTGACTTCCCACCACGGCACCAAACGCCGCGAAGGTCAACATGATGGCCGCCCGTGGTGATGAAAACATGGAGAGCTTAGCCGCGTCCCACATATGGCATCTTGGTCGCCATCACCGTCATGGTGAGTACATTGGACTCAAGCGGCAGCGACGCCATGAACACGACAGACCGCGCCACATCGTTCACATCCATACGCGGTTCCGGTTTCACACTGAGATCGGCCTGCAGCACACCGTCCACCATCCGCGCCGTCATGTCGGACGCCGCATTGCCAATATCAATTTGTCCGACAGCGATGTTGTACTTCCGCCCATCAAGATTGGCAGCCTTGGTCAATCCAGTGATTGCATGCTTTGTGGATGTATACGGTGCCGAATTGGGCCGCGGTGTGTGCGCCGAAATCGACCCATTGTTGATGATGCGCCCACCCATTGGGCTTTGCGCCTTCATGATCTTGAACGCTTCCTGCGTGCAATAGAACGGCCCCGACAAATTGGTGTTCACCACACTTTGCCATTGTTCAACTGTGAGGTCCTCAAGCAAAACCGTGCCCGGCGCACCTGTGCCTGCGTTGTTGAACAACACATCCAGGCGTCCAAACTTTTCCTTCGTCGCAGCAAACAAGACAGCAACTGATTTTGGATCAGTTACATCCGCTGCCACGCAAATGGCTTCACCCTTGAGGAGCTTGCGGGTCTCTTCCAAAGTCGAAACCTTGCGCCCCGTGAGAACGAGCGCATATCCCGCATCACCAAGCGCCACCGCACAGGCCCGCCCGATGCCGGACCCTGCCCCGGTGACCATTGCAATTTTGTTCATATCAACTCCGCCGTCTGTCCGATCTTTCGCAATCCATGTACAATCGCCAGCGGATCACCATAGCGCACTTCAACCCCTGCCACCTCTAGCGCCTTTGCATAGCGCCCACCGATTTTTGGCGAGGCAAGGATGGTATACCCCGCACGCCGTGAGCGCGACTGCAGCGCATGCGCCACCTCCGTGCCAATGACCAGGCCCGAAAGATAAGACGACAGTCCCTCGGCAGCGATTTCATTGAACAATCCCAGGCTGCGCACCGAGAAAAGCGAATGCAGCAAGCCGGATGGATCAGCCTGCGCCTTCACCACGCCCCGCGCAAATGCCTCCTCATTCACATCGTCAGAGTTCATCAGTCGCCCGAGAATGGAATGCTGCCGCAACACCGAAAAAGTCTCACCGGTCACATAAGTTGCAAACCGCACAATGCGCTCGCCCTCGACATCAATCCACTTGGAATGTGTGCCCGGCGTGATGAAGTGCGACACTCCCTGCCCCAACGAGCCAAACACCTGCATCTCTTCCGAGCGCATGACGTCATGCCCCAGCGTGTCGCTGCGCAGATGCAATCCCGTGGCAAAGTGGATGGTACGTCCCGCTGCTGTCACAAGCTTGTGCAGTTTTGCTGCAATCTCGGCAGGTCCAGCCGGACAATCCACGTAAGGCAGTTCAACCCATCCCTGCCGAGACGTGATCATGCCTGCCGCCAAAACGGGCAGTGCGGTATCCCATGCGCCAATGTGACTTTCCAACGCGGTTTCAAACGCGCCGTCCTTGACGGAGAGTATGCCATTCGCATCGACAATATCTCGAATGACAACGCCATCTGCACCCACATGGTAGGCACGGAACGAGGTTGTGCCCCAGTCGAGCGCGATAAATTCTTTCGTCATATCACTTTCACGCCACCCGGCTTGAAATCCTGCTTCATCAGCTTCAACGGATTGCGCAAGGGTGCGCCAAACGGTTTCGCCTCGATCTCGAACACATCGCCATCCTCGGTGCGAAACCCGTCCACAATCGAAAGCGTGGCCGTCCCGAAGTAGTGAATGTGCACATCCCCCGGCTTGCGGAACGCCGCATACTTGAAGTGATGATACTCTAGATTGGCAATAGAATGCGACATGTTGGCCTCGCCCGTGAGAAAGGCCTTCTGCCACACCACTTGGCCCTTGCGCACAATCCGGCTCATGCCCTCGATATGTGAAGGTGCCGCCCCCGTGATCATCTCCGGCCCGATGGCGGAGTGCCGCAGCTTTGAATGCGCCAGCAGCAAATAGTTCTGCCGCTCCGTGATGTGATCCGAATACTCATTGCCCAGCGCAAAACCCAATCGCACCGGCTTGCCACCGGCATCAATCCAATAGAGTCCCGCAAGCTCCGGCTCCTCGCCACCGTCCAGTGCAAAAGAAGGCCGCGGCAACGGCGCACCCGGTGCCACGATCCATCGCCCGTCACCCTTGTAGAACCACTCCGGCTGCACGCCGGCTTTTCCCTTGTCAGGCTTGCCGCCTTCCAGTCCGGATTTGAACATCTTGAGGGAGTCCGTCAATTCTTCCGCACCACCTTCCAGCTTCTTGTGCATCGAATCCCGCGCCGCTGCCGACCCCAGATGCGTCAACCCCGTTCCCGTGACGATACAGTGCGCCGGATCCTCATGCGTCACAGGTGGAAGTACCCGCTTCTCTTTGAGAAGAATCGACATTTTCTCCGCCGGTTTTTCCATCAGGGCCTTGGCCGCAATGGCAAGCGTCGCCCGGTTTTTCATCGCAAGGCTTGCAACCTCCACCGTGCTGCGCACTTTTTTCAGCGACACAATCTCATCGCCGTTCACCACGCCGACCCGCTGCTTGCCATTTTGATCCGTATACTGAATGATATTCATGGCCTATCCCGCAAACCTGTTTTTGATTGTCCCTGCAACACCGGGGTCAAAGCAGAACACGCCGCCGCTAAGGGGCCGTTTCGCCAACTCATCGCCCGGCAGATGCGCCCGTGAAGATGTCACATACATCACATCAAGCCTGGCCCCGCCAAACACACAACACGTCGGCCGCTTGGCTGGCATCTCCACCACCCGGTCAATCCGCCCGCGTGGATCAATCCGCAACACGCAACGTCCATCCCACCGCGCACTCCACACAAACCCCTGCGCATCCACCGTTGCGCCATCGGGATAACCGTGCTCCTTGGTGTCATTGAGAACGCGGCGGTTGCTGATTGCACCCTCCGCAGCATCGAAATCAAACGCCCAGATGATCTGCTTCTTCGAGTCAGAGAAATAGAAAGTCTTATCGTCCGGCGACCAGCAGGGACCGTTGGAAACACCGACATCATCAAACATCCGGGTCACCTCGCCATGGGCCCTGACCCGGTAGAGGGCACCCGTATCAGCCGGAATGGGCAAGTCCTCCCCCATGGGTCCAATGTTTTCATGCATCGTCCCAATCCACAGCCGCCCCGCGCTGTCACACGCCCCGTCATTGCTGCGGTTCTGCACCCGGTCGGTTTCCAGCTCATGCCGGAACCGCATGGCTCCTGTCGCCGGATCAAAAGTATGGATGCCGCCCTCACCCGCCATCACCAGTGAGCCATCGCCGCGCAGCGCCATGGCGGTGATCATCAGCCCAGCCACCCATGAACGGTGCACACCCGTGGCCGGTTCAAGGCGATGAATTCGCGTGTTGCGCGCAATATCAAGCCACCACAAGGCCTGGCCCGTGTCATCCCACAGGCACCCTTCGCCCAGAGCATCATTGCTCTTGGCGACACATGTAACCGGAACTTTGCCCAAGAACGCCTCCAGAATGACAAAAGTTTAATGTCACCACACCTTGTCTTTCCACAATTGCCACCTACCTCGCAAGGGTCAGTGCCGGGCCCCTCTGGCAGTGCGGTCATTCCGCCTGCGATGTCGGAACTGAATCAGGAAAACTTGAAATCAGGGATGGCCCGCCATGGAACTCATTGCCAACATCATTTTCGCTGACTTTCTGGGCACACCCGCCTACTTCTGGATGATCTTCATCGGCCTGGTGGTAGCCCTCCTCGCCTTCGACCTCGGCGTCCTGCACACTGAAGACAAGGAAATCAGCGCCCGCGAGAGTTTCATGCTCTACGGCGGCTATGTCGCCATCGCCCTGCTCTTTGGTGCCTGGGTGTGGTGGTCCAGAGGAGCCCAAAGCGGCCTGGAATTCTACACCGGCTATGTCATCGAACAGTCCCTCGCGATGGACAATATATTCGTCATCGCCACCATCTTCGGCTTTCTCGGCATTCCCCGCGCCTACCAGCACCGCGTATTGTTCTGGGGCATACTTGGCGCAATCATCTTCCGCGCCATCATGATCGGCTTCGGCGCTGCCCTCGTCACCCAGTTCAACTGGATCCTCTATGTTTTTGGTGCCTTCCTCGTCTTCACCGGCATCAAGATGTTCACCTCCACCGGTCACGATATGGATATGGAGAACAGCCGAATCCTCACCTATCTCCGCAACCATTTCCCGATCACCCAACAGCTGCACGGCACAGCCTTCACCGTGAAACTGCCCGATGCACAAACGGGCGTGGTCAAGACCTGGCTCACGCCGTTGGCGGTGGTCTTGGTGCTCGTCGAGTTCGTCGACCTGATCTTTGCCGTCGACTCCGTGCCAGCCATCTTCGCCGTAACTCTCGATCCCTTCATCGTCTATACGTCGAACATTTTCGCCATACTCGGTCTGCGCTCACTGTACTTCGCGCTGGCTGCCGCCATGCACCGCTTCAAGTATTTGAGCGTCTCGCTGGCCATCATCCTGGTGCTTGTTGGCATCAAGATTTTCCTCGTGCCGATGGGCATCAAGATCGACACACTCCTTTCCTTGATTGTCACGGTCACTGTTCTGGCATCAGGTATCGGTTACTCGCTCTGGGCGACCAGGAACGACAAGCCGCAGCGCATTGAGACTTGAATCGCAAGTATGCTCCGCTATTCTGTTCCCAGGTGATTCATGAAAAAGATTGAACATTCTATCGAGAACATCATCCTGGCCTCGCGCTGGTTGCTGGTGGTGTTTTACCTCGGCCTCACGGTGGCCCTGGGGCTTTACTGCGTTTCTTTTTTACGCAAGCTTTGGGAGTATTTCTCCAATGTCATGGTGCTCGGGGAAACCGATGCCATCCTCAAAATCCTGAGCCTGATCGACGCATCACTTGTAGCCAGTCTCGTGGTCATGGTGATTATCTCCGGCTACGAAAACTTCGTCAGTCGCTTCGATAACATCGATGAGAAAAACACCGAGCTCTCCTGGCTCGGCAAGATCGACGCCGGCTCGCTCAAAATCAAGGTTGCCTCGACAATCGTCGCAATTTCGTCCATTCACCTTTTGCAGATATTCCTCAATGTCAACCAGTACACATCCGAACAAATCATGTGGCTGACCATCATGCACATGGCGTTTGTGTTCTCGGCCCTGCTCCTCGCCTACATTGACAAGGTGATCGTCGGCAAATCCTACACCGACAAGAGCCTGTAGACTCTGATCTGTTTCGAATGATCCGCCACCTGCCATGGCCCGCATGAAGCCATTGCTGTCCGGTTTACGTTTGCAACTCCTGAACCGGCATGGTCCGCGCAGGCGGACCATCCAACTTGCGCCACAACACAGTTGGGCCCTCCGCTTTCGCGGAGGGTGACAGCATTTGTATTGGGAGATCTTGGATCACTCAAACCTGATCACGCTATGGGATATCCACTGTCTCCCCGACATCTGGTGCCATGAACTGGTCGTCTGTCACACCATGGGCATCAAGTGCGGTTGCAAGGTCAATCAATGGCTGGTCAATCTTCTCGTTCGTGAGTTGGATCGTTCCATGATGCATGGCAATGCTGGTCTGGCTGCCGAGGTCGAGATGCGCCTTCACCGCATCGTCCGGGTTCATGTGCATCGGCTTCATGAACCAGTAGGGCTCATAGGCACCGATGGGCAGAAGTGAGACGCGGGGGCTTCCAAATCTTTCGCACACTTCGCGAAACGTGCCGCCATCGCCATAGCCGGTGTCACCCGCAAAATAGATCACGCCACCCGGTGTTTCGATGACAAAAGCACCCCACAGCGCCTTGTTCGCGTCTTCGACACTCCGCTTGGACCAATGTAGCGCCGGCATGCAGGTGATGCGCAGGTTTTCCAGCTCAGCTTGCTGCCGCCAGTCGAGTTCAATGCAATTGATGGAGCGCCGCGCGCGCTGCAAGTAACGCTTGTTGCCAAGTGGGGTTACAAAAGTGGGCGTGTGATGCTTCAACAAACGGCGCAAGCCCGGCACATCGAGATGGTCGTAGTGATTGTGACTCAACAGCACCACATCGATGTGCGGCAGTTCATCAGGCCGGAACGGTGCTGCACGAACGCGCCTCGGCCCAATCAGTTGCGACGGGCTTGCCCGCACCGAAAAGAACGGATCCGTGAGAATATTCGCCCCCTCCACCTGAATCAGAAGGGTTGCATGCCCAAGCCACGTCACCTTGATTTGATCCCGGTAAACCGCTGGCGGCGGCCCGCCATAAGCGGCATTTTCCACGCGCACGGGCCAGCGCCGCTTCAGTGTCGTGAACTGCCAGCGCAGCACATCAATGAACCTTCCGCCGGCGCGATAGCCTTCAATCCTGTAGCGCTTGCGCCGCCGGACGTAATGCATCTGTCAGATCGTTCTCAGATACCATTCAAAGTCGCGCTGGAATGGTTCCTGGTAAAACCTGTCCGCCTCAACTTCCTTCAGTGTACAGAATGTATCAACAAACTGCTTGCCGAAATACTCTTTGAGAATGGATGCCCGCCAGAACGCATCAATCGCTTCATACCAGTTGCCCGGAATATGCTTGGAACGCTTGTCATATCCGTTGCCGGTGATGGGTTGGCCCGGGTCTTCTTTCTCTGTGATGCCATAGTGCATGCCCGCCAGAATGGCCGCCATGACGAGGTAAGGGTTGGCATCCGCACCCGATGGCCGGTGCTCAATATGGCAAGCCTTCGCCGCACCGGCAGGCACCCGCAATGAAACAGTGCGGTTGTTGATCCCCCAGTTTGCCGCCACCGGTGCATAGGAATTGCGCCGGAAGCGCCGGTATGAATTTGCGTTCGGCGCAAAAATCAGCATCGATTCCGCCATCGCCGCCTTCAGTCCGCCGATGGCATGCAGCAGCAGTTCATTCTTTGTGGGATCATCCGCGGCAAACACATTCTCCCCCGCCGCGTCACCCAGACTGACATGCACATGCATGCCGGAGCCCGTCCATTCACCATAGGGTTTCGCCATGAAGGTGGCGCACAATCCATGCCTTTCAGCTGTCGCCTTGATCAGGCGTTTCAGCATGATTGCCTCATCACAGGCTTTCAACACATCATCCCGGTGCCGCAACACAATTTCCATTTGCCCCGGCGCATATTCAGAGATCAGCGTCTTCGCCGGCAACCCCTGCACCTCACAATAGGCATAGAGGTCCTTGAAAAACGGCGCAAAGTCATCAATGTCCTGCAACAG
Organism: Hyphomicrobiales bacterium; assembly: GCA_043768765.1. GTDB lineage: Bacteria > Pseudomonadota > Alphaproteobacteria > Rhizobiales > Aestuariivirgaceae > Aestuariivirga. The sequence continues at coordinate 1,928 of JAYVKC010000102.1, read as the reverse complement.
GTAAGCTTGATAATGCTGCGGCTTTGCCTCGTTCATCAGGGCTTGCGGTGCGGTTGGTTTTCCTTCCAGCGCCGACTTGCGGTCCATCAGGAAAAATTCAAGTTCAACCGCGCCAATGGGCGTGAGGTTGAGATCAGCCTGAAAACGCGCAACCAGTTTTTCCAGCGCATTGCGGGGGTCGGCATAGTGCGGCACCCCATCAAGATCGTGGATTTTTGCCACATATTGTGCCGACGGCACATCAAGCCACGGAATGCGCACCATCGAGCCCGGCACCGGCCACAGCAACATGTCGCGGTCACCTTCATCGAAAACCAGACCGGTTTCCGGCACGTCTTGCCCGGTTGTATCCAGCACAAGGGCGGAGATCGGCATAAAGCGGCCATCTTTCCACGCCGGAACAACTTCATCGCGCCGCAGCACCTTGCCACGCTGCACGCCGCACAAGTCGGTCCACACCACATGCACGCTTTCAATATCCGGATTGGCATCAAGAAATGCCTTTGCCTCTTCGCCGCAGCGGGGAGTGACGTATGCCATGGATGGTCTCCTAACTCTTCAATTCAGCAATGCAGCGATCAAGCCCGGCAACCAGTTTCTCGATATGGTCTTGTGTTGTGGCCGGACAAATCAGCATCATGTTGTGGAACGGTGTGATCACCACACCGCGGTTCAAAAGATACTGGTGCACCGCCCTGTCAATGGGTTGGTGGATCAGTTTCGACGCCTCGTAACCGTTTTTCGGACGGTTTGGGCAACACATGAATTCCACGCGTGCACCCACGCGTGTCACATGCCACGGCACACCATGTTTGATGAAACACTGGGCAATGCCGGTTTCAAGATTTTGCGCCAGGCTGACAACGGGCGCGAAGGAGGATTGTGTAAAATACGTGAAAAGCACGGCCTTGATCAACGCCAGCTGTATTTTTGATCCGGACAATGTCGTGCCAATTCCCGAACGGCCATCCCCATTTCGCGCAAGATGGTGGCCAATGCGTTCGGCTACATCGGCGGAAAAACCATAGACCGCTGCCGGAATGCCACCTGCAATGGGCTTTCCAAACACCAGCCCATCCGGTTTCAGATCATGCGCACCACAATACCCGCCAGGTCCAGACGAGAGCGTATGCGTTTCATCCATGATCAACAACGTGCCGGTCTTTTTCGTCAGCTCACGGAGTTTCTCGAGAAATCCCGGAGCGGGCAACACCATGCCCACATTCGTCATCACCGGTTCAGCCAGCACACACGCCACATCGCCCGGTGCCAACGCGCGCTCCACAGCGTCAATATCATTGAACTCAATGACCTTGGTGTGCTGTGTGAGATCACGAGGTTCCCCCACCAGCCCCTCCACCATCCGCACAACACCATCATCCGCCGTGACAAACGTGTCATCCACGCAACCATGGTAACAGTGATTGAAGATCAGAGTTTTTTGCCGTCCCGTGATCGCCCGGCACCACCGCAACACTGCGCGATTGGCATCCGATGCTGTTGCAGTGACTTGCCATAACGGCAACCCAAACCGGTCTTCTAACAGCGCACCAACATCGGCCGCATCTGCAGATGGCAGCATGGTCGTAAACCCGTCCGCCCCATCGTGCCGCAACGCCTCCACCACCGCAGGCGGCGAATGCCCGAACATGGCACCCGTGTCGCCAAGGCAAAAATCAATGTAGTGGTTTCCATCCGCGTCGACGAGATCAACACCTTTGGCGGAATTCACAAACAGCGGAAACGGTGTTCCCCAATCCACCATCCAGTGCATGGGCACACCACGAAGCCAGTTCCGGGCAGCCTTGTCCGAGAGAGCCTTGGATGTGGGATTGCGCTGGATAAACAGGCTCTGTTCGCGCTTCAGCATCGCGTCCACAGCGATTGCCCGGATGGGTGGGTTCAAGATAGACCAACTGTTGTTGACG
>JAYVKC010000101.1:0-9633 GCA_043768765.1 Hyphomicrobiales bacterium | reverse complement strand
GCCATGACGAAGAATTTGGAGATGGCTCAGTTAAAGGAAATCAGAGTCTAAAGCAAAATGCCGCTCCAAAGGTTCCTATGTATTCAACCAAGCCTCGTCAGGTTCAGGCAGGGGAATGGCTGAAATCAGTGTTTTGGTGAATTCGCTCTTTGGTGCGTGAAACGTTTCGGCGGTGTTACCAGCTTCAACAATTTCACCGCCGCGCATAATGACGATACGGTCGCAAATGTGGCGGATAACTGAGAGATCATGGCTGATGAAAGCGAGGGAGAGGCCAAATTCAGTGCGCAGGCCTTTCAAGAGATCGAGCACTTGCGCTTGCGTTGACACATCGAGGCCCGACACAATTTCGTCGGCCACGACGAAATCTGGCTTCAAAGCAATGGCGCGGGCAATTCCAACCCGTTGCCGCTGGCCACCAGAGAGTTGGTGGGGATAACGTTTGAGCATTGAAACGGACAGGCCAACACGCTCAACCAGCGCAGCAAGCGTCTTCTCGCTGGCGTTCAGACCGTGCAACAAGAGGCCACGACCAAGAATTGTTCCTATTTGCAAGCGTGGATTCAAGGAAGATTGCGGGTCCTGAAAAATCATTTGCATCCGCCGACGCAAAGGCATCAATGCAAACTGAGGCAAATGAGCGATGTCCATTCCATCGAAAGCCAGCGTACCATTGCTCGGTTCATAGAGACGCAGCAGCGTGCGACCCAGTGACGTTTTTCCGGAGCCAGACTCACCGACAATGCCAACCGTCTCTCCGCGATCAATGGAAATTGTAACATCATTCAGAATGCGCAATTTCCGGCGCTGTCCCAGCAGAACCTGGTGACCCATGTCAGGCACATCGAAAGAGATATTGCGGGCTTCAATCAACATCAGGAGGCAATCTCCCGTTTGAGATCAGCGATGAGGTCTTCCGGCACAGGCTTCAGGCCTTGCTCTGGTTTGTCGTAACGTGGGTTGGCTGCCAACAATGCACGGGTGTAGCGGTGCTGAGGGTTGCGCAAGATATCAGCCGTGCCGCCCTGCTCCAACACTTTGCCGCCATAGAGCACGGTCATGCGGTCACAAATCTGTGCGACGACGCCAAGGTCATGGGTTACGAACAACAACGTCGTTCCGTGATCACGTTGCAGCTGCCGGATCAGTCGCAGCACCTGTTTTTGGACCGTCACGTCCAGTGCCGTGGTTGGTTCATCGGCGATAATGACACGCGGATTGAGTGAGAAGGCCTGCGCAATCAGCACACGCTGGCGCATGCCGCCTGACAATTCATGGGGATAGCGCTTCAACACCGGCGCGGGATCGCGAATTTGCACATCATTGAGCAGTACCAGTGCCTTTGCCATGGCGTCAGCATGACTGAGTTTTGCGCGCAGGCGCAGGCCATCGGTGAGTTGTTCACCAATGCGGCGCGATGGGTTTAACGAGGTGAGCGGGTCTTGCGGGACGAGCGCAATTTGGACGCCAAGCAATTCGCGGATTTGTGCCGGTGACAATCTCAAAAGATCCTGACCATCGAACAGAATTTCTCCGTTGGAGACCTTGATTGCGGGCGGAAGAATGCCAAGCACGGCTTTTGCGATGGTGGATTTTCCCGCTCCACTCTCTCCCACCAGGGCCATGGCTTCACCGGCATTCACCGTGAGAGAGACATTGCGCAGAATGTGGCCTGCACTTGAACTGGCGGAGAGACTGCGGATAGCAATGACCGGGCTCATCGCTTCAACACCGGATCGAGCCATTGGCGCAATCCGTCTCCCAGTTGATTGAAGGCGAGGACGGTGAGAAACAAGGCGACGAGCGGAAAAACCAAAACCCACCAGGCTTGATAGATGATTTGGCGGCCCTCGGCGATCATGCCGCCCCAGGTGGGTGTGTCGGTTGAAACTGAGAGTCCAACGAAAGAGAGGATGGCTTCAACGATAACGGCGATACCCATTTCAAGCGACAACAACACCAGTGCAACAGGCAAAATGTTTGGAAGGATTTCGCGGAACAGGATCGCAGTGCGCGCCATGCCAAGGGCTGTTGCCGCTTCGGCATATTCCAGTTTCGCCTGTTGTTGCGCTTCGGCCCGCACCACACGGGCAAAGCGTGTCCAATCGATTACCACGATGGCGACGATGACAGAATGAAGGCCTGTGCCCAGAACTGCAACAAGCAGGATCGACAACAGTACAGGCGGAAAAGCCATCCAGATATCAATGAGGCGCGAGATGATGACTTCCCACCAGCCGCCGAAAAAACCTGCGAGAAGCCCGAGTGCTGTGCCGATGATGCCTGCAAGAATGCTTGCGACGAAGGCGACTGTGAGCGCGATGCGGCAGGCATGGATGAGGCGTGAGAGCACATCGCGGCCGAGACTGTCTGTGCCGAGGTAATGTCCGGCTTCCTGCATTGGCCGTGCTGTTGCGATGAGCAAGTCCTGCTCCAAAGGATCAAAGGGCGAGAGCCATTGCGCGAACAGGGCTGCCAACAGCAAGAGCAGAATGAAACCACCGCCCAACATGATGCGCAAATCCCTAGGCATGACGGAGCCTTGGGTTGAGCCAGGCGGTGGCAGCATCAACAAACATGTTCACGACGATGAAGATGGCGCCGAATGTCAGCACCAGACCCTGGATGAGAGGAAGATCGCGGTTGATCACGGCGTCAATCGCGAGATTGCCGATGCCTGGGTATGAAAAGATGCGCTCCGTTATGACGGTGCCGCCGATCAGAAACGTGAACTGCACGCCTGTCAACGCCAAAGCGGGAACAGCGGCGTTACGCAGCGCTTCCTGTAACAGAATGCGCAGATTTGAGAGGCCCTTGATACGGGCAAGCAGGATATAGTCCTGTACCATCACATCCATCATGGTGTTTTTCAGAACGCGTCCGATGACTGCGGCCAAAGGGAAAGACATGGTGAGGGCGGGCAGGATCATGTGTTTGAGCACATCCCAGACAAAGTGGAAGTGACCCCGCAACAGACCTTCGATGACATAGAACTGGGTGGTGAGTTGTGCGTCTATTGAAGGATCACTTCGGCCGGAAATCGGCAGGATGGGCAGCAGCACGCCGAGCACCAGAACGAATGTCAGGCCCCAAATGAAATCTGGCACGGCCAGCATGAGGCCGTTGAATGTGTCAATCACTTTTTCAAAAACGCTGCCGCGCCAGGCCGTGGAAACAAGTGCGATAAATGTTCCCCAGACCACGGCGAGACAGAGCGCAAAAAAAGCGAGTTCAAGTGTTGCAGGCAAGCGATCAAGAATGATGCGCATGACATTCTGCTTGAGCGAAATCGATGTTCCGAAATTGCCCTGCAGGACCTGGCCGAACCAGACTAGGAATTGCTGATAGATTGGCAGATCAAGCCCATAATGAGCGCGCAGTGTGAGGATATCGGCTTGCGACGCACCCGGCGAGATCATCATGGCAATGGGATCGCCGGGTACCACCCGCACCAGCACAAAAACAATGATCATCACGCCAAGCAGCGTGACAATGGCCGAGAGTGCACGAGAGGCGAGAATTTTGACAGGCATATGACCCAAAAAATGCTTCGAGGCCCGACCAGCGAGCCTCGACGGAACACTTTGTTTTAGTTACGCCGGATACATCTGGAATGGTTCTGGCGAACCTGCAATATTTGGTGTGACCTTGATCGATTTTTTATAGAGGATCGGCTGCGAGTATTGGATCAGCGGGATGACATAGCCCTGCTCTGCAATATATTTGTCAACGGCCTTCCAACCCGCAATGCGCTTGGCTTCATCAGCCTCACCCCAAAGCGGGCCAATCATGTCGTCCACATCCTTTGTCTTCCAGCCGGAGTGTGGCGATGGTCCAAACATGGCAAAGCCTGTTGACGTGGTAGGATCGCCGATGGCGTTGCCCCAATTATAGAAGGCGGCCGGAGCCAGCTTGTGGCTGAAGCGCAGTTCATAGTGCTTGGCCACTTCATAGACCTCGATTTCAGCTTCTATGCCAACCTTGCGCCACATGCCGACAATGGCTTGCACCATTTCATAGTCCTTGGGCTTCAGGCCCTTGGTGGTCTGGAAGGTGAATTTGGCAGGCTTCTCGGGGCTGTAGCCAGAGGCCTTCAACAGCTCCTTGGCTTTTTCAGGATCGTAGCCGACTGCAATTGACGCATCGAATGCCGCATATTGTGGCGCTTCGAGCGTGTCGATTGGTGTTGCGTAACCTTTCAGCAGTTTCTCGACAATGGCCTTCTTGTCGATGGCATGATGGGCGGCAAGGCGGACATTCTTGTCATCCATGATGGTGCCATTGGTGAGGAAGATCATGCCGATGTCAGACACAGGTGTAAGCGCACTGCCCAAACCATCCCTGGTCTTCAAACGATCATATTCTTCGAATGGCACGTCAACTGTGACATCTGAAGAACCAGATTCAATTTCAGCAACGCGGCTTGTTGCATCAGGAACGAATTTGTAAACCACCGTGTTGAAGGCCGGCTTGCCGCCCCAATAATTTGGATTGGCCTTGAGGCGCACGAAGGCATTACGTTCAAATTGATCGACCATATACGGGCCGGTGCCGATGGGCTTGGCTTCGAAACCTTCGGCCTTCACTTTTTCAAAGTAGGCCTTGGGCATGACATAGCCAGTCAGGAAGGCCATCCATTTGAATAGTGTTGGCTCAAATTGCACAACATCAGCGGTGATCTTGCCGCCATCAATTTTGAAATTGGCAATCTTTGACCAGATGAAAAAGATCGGGTTGCCGCCATCCTTGGAGCCTGCACGGGTGAGCGACCAGACGACATCCTCCGCGGTAAAGTCGGAACCATCATGCCACTTCACGCCTTCACGCACTTTCATCCACACTTGCTTCTTGTCGTCCGACCAACCCCACTCGGTCAACAATCCAGGTTGAAATTCGAGGTTGGGCTTTTGGCCGATGAATTGATCGAACACCGAACGATAGATGGACTGGATCGTCGGATTCACGGAGGAAAGACCGGTGGTCGGATCCCATGACGGCAAGTTAACGTTATAGGCGATGGTGACAGTGTCACCTTCGGCATGTGCTTCGGTGATTGAAAAGCCATTGCCGAGCAACAGCCCTGCTGCGCTCAGTTGCAGAATTTGGCGCCGGGAAAGAGTGGTCATGGGTTCCTCCGTGTTTATGCCCGGCACTGAATCCACGCCGGAATGAAACTCATATCAATCTCTAATACAGAAATATTCAAGTGCATTTTTATGGCTACGTGAATATTGCGGCGCACAATTGTTCCTGGTCTGCGGCAGTGGGGCCAGAAAGCCAATAATACTTGATCAATCGAACAGATAGCGGCAGTATTCCGGCCTTGCGGGCAGGACTTTCTTGACCGCACAAATGTCTATTTATATGCATTTGAATGCACTTTGGTGCATGAGGCAACAGGTGGAAACCCCATGGCAGAACGCTCTTTCGCGCGGGAAATCGAAGACCTTCGGTTGGGCAACGGCGCTGAATTTCGCGGTGAGGGTATTCTCGCCATCACCAAGGCGCTGTTGCAATCCGGCGTGTCCTATGTCGGGGGTTATCAGGGCTCACCCATATCACATTTGATGGATGTATTGGCGGACGCGTCTGACTACATGGCTGAACTCGGCGTGCACTTCGAAACGTCTGCTTCCGAGGCAACAGCAGCGGCCATGCTTTCGGCCTCTGTCATGTATCCCATACGTGGTGCCGTGACCTGGAAATCCACGGCGGGCACCAATGTGGCCAGTGATGCATTGTCGAACCTTGCCTCTGGTGGTGTGAACGGTGGTGCCGTGATCATCATTGGAGAAGACTATGGTGAAGGCTCGTCCATCATGCAGGAGCGCAGCCACGCCTTTGCCATGAAATCACAGATATGGTTGATGGATCCGCGGCCTGATCTCACGACCATGGTTCATATTGTGGAGAAATCTTTTGAACTTTCAGAGGTTTCAAATACGCCCGTGATGGTCGAAGTGCGCATTCGCGCCTGTCACGTACATGGGCGGTTCAAGACCAAGGACAATGTGAGACCCCGTTACACACTGAAACAGGCGCTGGAAAATCCGGTGCGCGATGTCAATCGCATCGTGCTGCCGCCTGCCTCGTTCGCGCACGAAAAACACAAGATCGAGAAGCGCTGGCCAGCAGCCGTGCAATTTATCAAAGACAACAAACTGAATGAAGTATTTGGCCCGACGGGTGAAGATGTTGGAATTATTGTTCAGGGTGGCATGTACAATGGGGTTATTCGCGGGTTGCAGCAACTGGGACTTTCGGACGCCTATGGCGACAGCAAGATTCCGCTCTATGTGATGAATGTTACCTACCCCATGATTGATGATGAGATCGTCAGCTTCTGCGCAGGCAAGAAAGCAGTGGTGGTTGTTGAAGAGGGGCAACCGGAATTTGTTGAGCAGGCCCTCAATACATTGTTGCGGCGGCGTGATTTGCAAACGCGGATCAGCGGCAAAGACGTGTTTCCGCTGGCGGGAGAATATACGGCGCAAATAATTCAGAAAGGCCTCATTGGCTTTTTTGAACAGCACGCGCCGCGCCTTCTTGGCAACCGCCCGCCTCTGCCCGATCCATCACCGGTTTTGAATTCAAAAGAAGTTCAGGCGCTGGCAACCGTTGTTCCACCAAGACCGCCGGGATTTTGCACGGGTTGCCCGGAACGCCCGATTTTTGCAGCCATGAAACTGGTGGAAAAGGAACTTGGCCAACATCACATCTCGGCTGACATCGGCTGCCACTTGTTTTCGATTTTGCCGCCGTTCAATATTGGTGCAACCACCATGGGCTATGGCCTTGGGCCTGCTGCGGCTTCCGCTTTCAATGTGAAATCAGACAAGCGTGTGATCTCGGTCATGGGAGATGGTGGTTTCTGGCACAACGGACTTGCGTCCTCCGTCGGCAATGCTGTCTTCAACAAGCACGACGGCGTGATGCTGATCGTTGACAATTACTATTCAGCGGCGACGGGCGGGCAGGACATCATGTCATCGCGCGCCAACAACAGAAAAAGGCAAACAAACAATTCAATTGTGAGTGCCGTCAAAGGCATTGGTGCGACTTGGGTTCGGCAGATTGACCGCACCTATGATGTCGGGAAAATGCGCGACACCCTGCGTGAAGCATTGACGACTGAAGAACCTGGCCCCAAAATCATTGTGGCTTCTTCCGAATGCATGTTGAACAAGCAGCGCCGTGTGAAGCCGATCATCGACAAGGCTGAGAAAGACGGGAACCGGGTTGTGCGCCAGCGCTTCGGTGTCGACGAAGATATTTGTACAGGTGACCACGCCTGCGTCCGTCTCTCGGGCTGTCCTTCCCTTTCCGTCAAGCATACCAATGATCCCCTGCGCGATGATCCGGTTGCCAGCATCGACAACTCGTGTGTGGCCTGCGGCAATTGTGGAGATGTGGCTGACACGGCTGTGCTGTGCCCCTCATTCTATCGTGCCGATGTCATCCGCAATGCAGGCACATGGGACCGGTTCAAAATGCATGTGCGGCATGCCGTCATCTCCTTCCTGCAGCGCCGGCGCGAAAGCCGACGCGTGTTGTTTGACCGGGTTGGCGCATGACCGTTCCGGCCAGCATCGCCTACGAAAAACCGCTGAGCGTTGCCATCATGGCGATGGGTGGCCAAGGTGGCGGAGTGCTGACCGATTGGATCGTGGCTGTAGCCGAAGCCAACGGGTGGTATGCGCAGTCAACGTCAGTGCCCGGTGTTGCACAACGCACCGGCGCCACGCTTTACTATATCGAAATGCTGCCGCCACGCGGCACTGTTGCTCCGGTTCTCGCCTTGATGCCGACACCTGGCGATGTTGACGTGGTGATCGCAGCAGAGTTGATGGAGGCAGGACGATCAATTCTGCGCGGACTTGCAACGCCTGAAAAAACAGTGCTGATCACCTCGACGCACCGCGCCTATGCCATCTCCGAAAAGGAAAAGCCCGGTGAAGCGATTGGCGATCCGCGCGCCGTGAATGCCGCTGCCGATGTTGCAGCAAAGCGCATTATATCTTTCGACATGGATGAAGTTGCGCGGGCGAATGGCACAGTGGTGTCCTCTCCCATTCTCGGGGCCCTTGCGGGCGCTGGCGTTTTGCCTTTTCCGCGCACAACGTTTGAACGGGTGATCGGCGAAGGTGGCAAAGGTGTTAACGCTTCGCTGCAAGGGTTTTATGCAGGGTTTGCATTGGCGTCGGCCAACGAATTGCCGGATGCGCGCATCCAGTTGGAACGTGTGCCTGCGGTGTTGCCGCAAACACTGGGATCAGTTGAACTCGATAGGCTGCTTGCGCGGGTGCGTGCGTTACCACTGTCGGCGCAGGCCTTGGCACTTGCCGGCCTCAAACGGGCGATCGATTTCCAGGACGCCGCTTATGGCCGCGAATATCTTGACAGGCTGGAAGCATTGAAAACGCAGGATGACAAGGCTGGTGGCGGTTTGCGCGGACACGCCTTTACAGTTGCCACGGCAAAATATCTGGCCAATGCCATGGCCTATGATGATGTGATTGGTGTTGCTGACCTGAAAACCCGCTCGGCGAGGTTTAGCCGCATTGCCAAGGAGATGAAGGTGGCAGATGAGCCGATCTACTTCACGGAGTTTATGCATCCCCGTGCCGAAGAACTAGTCAGCCTTTTGCCCCGGCGTTTCGGCGCATGGGTTGCACTGCGGCCTTCCTTGATGAGGCGCATTGACCGCGTGTTCAACCGTGGCCGGCATGTGCAGACTGCAAAGCTTGGCGGATTTCTGCAACTTTATGCCCTGTCAGGATTGCGCCGCTACCGCCGTGGACTGTTGCGACACGCGAATGAGTCATCGCATATCGAGAGCTGGCTGGCGCTTGCAACACGGCACCTCGCAACGAACTATGATCTTGCCAGTGGAATCATATCGGCACGCCGATTGATCAAAGGCTATTCAGATACCCATGAGCGCGGCATTTCGAAATTCGACCGCGTGCTGTCAGCTGTCCCGCTGCTCGGAGCGCGAGATGATGCAGGCCAGTGGATAGACCGGCTGATTTCGGCGGCACTGAAGGATGAAGATGGCACTGTGCTTGACGGTGCCCTGAATACGCTGAAGTCACTCTGAGGATTCAGAGTTGCCTGCACGGATGTTGCGCAGCACCTTGTGCAGTGTGCCTGCGAATTGTGAAAATTCCTCTTCGCCAATGTCACGGAACATTTTTTCATAGCGATCAAACATCACTGGCCAAAAGGCCGCAAATGCAGTGCGCCCTTCCTCAGTCAATTGCACTTCCCGCACCCGCATGTCGTTGGCGCGCGGGATGCGGCGGACCAGTTTTCGTGTTTCAAGACTGTCGAGGGTGCGGCTCATGGTCGATTGTTCGGTGACCGTGAGCACCGAAAGCTCATTGATCGTCAGGCCGGAATTGATGCTGAGAACGGCAAGCACGCGCATTTGCGGTGTGGTGAGGTTGAAGTGCTGCAGTTCAGCTGCAAGGTCCGCGTTCCACGTAGCGGCGATGCGGTTCATCAGATAGGGCGCAAAAAAATTCAGTCCGATTTCGGCGAGCGACGGCATGGACGTATCTGCCGCCGCATCACGGTGCATTACGCCGCGCAAGAATGAGATATCCCCCACCATCAGCTGAGCGTGCTGGC
>JAYVKC010000100.1:0-4709 GCA_043768765.1 Hyphomicrobiales bacterium | reverse complement strand
CAGCGTCTGGCCCGCTATCTGTCTTTCCGCATTGACCGCGAAACCTACGCGGAGGATACTGAGCTTTCAATCTGGTCAAACGAATCCATGAAGTCATCGGCGTTTGAAGGCTTTTATCTTTCCGATCTCGAGCGCGGTCTGCGCACCCATCACGATCACCTGCGCCGTCTGCTGCCCGTCATGTCTCTCGCCAAGCCGCCTTCTGAACACCAGATGGCCGAAGTGAACACACAAATGATGTCGCACATGACATGAAATTCTGGAGGACAATATGAATCTGTCTCGCCGCACCGCATTGACCGCCATCGCAGGCACCGTCGCCATGCCTTTCGTGCACCGCGCCCGCGCCGAAGACGCGGTGCTCTACGTCTACAATTGGGCCGACTACATCGGCGAAACAACCATTGCCGACTTCCAGGCTGCGTCCGGCATCGCCGTCACCTACGACACCTACAGTTCCGCCGAAGAGATGGAGGCAAAGCTCCTCGCTGGCTCGTCCGGCTATGATGTCGTACTGCAATCCGGATTGAAATTGCCCGACATGATCACCGCAAAAATCTACGACAAGCTCGACCGCGCCAAGCTGCCAGGCTGGTCGAACCTAAGTCCGGAAGTGTTGCGCATCAGCGACGGTTTTGATCCCGGCAATCTTCACAGCGAACCCTATATGTGGGGATCGGTTGGCATGACCTTCAATCTTGACATGGTCAAGCAACGGTTGCCCGACGCCGACCTCGAATCCCTCGACACAGTATTCAAGCCGGAGAACGCCGCGAAACTTGCTGATTGCGGCATCTCGGTACTCGATAGCCCAACCGATGTCATCCCTATGTTGCTGAAATATCTGGGGCTCGACGGCGACTCGCAGAATGTGGCGGACTATGAAAAAGTGGCCGAACTTTTCAAGCCCATGCGCCAGCACATCAAGACCTTTGACAACACCAACTATATCAACGCCATTCCCAATGGCGAATTGTGTGTCATCAACAGCTGGTCCGGTGACTATAACACCGCCAGGACCCGCGCCGAGGAAGCCGGCGTGAAAATCAACCTCGCCTATTTTGTTCCCAAGACGGGCGCACCTGCATGGACGGACAACTGGTGCATTCCGGCTGATGCGAAAAACAAGGAAAACGCCCACAAGTTCCTGGAATACATGCTGCAGCCTGAAGTCATCGCCAAGTGCACCAACTTCACCAATTACGCCAATGCCAACCGTCTGGCCCAGCCCTTCATTGACCCGGCCATCTTCGCCAATCCCGCTGTTTATCCGGATGCGGAAACGCTCAAGCGCATGTGGACACTGAAACCATTCAGCGCGGAACAGGACAGAGCCATGACGCGGACCTGGCAATCCATAAAGACAGGCTGAACGCCGTGGCGTCTCCGGTAGTGCCACCGCCTTTCATCCGTATACAGAACATCACCCGGACTTTCGGAGACTTTGTCGCCGTTCGTGATGTATCACTTGACATCCACAAGGGTGAATTGTTTGCGCTCCTCGGCGGCTCCGGCTGCGGCAAGACCACGCTTTTGCGCATGCTGGCGGGATTCGAAACGCCCACCGCCGGTACGATCCTGATCGATGGCCAGGACATGGCAGGCGTTGCCCCTTATGATCGTCCTGTCAACATGATGTTCCAGTCCTATGCCCTGTTTCCCCATATGACGGTGGAAAAAAATGTGGGTTATGGCCTGAAACACGAAGCAATGACACTGGCCGAACGCAACGATCGTGTCCGTCAAATGCTTGAAATGGTGCAGCTTCAGGATTATGCGGCCCGCAAGCCCCACCAACTTTCCGGCGGCCAGCGCCAGCGCGTTGCCCTCGCGCGGGCCTTGGCCAAACAGCCCAAACTCCTGTTGCTCGACGAACCGCTTGGCGCACTTGACAAAAAGCTGCGCGAACACACCCAGTTCGAAATCATGGGAATTCAGGAAAAAACCGGCGTGACGTTTGTTGTCGTCACCCACGATCAGGAAGAGGCCATGACCCTGGCCTCGCGCATCGCCGTTATGGACAAAGGCGAAATCCGCCAGGTCGGCACGCCAAATGCAATCTACGAGTATCCCGACAGCAGGTTTGTGGCGGGCTTCATCGGCTCCATCAACATGTTTGAGGGAACGGTAAAATCGTCGGCAAACGGTAGCACGATCGTTGAAGTGCCGGCACTCGCTGTGTCGGTGACGGCCGCAAGCGCAATGAACGTTGCCGCAAGTGAATCCGTCAGCGTTGCGGTCCGACCGGAGAAAATAATGATTTCCCGAAATAAGCCGGACACGCAAAACGCTTTTCCCGGCACCGTCCGTGATCTTGGATATTTCGGCAAGGACTCGCTCTATCGCGTCACCCTCGATTCGGGAACGCTTGTATCGGTCAACAGCGTCAACGCCCGACGTGCCGGTGAGAAAGACCGCATCGCCAACTGGGAAGATCGCGTCTGGCTGTCCTTCGAGCCATCATCGGCCATTCTGCTCACAAGGTGATGGAGTGAAAAAACAACTGCACGCCAGCCGTTTCACCCGGTGGTTCAATGACCAGGGCTGGGCCAAATCCATGATTGCAATTCCATACCTGTGGCTCATTCTGTTTTTTCTGCTGCCCTTCATCATTGTCTTCGCCATGAGCTTTGCCATGCGCACGCCCACGTCCCCGCCCTTTGGCTACTTGCCGGACTGGCCTTTTGCAGTGACTGACAACTATCGCCTGCTGTTCAGTGATTCTGTTTACGTAAGGTCCTACCTGATCTCGTTGCGCAATGCCGCACTGGCGACCGTGCTTTGTCTTCTGATCGGCTATCCCATGGCCCTCGGCATCGCACGCGCAAACAGATCATGGCGCAATGTTTTGCTGATGCTTGTCATCCTTCCGTTCTGGACTTCGTTTCTGTTGCGCGTCTATGCCTGGATCGGACTCATGGGCGCCAACAGCTGGTTCAACAAGGCCCTGACGGCGATTTTCAACTTTGCTGTTCCGTCCGAATGGGCGCTGAAATCCATTCCCATGATGAATTCCAACTTCGCCGTGGTGTTGGTGCTCGTTTATTCCTACCTGCCGTTTATGGTTCTGCCGCTTTTCGCCAATCTTGAGCGCCTGGATTCAACGCTCAATGAAGCGGCCCTGGATTTGGGTTCGCGACCTTGGCAAGTGTTCAGGGACGTGACACTGCCATTGTCGATGCCAGGCATTATCGCGGGCGGACTTTTGGTGTTCATTCCGGCATCGGGTGAACTCGTGATTCCCAGTCTCGTTGGTAGTGCGTCAGACCCGATGATAGGCCGGGTGATATCGGACGAATTTTCCGCCGCACGCCACTGGCCCATGGCATCGACGGTTGCGGTTGCATTGCTCTTCCTGTTGGTCGTTCCCCTGATGGCCTACAACCACTTTGAGGCCAAGGCCCAATCTGGTGCGCAACGCAAACCATGAAACCCGTATCCACATTTCTCATGTCAGTCATGTGCTTTGGCTTTGCGTTTTTCTATGTGCCTATCTTTTCGATGATCTTTTTCTCCTTCAACAAATCGCGCCTGGCAACAGTCTGGGGCGGCTTCTCCACCCAATGGTATGGCAAGTTGTTTGAGAACACACAGATCATCAACGCCGCGATACTGTCGCTCGAGATTGCGCTGCTCAGCGCCACGCTGGCCACAATACTGGGAACCATGGCGGGCATCGCCTTGGCCCGTTTCCGGTCCTTCCGCGGACGGACGATTCTCACTGGGTTGGTGACAGCCCCATTGATCATGCCCGAAGTCATCACCGGCATATCATCTTTGATGCTATTCATCTTCATGGCGGACTGGATTGGCTGGCCGGGCAAGCGCGGTTTTACCACCATCACCATTGCGCACATCACCTTCTCCATGACCTATGTGGCCACCATTGTGCAATCGCGCATGTCGACCATGGATATTTCAATCGAAGAGGCGGCGATGGATTTGGGTTCACGGCCTTGGCAGGTATTGAAAGATGTCACACTCCCGGTCATCTCTCCAGCTATCCTGTCTGGATGGTTGCTGGCATTTACGATTTCGCTCGACGATGTCGTCATCTCCAGTTTCACCACCGGTCCCGGCGCAACCACACTTCCCATCTTGATCTGGAGCAAGGTGAAGCTTGGCGTGACACCGGACATCAACGCCCTGGCGACCATCATTGTACTCATCGTTGCATGTGGTGTAGTTCTGGCCGGCTTCATCCTGAACCGCGCCGAAGCAAGACGGCAGCGCGATGTGCAACGCGCACTGGCGTCCAATGCCTAGCATAAATGATGATGATCGGCACTATGCGTGCCTTGTGTCAACTTCGACGCAGCCAGGCGCCGCCAAGGCCCGTTACGCCGCTGCGATGCATTTCTACAACAGCGGTATGCTGGACGGTGACACGCTGGAGATTTACCGCACCCTTGCCAAGTGTGACACGGAACTGCCAAATGCGCTTTTGGCTGCCAGTGGCAAACTCTCACCCGGCGGCACAGTCATGCTCGGAGGAAAAACGTGAATCCATATCCCAGGGACATGCAAGGTTACGGCAGAAATCCCCCAGATCCTAAATGGCCAGGCGGCGCACATATCGCGGTGCAATTCGTCCTCAACTACGAGGAGGGCGGCGAAAACAACATTCTCCACGGCGACGCGGCGTCGGAGGCCTTTCTGTCGGAAATAGTGGGTGCCCAGGCCTGGCCCGGTCAGCGTCACTGGAATAT
>JAYVKC010000099.1:0-28851 GCA_043768765.1 Hyphomicrobiales bacterium | reverse complement strand
CAGCGCCCATGCTCGTCCTCCACCTTGGTGATGCTCACCTCGACCCCCGAGGCGGCCCCCACATCATAAGCCGTGTTCACCACCGCGGCATCCGCATGGCTGATCCGGGTGACCCGGTCGAGGAGATCGTAGGTATAGGTGTCATACAAAGGTGTCGTCACCCCATCCGCCACATAGGGCCGCGACGCCGCATAAACCTGCCCGCGCGGCTGGTAATAGACGCGCGACCCGGTGGGATTGGCACCAGAGCTCGAGGCATAAGTCCAGGTGGGGCGGGCGAGGCCATCAAGATAGGTCTTGGTGTAGGTTGTGGTGGCGGCGGTGCCGGGCCGCGAACGGTTCACCAGAATGTGCTGACCGTCGGGTGCGATTGGCGTAATGGTTGCGGGAGCCGGGTGCGCTTCCTTGAAATTGACATAGGCCGTGGTGGTGAAGTCCCCCCCCGGCCTGTCTTCGCGCACCTTGCGGCACAGGCTGTCATAGGTGTGGGTGGTGACTTGCCCATTGGCATCGGTTTCGGTTTTAGGGCTGCCACAGGTCTTGTCCCAGGTGGTGGCGGCGCTGAGGCTGTTGGTGTTGTCGAGCACGGGAAGGGGATTCGTGGTGGAGAGCGTGATGCTTTTTGCCTGTCGCACGGATTCAGGGAACAGCTTGAGTGCGGTGTCATAAACAATCGTGGTGCGATTGTAGTCACTGCCGGCCACACCAACCCTGCGTTCAATGACATTGCCGTAGGTGTCGAATATCGACCAGGTGTTCATCGCAGATGCCACGGTGTCAAACACGGCTTCCCGCGTCACATTGCAGCGCGTCGGCGCGTTGGTGTAAGTCGTGTCGGTTGCGCCATTGTAGTAGGGCCGCCGGTAGGACATGAGCCCAAAGTTCAGATCAGACGGCAGCGTGGTGAGATCCCCGTTGTAGACGCGCACCGAATACGGACAACTGACGACATAGGCGGATGTGTTCGCCGTGATCAGCTGGAAGGTGGTTGAGTTGTCGGCGCCACCCACCGCACCCAGATCCTGCAGCCGCGAGATGTTGCCGTAATCGTCGTATTTGCGCCGCGTTTCGGTTTGCTTGGAGAGTGTACCATCGCGGTGTGTGACGACCGTGCGCTCATTGAGGCAGCGCAAGGGTGCGACAGTGTCGAAATAGTAGTAATGCGTGACGGTGTGCAGCGGCGTGCCGGTCTCAGTCTGCCGCTCCACCTTCGCCACCTGGCCATAGCAGGCAGAATCGTTTTGCAGATAGGTTGACGTGGTGATAGGCGGTGCAACTTCCACGGCCCCCGCCACATCAATCTTGTTGGCCGGATGCTTTTCGGTGATCGTGCGGAACCCCTTGAACTGCCGCTCGGCGTAATCCCACGCCCCACCCTCGTAGAGGTACTTTGTCGTCACGGGTGCCGCCCAGCCATCATCCACCGTGATCGATTTCACCACCTGCAACGGGAAGGGCAGGAAAGTGTCGGTGACAATATTGGCATCAGCTCCAGACGTGATGGGCGTTGACCGCACATACGCGACACTGACGCTGGCCCCCATCGGTGTTGTGACCGATGTCATGAGATCAGGGATCGGGCCAGTGTTGAGTTGCATGTTGTGCTCGGATGAGCCATCGAACAAGTCCGACAGGCCATCACCATTTGCATCAGACAGCATGGAGGGGAAGAAGTAATGTTGCTGCGTCGTACGCGGTCTGACTGAAGCACTCAGCAGGAACGTATTGTTGGACCTGCGCGCAACTTTATAGGCTACAGCATTGGCATATATGCCGGCATCGGCCGACATGACTGCGCCGTAAATCAGCAGGTCAGCGCGCCCGTCGCCATCGTAGTTCCCGACGGTTACAAGCGGTGGTGAGGGCGAAACGGCGATCGTCGCATTTCCGTGATCAGTCGGATTTTCGCCAGACATGCCTGAGGATGCCGCACCAGGAAAGCCAGCCACGGCTATTGCCACCGAAGAAGTATAAAATCCCGATCCCGTCGAATAATAGGTTTGGATGGAATAGGATGCCGCAGCAGCGGATTTCTTGGTGATGAGGATGTCGCCCAGGCCATCACCATTCGCATCCGCGATGAGCCAAGAGGAATTTTCAAAGTTGGTGGCGGCCCACGCAACGGACGGTTGATTGTAAGTCACAAATGCCGTGCCGGTTGACAAATACAAAATCGAATCCCAGTTCACACCCGACAACTGGTTCTTTAGGAGGTCCGCGCGACCATCACCGTTAAAATCGCCTGTCTCCCATTTCAAACTTTTCGAATATGGTTTGTCTGCGATGACCGGACCGTTCGTGATGATTTGCCCGAAGGAAGTGCCAGTCTGTTTCCACACATGGCCGTTGTTGGTGAGAATGTCCGCTCCGCCGTCACCGTCAAAATCAGCAAACTTCGCTATCCCGCCGTCGAATTTGTAATCTATGTAACCTTGATCACGGTATTCCACACCGGGCCCATTGACACTGTAAGTGGTTGCAAAAGCGCCTCCATTCCATCCCGCCAGCACTCTGAGTGTTGGAGGATTGGTGCATACGCTCCCATTTGAGTTGGCCGTGGAGCAACCATGGTTCTCGTGCAAATACGCAATGTCGTCCTTTCCATCTCCATCAAAATCGGCGGCTTGCAGGTACTGTCGAATTGGTTCAGCAGTCTCACACGAACCGCCGGAGATAGTCACTGTTTCATAATTCACAGCAGATTGCCCGGCAGCTGTACCTGAAGAAAACCGAATTTTGCTGGTACAAGTGGATTGCCCACTGCCGTTGCTGTTATGAAGGCTGGAACGCAATTGCAATCCTTCAGCAAAATCCGGTGAATAACCGTCCCCATTGAAATCTCCGCCTATTCCAACACCAGGCCCCAGATATTGCGGGCGGCTCCACTCAGAGATTGAAAACGTGGTGTCGCTCGCTCCTTCCAAATCCGTGTACCCAAACGTCTGCGTCAAGCTGGTCGCCGCCGGTTTGGTGCCAGATGCGGTGCCGCCGTTTTGCGTAACTGAAATGAGTCTAGACAGTCCTGTCGATGGGCTGGTCGCGTAGGCAAGGTCATAGCTGCCGCGCAGCACGCTGTTGCCGTACACCGCGATGCTGGTGACCTTGTTCCTGGCAGCGCGGATGCCAAGCCCGGTGGCATACGAAATTTGATCATCGCGCGTGCCATAAATGAAATCGATTTTTGCAATCGTGCTGGCTGCAGTTGGCGAGTACGGCGTGCCGCTGTTGCGGTAGAAGATGTCATCGATGACGCAGTGCCCGTCGACATAGCAATACCATTTATAGTCAACGTGGTTGCCGAACGTGTCAATGACCATGACAAGGTTCCAGCGGAACTCTTGCCCTGCGGTATCGCCCGATTTATAAATGGACTTCGTTCCATCGGTTTCAGTCACCTCCCACAAGCCGTTGATCACCAGACCTGCAATGTTTGCGGCGGGGCTGCTTGGCACCTTCCTGATCCGTTTGTAGTTCTCCACCCGCGCCGTGAAGGAATTCAGGCGACCCGCAACCGTGTCCGTCGCACACGAGGGCGATGTGGTTGTCGAAATGTCTTGATCGCTGCATGGCAGAAGCTCCACACCATCCAACCGGTATTGGTCCGCTGGCATGCCTGCCGCGCCGTAACTTGGTGCACCACCACCAGCTGGAATCTTGACCGGATCGGCACTGCCAGACATCCGCTCAATGTATGATATACCACCGATACTCCAGCCCACGCCCAGATTGCCATTGCCAGCCGAGATGGTGCGCAAGCCCGCACCAGAATTGTAGTTCAGCGCAAGGTCTGGCTCGAGACCCCGGAAGGCCGGAACATCGATAGGGACAGACTGGTTGAAGCTCCCATTCCATTGCGTGAAACTCGGGCGCGGTGCCTTTTCATTGGGGGAAGCATCCGGCGTGGCGGGCGGCGCCGCATCTTGGGCCAGCAGAACAGATGCATTGAATAGCACCCAAACCGCCACGAGAAATCTGGACCAGAACGCCTTCGTTGACTTTGCCATTGTCCACCGCCTGAAATTTCTGCTTGCAAGAAACCGCAATAGATGCACAATCGGACGTAACTTCAAGTGGGAATAGGGTTAGAAGCACCATTTTTTCAACACTTTGTTACGGAATTTTCACTCCAACATCATCTGTTCTGGGAGAGCTGGGATGCGTTTTCTGATAGCAGCTGCAATATTGTCGGTTGGTGCAACACAGGCTTTTGCAGATGTCTTGGTGTTTGATCTGGAAAATGTCTCGTCAGTTGCCGTCACCCAGGTCACAGCAATGCGCAATGGTGGAGAGCAAACACCGATAGCGTTCAGCGCTGGCATCGCGCCGGGGGTCACCGCCACAGCGACCCTCGAACACAGTGGCGAGGATTGCACTTATGCTGTGGACATTGTCAAAGCAAACGGCATCAAAACCAATTTGCCTGCCATCGACTTGTGCCAGACCAGCCGCATCGCCATCGAGTGAATTCCTTCCCGATTTTTTGGTGACGCCATGACAGACACCCCACTTGATCCCGGCATGAAGAAATTTGAAGATGCCCTGGCGGCGCAAACGCCACCGGGCTCCGAGAAGTGGCCGCTGGCACGGCAGCGCACCCAGTGGGACGCTTTGTGCAGGCAATTCCGGGCACCGCGTCCGTCGACGATCGACGTTGTGGAAACCACTGCCAGCGGTGTGCCCGTCCGCCTCTTCAAGCCAAAAGGAACGGGATTGTTTCCGGGCGTGGTCTATGGCCACGGCGGCGGTTGGGTTCTGGGAAGCTGTGAAACCCACGACGACATGTGCGCCGAAATGGCGGCAGGCGCAAACTGTGCCGTCGCCTTGCATGACTACCGATTGGCTCCCGAACATCCGCACCCGGCCCAGCTTGAGGACAGCCTGAAGGTCTGGCGCTGGATGCGCGAAGAGGGCCAGTTGCTTGGCATTGACGCTTCTCGCATTATTGCCGCCGGCGACAGCTGCGGCGGCCAAATGGCAGTAGCACTTGCCCTGGCGTTGCGCGACATGGCGCTGCCGCAAGTCCTCGCACTGCTATTGCTCTATCCAACCCTCGGCGTTGATACCACCACGGCCTCATACGTCCGCCACGCCAATGCACCTGGCCTGTCGCGCGCTGAAATGGATTTTTATCTCAACAGTTTTCTCGGGCCCAAAGGGTCTCCTGGTTGGAGTGATCCCAAGGCGATGCCAGCACGCGCCGATGCAACCGGCCTGCCGCCGGCTTTCATCACCGCAGCAGGTCACGACCCGCTTTTCGACGATGCCGTGAATTTTGCCCGCAAACTCCGTGCCGCAGGAGTGCCGTGCGAACTGCGCGAAGAACCGGCCCTTGCCCATTCCTACATGCGCGCCCGCCACCACAGCGCGGTTGCGATGCAAGGTTTTCAAGCCATCGTCACAGCCCTCCGGCGTTTTGCTCACGGCACTTGAAATGGCGACTGGCCGGGGCCAATTGTTGCGAATTGGAGAAATGTCATGCCCATTGTCATGTTTGTCCTGAATGTCCTGTGGTTTGTTACCGGCGGTGTCATTGCGGGTCTTGCCTGGATTCTCGCAGGGATCATCATGGCCATAACTATTGTTGGCATTCCTTGGGCGCGATCCTGCTTCATGCTGGCGCGCTTCTCCTTCTGGCCCTTTGGCTACGACATCATCGCCCGCGACAAGCTATATGGCGAACATGACCTGGGCACCGGCGCATTTGGCACACTCGGCAATGTAATCTGGTTTGTGCTCGCCGGTTGGTGGCTGGCTGTCATGCACATCACGGCCGCCATCGCCTATGCCGTCACCATCATCGGTATTCCCTTTGCCTGGCAGCATGTAAAGCTGGCAATTGCCTCGCTCTTTCCGGTTGGCAAAACGGTGGTCGCAACCGACCGGATTTGGACCCCTGTGTCTACGTCACGCCAGCTTCAGCAGGTGTGAACACATAAGGTGTGGAGCAGAACTCGCACGTGACTTTGACGGCACCGTCTTCCACCATGGCAGCGCGGTCCTCAACCGGAAAATT
This sequence comes from Hyphomicrobiales bacterium, assembly GCA_043768765.1. GTDB lineage: Bacteria > Pseudomonadota > Alphaproteobacteria > Rhizobiales > Aestuariivirgaceae > Aestuariivirga. Next base: position 22,838 of record JAYVKC010000099.1, on the reverse strand, counting down.
TGCGAGCATGACCGCCACAGCCCCGCGCGAGCACGTACAATGCCGTTCCAGGGGAATCGCCGGATAAACCGTAACACCATCTTCGTGGAACAGCCGGTACAACAGGTCTTCGGAGGAAAGCATGGGATCGAGCAGTTCGTGATCCTCGACCGTGTCAACATGAAGCCGCGCCTTCACCCAGTCATCATGCTCCAAAACCTGTTCAATGCCTTCGGGCGCGTCACCGGATGAAAACGCAAGCGGCGACGATCCGCCGGTGCGTGGCAGATGCTGCACAAGAATGGCACCGGCGCGCCAATGCGTGGCCTTGTCACCGCGCGCCTGCAACGGTCCCGCCGCCAGCCGCAGCCGCGTCGGGATCTGTTCTGATTGTTTGAAATACGTGTGGGCGGCATCAGCCAGTGTTGCATCACCGAGAGGAACTATGCCTTGATACCGCTCCATGTCCGCACCTTGGTCCACGGTCATGGCAAGATGCCCCGCACCCAGCAGCGCCTTCTCATCGCGCCCGTGAACGCCGCTGAGTTTTGCCGCGTCAAATTTGGCCACGCCGCGAACCCCATGTGGTGACACAAAATCCGCAACCAGCATCGAGACAGGCCCGTCGGTTTTCGTTTGCAGGATGAACTTGCCCTCAAACTTCAGCGCCGTGCCGAGCAGCGCTGTCAAGGCAACACTCTGCGCCAGCAACGCCGACACCGGGGCAGGGTAGTCATGCCGCGAAATAATGTCATCCGCCACCGCACCCAGCCGCACCACGCGCCCGCGCACGCCAAGGGGTTTCACTTCAAAGGGGAGAACAGAGTCAAGAGCGGCCATGGCGTGCTTCACCCCAAGCAATGCAGGAGGATCGCCTTCTGCACATGCAGCCGGTTTTCTGCTTCCTCGAACACGGCGGAGTTCGGGCCATCCATCACTTCGTCGGTGACTTCCTCGTTCCGGTGCGCAGGCAGGCAGTGCAGAAACACCGCATCCGGCTTGGCATGCGCCATAAGCCGCGTGTTGACCTGATAAGACTTGAGCAGATTGTGCCGCCGTCCTTCGTCAGTGTTGTGCATGGAAACCCAGGCGTCCGTGATGACACAGTCGGCGTTGGCCACGGCCTCAATCGGATCGCGGGTCACACGGACATTGGCGTGCCGTTGCGCGGCCCATGCGGTGAAGCGCGGCTGCGGTTCAAGTTGCTCGGGGCAAGCGATCACCAACTCGCCACCCAGCACACCGACCGCATGAATCCACGATGCCGCCACATTGTTGCCGTCCCCGGTCCACGCCACTTTAAGCCCGGCAAGCGGGCCTTTCCGTTCTTCCAGCGTCATCACGTCAGCCATGATCTGGCACGGATGCGTTTCGCTGGTGAGCCCGTTGATCACCGGCACGGTGGCATGTTCGGCAAGATCCATCAGCGTGTCGTGCTTGGCCGCCCGGATCATGATGGCATCCACATAACGGGACATGACGCGCGCCGTGTCCGCCACGGATTCAGCGCGCCCCAACTGCATCTCCGCCATTGACAGCATGATCACATCACCGCCGAGCTGGCGCATGCCAACTTCGAATGAAACCCGTGTGCGCGTTGACGGCCGCTCGAAAATCATGGCGAGCATCTTGCCCTTGAGCGGCTCGTCCGGTTCACGCTTGCCCTTGGGCCAGCCCGTGCGCTTGTTTTTCATCGCACGTGCCGTGGCGATGAGCCCGTTGAGTGCCGCCTTGTCAAACTGGTGCAAGTCAAGAAAGTGTTTCATGCGCTGGCCGCCAGGACGGCCTTGCATGCCCGGTCAAGTTTTTGCACCGCCTCCTCCACGTCGGCGCGAGTGACAATCAGGGGCGGCAACAACCGCACCACATTGTCGCCAGCCCCGATCACCAGAAGTTTTTCCGCCAGCGCTGCGGCCTGGAATGCGGTATTCGGCACCTTGCATTTGAGCCCCATCATCAGGCCTTCACCACGCACATCAACAATGACATCCGGATTCTCATCCTTGAGTCTCGCCAACTTTTGTTTCAGCGCCAACGCCATGTCGCGCACATTGTTGAGAAAGCCGTCCGCTGTGATCACATCAATGACAGCGGCACCCACGGCCGTGGCCAGCGGATTGCCGCCGAATGTCGAACCATGCGTGCCTGCCACCATGCCGGATGCGGCCCTTGTTGTGGCAAGGCATGCGCCAATCGGAAATCCGCCGCCCAAACCTTTCGCAATCGCCATGATGTCCGGTGTGATCCCGGCCCATTCATGGGCAAAGAGTTTTCCGGTGCGGCCCACACCACATTGGATTTCATCCAGCACCAGCAAGATGCCGTGCTTGTCGCATACGTCGCGCAAACCTTTGAGGCACTGGTACGGCACAGGCCGGATGCCACCTTCGCCCTGCACGGGCTCAACCAGAATGGCGGCAGTTTCTGAGATGATGGCTTGTTCCAAAGCCGCGTGGTCACCAAACGGCAATTGCACAAATCCAGGCGTGCGTGGACCAAAGCCATCGAGATATTTCTCCTGTCCGCCCGCCGCCAAAGTGGCCAGCGTACGCCCATGAAAAGCACCTTCAAACGTGATGATGTTGACCCGCTCGGGGTGTCCGGTTGCCGCGTGGAATTTGCGCGCCATCTTGATGGCGCACTCCATTGCTTCGGCACCCGAGTTGCAGAAGAACATCGTCTCGGCAAAACTCAGTTCGACAAGTTTGGCGGCAAGCTGTTCCTGCCCCGGCATCTGGTAGAGGTTTGAGGTATGCCAGATCTTGTTTGCTTGCGCTGTCAATGCCTGGATCAATGCCGGATGTGCATGCCCGCAACTGGTGACAGCAACACCAGCACCGAAATCCAGATAAGCTTCGCCACTTTCAGTGTACACGCGGCAGCCGTCACCTTTCACGAATGAAACCTGGGCGCGATTGTAGGTTGGCAATACGGAAGCGTTCATGATGAGCCTGCAGAAATCAAAAAGCGCCGGAACTGAGACCGGCGCGCAACACTGCAATGTATAATCCGCACTTATCCACCGGTCAATCTGGCCAATGGACCTCCCGGCACCCCCCTGAGTCAAAACAGCGCATGGACGCGCGAGTCTTAAGGCGCTTAACCTTTCTTTAACCACACGGTTTCTGGGGAAAACATTGTCAAAGGGGCGTGTCTTCCTTGCTGTGTGGCAACGGCCCATAGTAGTGAGTGCAGTACCAGCTACGGGAAGTAGCGTTCCAGTGTCATGAGTAAAAAAAGCAAACGCAGGTTGCGAGGGCAACATGCGGCATATGGGGGATTCTGACTTTGACTGACCAGATTGGTTTGCATGCCGCGACTGAAAAAATGCCGTGGACAGAAGAACGTGTCGAGTTGTTGAAAAAATTGTGGTCTGACGGCTTGAGTGCCAGCCAGATCGCGGGCCGGTTGGGAATGGGTGTCACACGCAATGCTGTGATCGGCAAAGTGCATCGCCTCAATCTGGCCGGTCGCGCCACGCAGCCGCGCAGTGCACCTCGCGCTCCACGCGAACCGCGCGTTGGTGGCCATCGTCCGCACGCGCCATCAATGCCGACAGCGGGAGCGACAGCACTTCGCCCCATGCCGCGTTCTGAATCTGCGCCGCGCCCTTTGCCTTTGCCGGAACCCAAGCCGCTGCGGCTTGTGGATTTGCCGAAAGACGGCCGCATCACAATTTTGCACCTCTCCGACAAGACCTGCCGCTGGCCGATTGGTGATCCGGGTACGGATGAATTCTGCTTCTGCGGCCACGGGCCAAGGGATGGTTCGCCCTATTGCGAATATCACGCCAGAATGGCGTATCAGCCAGCGCAGGAACGGCGGATGAAGCGGGCGAGTTAGGCGGTTCTACCCACCACGCACTTTGCGCGGTGGGTGCGTCTCTCGTTCATCAAACTCCGATCAACTTCCCGAAATATACCGCTGTGTCGCTCATGCGGTTGGAGAAGCCCCATTCATTGTCGTACCACGACAGAACGCGCACCAACGTGCCTTCGACAACCTTCGTCTGGTCCATGTGGAAGGTCGATGAGTTTGGGTTGTGATTGAAGTCGATGGAGACATTCGGATCATTGGTGTAGCCGAGGATGCCCTTGAGTTTGCCATCTGCCGCAGCCTTGATCGCCGCGTTCACTTCTTCAACCGTGGTCTTCTTCTTGGCGACGAACTTGAAATCCACCACTGAGACATTCGGCACCGGCACGCGGATCGACGTGCCATCGAGCTTGCCCTTCAAATCGGGAATGACGAGACCGATGGCTTTCGCTGCACCCGTCGATGTCGGGATCATCGACATGGCGGCGGCACGCGCCCGGTATAGGTCCTTGTGCATGGTATCGAGCGTCGGCTGGTCACCGGTATAGGCGTGGATGGTGGTCATGAAGCCGTGATCGATGCCGATGGCATCGTGCAGAACCTTGGCCACAGGAGCGAGGCAATTGGTGGTGCAAGACGCATTCGAAATCACCAGGTGATCCTTGGTCAAAGTCTCATGGTTGACGCCGTACACGATGGTGTTGTCAGCCGCGTCGCAAGGAGCCGAGACAATGACCCGCTTGGCACCCGCAGCGAGATGCGCCGAGGCTTTTTCCTTCGAGGTGAAAATGCCGGTGCATTCCATGACGATGTCAACGCCCAGGTCCTTGTGCGGCAGTTGCGCCGGATCCTTGATCGCGGTCACCTTGAATGTATCTGACCCAATCGAAATCGAGTCACCCTTGACCGTCACCTCATGTGGAAAGCGTCCATGGACAGAATCATAGCGCAGCAAATGGGCATTGGTTTCCACTGGGCCCAGATCATTGACCGCTACAATATCAATGTCCTTGCGGCCCGACTCGTAGATCGCCCGCACAATATTGCGGCCGATGCGGCCAAAACCGTTAATAGCAACGCGAACTTTCGCCATGACAACTCTCCTTCAATAGCTGGGAATGTCCGGCCTTATAACGGTTTTCAGGTGCGGTGGAAGGCCAAATTATGAACGCCCCTCAAAACTTGAAGGATGGCCATCAATGGCGGTTCTGCGGCCTGATCATGGACTTGATGCTGCGCAGCACGGGCAAGAATTCAAGTTTGCGCTGCAAATCTGTTACCGCTTCATTGTGCAAGCTCACCCGGAACCAGGTGTCGGCTGCAGGCCTGAACCGGTTGTGCCGCGCCTGGACCAGAAAAATGGCCTCATGACCGGATTCGCGCAATACTTTCAGGACTTCGGGCGTCAGGTCGTTTTGGCTGCCATAGGGTACAGCAAAGGACCGCACCGGTTGGCCTGAAACACTTTCGATCCGCTGCTTGGCCACCACAATCTCACTGTGCCGCTCATCGGCTGAGAGGGATCGGCAATGCACGTGGCTGGCTGTCTGGTTGCCAATTGCAAATCCCATTGAGACAAGTTCCCTGATGTCAGCCTCGGTCAAAGTGCCGCCTCGGATATCAAGTTCTCCCGTGTCGTTGGTCGCAGCCATCGCCAACCTCGCTTTGAGATGGTGCCGCGCCGTTGCGCCCATCAGCGCCATGGGTCCATTGATAATGGCGGCAACATTTGCGTAGCCTGCAAGTCCAAGCTCCGTTTGCAAGGCGGCCAGTCCGCGTTTGGCGGCAAACCACGACAGGCAATTGTCGAGTGACAGCGTGTCAGCGCCGAACAAGTCCGGATTGGCGAAAAGCACCGCAGGCAAACCCAAGGGCTTCATCACCTCGCGCGCCATGGTGAGAATGGACTTGAAGTGATCGTCGAACGTAATCAGCAAGGGCCGCTTGGGCAACGGACCATCCAGCAAAGTGGCGAGGTCGATGACATCATAATGGCTGCTGAAATACCGGACCTGGGCCAGGAATCGTTCCGGCGAACCCGTGACACCGATTTCGGTTTCATAGGCCGATGCGCGCACGGCAATGTTGTGGAAGACAACAACGATTGGGCTCGCCACTTCGCCAGTTTCCTTGATGCGTCCTGTTCGCCGGAGGTCGCAAGTATCCAGTTCCACCAAGCCTGGTGGTTCGAACCGGCATTATAGACAAATTGTGCCTGTTTTGCCCACAGCCTCTGGAATGGGGTTAATGGATCGTGTTGCTTGCGTTAATGGCGGGCATACGCGTCCGCGTAGCGAACAATGTCGTCCTCGCCGAGATAGTCACCGAACTGCACTTCAATGATGTCCAGTGGCGCGTACCCAAAATTCTCCAGCCTGTGCTTTGCACCCAGCGGAATATCGACGGACCCACCCCGGTGCAATTCTTGTACGGTTTCCCCAACGGTGACAGTGGCGACACCGGTGGCAACGGTCCAGTGCTCGCTGCGGTGGGAATGGCTTTGCAAGGACAGTCGTCCACCCGGCGAAACGCAAATGCGCTTCACTTTGTATCCGCGTTGCTCCTCGATTACATGAAAACTGCCCCATGGGCGGGTTTCGCTGGTCATGTCCGGTCTCCTCTGCCACCTGTATGTGCTTAGGGAATTGACTGGCTTCCGCGTTCATGCCTATAAGCCGCCAAAATCCGGTTTCGCCCGTGGCTAATACATGGCCTCGGCCAGTCGGCACAATGTCCCCGAATATCAACAGGAACAACAATGGCCAATACCAAATCTGCCAAAAAAGCCAACCGTGCGGCTGCCCGTCGTGCGGTCGTCAATAAAAACCGCACCAGCGCTGTCCGCTCCCACGTCCGCAAAGTTGAAGAAGCCATCACTGCCGGCAAAAAAGGCGATGCCGAAGCCGCCTTGAAGCTCGCCACACCGCAATTGATGCGCGGCGCCCAGAAGGGTGTGATGCACAAAAATGCCGCCTCGCGCAAAGTCTCGCGCCTCTCGCGCCGTGTAAAAGCTCTGGCTGGCTGACCAAACACCACAGAACTCCGCTTTGAACGCCGGTGCCGCCCGCACCGGCGTTTTTGTTTGTCCGAACACGGACATTTTGCGACAGGGATAATCGATTAAAAACAAAACCTTGCCTCACAGAAGACATTATTCCGGGCAGTTCCGCGAATGTAATGACCGTGGCGGCCAAGATTTTCCCGCCCCAGACCAACCAGCAATAATCACCACAAAGGCGTACGCCTCGCAAGAATCCTGAAAGAGATTCATTTACTTAACAAATTATTGCCACCTCCAACACGCCCCACGACAGCGCGGCTTCATTCTCAGTGTACGGAGAGAACGATCTTTTGTGTTGCAGCATGTTGGCTGGCTTGGTTAGCGTTCCTTCAAGTTACCACCGCAAGGCAGAGTAACGGGGTAGGCGGTCGGGAGCCAAGCGCTTCAGGCTCAATGAAAAAATGACAGAGATGGGGTGCAAATGTCAAATTTGCAGAGGGGTAGAGTCATGTCGACGAGCAACTGGAATTCGACAGCACGCCATGTACATCGAGCGGAATGTGGCACCCTCAAAAGCAGTCCGGTTTGTCAGTATAGTGATCTGATTCCCTAACCATCCTCCAACAACAGCACACAATCTGGTTGGGCAGCACTTTGCTGCCGAGGCAACCCTGCGCCATGGCTGCGCGGGACAATAATGATGAGGCAAGCACAAAGTATGACCCAATTGGCGATGGAAATTTCTGAACAGTGGACACGCATAGCACAACGCTTGCGGGCTGAATTGGGGGAGGACCTGTACTCCAGTTGGTTTGGCCGGATGGAAGCCGAAAGTTACATCGACGGCAAACTCAGCGTTTCAGTGCCCACCCGGTTTCTGAAAAGCTGGATTGAAAACCATTATGTGCAGAAACTGCACACCATTGCCGCCGCCGAACTGGGCAGGCTGGATCATGTCCTGGTGCGCGTGCGAACCTCGATACCCCATACGGCCAAGACACAAGTGGCAGCACTTAATCCCGCTCGTGCGACGCTAGCGTCAAGTAGCCGACTAAACCACACTGACCGCAACATGATGCCGATAGCCGCAGCGACATCCATGGTCCCATTGACCGATCGCGGCGCATTGCCAGACGAAAACCTCACATTCGCCAGCTTTATGGTTGGCCACTCAAACCAATTGGCCCACGCCGCAGCAAGCCGGGTTGCCAATGCGGCACCCGGCAGTCCGGTGACATTCAATCCCCTGTACATCCACTCAGCCGCAGGACTGGGAAAGACACATTTACTCAATGCCATTCTGCATGGCGTACAGGCGGCCCACAAACGCAAAGCCCTGTTGTTGACTGCTGAGCGGTTCATGTATGGATTTATCCAGGCCCTGCGCCAGCGCGACACGCTGACATTCAAGGACCAGTTCCAGTCTATCGATGTTCTGTTGATCGACGATTTGCAATTCCTGCAAGGCAAGACCATGCAGCAGGAATTTTGCCATGCCTTCAACTCGCTGGTGGATTCCAAGCGTCAGGTGGTCATTGCCGCTGATGTGCCACCGTCCCAACTTGACACCATCGACCAGCGCATGCGCTCGCGCCTGATGGGTGGTCTGGTGGTGGACATCGAGGCACCGGATGCCGAGCTGCGCCGCAGCATTGTGGCGTCCCGCTATCAGATGATCGTCAAGAACGACCCAACCGTCACCATTCCCGATGAAGTACTCGACCTGATCGCCACCCGCATTACCGGTGGCGGACGCGAACTCGAAGGTGGCCTCAACCGGGTCATGGCCTATCAGCAATTCAACCGCACGCCGATCACGCTGGATCTGGCCAGCATGGTTCTGCGCGAAGTTCACGCCTCGGCCGATTCAGGCCGCATCAAGATCGAGGACATTCTGAAAATTGTCGGACGCCACTACAACGTCGCCAAGGCTGACCTGCTCTCGCCACGCCGCGCCCGAACCGTGGTGGTGCCGCGCCAGGTGGGCATGTATCTCGCCAAGAAACTCACCAGCCGTTCACTTCCTGAAATTGGCCGCCGCTTTGGTGGCCGCGATCATTCGACAGTGCTGCATGCCGTGCGCAAGGTCGATGACCTGATCCGCAAGGATGACAAGCTGGCAAGGGAAGTGGCATTGCTGATCCGGCTGGTGGAGCAGCAATAGGGCTCACTCCGAAGGTGGTGCGGTCTCGACCAAATCCATCAGTTGGTTCAGCGAATCCTGCCAGCCGAGGTAACACATCTCGAGCGGGATGATGTCCGGGATGTTCTCCTGGGTGATGTTGAGATCGCAGCCGCACAGGTTTTCCTTGATCAGTACGGTGACAATCATCTCGCCGGGCAGATTGGGATCATCGAATTTGTCCGAGTACCGTAATTTCTCATGCGGCTTCATCTCAAGAAATGTGCCGCCGAATGAATTGCCCTGGCCATTGTCGAAATTGGTGAACGACATGCGGAATGAGCCGCCCACTTTCGCATCCATGCTGAGCACAGTGCAGGTGAAGCCGCGCGGTGAAATCCATTTCGACATGGCGGGGCCGTCGGTGAAGGCTTTGTAGACGCGTGCCGGTGGTGCCTTGACGACGCGGTGCAACGTGACTGTGTTTCCCATGGGATCTCCTAGGCGTTCAGACTTGTAACGGCGAACATGCCGCCTTGTGGATCCAACCCATTGGCGATCCACGATCCACCCGGAACCTGCATCGGGCCGAACATGATTGAGCCTCCATTGTCGGTGATGGCCTTCACCGTTGCAGCACAGCCCGCCACGTTCCAGTAATAGTTCCAATAGGCTTGGGGCATTTCCGCCCGTTTGTTCATCATGCCGCCGAAGGATACGCCATTGAGTCCGAAAGTTTGATACGTGCCAATGGGACCCATCTCCAAAGCCTGGTGTTTTTCCCATCCAAACATGGCATGGTAAAACTCCCACGCCACTTTCCAATCGCCTGACAACAATTCATTCCAGCCCATGGTGCCGGGCGTTCCCGGTGCAAACACGGGCGCATCGCCTTGCGGGATGGGTCGCATGATATTGAACATCGCGCCCGATGGATCGGTGAGGATGGCGAACTCAACGGTTTCAGGCACGATTTGTGGTTCACGGAAAATCTTTGCGCCAAGTTTCACCGCCTGTTGCGCCGCCTTGCCGACATCGGGTGTGTGAATGTAGCCGGACCAGAATGGCGGCATTTTCGCGTCATCCTCTGGCCCAAACGCCATCATGCCGCCAACGCCATCCTTGCCGACATTGCACAGCCAGTAAGTGCCACCAGGCATGCCGCTGTCGGCAATGTCCCAGCCGATCACCTTGCTGTAAAATGTCTTTGCGCTATCCAGATTGGGTGTCATCAGATCGTGCCAAATGAAACTAGACATTGTTTTCTCCCTCGGTTGAAAGTTTGTAAAGCCGCAGCGGTGATGTTTTTGTACGGGCGATGATTTTCTTCGCCTCAAGGTCAAGCTGCACAGCCTTCATCCACCAGCCAGACTTTGACGGTTCTCCGGCAAAACCCGATTCTGCAATTTCCTTGTCAATGGCAACATGCAATTCCGCCACGGTCATGCCGGGTGGTTTCACCGTGATGACTTTCAAGAGAATTGCACGCATTGAAACAAATTTTGCGGCATCGACCGGATACAACTTTCCCGGCTGCGCAACATTCTCGACGCGCACGGTCTTGGCAGTCGATGAATTCTTCCCCATGGCGTCCTCCGCTTTCCTCAGCCTTTCGGCATTTGGCTCATATCCATGTAGAACGGCTCCCAGCGGTGGCCGTCGGGGTCGGCAATGGTGCGCTGATACATGAAGCCGTAATCATTCACAGGTTTTGGTTCGGTGCCGCCTGCGGCCAGTGCTGCCTTTGCAAAAGTATCAACGGCACCCCGGTCTTCAAGCGAAAGTGCAACGAGCACCCCGGTCGACGTTTTGGCATCGGGGATCGGTGCGTTGGTGAAGAACTTGAATTTTTCATGCGTCAGCAACATGGCATAGCTCGTCTCATTGATAATCATGCACGCTGCCGTATCATCAGAGAACTGCGGGTTTAACGTGAAGCCAATTGCTTGGTAGAACGACACGGTTCGTTTGAGATCAGTCACCGGCAGGTTGACGAATGTCATGGATACTTTGGTCATGTCAGTCTCTCCTTCACAGAACCCTCACACCTTGAACCGCTCATCCACCTCAACCTGCAATGAAGTGGCAAGTGCATTGGTTTGCGATGCCATTGCAATCACGGCGAGGAGTTCATTGTATTGGTCCTCGGTCATGCCCTTGGCGCGCGCCGCCGCCGTGTGTGAATGCACGCAGTATCCGCAGTTGTTGGTCGCGGAGACGGCAATGTAGATGAGTTCCTTGGTCAAGGGATCAAGCGCACCTGGTGCCATCACGCTTTGAACGCGCTCCCAAGTCGACTTGAGCAGGACCGGATCACGCGCCAGCGCCCGCCAGAAATTGTTGACATAGTCCGTGTTGCGCTTGGTTCGGATGTCGTTAAACACGGCAAGGGCGTCTGCCCCCGCCGCGTCATCGTCCAACAGGTTGGTCGTCGCCATTACATGGTAGCCATGACACGGGCCGGACCGCCGGTACCACCTGTATGTTTGGGCGCACCCACAAACACAGTGGCCCCCTTGGCGGGCAACATATCGAGGTTCGCCATGTTTTCGATGCCATAGCGTCCAGCAGGCAGCCACGAATAATGCACCGCGAAGTCTGCGGAGTTGCCCGGATCCAGCGACAGTGTGTCAACGCCGATAGCCGCAACGCCCATCTCGTTCAACATGTCGGTGGCTTCCTTGGCAAAGCCGGGGAAGGCAAACTTGCCGTCGGGTGTGTTGCGGTATTCCGGCTTGCCCATCATGCCGCCCCAGCCTGAGTTCATGGCAACGCAAGCCCCCTTCGGTATGGCACCATTGGCGGAAACCCACGCTTCAACATCGGCCTTCATCACCATGGCATTGGCGTTTTCCTTGGCCTTGGCTTTGATGTCGATGACACACAGCGGGCAGACCAAAGATTCAGGGGCGAGGTCCGCCACCGATGTGCCATCGGCGGTGAAATGCAGCGGCGCGTCGATATGGGTTCCGGTGTGTTCGAAAATCGTCAGCTTGTAGATGGTGTAGCCATCCTTGGCGAAATCCACGACCTTTTCCTTGATGATGCCCGGCTTGCCATCAAAGGTGGGGAACGTCTCGTCATAGGCGTAAGTCAGATCGACGACCTTTCCCGATGATTGCGCCAAGGACTCTTTGGCGCTCATGGCGCTCGCAGCCAAGGCTGCCGCGCTGGTCGCGGCCACGCCCCGAAACATATTCCGCCGCGACAACATCGTGGCTTTGACATTCTCGATAATGCAGGTGTTACACATGGTTTGATCCTCGCTCTTGAAGTTGGCGGGCCAAGCATGGATCAAAGTTGTGCGCTTGTGAAGACCGACTTAACCCACTTGCCCGCGATGCCGCAAAAACGCGTCCGCCAGCACACACGCCATCATGGCTTCGCCGACGGGGACCGCGCGGATACCGACACACGGATCATGCCGGCCTTTGGTCATAACGTCGGTTTCGTCGCCTGTGGCCGTCACGGTTTTGCGCGGCGTGAGAATTGAAGAAGTGGGCTTCACGGCAAAACGCACGACAACATCCTGCCCCGACGATATGCCGCCCAATATGCCCCCTGCGTGATTGGACAGAAATTTGCGCTTGCCATCGACCGAACGAATCTCATCGGCATTGTCCTCGCCGCGCAATTCTGCTGCCGCAAATCCGTCGCCAATCTCCACGCCCTTCACCGCATTGATGCTCATCATCGCGGCGGCGAGTTCCGCATCGAGCTTGCCGTAAATCGGCGCACCCCAGCCCGCCGGAACGCCGGAGGCCACGACTTCGATCACGGCACCGATCGAAGAACCTTCCTTTCGGATTCCGTCGAGGTAGCCCTCCCATTGTTTTGCGGCTGTGGCATCAGGGCAGAAAAACGGGTTGCTGTTCACTTCATCCCAATCCCAGTTCTTGCGGTCGATTTTGTGCGGCCCCATCTGCACCAACGCACCTCGGATCGTGACAGCCGGAATCACTTTCCGCGCCACCGCTCCGGCAGCCACGCGCGATGCGGTTTCACGCGCACTTGCCCGCCCGCTGCCGCAGTAATCACGAATGCCGTATTTCGCGTCATAGGTGAGGTCGGCATGGCCCGGGCGGTAGGAATCGCGGATGGCGGCATAGTCCTTGGAACGCTGGTCAACGTTTTCAATCATCAGCATGATCGGCGTGCCCGTGGTTTTTTGCCCACCCGTACGCTCATCTTCAAACACGCCCGACAAAATTTTCACCGCATCCGGTTCCTGCCGCTGCGTGGTGAACCGCGATTGGCCAGGGCGACGCTTGTCAAGAAATCCTTGAATGTCAGCTTCCGTGAGCGTCAAGCCCGGTGGGCAGCCGTCAACGATGCAGCCGATGGCGGGCCCGTGGCTTTCGCCGAAAGTGGTGACGCGGAACAGATGGCCAAATGTGTTGTGTGACATGAACCTTGCTTAGGACTGATCGCCAAACGCGTCAAACCACTCGATCTGCCCGTTCTCCAACTTGCACCAGCAGCCTTGCGGGGTTTTCAAAGAGACCAAAGCGCCGGGGCCAAGCCCGGCGGTATATCCCATCAGGCATCGCCCCACCGCGCCATGGGCGACCACCAGCGTTGGTCCTGTCAGCGACGCCCGCCATTCGGCGACGCGTGCAACACCGTCTTCGTAACTCTCGCCACCCTCGGGCCGCCAGTAATAGCGATCATCCGGATGCGCCGGGTAAACCGGCGAGGCCTTGAGCTCCCAGAACGGCTTGCCCTCCCAAATGCCAAATCCCAACTCACGCACCCGTGGCTCGGGCAGCACATGGATATCCTCCCGCCCCAGTGCTGCGGCAATGGGCTTCATCGTCTGCCGCGCCCGTCTTTGCGGACTGACATAAAGCGCATGGTCCTTGAACATGTCCCGCAAACGGCTGAACGCTTTTGCCAGTCTGGCCGCCTGTTTCAAACCTTGCGCATTGAGGTCCGTGTCAACCGAACCCTGGATCAGCCCGTTCTTGTTCCAGTCGGTTTCACCATGCCGGATGAAAACAATCGGATACTCAGACACCGCTCTTCTCGACCACGATGTCGGGTGCATCTGGATGTTTCATGCCAACGATGTGATAGCCGGAATCGACATGCAGGATTTCACCGGTGATGCCCCGTGATAAATCCGAACAGAAAAACATGCCAGCATCACCCACTTCTTCGATGGTGACCAGCCGCCGCAGCGGCGAATTGTATTCGTTCCAGCGCAGCATGTAACGGAAGTCGCCGATGCCCGAAGCCGCCAGCGTTTTGATCGGACCGGCAGACACAGCATTGACGCGAATGTTTTTCACACCAAGATCGGCAGCCATGTAGCGAACGGATGCTTCCAACGCCGCCTTCGCCACACCCATGACATTGTAGTGCGGCATCCACTTCTCGGAGCCGTAATAGGTCAATGTCACCATGGAGCCGCCGTCTGTCATCAGCACTTCGGCGCGTTTGGCAATGGCCGTGAAGGAGTAAACGCTGATGTCATGCGACTTCAGGAAATTGTCGCGGCTGGTATCGACATAGCGCCCTTCAAGTTCGTCCTTGTCGGAGAACGCGATGGCATGCACCACGAAATCCAGTTTCCCCCACTTTGATTTGAGTTCCGCGAACACCGCGTCAACCGAGTCCATGTCCGTGACATCGCAGGGCAGGATGATGGTGGAACCCACTTCGGCGGCAAGCGGTTCAACCCGCTTCTTCAACGCATCGCCTTGAAATGTGAAGGCAAGCTCGGCACCGTGGTCGGCGCAGGATTTGGCAATGCCCCAGGCAATCGAGCGGCTGTTGGCGACCCCCATGATCAGGCCGCGCTTGCCCGCCATTATCCCCTTGTTTTCACCCATGATTTATTTTCTTCCCTGCCGTGTTCAGGCCTTTTACCGGGATTTCCGTGATTTGTAAGCCTGTCGGCGTTAGTCTGTGGAACATAACGGACTTCCGCAATGCAGTGCGTCGTGTTAAGGTGTACACAGTCAAACATTGAGTGAATCATGCCCGCTTCAGAGACGCTTACAATTCGGCTCCCCGGTGCCACCAAAAAAAAGCTGGCCAAACTCGCAGCGCAGACACGGCGTACGAGTTCTTTTCTCGCGGGAGAGGCGATTCAAGACTTTGTGTCCCGCGAGTCAAGCATTCTAAAGGGCATTGAGCAGGGCCTGAACGATGTTCGCGCCGGTCGCACATTGCCCCATGGAGAGGCCATGATGCGGCTCCGGTCAACCATTGCCGATACCCAAAAGAAGCCACGGTGATCCGCGATGTCCGATGGGCGGCATCGGCGCTGGACGATTTGAATAGTGTAGTCACATACATCGCACAGGACAATCCGTTTGCGGCCCTCTCGGTCGTAGAGAAAATTGAGAAGTCGGGTGTAGCCTTGGGGCAATTTGCGACGGGCCGAAAGGGTAGGGTGCATGGAACCTATGAGAAACCAATCGTGGGACTGGATTACATTGTTGCTTACATGATTGAACGGAGATTGGATGGCAGCGAATGCGTCATGATCCTCCGAGTTATTCATGGCGCACGCGACTGGCCGCCGGAGCAATGGCCAAAAGGCAAATGAATCACATGAAAATTTCCGAACTCCCCACACTCACCGCATCCATGGGCTTCACTGAACGCGATGATCCCTTCAAGCTCTTCGCCGAGTGGTTTGAGGATGCAAAAAAATCCGAACCCAATGATCCCAACGGCATGGCGCTTGCCACCGCTGATGACTCCGGTCTGCCCAACGTCCGTATGGTGCTGATGAAGGATTGGGATGCGAAAGGTTTTGTCTTTTACACCAACTTTGAAAGCCAAAAAGGCCAGGAACTCTTGGCCACGGAAAAAGCCGCACTCCTGTTCCACTGGAAATCCCTGCGCCGCCAGGTGCGGGTGCGGGGTCCGGTGGAAAAAGTGAGCGACAAGGAAGCGGATGAATACTTTGCCTCCCGCCCCCGCGACAGTCGAATCGGAGCTTGGGCGAGTGCGCAATCACGCCCGCTGTCAGCGCGATTTGAACTGGAAACGCAAGTTGCTCTTTACACTGCAAAGTATGGTTTCGGCGAAGTGCCGCGCCCAGCCCACTGGTCCGGATTTCGCGTGCGCCCTGTCGCCATCGAATTCTGGCACGACCGCCCCTTCCGTCTCCATGATCGCGTGGTGTTCCGACGGGAGAATCCAGAGGGTAAATGGAAGAAGGATAGGCTATATCCATAACATGCCCGACTCTCTGAAACGAACTCTTGTCCTCACCGGTGCATCGCGCGGCATTGGCCATGCCACGGTAAAGCGATTTTCCACCGCGGGCTGGCGCGTCATTACGTGTTCGCGTCATCCTTTCCCGGAAAACTGTCCATGGGATGCAGGGCCGGATGATCATATTGTTCTTGATCTCGCGTCTTCGCAGGACACAACAAATGCCATTGGTGTCATTCGGGAGAAATTGAAGGAACATGGCGGGCGCTTGGACGCACTCATCAACAATGCCGCCATCAGCCCCAAGCTGAAAGATGGTGGCCGCTTCAACACCATCAATACGGATGCCGAGGATTGGATGAAGGTGTTCCAGGTGAATTTTTTCGGACCCGTCATGCTGGCGCGTGGATTGATCAGTGAACTGACGAAAGCCAGGGGGGCAGTTGTCAACGTGACCTCCATCGCAGGTTCCCGTGTCCACCCCTTTGCCGGCGCTGCCTATTCCACCTCGAAAGCAGCCCTCGCCGCACTGACGCGCGAAATGGCGTCCGACTTTGGACCACTGGGTGTGCGTGTGAATGCCATTTCCCCCGGCGAAATCGAAACATCGATCCTTTCACCCGGCACAATAAAAATCGTTGAGCAATTGCCCCTGCAACGCCTCGGCCAAACCGACGAAGTGGCCAAGGCCATCTATTTCCTCTGCACGGACTCATCATCTTATGTGACGGGTGCAGAGCTCCACATAAACGGCGGTCAGCATGTCTAACTCCAGGAAACACCCCGAAACCATCGCCGCCCACGCACTGCGCGCCGTCGATCCCGCGACGGGTGCGGTTGTGCCACCACTTTACTTCGCGACGACCTACGCCCGCGATGAGAACTACGATCTGAAAGTGCGCGATGATTATCAGCGCGGCGGCAGCCCGACTTTGCATCAGGCGGAGGAAGTCATCGCGGCGCTCGAGAAGGGTCATGAGGCGCTGCTGTTCGCTTCCGGCATGAGTGCGAGCACGGCACTTTTCGATACTGTGAAGCGGGGCGCACATGTTGTCGCGCAAAATGTCATGTACTACGGCACCCGCGCTTGGCTGCAGCGCATGGAACAACGCGGCGACATTACATTGGAACTGTTCGATCCAGAAAAGCCCGGCGATCTCGAAACTTGCATTGAGGCGAAGACTCCCGATCTGGTGTGGATCGAAACGCCATCGAACCCCTTGTGGCATTGCATCGATATCGAACAAGCCGCAACGCTGGCCCACAAAGCAGGCGCCCAGCTCGCGGTTGATGCCACTGCCACCGGTGCCGTCACCACGCGTCCGCTGACACTTGGTGCGGATTTCGTTTTCCACTCCGCCACCAAATATCTGAACGGCCATTCCGATGTCCTCGCAGGCGTCATCGTCGCGCGCCAACCATCGCCACGCTGGGATGATCTCAAATTTGTGCGCACTAAATCCTTCTCGCCACTTGCACCTTTCGAATGCTGGCTGTTGATGCGTGGAATGCGAACGCTGTTTGTGCGCTATCGCCAGAGTTCCGCCAATGCCATGGCCATCGCCAAACATTTCGCCAAACATCCGAAAGTGGAAACCGTGCTTTATCCCGGTCTCTCCTCTCATCCCTCTCACGCCGTCGCCAAAAAACAGATGATCGATGGCTTCGGCGGCATGATGTCGTTTCTGTTGAAGACTGACTTTGAAGGAGCCAAACGCTTTTGTGGCCGGCTGAAAGTATCCATACCCGCCACATCGCTCGGCGGCGTTGAAACCCTCGCTGAACACCGCAAAACCGTTGAAGGACCACAAAGCCCCGTGCCCGACAGTTTGGTGCGCTTCTCCATCGGCATCGAGAACGTGGACGACCTGATCGCCGACATCGAACAGGCGTTGGCGCACGTGACACCGAATTAATCTGGGTGAGCGACGGAATCCGCCACCCGCCCCGTCTTCTGTGTATCGAAACCACAGGAGATGCTGATGAAAACTTTTATTGCCCTTGCGGCTTTGGCTGGCGTTCTCGGATTGAGCCAGGCTTTGGCGCAAACCGCGACACCACACGAAGGCCCCGCACTTGATCAGATGGCTGATGACACTGGTCATCACGGCAAACACAAGCGTGGCGATGGCCATGGCCGAAACGGTCGCCACATGATCATCGACGTCAACGCCGATGGCATCATCAACGAAGACGAGGCAGCGGCCTTGGCCGAACGCGGTTTTATGCGCCTCGATCGCGATGCGGATGGCAACGTGACGGAAGTCGAGTTCATCAATCCGCCAGGCCGTGGCCGCCACATGTGGTCAAGCTGGTTTGGTGGTGAGGAACAGGCTGCCGTGCGGAATGTCCGCAAACAAAAATTCGCAAGCCTCGATGCCGACAAGAACGGCGGCGTGACCAAAGCTGAATTCTTTGCAGAAGCGAAAGCCCGTCTCGTTGCCGCTGACGCCGACAAAGACGGCAAGGTAACCCCCTTCGAGTTCCGCGCCGCGAACTGATCTGAATCAAAACTGGTGAGGTGGCGGCCGGGCGTTCCGGCCGTCACATTTTTCTTGGCCTTGTCACGCAACAGATATTCAGTCAGGCTCGCACTTCGGGTATCGAGCGGGAGAACTGAATGTCGCTGCATCGCGCCAGGCGCATGGCCAATGTCAAACCCAATGCCATTGGTGAATTGTTGAAGCAGGGCGCTGATCCAAGCCTCATTTCTTTCGCAGGCGGTTATCCCGATGCGGCAAGCTTTCCGCTGGAACAACTGGGCGCGGTTTTTCAAGATGTGGTTCGCAACCGTGGCGCTGCATCGTTGCAATATACGGTATCTGACGGCCCCCTGGCATTCCGGCAACAGATTGCCGAACGCATGCGCAGGCGCGGCATCGCTTGTGGAGCGGAGAATGTGTTGGTGTTGCAGGGCAGCCAGCAGGGACTCGATCTGGTGGGTCGCATGCTCGTTGATCCGGGCGACGTGATAGTCACCGAAAGCCCCACCTTCCTGGGCGCACTTGTGGCCTTCACGCCAGGCGAACCGCGCTTTGCTGGGGTGCGCATGGACCAAGACGGCATGGATATGGATCACCTGGAACACGTTCTGAAAACCACACCCAACGTGCGCATGATTTATACCATACCCGATTTCCAGAACCCGACCGGCGTGACCATGAATGCCACACGCCGCAAGCGCCTCATGGAACTCGCGAACAAACATGATGTCATTGTTTTGGAAGACACAGCCTATCGTGACCTCCGGTTCAACGGCGATGCACCGCCGACGATCAAAAGTTTGGATACGCAAGGCCGCGTCCTGATGTTGGGAAGTTTCTCCAAGATTCTCGCCCCCGGCCTGCGGTTGGGCTGGGTGGTGGCTTCGGAACAAATGATTCATGATCTCGGCCTTTTGAAACTTGGCGCAGATACACAATGCAGCACTGTCAACATGGCGGCGACGTCGCTGTATCTGGAACGCTTCGACATCGATGCCCACATCGTGAAGTTGCGCGATGTTTACCGCCGCAAAAAGAATCTGATGCTCGACGCGTTTCGCCAACACTTCCCACAGGAAGTGGCATTCACTGATCCTGAAGGCGGTCTCTTCACCTGGGTGACTTTCCCCAAGGGATTTGACTCCGCGCGCTTCATGGCGGAGTACGCCTTGCCGGACGCCAAGGTTGCCTATGTGCCCGGTGCAAGTTTCTTTCCGCATGATCAAGAAGCCAATCATGCGCGCTTCAACTACTCTGGCCAGTCCGATGCCAGAATTGTCGAAGGCATCGAACGTCTTGGCAAATTGCTGAAGAAGGAAATTGCGAAATGAATGCAGCGCTTGTTGATCGCTGGCGCAAGGTGCCGGTGGCTGTTGCCGTTGATGTGAGCAAGGGTGCCTGCCAGATTGATCCTTCAATCCGGCTGCTTCGCCCCGCCGGCCAGCAGCCGCGCCTGTTTGGATTTGCCGTAACGGCGATTTGTGCCCCGCCCGATTTTGGTGCGGTGCTGCGCGCCATCGACCTTGTAAAACCCGGCGATGTGCTGGTGATTGATGCGCAAGGCAACCGCGACTTTGCCATGATCGGTGAAATTCTGGGAGGGCATCTGCGCCGGCGCAAGGCAGCCGGCGTCATTTGCGATGGAGCAGTCCGCGATGTCGGTGAGCTTGCAACGTGGAATGATTTGCCGGTGTTTGCGCACCACATCACGCCGCGCGGACCAACAGCATTTGCGGGCCGGAAGGTGAACCAACCCGCCATCATCGGCAATCGTATGGTCAACCCTGGATATCTGATGATCGGTGATGATGATGGCCTTTGCGCATTGTCCCCGGACATGGTGAGCACACTGATCGCAGACGCAGAGGCCAAGCTGAAACTGGAGGCGGACTGGCAGCGGAGTCTGGCTGAGGGAATGACATTGGCGCAAGTGTTCAAACTGGACTGACCTCAAAATCGGAGCAAACGCAGCCACCGCCCGATGTTGATCAGGCTGATGAGTGCGCCAGCGACATAAGTGAAAGCCGCCGCGCGCAGAACATTTCGCGCGGCGGGCATGTCCTCCGGTGGCAAATAGTGCGTCAAAACCGGCAGCGCCCGTTTGAAACTCGCGTCAAATTCTGTTGGCAAGGTGAAAGCGTGAATGACCACAGTCGATGCCAGAATTCCAAGTGCTGCGACAACTTCCGCAAGCAACACCACAGGTGACCGCGTCAGTGCAAACACGATGGGAGTCGCCATCAACAGCATGCTGCCGGTGCGCTCGATGGTGATGCACGTCTTCGCCAGTTTCTGCCGCAACGCCAGCGGCTTGTAACCATCCCGGTCCTGCACGGCGTGGGCACACTCGTGCGCTGCGACGGCGACAGCTGTCACCGACCGCCCCGTGTAATTCGCCTCCGACAGCCGAACCGCTTTTTCTTCCGGCGAATAATGATCCCGCATCGGCTCGGTCATCTCGACCTTCACGTTGTGAAGTCCCGCCTTGTCGAGAAGCTCCCGCGCCAGCTCCGCACCCGTTCCCGGAAAGTCATCGCGTTCGCCCGCATGCCGCAACAGGGTGCGCTTGATCAGGAATTGCGGCCCGAAAATAAGGGCAACAAAGAGAACCGCTGCGAGTAGTGTGAGAAAGGGCATGTGTTATGTTAACCCAACATCGCCCAATCTGCTATGGTGGTCAGCGAGGAGACGCCCATGAACACCGACCGGATTGACGCACTGGAGATGCGCGTGGCGCACCACGAAAAAACCATCAGTGAACTGAATGATGTCATCACCGCCCAGTGGAAAAAAATGGAAACGTTGGAACGCCAGCTGCGCCGCATGGGAGAAGAGTTGCAATCGCTGGACCAGGGCGACGCCCCGCCCATCCACAAACCGCCGCATTATTAGGGGGGCGGTGAATCAATTCTCCACGCGCCAACACATGTGCAAGCATGAACCCGACGGGGATCAAGATGTGTTGGGACGGAAAGAGTCCCAGGCGAGTTCGTGGCATTCGGTCAGGACCAGATGAATTTCATCTTTTGATCGCTTGCGATGGCCCGGTGGCGCACCGGGGCGCAAGGGCGATGTGAATGTGGGACGCTGCATCACCGTGCGCCGCTTCATCCACTGCGCCATGCGCCTAGCCTGGCGCGGCAGTGTATCGAGCGCGCGTTGGAGAGCCGCAAGGCGCAACCGCACCCGCCAAGTCTCGGCGGCACTGCTGGTGCCGGGCACGGAAAACTTCGCCAGAAACTGCGCCTGAAACTGTTCATGCGGACTGGGATCATCGATACTGCGGATGCGCGGCCCCGTGATGGCAGGAGCCGCGTCACCATCACCAAAGTGCTTGCGTGTGTCGAAAAGCTGAAATGCAATGGCACCCGTACCCTTTCGCACAATCACCAAACCTTCAGGCATCGGGCGACTTGGGTACACCGGCACCACCAGCCCCCGCGCCGCAATCACAATCAACCGCCGCACCGCCGATTCCGCCGGATGCAATGTGCGCATGATCAACTGATAAACCTGAAGCGGCAGACGGGCAGCAACCCCTTGCGTTTCCAGCAACGCCACCAACCCCGCCACAATGCGGATCAGCGCCTCCCTGTTGATCTCGATCGCTCGCTTCCAGTCCATGATGAGTGACTAGAACATAACAGGAACATTGTCAAGAGAGGCAACATCAACGCTCTGCTAGCTTGTGGCACGGATGCCGATGCCAGCAAAAAACGCTGGACTCTGCATCAGCCTGCGATAGCCTCTCCGCTGCTTGCCAATTGGGCAATGTCGAAAAAGGGGAGTTCACAAAATGGCGAACCACAAATATCAAGGCGGCTGTGCACATGTGACAGTCTATTCGGACGCCGAACCTGTCGACAATCACGAATGCCATTGCAATGTCTGCAAATCCGTCACCGGACAGCAATCCACCCATGTTGTCTTTTTCAAACATGGAGATGTGAAGGCCTCGAACGAAGGCGCCATGAAACGCGTGCCGTTCAACGCAAACAATCCCGAAGGCCCGCTGCAAATCTGCCTGTGCAAGGAATGCGACAGCGTGCTGATGCTCGACGACAAGCAAAAACGCATCCGCGTCGCGGTGCCAAACGTGATGCACTATGACCCCGCGCCTGCCAAGCCGACCTATCACGCCTTCTGGGATGAATCGAAAGGCTATGCCAAGCCCAACGACGGACGGCCAGTGTATGAGGGATTGCGCCCGGAATTTGTGTGGCCGAAGGGGGCGTGAGGGGGACTTCGGCTTCAAACGCTGTTC
>JAYVKC010000098.1:0-5171 GCA_043768765.1 Hyphomicrobiales bacterium | reverse complement strand
GTGCTGAATGATTTTTTCGGCCTGTCCCGAATCGTGGATCTGCTGAAGCATCGCGGCGTGCGCGTCCATGCCGTCGGTGTGGGTCGCGAACATGTCAACAGCGACATCATCAGTGTGATAGTTGCGCAAGAGTTTCATGTCGGCGTTGTTCCAGCCGACAAAATCGACCATGTCGAAAGCAATGAGGTTGGTGATCTCCTTCTTGACGTCCGCTGCTGATGCAGCAGAAGCAAAGCCAGCGATCAGGACCGCGGCTGAGGTTGTGGCAAGTTTACCGAGTTTGTTATGCGTAGTCATTTTCAGTTTCCTTTGGTTGTGCCGAGTCTTCGGCGTTGGGGTGCGCGGAGGTTTGACCTCCGCGCTTAAGGAAGACATCGCGTGAGAATCCGTGATCTCCATTGATGCCTTCAATTCACAGGCTTGCGGGTTCGCGCTCCTCGAGCAGGGCAGCCACATCCAGCGGTTTGCTGATGGCGCGCAGTTTGGCCGGGTCTTTTTCTGTCATGAACGCGCGCCAGTGGTTGGGGTCGCGGTCCCAGGCCAGTTCGATGCCGTTGTCGTCAGGGTCCGAAAGGTAGATGGCGAGATGAGTTTGGTGATCCGACGCGCCGTCAATCGGATGGCCCGCTCGCACCAAGTTCCGCACCGCAGCGACGAGTTCAGCCTTGGTAGGAAAGTTGAGGGCGAAGTGATAGAGACCCGGACGGCGCTTGCCGTCTTGCTCTGCACCCTTGGTGCCCCAGGTGTTCAATCCGATATGGTGGTGGTAGCCACCTGCGCTCAGGAAGGCGAGATCGGGTAGCTCGGCATGCAAGTCGAAGCCCAAGATATCCCGGTAAAATGCGATTGATCGTTTCAAATCAGAAACATGCAGGTGAACATGGCCGATCCTCAGTCCGGCGGAAGCTTTGTAGCTGGTCATGATCCTCTCCTTTGTATTAGGTGGGCTGGTTGGCCTCGGTGACGGTCGAAACCTATGACTTCACAACCATCAAAGAAACCGATAAAGAACTGCAAATCATGATCGGAAAAATAGATGATCTTGAGAAAAGCGAACTTCAGTCCGACGGGCTGACGCTTGACCAGCTCACCATTTTCGTGACGGTGGTCGACACAGGCAGCTTTTCAACCGCCGCGCGGAAATTGCGGCGCGCCCAGTCGGCAATCACCTATGGCGTGCAGAACCTCGAACTCCAGGTTGGCAGGGCGCTTTTCGACCGTAGCACCTATCGCGCAAGCCTCACCATCGAGGGCATCGCGCTTCTTCCTCTCGCACGCCGTGTGCTCGAAGGGGCGACAGGCTTTCGCAAGCAGGCGCGCAGCATCATCGCCGGGATCGAACCGAGGCTGCGGCTTGTACTCGATGTTATGGCTTCAAAGCGGCAGCTCATCGCGGCATTGAAGGACTTCAGCCGCGCCTTCCCAGCAGTCGAAATTGTCAGCTATGTGTTGCCGCTCGAAGAGACGCTGGCGGCCCTGCGCAACGGTGAAGCCGACCTCGGTATCATCGTGGAATCCCAGGCCTTCGGCTCACTGGAGGAGATGGAGAGGCGACCCTATGGCCGGCTTCGGCTGATCCCGGTGGCTGCGCCTGACCATCCCCTGGCGCAAGTGCATGGCCCAATCGGTCAGGACAGCCTGCGCGACCACACGCAAATCCTGCTTTCGGCTGGCCGGCATGCGTCTGGTACGACTGACCTGTCAGCCCACGCAACCAATCGCTGGCAACTGAACGATCTTGCCTTGCGGCGCGAGTTTCTACTTGCGGGTCTTGGCTGGGGCAGGATGCCTGACGACGTTGTTGAAGATGACCTGAAATCAGGCCGTCTTATCGCTTTGCCGCTTGATCCCGCTGATGCTGCGCTACATCAGATCGAGCTTCCGATCAGTGTCGCAAGCATGAAGACAAAAGTCTTGGGGCCGGCGGCGCGCTGGCTTGCTGACCGGCTTGCCTCTCAGACCGGTGTTGTCGGGAGCGGCAGCGACAGCTAGTCCCTAACCAACTGTAGGGGAATGTGAGCATCCAACTGAAGTTCGGACGATATCACAGGAATATTTTCAGTTTCCCTCAAAACGAAAACCCCAGCCGCAAGGGCCGGGGTATCGCAATTTGAAGTGGTTGCGGGAGCCAGATTTGAACTGACGACCTTCAGGTTATGAGCCTGACGAGCTACCGGGCTGCTCCATCCCGCGTCAAAGGACGTTTCGGTAGCCGGGGTGTAGCAATGGCAGACCCTCTTGTGAACCCCTGTCGCAGTTTTATTTTTTGCCAGCCGTTTGCGACCCTGCGTTGATTTTCAGCTCATTGAGGGCTGCTTTGCTCCGAACAAGCACAATGCCGCAAGGCTTCCTTAAGGCTTTGATTGAGAATGGAAACGCTTTTGAAACCCTTCTTGTTTACCAAATGAACCACGACACGCGTTTTCCCATGCGGGGGAAGTGTCCAGGTGATCCGGGATCAGGTACTGCGTACCCGGATGCCAGTTTGTGCGGGAGGCTTCTCGAAAGGGAAGCCTTCTGTTTGTTTTGCGCCATCGGTGGGGATGGACACTGCGATGGATTCCGGTACTCTCCAAAGCCATGGGATCGCAAGCCGAAACGCACATCCGCGTCGCCGTCGTCGAGGACGATCCGGCAGCCCTTGAACGCATCTCTTCAGCCTTGTCTGCGTGCAGTGATATCGTAATTGTCGGCGTAGCCCGCAATGTTGCCGGCGGCAAAGAGTTGGTACAGGCGGGTGGGTTTGATGTGTTGTTGTGCGACCTCGGTCTTCCCGATGGATCCGGCATCACACTGATCCGTTTAGCGGCACAGTTGCACAAGGGAATTGATATCATCGTCGTCACGGTGTTTGCCGAACAAAGTAAAGTGCTTGACAGCATCAAGGCGGGAGCACGCGGTTATCTTCTCAAGGATGAACGCTTTGACCAGTGTGCGGACAGCATCCGCGAGATCCGCAAAGGCGGCTCACCCATTAGCCCGGTCATCGCGCGCCAGCTGCTCAAGGAATTTCAACCGCGCACACCTGACAAATCCAACCCGGCAATGGAAAATCTGTCAAAGCGGGAACTGGAAGTGCTTAACCTTTTGGCGCGTGGGTTTTCTTTTGTTGAGATCGGTGACATTCTCAAGATATCCCGCAGCACTGTTGCGACCTATGTGAAGAACATTTACCAGAAGCTGGAAGTGAATTCACGGTCTGAAGCGGTGTACGAGGCCTCCAGCCTTGGCATTATCGACATGCCGCACTGAGACAATGACGATGACGTGGCGCGCTGCCATCCGGTTGTTGGTCCTTTTCTGTTTTACTTTCGCTGCGCATGCCCAGGTGACAGAAAACTTCATTGAGTTGCGTGATGCCGAGTTGTCGCTGTCTGATCGGGAGGTGCCGCCGGAACTGGGCTGGTTGACAATTTCATTGCCATACCGTCAATCCGTTTCCGCCACCGAAAAGCACCTCGTCGCTTGGGTGAAATTCAGTTTTGGGCGGGAAAAGCTGCCCGCCGGTCAAATCGCCATCACAATCGACACCGCCACGGAACGGTTTGACGCGTTTCTGAATGGTGAACTTCTGCACCGCAACTACTCTGTTCCGAACACGCAGAACTTCGCGTCTGACCAACCCTATCTGATCGCCATCCCCGATGCCCTGCTTGTTCCCGGTGGAAACAGTTTGGCCATCCGGCTCAACACTGACACCAACGGCAGTTTGAAAATTCAAGGCGTGCGCGTTGCAGCGAGTGCGGTTGCAAAACAACACTTCGACCGGCATTACATGGCGCAGTTCCTGGGGCCGCAACTGGTCAACGCCATCCTGATTGCAATGACACTTTTCGCGCTGGTTTTCTGGATCATGCGGCCGCGTGAACTGTCTTTGGGCTGGTTGTTTGCCATCGGCACGGTCTGGGTCTTGCGCAACATCCACCATTCCATGTTGCATTCCCCGATCAATCCTGGCCTGGTGTGGCAGAGTATTTCCATTTCTACCTATATACTTCTGTTCTGTCTGGCGGGCTTTGCCGTGGTGTTTTTTGGTTACAATCGCCGCCGGTCCTGGTTGGCTTTGGCGGGAGGTGCAACTGTTCTGCTAATCACAGTGCACCACCTCCTGCAAACCGGCGGGATCGCGCAATGGTCAGCAGTGTTGCTGCTTTTTCCGGCTTTTGTTTTCATCGTTGCGGCATATGCCCGGCAATGTCTCGTTTCACCTCGCATAGATACTGTCTTGATGGCGCTTGCCGTGATTGCAGCGGCTTTGGCGATGACCCATGATGGCATTCGACAGGCAGCACCATGGCAAGGCATTGGTTTCGCATTAATGCCCTACGCGAGTCTGATGGTCTTCGCCGCTTTCAGTTTTGCCATCAGCAAAAAATTGCTGACAGCGTTGACGGCAAAGGAAGCCCTGACGCAGGTTCTTGGCCAACGTGTTGAGACAACCAAGGCCAACTTGCTGGCGAGTGAATCGGCCCGCCGGTCACTCGAGATATCCAATGCCATCACCAAAGAACGCGAGCGCATGATGCGCGAGATTCACGACGGCATTGGTTCCAGTCTTGTTGCGGCACTGGCATCTGCGGAACGGCAGGGACGTTCCAGCACGACAGCCGTGGTTGCGCTCAAAAGCGCTTTGACGGATTTGCGAATTACCGTTGATTCGCTCGAACCCGTCGAAGGAAATGTGACGACGCTTCTGGCAAATTTGCGTTACCGCCTCGAACCGGAAATGCGCAAAGCCAGCATCGCATTTGAATGGAAAGTCGACGACGTATCCGAATTGCATTGGCTGGACGCGCCCAACGCGCTGCACGTGCTGCGCATTTTCCAGGAAGCTTTTGGCAACATCCTGGGGCACGCCAATGCCACACGCATCACGGTGGCCTGTCGGGAGGAAACCCGTGATGGCCGCGCCGGTGTGACCATCGAAGTCTCGGACGATGGCCTGGGTTTCGATCCCAAAACTCTGCCACGTGGCCGGGGCCGCAAAAACATGCTGGACCGCGCCGAAGCCCTAGGCGGTTCGCTGGCTTTTATCAGCGCGCCAGGCGAAGGGAGTACCACCATGCTATGGCTGCCGTTAGAGCGTGATTCATTTTAGCTGAATCGAGGAGGGGGTTCCCAAATCAGTTTCGGAGTGATTCAACATGTTGGCCGGATGGAGGCTGGCATGG
>JAYVKC010000097.1:0-6470 GCA_043768765.1 Hyphomicrobiales bacterium | reverse complement strand
ACCGCGTCATCACTCTATCCCAAGTGGAGAACGCAGCACGCGACCCCCTCTTGTTTTCATTTCACTGCCCCACGCCGCTGACGGGTGATGCGCGGCGGGCGAACTCACATTCAGGATTCTGCAGAATGAAACACCAGCAGATTCAAAACGCCAATTGCACTTTCATCGCTTGTGATCTGTCCGACGCAAGCTCAAATGCTTTCACCGCCTCCTGCATCGGAACAACCTCGGTCAGCAACGGCTTCAAATCCACCCGGCGGCGATTGATGAGATCAACGGCGAGTGCAAATTCCTCATGAAACCGAAACGACCCGCGCAGTTCAATTTCCTTGGCCACAATCATGTTTTGCGAAACGTTGATGTCGCCGCCAAGCCCCAATTGCAAAAGGATCCCACGCGGCTTCAGGCATTCGAGTCCGGTGCGCAACGCCGTTTCATTGCCAGAGGCCTCAATCACAACATCAATCGTCCCCTTGCCGGCTTTCAAGACATTCATGGCTTCCGGCGCGGTTGCGACATTGATGGTGTGGTCTGCACCCATGCGTCGCGCCAAACCAAGCGTAAAGTCCGACACGTCAGTGGCAATGAGTTCGTGTGCGCCATGCAGCCGCGCAGCCGTGATTGCCAACGCGCCTATGGGGCCGCAGCCAGTTACCAGGATTTTCTTGTTCGCCAGGGAACCGGCGCGAACAATGGCATGAAGGGTGACGGCAAAGGGTTCGGCAAAGGCGGCTTCTCCAATTTCCACACCCGCAGCAACCCGATGGCACTGACTGGCATCCGCAACAAGATGTTGCTGGAACGCACCTTGCACATGGGGCATGCGCATGGCACTGCCGTAGAAACGCATGTCAAGGCAGTGGTTGTGCAATCCCTTTTGGCAAAAGCTGCAAGCGCCGCACGGACGGGAAGGATTGACGGCGACGATGTCGCCAACCGCTACGTTGGTGACGTTTGCGCCAATAGCGGAAATTTCGCCCGCCACTTCGTGACCCAGAACCATGGGTTCCCGCAGGCGGATTGCGCCGAAGCCACCGTGACGGTAGTAATGCAAGTCAGATCCGCATATTCCGCCGCGCTTGATGGCGATCGCAACTTGCGCTGGACCAGGCTTGCCCGGCGCATGCTCTTCGATGCGCAGGTCCTTGGCGGCGTGGATGACAACAGCTTTCATAGATCCTGCCAAAGGCGTGAGTTAAGTTCCGGCAAAAGAAGGCGAGCCTCTTGCTCTTGCCCATGTTATCGATAACATGATAACTCTTGTACACACCCGGCGTCAAGGATGTCGCACACAAGAAAGGAACAAGCCAGCCATGTCGCTCGATCGATTCAAGCTTGATGGCAAAATCGCCTTGGTCACGGGATCAAGTCAGGGAATTGGATTGGCATTGGCTGAAGGTCTTGCTTCTGCTGGCGCAAAGATCGTTCTGAATGGCCGGGATGAGGCCAAACTCGCAGCGGCAACGGGCAAGATGAAAGCCATGGGTCATGCTGTCCATCAGCGCGCCTTTGATGTCACCGACGAAGCCGCCACCACCTTGTCAGTTGCCGCCATCGAACATGAGCTGGGGCCGATCGGGATTTTGATCAACAATGCCGGCATGCAATTCCGCGCACCGCTCGAAGACTATCCTCTTGCCAAATGGCAGGAGTTGATGCGCGTGAATGTTGAAAGCGCATTCATTGTTGCCAAGGCGGTTGCCAAAGGCATGATCAGCCGCCGCCAGGGTAAAATTGTGAACATCTGTTCTGTCCAAAGCGAAATGGCCAGACCTTCCATCGCTCCGTACACGGCTAGCAAGGGTGCAATCAAAATGCTGACCAAGGGCATGTGCGCAGATTGGGCACGGCATGGCTTGCAGATCAACGCCATTGGTCCGGGCTATTTCAAAACTCCCTTGAACCAGGCACTGGTCGATAATCCTGAATTTTCATCCTGGCTTGAAAAGCGCACACCGGCAGGGCGCTGGGGCACTGTCGATGAACTGGTTGGTGCGGCCATCTTTCTCAGTTCTGATGCCGCGTCCTTCGTCAACGGCCACATCCTCTACGTCGATGGCGGCATGACATCAGTGTTGTGACATGAACCCGGGTGCAATCGTCATTATGGGTGTTACGTGCTGCGGCAAGACCACTTTTGGTGTGGCTTTGGCAGAAAAACTCGGGGCAAAGTTCGTGGAAGGTGACAAGCTGCACAGTCCGGAATCCATAGCGAAAATGTCATCTGGTCTACCGTTGGGCGACGCAGACCGTTGGCCGTGGCTGGAACGTATCGGTCAGTCGATGCAAGGTGAAGCTTGCGTTGTGGCCACATGCTCGGCATTGAAGCGCACGTATCGGCAAGCAATTGTCGAATCAGCCTGTCGCACTGTCACGTTCATCCATTTACACGGAGACAAGGCCATTCTCGCCGCGCGCATCGCCGCGCGAAAAAATCATTTCATGCCGCCTTCCCTGCTGGACAGCCAGTTGGCAACGCTTGAAACACCAGACACTTCGGAAAACGCCATGACAATCGACATCGCCTTGCCGCGGGATGACCAGGTTGCAATCGCAATGAAATTTTTGCGCAAGGAGCAAAACTGACATGGTTGCAAATGTCGCGATGATCGGCGCAGGCATCATGGGCAGCGCCATTGCGAAACGTTTGATCAGCTGTGGCCATGTGCTGCACGTTTTTGATCTCGATCCAGCCAAAGTGTCGAAACTTGTGCAGGAAGGGGCAAGTGCCGCAGAATCAGCAGCCGTCGCCACACAACGCGGCGACTTTGTGATTCTCAGCCTCAATCATGCCCGCATTGTACACAGCGCTGTGTTTGGCAGTGATGGAGTGGCTTGCGCTGCATCACCGGAAAAGCTGTTGCTTGACATGTCTTCCATCGACCCTGGCGAGACGCGGAACATGGCAGCGACATTGCGGCAACAGACAGGTATGGCGTGGCTTGATTGCCCACTTTCTGGTGGCGCTCCAGGCGCTGCATCCGGAAAACTGACGGTCATGGCGGGTGGAAATCCCGCGGACTTCGAACACGGACGAGCGATAATGAAAGATCTATGCGCAAACTACACATGGATGGGTGAACAAGGGGCCGGCCAAACCACAAAGCTCGTCAATCAACTTCTCTGTGCTGTGGCGTTTCAAGCCGTGGCAGAAGCAGTGAAGCTTGCTGAAGCAGGTGGCGTCGATCCAGCCCGCATTCCCAATGCCCTCGCCGGTGGTCGCGCCGATAGCCGCATTCTTCAGGAGTTCATGGCAAAATTTGCATCGCGTGACTTTTCGCCCACGGGGCGGCTCGACAACATGTTGAAGGACCTTGACTCCATACAAGCCTTCGCACTTGCCACCAAAACACCGCTGCCACTTACCAGCGCCATAACCGAAATTCACCGAATTCTCATTGCCATGGGCTTGGGGAACAAAGACAGTGCGGAGGCGATGCGCTTGTTGGATGGCGGGTGAAGCGCTGCATTCAAAGGGGTCTTGTCTCAAGTGGTGAGATGCACGACTTGAACCCTCACACGCAGCATGAGATAGCTATACGGACCGATTGCCGCATGCAATATTTCGTTCTCAATTTTTGCACCCATTGCTTTTTTTTGGGATCACGGGTTTCTGGTGTTGGTGATTGTTTGCCGCTTCGAGATGTTCGTGCTTGATCAGTTGGTGATCCAGAATTGAAATCTTGCCAAACCCTATGAGACTTACCACGAGGTCAAGCGTTGCGGTCGCGTGTCGGTTGATGATGAAGAAACTGATTGTGCCATCATTCTCATTGTGCACGCCCGCCACATCAAGATAGGGCACACTATCGGCGACATCGGCATCATAGCTTGCGCAATTCACGTGCAATTGCAGCGCGGCGCAACGACCATAAATGGAAGCGAAATAGTAGGGATAATAGATCGTCTGCCGCCACGCGTCGCCACCTGGTTCGGTCATGATCGGCGCAATCACATTCACGTGTTGCGCGATGCAGGCAATTTTTACAATGTTTGAACGGCGGATGAAGGTATTGATGATACATCCAACCTGCAGCACGTCTTCAAAATTATAGACATCTTCGAGAAGCCGTGGCGCGTGCAGCCAACCGGCGTGGCCGCCGAGAATGTCGCGGTCGCCGGCGCGTGAATGATACCACACGTTCCATTCATCGAAGGAGATATGCACCTTGTGCTTCGAGCGCTTGTTGGCCTTCACCACATTGATGGTGCTTTCGATGGTCCCGTTGTAGGCATCGAGTTTCTGGCTCAGCGCCAGAAAATTCCCCGTGTGCTTGGCATTGTTGGCAAAATACATGTGCAGCGAGATGTGATCAATGGACTCATGGGAATGTTCGAGCACCGTGCGCTCCCATTCCTGATAGGTTTTCATGTCGGAATTGGACGAGCCGCACCGGGCGATCCTTCACCGGGCCAATGCCATCTTCCCAATTGTAAGCTGAAACAAAATTGCCACCTGGATTGCGCTCGCACGGAACATTCAGCTCACGGACGAGTTCCGACACATCACCCCGCATACCATCCTTGTCGCTGGTGGGGTGGTCAGGTTCATGAATGCCTGTGTAAACCGCACGGCCGAGATGCTCGAGAAAAGCCCCATATATACGGTCATCGATCTTGGCGATGATGTAGTCTCTGTGTGCGGTGACAATGGCTTTCACGGACATTCTCCCTGGGTCGGCAAAGGGGGGTCTGGAATTCGGAATTGTATCTGGAAGTTGGGTATGTAGATGCGGAAGCATGACATGGGTCACGCCCGTTCTTTCGGGCACTTGCGACCACCACAAGTAAGAATCTTCTTCTGAAGTTCCTGTCCGACACTTGGCGAACGCATGCAACGCAAGGACCGTCGTTCACTCAACCCGCTCCGCGCCGATGTCTTCGACTTCAGCGAACGTTTCTACAAAGCAAAGCGCAGGCATTCGACAATCGGGTATCTAAGTCCCCTTGAGTTTGAAACGAGAGCGGAAGTTACCTGAGAAACCATCCGTGAAGCTGGCTGCAGCTCAGTCAAAGCATTTGCAAATTTGACTTGAGGTGCCGACGTTACAGAAAATGAGTTCGCGACTTGATTGTGAGGCAAAGCAGTTGAAATCCCGCAAGTTCTTTTCCAATTGTTACCCGGGTGTTACCTAACGCGACTTATCAAGCCGTCTGATTCAAAAAGAAAACCCGCCATCTCATTGAGATAGCGAGCTTTTATTTGATTGCGGGAGCCTGCTCAAATCAGAACTTACGGCTGCCAAAGAGCCGCCTGATGGAGGCAGCTGATCTGCACGATATCGTATCGCAAGTTGACATGGTTTCGGGGGCAGGCAACCACCTCAACTTGCTGTTTTACGCAGCTGGTTAAGTTGCGCGGCTCAGATGATCCTCTCGATCCAGAACAGCCTTCGGCGAACCCTGCAGAAGGCCAGACGAACTGCATTGCACCGCCTTGGAACGACTAGTTTGCCCCGCGAAGCAGTCCTCGATTTGAGTCAGCGGTGAGAACCTTCAGCGCATCTACGGGTGGTCGTTCAAGTGAATGTCTTGCCACCTGCCATGCGTTTCATTCGTTTTCAAATGGCCTTGCGCCTCGCTTGTCGCAGGATAGAATTGGTTGCTGCCCTGTGACAGGCACGGGGCAGCAATTCCGATCTCATCACTCTGTGGTTCCCCGCTGAGGATAAACTGCGGCAACGGCCCGTTCGAGAGCGTAGGGAAGCCCGAGGCCGACATTGCCTTCCATCATTGCAGACTTCAGCTCTTTGGCAGAACGCGCCTCGGTTAGCGCCTTTTCCCAGCGGTCAAGATATGCCCGCGTGTACGCGATGGCAGAACGGTCGTTCGCCGAGGCTGCCTTGCGGTGGCCGGGAATAATCCTGCTGGCTCCAAGAGAGTCAATCAAATCGAGACTGCGCCGCCATTCGGCCAGCGCCTCCGGTTTGGTGTTCTCCTCGACCCAGACATGTGTGTCGGCGTAGACCACGTCTAAGGCAATCACCGTGTCCAGCGCTGGCAAATGCAAAGCGCTGACCAAGCCTGTGTCACCGTGCAAGGGCCCGAGAAGGTCGATGCGCTCGCCCTCCAGCGTCAAGGTTTCACCCTCAAGAGCATCGGGGATAACGACCCTGTCCGCAAAGACGCCTGGCGCAATCCCCGACAAATAGGCAAGTGTGCCGGGTGCGGACTGCTCGATCTTGGACCGGGTGGCTTTGTGCGTCAGTGGCCGGGCCTTCGGGAATCGGTCCATCAGCACGGCGAGACCAAGGACATGATCCGGATGGTGATGCGTGATCCAGATTGTCTCAAGTTCGCGCCCGGTTGCGGCGATCATGTCAGCCAGGCGGGTCGCGTTCGGCACATTGACCTGGGCATCGATCAGCATTGCCTTCCGCTCTCCGAGGATGACGGTCGAATCGACCAGAAAGCCCGCGTCATCGGCAGTGAAGACCTCCGCCGCCGATGGGGCGGCGGAGACCTGTGAA
>JAYVKC010000096.1:0-24919 GCA_043768765.1 Hyphomicrobiales bacterium | reverse complement strand
CCATCCCTGGAAGCACAATGGACCCATTCGCTACAGGGGTCCCTTTTGGATGCCGATCACCCCGTAACAGGGGTCCTTATTCCATGCCGATTCACAATCAGATCATCGGCGAGCCGCTTGCCATTCATCGCTTTGACAGGCGTGAAAAACGCATCATGGCAGCCCTAGATGAAGTCGGTATGGACGCTTCGCACCGGTTTCGCTATCCGCATCAGCTATCAGGTGGTCAAAGGCAACGTGTTGCGATTGCGCGTTGCCTCACCATCGAGCCCCGCGTGATTTTTCTGGATGAGCCCACGTCCGCACTGGACGTTTCGGTTCAGGCTGAAATCGTAAACCTGATCATGGATTTGCGGACAAAACTGGGCCTGACACTGGTGATGGTAAGCCATGATCTGGCGCTGGTGGCACACATGTGCGACCGACTGGCGGTGATGCATCAGGGCAAAGTGTGCGAAGTGGTCACATCAGCGGCATTGCGTGGACAGGACTTCTCCTCAGAGCATACAAGAACTCTGGTCGCAGCATCGCGGCCGGAGACGTCCGACACCTGAAGATTCCGTCTGCTCGCACTTTGCTATAGAGCGGAATGACTTCGCTCGAACTCAATCCCCGCTGCCCGTCATTGTCGTGACACCATGCGCGTCGAAAACGCGCGTCGTCAATCCACCCGTGTCATTGGGCTTTGCATCAATGTAAAATGCCTGATCACAGATCAGCGGTTTGAGGCCGCGATAGCTGAACCGTCGGGGTGTTCGTCCCATCCGCGTTGCAGCGACATTGAGCATCAATGTTGCCTGCAGGGGGCCGTGCACGACAAGCCCGGCATAGTGCTCCACCTCCCGCGCATAGGGTTCATCATAGTGAATGCGATGGCCATTGAAAGTGATGGCGGAGTAGCGGAACAGCATGGTTGGTGTTGCTGAGACCTTCACCGAATCAGCAGGCTGTTCAACCCGTGCAGCAGGAGCGGCGACGTTCGTGATGCCTTCCTCTCGGTAGACGATATCCTGCCGGTCGTCGATCACAAGTGTGCCCGCAACAGTGTAGAGATGGCGCACTGTGACAAAACACAGTTTGCCGGTTTTGCCGGTTTTGAATGTCACATCTTCAATGCTGCTCACGCGTTTCACATGATCGCCGGAACATATGACGCCGTGATAGACGGTCTCGCCACCAGCCCACATGCGTCGCGGCAGGCCTGTTTCCGGAAGAAACAGCCCGAGAAGCGGATGGCCGTCCTGGCCCAATTTGTCGCTGGCGAGAATGTCAGGACAAAGGCACCAATGAAAACCGAGAGGCACACCATCGCTCGGCGCGAGGTAGGGATGCATTGCGGAGCTGAATTCCGCGATGAGTCGCGAACTCGCAACATCTTCCCGTGCAATTGTTCTGTCGATCCAGGATTTTGCTTCCGCTTCACTGGTCATGGCGCAAGCAGACGTCCGATATCGTGTGCAGATATGCTTTCAATCTTCGCTACCGCCAACCAAATTCTTTCAGCTGTTTCGATACCAAGCAAACCCGTCGCCTTCGCCCGCAACCCAACCTCCAAGACATCGTCTGCGATGGGTGTCGACAAGTCATGTGCAGCAGAAATTTTCGCACCTGACTTCCGTGCAATCGTCACATGCGCGGTGGTGTCATTGAGCGATTCATCAGTACCGACCACGACGCGTTTGGCCAAGGCCTTCAATTCAGAGCTTTCTGCGAGAGCATCGGTATATGTCGTATCGGCGGATGTATCGCTGCTCTTCATGACCATCGCAGCAAGATGGACATAGCTGAACTTCACTTCGAGCCCTGTTCTCGGTTGCTTGATATCGCAAACTTTGAGCCAGCGCGGATGGGTGACCACGGTGATTTCTTTAATGTCATCGATTGCAAGCGGCTGCCTCTGCTGCGCCGTTTTGAGTGCCTCAATCATCGCGTGGGTGCCGTGGCAGCAGGCGTGAAGCTTGTATTTGATGTCTTCAAAAACAAAGGCCTTTGGTGGCGCATCTTTCCAGGGCGTGATCTGATCCGGCCCATCAGAATGCGTGTCAATAAATCCTTGCGGCGCGCCAATGCCATCATCCGCAGAAACAAGCCCCAGCCGCGCAAGGCCAGCGGCTTCCACGCCATTTGCCGCCGCAAGGCCGGCGTTCATCGGCTTGCCCATGGTGCCAAATTGCGATTTCAAACCTGAAGCACGAGTGGAAACAAGACTGAGCGCATTTCGCATTTGCTGCGCATTAAGGCCATAAAGCCGTCCTGCCGCAATGGTTGCGCCAAAGGCGCCGGCCGTTGCTGTTTGATGAAATCCGCGCTGATAGTGCACGCGGCCCAAAACCATGCCGAGCCTGCACGCGGCTTCAGCACCAAGCACAAAGGCATCCCGCACTTGAGATGCAGAAGCGCCAACCTGTTCTCCAACAGCAAGTGCCGCCGGATAAATGCCAACCGAGAGATGGCCGATATGCGCGAAATGCGTGTCGTCGTAGTCAAGTGCATGGGAGATGGTGCCGTTGACGAGGGCTGCGGCGCGGGTCGGCAGTTTCTGCTTGCTGCCAGCAACCGTGGCAACCGGTGTTCCACCTTCTGACTCCAGATATTCCCGAATGATTGAGCTCACAGGTTCACCCGCACCTGCCCTCGCGCAGACGAGCCAATCAAACAGGGAATACGCAGAGTAGCGCCGCGCCTTCACTGAAATGGCTGATGCGGGAAGTGCGGCAATCGCCAGCAGATGGTCAATGGTCGGTTTCATGCACTGCCACCATAGGACTTTGGCAGTCCCAACACACGCTCGGCGAGGAAGCACAGTATGAGATTGGTGGAAATCGGGGCCACCTGATAGAGTCTGGTTTCACGGAACTTGCGCTCGACATCATATTCTTCCGCAAAACCAAATCCGCCATGGGTTTGCAAACAAGCTTCGGCAGCTTCCCATGATGCATCAGCAGCCAATAGCTTGGCGGTGTTGGCTTCAACGCCCGGATCCTCGCCCGCGTCATACATGCCAGCGGCGCGATAGACGATAGCTTCAGCGGCCAGCATATGGGCAAAGGCGCGAGCCAGCGGGAATTGCACACCCTGGTTCTTGCCGATGGGTGCACCAAAGATCACGCGCTCCTTGGCGTAGTTTGATCCCTTCTCAAGAAACCATTTGGCATCACCGATGCACTCCGCAGCAATGAGAATGCGTTCGGCATTCATGCCTGACAAAATATACTTGAAGCCCTTGCCTTCCTCACCAATCAGAGATGACGCTGGAATTTTCACGTTGTCAAAAAACACTTCCGTCGTGGAATGATTGATCATGGCGCGGATGGGCCTGATGTCTACACCTTTGCCAATCAACTGACGCAGATCAAGCAGGAACACCGACAGTCCGTCAGTCTTGCTCTTGGCCTCATTGCGCGGCGTCGTGCGCGCCAGTAGCAACATGAGATCAGAGTGTTCGGCACGTGATGTCCAAATCTTCTGACCCTTGATGATGTAGTGGTCCCCCTCTCGCTTGGCCGTTGTCTTCAACGCCAGCGTATCGGTGCCACTCGTAGGCTCGGTCACTGCAAAAGCTTGCAGCCTTAAGGAGCCATCGGCAATGCCAGGAAGATACATCTTCTTCTGCTCCGCATTGCCGTGACGCAGCACGGTTCCCATGGTGTACATCTGCGCGTGGCAAGCTGCGGCATTGCCGCCTTGCCGATGAATTTCTTCCAGAATGGTTGCAGCCGCTGTGAGGTTAAGACCCGAGCCGCCAAACTCGTCCGGGATCATGGTCGCGAGGTAGCCTTCATCCGCCAATGCCTTGACGAAGGCGGCTGGATACTGTTTCTTTGAATCGCAATCACGCCAGTAGCTTCCCGCAAACTGACCGCAAACCCGCGCCACACCCTCACGTATCTCTGTCAGACCGGGGTTGATGTCATAAAAATTCATGCCGCATTTCCTCATTATCTGACTGGAAAATTCTGAAGTGCCGCGCCCTAATGGCGCTGGCCTGCTCTTCAATATGCTGCTTGAGGCACGCCGTTGTTGCAGCATTGCGCTGGCTTTCAGGTTCTACAATGGCGATTGTGCGGAACATGTCCTGATCTTCGAGCGCATAGTGCGAGAAGCGCTGACTCGCAATGTCGGCCTGGACACCATGTGCAGGAAGAATTGTAAAGAACTGCCCGGGTTTTTGGTCGAGCAGCGACTTTACGGCGGCAAGTGAATCGAGTTCAAATTCGGGCCGCAGCAGAATCCCTTTCTTCTTGCAACCGCATCAATGATCACTCTTAGCTCATGTGCCCGACTGGGCAGCACGAGCTTCACGGTCTCCAGGTTTCCCAGTGTAAAACTGCGGCGTGAGATTTCTGGTTGATGACCTGCGACAACGATGAGCCGTTCTGAAAACAATTCCGTAACCGTGTCCGATGTTGGCAGGCTGGGCTTATAGGTCAGGGCAAGGTCGAGACGGTTTGAAGCCATGAGTTTGCGCAGATCGCCGCTATAGGCCTCGATGACCGTGAGCGTGACACCGGGATTGCTGTCGGCCAGATTTTTGCGCAGGCCCTCGAGAAACAAAGGCGCAATGGTTGGGCAGATGCCAAGTGCCACATTCCCGTGCGCCACACCCGTGCCGCGTTTCAGATCTGCGACGATGTTGTCGAGAGCCGAGAGGTGTTCCGAAGCGCGGGAGAGCAGAATGCGGCCCTCCTGCGTTGGTTCGGCCCCACGGCCATTGCGGTTGATGAGCGTCATGCCCATTTCACTTTCCAGAAGCTGGATTTGGCGGGTGAGTGCAGGTTGCGCCACCCCGACAACGCCTGCGGCATGGGAAAAGCCGCCGTGATTGCAGACCGCGATGAAATAGCGAAGCCTTCGGAGATCAATTGATGGCGCATCGGTCCTCATTTGCGCTCCCGCATCTTGTTGTTGGGTCGAGATGCCAGTCGGCTGACCACATGTTGCAGCCAGCTGGCTGGCTTTCCAATCTTCTGGGGTGCGCGTAGTCCGCCAACTCGCAAACTGTCAAAGTTGTAAATCGAGAGCTTGCCCTGAAAGGCCATCCACCAAACCAGCATCACACCAATGATCCAAAAGACAATCTGCCAGACCCACAGGGACGGCAGGCCAATCTGAATATCGCCGCCGAAGAAGACCGGCCGGGAAAAAAATGTGTTGCCAAGAATTGCGCCGGGCCCCAGTGCGAGGAATGCCCATAGCAATGTCAGCGACCACCGCGCGCCACGCGCGTTGCGTGTACCAAAATCTTGAGCATGATCACGCCTGAAAATGGCGTGAAGCCTGTCCCGTGCGTCACGTTCATCGCCCTTGCGCGTGAAGATGGCCGCGAGACATGCGGTTGCAAGATTGACTGCCAGACCCCAAGCCGCAGAGTGAATGGTCAAAGGCCACCGTCCCCACGGGAGATCAATGAAACAAGTACTGAACAGTGAAAGCCCCGGTGGTTCGGTGAACAACACAACCAGGCCACCCAGAACGAAACCTGTCAGCACCGCGCTCCGGCTCATCCATGGCAACCAGCACAAACCCAGATAGGCTGGAAACAGCTGGACAGACAACGGCAGTGCCAGGGCACCAAAACTTTCGGCAAGAGCGGGAAGAAAAATTGCAAGTACAACAAGCGTCGTAAACAAGAACGCAATCGTGATGCGCGACGCCAGCCGTTTTGCCGACGGCGTCAAATCCGGCAATAGATCATGGGCCAGAAATTCGAGGGTGAAGATGCTCGCTGCCGAGGAAACGAAGAAAACGATGGCCGCGAAGAGACCGCTCAACAACAGCAATGCAAAGCAAATCGCAGCAAGTTCATCCTTGGCCGCGATAGTATCAGACAAGGGTCCAAGGCCTCCGGCCTCATTGACCTGTGCCGCAATGATCGGGATCAGAAGCAGCAACAGTCCGCAAGCAAGCCCGCCAATCATCCATACCTGGGAGAAGGCGGAGCCATTTCTGCTCTTCACAGTCAAAGTCAAAAAGCCAAAGGACGGACTTAAGGCCACACCTGCAATGGCCAAAGCGGTCGATGTCAGCGCGGTCGTCGTCCATATGCCGGATGCCGGTTGTTCGCTGCCAATACCACTTGAAAACTGGATCACACCGGGAATGGCATCTTGCAAAACACCGCTTGCCGCCTTCAAATCGCTTGTGAACATGGAGACGTGATCAAGTGCAGCGACAATAAACAGGCTTGAAAACACCAACATGATCATTGTCATGAAGGTGAAAACTGCCACAGCGTAAACTGTTGCGCGCCAGCCTCCCAGAACTGAGAGAAGAAAAAGTACAAAGGCAGTGACCGCCGTGGCCAAACGAGGCGTCACAGCACCGCCTGAGACAATATTTAAAATTTCACCTACAGCATGGAGCTGTGTTGCCGCCCATGGAACAGCATAGAGAAACAGCACGCCCAGAAAAATGATCCGGATTGATGGACTGCCATAATAAGCACCAAAGGTTTCACCGGGCGTTTGCCGAGCCAATATCCGGGCTGCGAACCACATACGCTTCTGGAAAAGTGCGGCGACAAGTGCGATCGGAATCAGTGCGAGCGCCAAATGGCTGGCCTGCAGCCCATACATGCTCACCAACCTGATCTGCTCCAAGGGACCAAACACGGCGAGCAAAATGCCGCTTCCTGCAAAGATCATCGTCCAGCCCGAAAGATTTGCACCGGCGTCAAGATGATCCTCCATGTCAGTCGTATGGCGTGCCGACTGGGCACCCAGGTAAATTGCAAGTGCAGCAAGACCTGCGAAAGAGATGGCAAGAAGACTGGTCATCTCGCTGGAAACCTGCGGACCACATCGAACGCCTCGAAGGCGCCACGCACACCGAGCCAAATGATCATGGTGAAAATGACAGCGACCGCGATGGCAATGAAGCCCAAACCCGTTGCAACGGCAATTGTACTGTTTAGTCTGTCAGACAACAGAAGAGACGCTAAAAAGACCAAAAGACCAACGGCATATGTCACAAGTCCAAACGCCACCTCTTTTTGTGTAAACCTGCTGCCAAACGTGACGTGCACCAGTACATGGCCAACAATGGCCAGCACAACAACTGCAAAGCCAGCGGCAATCCACCATGGACTGTCTGTTCCAAAGCCCGTGTGAAACAGTGTCGCTGCCACAAGCCCAAGGCTGACCCACAGCATCAGCACCAGGGCATGGCGATCAAAGTCTTCCAGGTGGCGGGTGGACATGGCTTTGGCCTGTCATTTCTCAATCGTCGTCTTTGCTGCTTTTGCGGCCCTTTGGTTTTGGCGTATCGCCAGCAGCTTTCACTGGCTCCTCTGGCTCGGCGAAGTTTCGGAACGACATGCTTCCTGCGCTGCCGAGGTTTTGCATGGGCAGACCAAGATCTTTCATCAGGCCGTCCACAAAGGCAACCTGTGTGCGATACTTCATGGCGGAATTGACCACGCGGTCGGTCATGTTGCCGCTATCGCTGTTGCCACCCGATCCATTGCCACCGCCACCAACTTCCGAGGGGCTGTTGATGCCCGGTACACCATCGACCTGCAGAATCTTGATCGACTCAATATTTTCCATGGGCTTGACCGTTTCACGAATGATTTCCGGCAGGTTGCGCACCAGATTTTCGTAGATGGCGCTGCGCCGCGACGCGTCGTTTCGCATGTTCTCTGCGGCGTTGAGGCGTGTCTGGCCTTCGGCATCTTTCTCGTAACGCACGGCAGACGCATTGGCTTCG
Organism: Hyphomicrobiales bacterium; assembly: GCA_043768765.1. Lineage (GTDB taxonomy): Bacteria > Pseudomonadota > Alphaproteobacteria > Rhizobiales > Aestuariivirgaceae > Aestuariivirga. The sequence goes on along the minus strand of JAYVKC010000096.1, from coordinate 17,212 downwards.
GCAATTTCTGCAAGGGCGTGCTGTTCGGCTGCTTCTTTCCCAGCTGTTGCCGCGCTCACCAGCCGCAAGTGCTCACGCTCGGTCTTTGCCGCAGCGTCAATCAACTCAACGCGCTTGGTACGATTGGCTACTTCTTCAATTTTTGCCGAGACGACCTGTTCTTCGGTCGCTGCAAGGATCTTATAGGCATTCGCAGCTTCGGTCTTGGCGACAGCTTCCTCAATCGATTTGTTGATCACAGCGATGAGGCGATCCTTGTCGATGATCTCGACTTCCTTGTTGCGCTCGATTTCAAACTTTTCTACGAATTTCTGTGCGGCAATGCGCATTTCATCGAGCTCGCGATGGACAATGATTTGCGTGTCTTCAATCTTGCGGAAGGCGGCGGCTTCCGAGAGCTTGATGTTCTGGTTCTTGGCGATTTCAAGCTGGACGACTTCTTCGTCCTTCTTCAGACGATCAAGATCCACACTGTAACGTTTGAGGATGGCAGCCTTTTCCTTTTCGCCATTGGCGATTTCGTTGATCACGCGGATCTGCTTGTCCTTCTCGACAACAAGTTCTTCGATGGCCTGTTCAACCTGAATGCGACTGGTTTCAATGATTTTTTCACTTTCATGGCGGGCTTGATCAGCCTTTGCCAGCGAGACTGATTCAATGATCGAGATGTCCTGCCGGAACTTGATTTCAAATTCCTTGACCTTTTGCTCGCTCTCGATGCGTTGGGACTCGACGTCCTTGCGCGAGAGAATGCGTTTTGTGTCCAATGCCCTTGATGTTTCAATGGCCCGTTCTTCATTGTCCTTGCTGCGATCAATCTCAAGCAGACGGATTTCGGTCTTGCTGTTGATACGCGCAGCGTCAATGAGTTGCTCTTTGGCAATCTGGATGCGTTCCGCCTCTTGCTCAGCCTTTACTTTGGATTGGCTGATGCTGATGGCAGAAGCGGAGCGTTCATCTGCAATGGTGGCAAGCTGGGTCAGCTTTCGCACTTCGATTTCACGGGTCTGATCAATGCGGGCGTATTCGAGATCGCGGTCAATTTCAATGGCGCGTTGTTCGGTTTGGTAGTCCTTGAGTTTGATGTCGAGACGCACATCATTCTCGATGCGGTTGCGCAATTTGCGTCGTTCCTCAATTTCCTGGGTGAGCTGCGTGAGGCCTTCGGCGTCGAACGCATTGTCCGGATTGAACACCGAGATATCGGATTGGTTGAGACTGGTGAGTGAAGCATTTTCCAACTCGAGACCATTGGATGCGAGTGTCGGTGCGACAAGTGCCGAGACCTGCGCCATGAAGTCTTTGCGGTTGTTGTGGATGTCTTCCATCGACATGGACGCCGCCACTGCAGCCATGGCGTCCACAAAGCGACCCTGAATTACGTCCTTCATCTGATCAGCCGATGCGGTGCGCTCGCCGAAGGTGCGGGCCGCAAGTGATATGTCTTCTTTTGTCGGAATGACCCGAACTGAGAATTCACCTGTCACATCGACACGCATCTTGTTTCGGGTGATCAAGGATGATTCTCCGGTACGTTTGATTTCGATGGGCACGGCGTTCATGTTGACGCGGGTAATGTCATGGATGATCGGGATGACAAGTGCGCCACCGCCCATCACAACCTTCTCTCCGCCCGAACCCGTTCGCACGAAAGCCTGGTCTTTTGACGAATGCCTGTACAACCAGTGCAGCAGATAAACGCCGACTGCTATGAGGATTATCAGCAGGATAATGAGGGCAATTGCATCTGCTCCGGTCATGGTCTTTTACTCCGCTGGTGCATGGGGTTTAGTAACGCTCTTTGCCGGCCACCCCGAGGTGGATCAGCGAAAGCGTGATGAGATTGATGAAATCGGCGAGTGTGTAGAGTGTGGCGATCACGGGTCCGTGGCCCACCCCGATGACGACATCGACAAAGTGAAGAATGGGGATGATGGCCCAACCGATGGTCATGATCAGCCGGATCCAGAAATAGCCGAGGCGAATGGGGCGCGATGCTTTGCGCACGGCATCAGCCATTTTGCCGAAATACATTTCACCCAGAATGTATAGCCAGAAGGCAATCGACAGCAGAACGCCCAAGGTGGAATTGAAAAAATGGGCGTCACCAAGGTAACGGCAGAACACCATCAGAAGTGCAGCAATTGTGGTTCGCCAGAACACACCAGACGGCACGGACCCGGCGATGCTGGCGTAGAAGAAAGCAGCCGCCACGAGCAAGGGATGCACGGCAAGCCAGGCAGCAAACCGCGGGGCAGCAGAGGCTTTTGCACTTGCCAACCAAAGTTCACTCGCGCCCAAATAGAAAAATCCGGACACGCCAAGTGCAACACCGGCAAGTGCAACGGGCACGCGCCAGCGCTCGCTGCACCAGGACAAGCCAAGAGCCATGATGGCTGCTGCCGCAAAGCTGGCCATTGTGGCAGAGGCAAAGGCACTCGCGGTAATATCGTTGGTTTGGAAAAGGGTTGTGAACATCGGGTTCTTCCTAAACTTGCGCACGAATGTGGGGGGAACGGCTGTAGAGAGCGACCATCGGCAGAATGAGCAGGCCAAAGATGAATTGCTGCCATTCGTATTTCAGACCAATGCCAATGAGGAAGGAACTCAAGACTTGCAGAACCAGAACACCGATGACGGTGTAACCGTAGCCGCCGTATCCACCCGCCAGTGATGTGCCGCCGATGACCACCGCTGCCAGTGTTGTAAAAAGGTAGGGATCGCCCACGCCAATGAAACCGCCGCCACTCCACCCCAAGAGAAGCGCACCTGTGAGGGATGCAAAAGCACCTGACAGACTATAGGCCAGCACCCAGTATTTGAACTCAGAGATGCCGACGAGTTTTGCAGACCGGCGATTGCCGCCCAGGGCGTAGACATAACGGCCATAGGCGGAATAGCGCAGTGCAATGATGACCACGACTGCGATCAGTATCCACAGCAGGATGGTTGGCGGCACGCCAAGGCCAAAGAACTTGCCATTCATGGCGGCCAGATTGGACAGCCACGGCGGCACAGTGCCAAAGACGTTGCCTGAAAACTGCGAGCCAATGCTGGTGATGATCTGCACGAGGCCTGCGACGGCAAAGCCTGTGCCCAGCGTCATGATCAGGGCCTGCCCCTGCAGCTTGTAGGACATCACCCCATTCAGGAATCCAATCAAGCCTCCGAGCACAATGACGGCCACAAAAGCAAACCACGGCGGAACGCCAAGGCCGATGAGATAGAGCAGGCCGATGTTGGCGGCGCCGATGACAAAGGGAATTGAAAGATCAAGACCACCCATCAACGCCACCAGGGTTTGGCCAACGCAGGCGATGCCAAGAAACGATGCAAAGAGCAGAACCGCTTTGATGTTTGTTGCCGAGAGAAAACCCTTGATGGTGAATGAACTGATGACGATCAGCGCCAGCAAAACAATGAGGCCGATGAAGGCGCTGCGGCCGTGCACGAATACATTTGAGACTTTGAACGCGACGATGAGAATGGCTTCGAGAACCAGAAAAGCAATCAGGTTGCTGATCGAACGGAACGGCGGCACCGTTGCCGTGATGATGAGATAAGCCAACAGCAGCACGGCCATGGCAATGATGAGAATGCGGTTGTCGCGCCACAGCTTGCGAATACCAACATGCGCCATGCCGCTTCCTGTTGGTAAAGTGTGCCGGGTTTCCAACATCAGGACGATATAATTCAGCGCCCAGAACAGCACCGCAACGGTGATGACTGTATAAAGTATCACAGTCTGCGCTGGCATGCCTTGGGCAAAGCCCACTCCAAAGCCAATCGCGCCGACGATCAGGGCCGCTGCGAGATTGAGAACGACCAGGAAGACAGAACGTGGCAAGGCGGCAAGGTTCATTTCAAGATGCCTCCTGTGGTTGGCAGGCTGTAGAGCGCCACAATCGCCAAAGCGAGAATGACGAAACCTGCAACCAGCGAATAGCCAAACACACCAAAACGTCGGCCATCCGCTTCAACCACAATCGTGCGTGAGAGTGCCGTGAAGACAAGAAGTGAAGCGGCCACTGCAAAGAGAATTTTCTGAGCGGGCGACATGCCGATGCTGCCAAAACCTGAGCCTTCAGACGGTGGCAGCAAAAGATATCTGTTGATGACGTCAGGGTTTGCTGACGCAACAAAAGCTGTGGCGTATGTGTCGGCAGTTGCAACATGCAACATGACGCCAGCCACGATGACACCCAACACCATGAATGCGGAAAAGGGCGAAATGAAACTGATGTGTCGCCCCACAATCGGCACCAGCATTGTCAGCAACAGGGATGCAATGAGGATCAAGCCATAGAACAACTGTGTAACAAAGGCTTGCACGGCACCGAAGTTGAAAGTGGAGAGAACATAGCCGATCAGAAAAAGATTGATGGCCCCCAACAATGATCCTGTCACTGTTCCGCGCCCGCCCGCCAGGCTTACACCGCCGAGAACCACAGCCGTCACAGCCGTCAATGACAGTGTCGTGCCCTGGGTCGGATCACCTGAAGCAATGAGTGCTGTATAGCAAATGGCACCGAGGCCAACGAAAACGCCTGCGATGATATGGGCCCCAAGCCGCACCAGATTACCGCGGACACCCGCCGTGAAAGCCGCACGCTCGTCATAGCCCATCATGCGCAGATGTTTATAGAAAGGCGACAGGGTGAAGAGCAGCCAACCCGCCGTCGCCAACAACAGGATCAGGAGCACGGGAGAAAAAATCGTATTGCCCAAACCCCAGCTTGACATCCATTCTGGTGCCACACCGCCTGGTCTTTGCATGATCACGCGGTTGATGCCGGACAAGGCGAGGAAGCCCGAGAGTGCAACAATGATGGGCTGCACCCGCACGACGATAATCATCAGGGCAAACAGGATCTGGTAAATCACGCCGATGCCGAGTGCCACGACAAAGACGCCCAAGGGTGACGTCACAAGATCAAGCCCGTTCAATGTCACAACGCAGACATTGATAAAAGCCAGCAGGGGACCAACCGCAAGATCAACGGTTCCGCGCCCGGCGATGGCCACAGACATCAAGGCGTATGTGACCAGGATGAGAGGCGCCGCAACAATAATGGCACGGCCAAAGCCCGACATTGAAACCAGACTTGGGCTGCGGATCACCGCCGTGCAGGCGAGAACCGCAAGCAGCAGGATCGGTATGAGCAGATAGGTATTCTGCGCACCTCTCGATTCTGCCATTTCAGCGCACTCCGGTCACAGACTCACCATTCCCCTAAAGATCAATCACGCGACGGCCACCCGCCAGTGATTTTTCGTTGCGCGATGAAGCGGTACTGATGCTCCGGTTGGCAAAGCCCGCATTCGACGTGCGGCGGTCCGGGTCAAGTGCCAGTATCTTCTTCAGCACCGGCGTGATCACCTCCTTGAATTTTGCAGGATCTTCCGAGGTCGGGAAATGGCCACCGGAGAAAATGATGCACTCCGAATTCTTCACCTTCTCCGCCGTGCGCTCGGTCATTTCCGGTGTGCAGGCAAAGTCGTAGGTTCCGGTCAGGAAATAGATCGGCAACTTGCCGGAAATCTTTGAAACCTGGTCACGGTAATCGGAATCAATGCAATAGAAATAAAGATCACCCTTGAAAATGCCAGGGCCACCTTGCGCGTAGTACCACCAGGTTTCCCAACGGCTCTCATCTGGGCTTTCCGGTGACATCAGGCCAAATGTCGATGTCGCCACAACTTCGTTGCCGTGAATGTGCGGGTGATGCAGTGCATCAATCCACCAGCCTGGAGAATAGTCGCAGGCTTCAAGTGCGATCAGCGCCAGGAATTCGTGTTCATGCCGCAAGGCCAGCGACAGGCAGATGTTGCCACCCATGGATTGGCCCATGACAACAGGTTTCTTCAGGTCCAATGCCTTGCAAAAGGCCACAATGAATTCCGAATAGAATTTGGTGGTGAGTTTGTACTCATCTTCCATCAGATAGAAATCCGCAGGTGGAATCGATTTGCCATGCCACGGCATGTCGAAGGCAATGACCCGGAAGTTGGCCGAAATATCCGAATCGCAAAGCTGATGCCGGTATTGACGACCATCAGTACCAGCCGTGTGCAGGCACACCAGTGGAATGCCTTCACCATGTTCTTCGTAATAGGTGCGGTAGGTTTTGCCCTCGCACTGCACATAAACATAACGACCGACAATGGGATCATGGGTGTTCATCTGGTTTTCTCCTGTCGTTCGCCGAAGTTATGTGTTGCGCATCAGTGAGAGCATGCGGGTGAGGGCCCGCAGGTTCTGCCAGAATGGCAGCGTGTTGCCGTCAATGCGCAGGTGGCGGTGCAACGGATGCGCCATCGCCCAAATATCATTGAACAGCGGTGGCGGAATGGGTTGCGAGAATTTTGCCCAGGTGCTGCTGGTGGCGCGCAATGCAAACTCAAAGCCGAAATCATTGGATGCAAGCGTTTCAGCGATGCGTTGAACCTTGCCCTTCTGGACATCGATGAGATAATCCGTGTCATCAATGCCAATCACAAAGCGACCGGTAAAAAACCGCCCGATCACAGGCAGAATCCGGTCTTCATTGACGAGGCGGGCCCAACGCTCGACCCATTCAAGATCAAAGCTTTTGCGGTTGGCATATCGGCTCATTGTATCCTCCTGGTTTCAAGGCACATGACGGATTCTCCGGATCAAGTTGGAAGCGGTGCCTTCGCCGGACCGTAGTGGGCGGTAAAGGACAGTGTTGCGATGGTGACGGGAAGAACAGCTGTGGAGAACGCTGCGAGATCAGCATCTTCAGCGATATCGAGACGTGGTTGTTTCAGCGCATAGAGCGTGAAGACGTAGCGATGCTCACGGTCGGGTGGCCATGGCCCGCCGTAGCCACGGCCAAAGCCCGGAATCTTGAAGGTCACGAAATCACTGTTCAGCTCTTTTGTGCCCAAGGGCATTGCGCTGTCACTTGCGCCTTCATGAAGTCCGCGCACATCAACGGGAATGTCGTGCGCAAGCCAATGCACAAAGGCGCGTGGAAAATTGAATTCCGGCGGCAGATCCGGGTCTGTGACGCTGAGGGCAAAGCTTTGCGTGCCCGCTGGCGGATCGGTCCAGACCAGTTTCGGCGAGCGTTTGTTGCTTTCGGCAAATCGCGATGGGATGATGGAACCAGCGGGGATATCCGGCGCTTCGAATGTAAACAATTTTTCCTCTACACGTAGGGGCATGCGTGCACCAATTGGCCGTGGCATGGGTCTTCCCTCTTCGAAACCACGCCACGCTTGCGGGGTCGCCTGCGCCGTCGGTTCAGATTCCGACGGCCCGGCAAATGGTGCCGAAGACTTTCGGCCAAACATTGCATTGAGCAACACATGGCCATCGAACGGGGGTTCGAATTCCGACGAGATCACACCATTGCGGAACACCAGCACACGGCTGCACAGGTTTAGGAACTCCTCAATTTCGCTGGAGAGAAACACGACTGCTTTTCCCCTTGCAGCGAATTCGCGCAGGTTGCGATAGAGATCAAGCTTGGCACCCACATCAATCCCGCGCGCCGGATCATTGAGCACAAGCACATCAGGCTTTTCTGCAAAGGCGCGTGCAATCAGTATTTTCTGCTGATTGCCGCCGGAGAGCGAGGTGATCAGATTGTCTTCCGATCCCATCTTCACAGCAAGCTTGCCGGTTTCCCACTCAAAGATCGGTTGCAGTTTCGTGCTGTTGATGAGGTTCAACCACCCGCCCATGCGGTAGCTGCGATAGACGGGCATCACCAGATTCTCGAAAATGCTGAGATTGGCGAAAATGCCTTCCTTCTTGCGGTCCCCTGAAACATAACTCACGCGGTTGTCGCGTGCCGCCGCAAGTCCATCAATGGCTTCGGACGACTTTTCGCCGATGATTGTTGCAGTTCCCGATATGAAGCGCTGGATACCAGCGAGACAGCGCACAAAGTCTGCCTGTCCCTGCCCATCCAAGCCAGTGATGCCCACAATCTCACCGGGGTAGAGTGAGAAATTGATCAGTCCCGCATCGTCCCACACACGCGCGTTTTCAACGCGCATGACGGGTGACTGGCCATGACGTTCAGCCATGGTCTGCTGGACATCAGACTTGCCGCGCTCGGTTCCCGTGATCAATTCAAGGATGCGTGCTTCGGTAATCTCATGCTTGTCGAGGCTGCCGACATTGACACCGTCACGCAGAACCGTGGCCCGGTCAGCGATGCGCACAAGTTCGGCAATGCGGTGAGTGACGATGAGAATGGATGTGCCCTTGCGCTTGAGTTCACGCATTTTGTTGAACAGCCGTTCGGTTGACTCAAAATCAAGGGCGGCGGATGACTCATCAAGAATCAGGATCTTCGGATCAGTCAGCAGCGCGCGCGCGATGGTGATCCATTGCTTGATGCTGAGGGGAAGTTCGCCAACCAATATGTCGAGGTCAAGGTCGGACCCCAACAATTCGCGCATCAATTTTTGCGCCCTTGCAATCTTTTCTTCACGACCAAGATTGGCACTGAAAAGATTGTCGGCACCGAGATAGAGATTGTCGAGTACTGAGCATTCATCAGCAACCAGCACCTCCTGATAGACATTGGCTACGCCCAAGGCCTTGGCTTCAACCGGCGAGGTGGCGGATTTTCCTAGAATTGAAACCTGTCCATTGTCCGGGATCAAAACCCCTGAGATGACTTTGGCCAATGTGCTTTTGCCCGACCCGTTGCCGCCGATAATGGCGTGGACTTCACCTTCATAGGCGCACAACGAAGCGTCGGCCAACGCAACGGTAGGGCCAAAGGTTTTGCGGACAGATGAGATGTCGATACTGACAACGGCCATGCTGGCGTTTCCTGAAGATATTCAGCCCGTTATGCCAGGGAGCCGGCACAGCGGGCTGAAGCATCAACCCTTATGGCTTGTAAGCTTCAGGATCAGCCGGGCGCAGGAAGAACTGGTCAAGATAGGCTTTGCCAGCCCACGTCTCGATGCCGGGATTGTACCAGCCATCTGATTCTTCGTTGCAGTCCTCGTTGACCACTGCCTTCAATTGCTCAAAGTTCATGGTGATCGGCTTGGTGAGGATTGATTGCACTTTCGGACCTTGACCTTGCAGTGTGCGCATCATGACGTTCCAGCTGAGTTCGAAGTCATCACCGGGAGGCCAGGCGTGAATGGCGCTGGAAACATATTCTGGATTTTTGCGCCAATAGCACAATGCACCAAGTTCGCTGCCGATGGTAATTGGCACCATGTCACGACCCGATTGCTTGAGCGCGCGCAAGGCCCCCAGTTCTGAGGCGGACTGGATGATGATGCCCGAGAGATCGCCTGGGTTGGTGGCCAGCCACTTCTGCACTTCAGCTTGGGCAACCTGGTCGGTCCACATGCCGGCCAAGGAACCGACAACAGAAATCTCACCATGCTTCGCCAAAGCCCCTTTGGCACCCTTGTCCTGGGAGTCAGAGGCCGAAGTGCCGGGTATGCCCTCAACGATCAATACATTGCCTTTGTTGCCAATCTCCTTGGCCATCCACTCGCCCAGCATATTACCACCGACAACGAAATTGGCAGAAGAGTTCACCGCATAAGGTGATGTGAGATAGCCGACGGCCGAGAACACGGGCACACCCCGTTCATGGGCGTATTCAACAGTCTGGTTCAGTGCGGTTGGATTGGAGCAGCAAACGATGATCGCATCTACGCCCTGGTCCACGAGTTGACGCATTTGCTGAATTTGAGTGGCATCGGCAAGGTTCGATTGGGTGATGATGACCTCGTCCAACAGACCAAGCTTTTTCCACTTCGGAATGATTTCATTCTGCAAACGCTCCATCACATTGGCGCGCCAGGTGTTCCCGGCATAGGAGCTGGCATAGCCAATTTTCCACGGCGGACCCTTCTTGGCCTTGAAATCGCGGTAGGCCGATGCGCCAATTGGCTGCACGGGGTCGAGCATGTCCTTGTTGTAGAGAGTGTCCTGTATATCCTTCGGCAACTCGTCGACGCCATCGGCGACAACGGGTGCTGTGATTAAAAACGCTGCCGCAAGTGCAGCCAGACTTGTTTTCAAGAGCTTCATGGTTTCCTCCCAATGTGCCCGGCTCATTGAAAGGCCGAGTTCAGCTGGAGAGGCTAGTTAACGCATGGTCAAACCCACAATATGATTTCGTTATATCAGATATACCTATTGGCGATGGGAGATCAATCGAGTGGCTCATGCAGAAAGACTCCACCATGGGTTGCCGATCATTCAGGCCGCGTCCACCCTTGCTTCGACTTGTTCACTTTGGAATATATGGTTTGGTTTTTGCGAAACCCGGCCTGTCTGCGACTTTTGCAAGCAGAACGTCAAGTTTTGGCAAAGGCTCAATCCATGGCTCGCTTGCAAAACGCAGGCGCAGATAATCGAGGGCAACAATTGTGGTGATCACGGCGATGTTCGGTGTCCCGCCAGTGTAGGCAGGAGCATTTGCCTCCATGACGCGAAAACCGTTGATTGTTGTGCGTCGTCGTTTCAGCCCGACTTTGCTGTCGGCGAAATTGGGATCAATTTGCATATAACCCGTCACGATGTTGGCCATGGCGTCGATCACACCCATGGCCACACCAGACTGGGAAATAATCTGGTCGAGTGGCCCTGTCAAAAGTGATGGCTGCGGTTTTTTGGTCTCAAGCCACATCACCGTCAACAGGCTTTCAGTGATCGGCAATCCTTCCGTTGTAATGAGTGTCGGCACACGCACTGCGGGGTTGCTATCCAACAATTGTGGCGGATCAGCCCAAGGATTGACCAGTTCGGTGTCGCCCAGATCATAGCCCTTTTCAGCCAGTGCGATGCGGGCAATGCGGGCATAGGGCGAGGTGGTATTGGTGAGAATTTTCATGCGAGGTTTGCCGCAACCGCGCTGTAGCCAAAGCGGGGAAAGTGCACGTGCACGGTCCCCGCATGCTCCGATGTGGTGCTGATGACGATCTCCCGCGGATTGGCTGCAACGAGTTTGCCACGGGTCTCATCGCCCGCTTCGTCAGCGACAATACGGACATCCTGCCCGGCTTTCAGTTCAGAAGGATCTTTCGCGGCAACACCCTTTGTTGGTTTTGGCTTTGACATCTTGGCTTCCGCCAGAGCCTGCTCGGCGGTGATGTTGCTTCGCTTGCCATGACCGAATTTTTCGATGCGCGCCATCCATGTCTTCAGCGGTTTGAATGTCAAAAGCGCCTGCACATCCTTGCCGCCGTTTTTCGCCGTGAACCAGAGCGGGTGATAGGCATGTAAGTCAGCAGCTGAAACGCTGTTGCCCAACAGGAACTTCCGTCCGTCCTTCAACATGTCTGCGATGATATTGACCTGGGCCTGAACCCTCTGGCGGTTTTTCGGCAACTCCCGCACCGATGCAGCCTTGCTGAAATCATGCTGCATGAAGGCGATGCGATCCTTCACAAATTCCTCAGGAATTCCGTCGCCGATGATACTGGTGGTCAAGGTCGCAGCTTGCATGAACAGGGTGGTATCTGCCCAATAGCTGAGTGCGGCATTCAAGCCGTGTTGCTTTTTGGCGTAGAGGCTTGGCTTGGGGTTCAGTCTGTCAATTTCATCGAGGATGAGCTGGGTGTCGCAATAGACATCGGCACCAAGCTGCAGCACGGGTACGCGGCGGTAGCCAGCCGTGAGCGGGGTCAAGTTTGGCCGTGGTGGCCATATGGAAATCTCGACGGAGCGCCAGGCCATTTTCTTGAGGCCGAAGGCAAGCCTTGCCTTTTCGCTGTGGGGGGAAAGATCGTAATGGTGGAGAATGGGAGTTGAGGGCACGCGTCTCTTTCCTTTTCTGGTTTATGCAGCGCAGCGCTCAAGCATGTGCTGCGCTTGCAGAACGGTCATCTTGCGCACCGAAGGGCAGGCAATCAATGTGTGGTCGTGCACTTTGGAGCGATCAAAGCCCTGGGCCGCGATCCCGGCATACAAGCCCGGCACAGAAAGCTCTGCCATTTCGCGAATGCTCTGTCGGGGCAACTGCTCCCTGGTAAAGCGGGTGGGGAAAGAGATATCGCCATAGAGCTGGCGAATGGCTTCGGTTGAAGCCTCGATCATTTCAGCCCGGGTCAACCCACTGGTTTCAACCTGAACGGCCTCGGCAAAAGGTTTTACCTTGCCAGGCAATACCGCAAGATTGAAGGCAACAACTTCCGGCAGAAGAATTCCCACGCCATAGGGGTGGGGCAGATCAAGGTGCCCTTCCATCGGCAGCGACAGCGCATGTCCATGCCCGAGACGCGCATTGCCACAGGCCACATTGGCCATGCAGGATGCGACCAGATTGTTTTCCCGCGCCTGCTCATCATCACTGTTGATGGAGGCGCGCAATGAACCATATTGCAGCTTGACTGCTGCCAGTGCCACGGCGTCAGTCAGGGGCGAGCCAATGCTGCTGAAATAGGCTTCAACCCCATGGGTCAGCGCATCAACAGCCGGCAAGGCAGCCGTGCGCATGGGCAGCGAACGCAGTGTTGCCGGATCAAGTATGGCCGCATCGGGAAAACTGAGCGGACCACCGCCCAGAAGTTTCAGATGCCGGACCTCGTCCTTGACGATTGTCCATTGCGAGACTTCTGAACCAGAGCCCGCTGTGGTGGGCACCATGATCATCGGAAGTGCCCGCTTGTCAAAATTGCCCACACCTGTGCAATCGGCCATGGGTTTGTTGTTGGTGACAACGATGGCAATGCCCTTGCCTGTGCACATGACGGAGCCGCCGCCGATGCAAATGATGCCGTCAATGCCACCGTTCCGCGCCACGTCTCCCTGTTCGTCGATATGCGAACAGCGCGCATCAATGCCGCAGTCGTCAAAACGTACCGTGATGATTCCGGCGTCCTTCAACGTTGCCAGTGCAGCACTGTGGAATGACTGCTGGCAAATCACCGGGTCGGAGACCACCAGAACTTTTGACATTCTGAGGCTGCGCGCCAAAGTGCCGATATGCGACAGGGAGTCTTTGCCTGCAACGATGCGTGTTGGCATGTAGAATTCAGAAATCACGGCGTTTTTCCCGTCGCGCCCGTTCGTCGGGCAGATTTTTATACCAGTATTCAGCCTCCTGCCCAGGGCCGCCAAGACTTTGTTCATTACCCGCCTAGTGAAAAATCTTATGGCTCAATGAATTGGCAAGAGTTGAAAGTGAGCGCTAACCTCTGGAAAAACCTATTGCAGGAGAATAACATGCCACATCTCATCCACATTGAAGGTTCGCCCAGAAAACAAAGGTCCGCCTCGTTGGAGGTTGCACACGCATTCATTGCGGGCTGGAAGGCGCGTAATGCAGGGGGCACCGTTGATGTGCTTGATGTCTGGTCAACGCCAATGCCGGAATTTGACGGCGATGCCCTTGATGCAAAATACGCAGGTATCGCTGGCGTTGCCCTGTCCAAAAAACAGGAGAAAGCCTGGGCGGAGATCAAGCAGCTCGCAGGTCGCATCACAGCGGCCGACGTGATACTCATCAGCTCACCCATGTGGAATTACGGAATTCCCTACAAGCTCAAACACCTGTTTGACGTGGTTTCGCAGAAAGATGTGCTTTTCACCTTTGATGATCGTGGCCAGCTCGGCATGCTGAAGGATAAAAAGGGTGTGGCCATGTGTGCCCGGGGCGTGCAGATTGGCGAGCATTTTCCGAAAGACAAGTTTGATTTTCAGACGACCTACCTCACCATGTGGTTCAAGATGGTGGGTGTGACGGACATTTCGATTCTGGAGGTTGAAAAAGGTTTGTTTGGTCCGGAGATCGATGCGGCCTCGCGTGCCGAAGCTGTCACAGCCGCAAAGGCTCTGGCCGCACGAATCTAGGGTTTGGAACCAGCCATAATGCGCCGCCACTGGGCCGGGCCTGATGTGTGGATTGAATTGCCCCGCGCATCTACCGCCACGGTGACAGGCATATCCTTGACGTGCAGTTCGAAAATAGCCTCCATGCCGAGGTCGTGAAAGGCCACGGGCTTGGCTGCCTTGATCGCCTTCGACACGAGATAGGCCGCGCCGCCCACAGCGATGAGATAGGCTGCCTTGTATCGGGCGATGGCTTCGATAGCTGCTGGCCCGCGCTCGGCTTTTCCGATCATCAGTTTCAATCCGGTGTCGCGCAACACGCGTTCCGTGAAGCCATCCATGCGTGATGCCGTGGTGGGGCCAGCGGGGCCAATGACTTCATCGCCAACAGCATCAACGGGGCCAACGTAGTAGATCGCCTTGCCACGCAGATTGACGGGCAAGGTTTCCCCCCGGTCCAGCATGTCGACAATGCGCCTGTGGGCGGCATCGCGACCCGTGAAAAGCGTGCCAGACAGGAGCACCGTTTGCCCCGGCTCAAGACTTTCAACCAGTCTATCATCCAACTTATCAAGATCGAGACGAAGGGATTGTGATCCCATCTGGTCGAGCAAAATCTCCGGCCAATCCGACAGATCAGGCGGCGTGAACTGGGCAGGGCCAGTGCCATCCAGTTCGAAATGCACATGCCGCGTTGCAGCGCAATTGGGAATGAGACCAACCGGCAGCGACGCCGCATGGGTGGGGAAGCTGCGCAGCTTTACATCGAGAACAGTGGTCACGCCCCCGAGGCCTTGTGCACCAATCCCCAGCGCATTGACGCGCTGATAAATCTCAATGCGCAATTCTTCTGTCTTGTTCGCAGGTCCCCGTCGCAACAGGTCTGCCATGTCGATGGCGTCATTGAGCGAAGCCTTGGCAAGCACCATGGCCTTATCAGCAGACCCGCCAACGCCAATGCCCAGAATGCCTGGCGGACACCAGCCCGCACCAAGCGTCTCGACGGTGTTGACCACCCAGTCCGCCACGGATGCAGATGGATTGAGCACGGCAAACTTTGCCTTGTTTTCGGAGCCACCGCCCTTGGCTGACACGTCAACCGCAATTCTGTTACCGGCTACAATTTCCACCGTCACCATGGCAGGCGTATTGTCGCCGGTGTTCTTGCGGCTGCCAAACGGATCAACCACCAGGGATGCGCGCAACGGATTTGTATCAAGGCGATAGGCGCGGCGTGTGGCTTCATCGACAGCCTTTTGCAAGCTGCCGGATAGTTCGAGACGTGCTTGCGAGCCTATTGTAAGGAATACATTGGCCGTGCCCGTATCCTGGCAAATCGGCCTGCGCCCTAGTGCGCACATGCGCGAGTTAACAAGGATTTGTGCCATCGCCTGCTTTGCACTGGGGTTCTGTTCACGCGCCCAGGCGGCAGCCATGGCGCGGATGAAATCTGGTGGGTGGAAATAAGAGATGTATTGCAGCGCTTCGGCGATGCTGTCGATCAGGTCGGCTTCACGAATGACAGTCATTGTGTCATCACACCTTGGCGCGGGCCAGAATCCGCAATGCGGCTTCCTTCACTGGCTTGTCGATCATTTTACCGTCGAGCGCAACAGCCCCGGCCTGACCGTCCATAGCAGCGATCACGCGTTTGGCCCATGTCACCTCTTCCAAGGTGGGTGCGAAGGCTGCGGCTACGGGTGCGACTTGTGCGGGATGAATCAGCAGCTTGCCACCGAAACCAAGCAGCCGGGCAGACTTTGCATCAGCTTGTGCTGCATCAGCATTCTTGAGGTTGGTGGTAATGCCATCAACGGGTTGAAGCACGTTGGCCAGTCTGGATTGAAAAACCATCTGTGTACGGACAAACAGCAATGATGACCAGTCTGTTGAACAGCCGAGATCAAGCGCAAAATCCAGATGCCCGAATACTGCCCGACTTACACCTTCTGTACTTAAGATGGCCGGCAAATTGGCGAGGCCGCGCGCCGTCTCGACAAGCGGAAGAAGCTCTACAGCACGACCACAGCCGGCTGCGACTGTCAGGAGCATGTCAGGTGTTTCAGCCTTTGGCAGAAGAACTGCACCAGCTTGGCATCGCGTCAAAAACTTCAAATCGTCTGCAAAAAATGGCGAAGCCGCGTCATTGATGCGGATGACAACACGCTGCCAGTTGAGATCAGCATCCAGAATGCTACGACGCGCCGGGGCTTTTTGATCAGGCTGCACAGCATCTTCGAGATCCAGGACAATCCGGTCAGCGCCAGAAGCCATGGCTTTGGCAAAACGTTCCGGCCTGTCGCCTGGCACAAAGAGATATGTGATTGCCGGAGTCATGGATCAGTCCGTTCTGCCATGCCGCAAGCTGATGTGCTGACGCGAGGCATCTAGCCAAGCAGGCCGATCTGTTGTTGCAAGCCGAGATTGTCGATTGCGGGCCATTGCTCTGCGATCTTGCCGTTTTCCATGCGGAAAAGATCGAGAACCATCACATCAAAACGCTTGTTCGACGCAGGATAGTCACCGAAAACCCCGGATTGCTTGCCGCGAAAGCGCAAATGCACCAGCACCTTGTCACCTTCGGCGATCATCTGCTGCACATCGAGTTCGATATCGGAAAAAGCGCCCAGCAATAAATCACCGAGCTTCAACACACCTTCCGGGCCTTTGACTTCAAACGGTAGCGTGGTGTCGTTGCGGATATAGGTCTTGGCCACATTGGCATTGAGCCAGGCTTCGTCCTTGCTTGCGAAGGCCTTGAAATAGTCGCGCGCGCGGCGCTTCATCGCATCAATTGTATCAGTCATGCTGTTTTCTCCCGTTTCTACAGTTCTGCCGCTTCTACAGGCACAGCAAATTCGCTGCGCAGAAGATCATCGTGTTCGCCCAAGCCAGGCACCGCGCCATAGTTCATCACCTGTCCCCGCACCACCGCGCCGGGTGCAAGCATTTCAACGGTACCACCGTGCGTCTGAACTGTGATCGTTCGGTTCTGCGGATGAAAAAGCAAATCATCCAAATCTGAAAGTCGACCGAAAGCAATATTCGCCTCAGTCAACAGTGCAATCATCGCTTCGCGTGGGTGTGCGGCAAACACAGGCTCGATGATGGCCTCCAGCGCCGGGCGATTGGCCACGCGCATGGTATTGCTGACAAAACGCGGGTCCGTGGCAATTGCGCCGTCCCCCAGAACGCGTGCGCAGAATTGCACCCATTCGCGCTCGTTCTGGATTGAGATCAAAACAGCTTTTCCGTCTTCGCATGCATAGGCACCATAGGGTGCAATGGTGGGATGTTTCAGCCCCATGCGTGGCGGCTTCAGCCCGCCGTAACGCGTTTGCAGATAAGGCACATTCATCCAGTCCGCCATGGCGTGGAACAGCGACACTTCGATGATGCGGCCTTGCCCTGTGCGCTCGC
>JAYVKC010000095.1:0-2180 GCA_043768765.1 Hyphomicrobiales bacterium | reverse complement strand
GATCTGGGCGACAAGGTGACTTATGCTTTCAGCGTCAAGAACGAAGGCAATGTCACCCTCACCGATGTTTTCGTCAAGGACCGCAATGCCGACGTTGTGTCTTCGCCCTTGCCCCCAACAGGCTTGACCCTGAAACCCGGCGAACTGGATGAAACCAGTCACACCGCAACCTATGTGCTGACCCAGGAAGATGTTGACCGCGGCTTCTTTGACAACACCGCTGACACCTATGGCACCACACCAGACGACACCATTGTCGAAGATGAATCCGATCCCGCCGTCTTCACCGAAAACGCACCAACCAAGCTCGAGATTATTGAAAAACCCGGCATCGCCATCCTCAAGCGCGTGTCATCAATCACCGACAACACTGGCAACGACATCACCGATCTTGGCGATGTGATCAACTACGCCTTCAGCGTCTCCAACACAGGCAATACAACCCTGAGCAATGTTGCCGTCACTGATCCAAATGGGGTGATGGCCGGCGGGCCTTTGGTGAAACTTGCACCAGGGATTGCCGACACCACAACTTTTACCGCAACCCATCTGGTCTCAGTTGCCGACATGAAAGCTGGAAGCGTAGTCAACCAGGCTACAGCCCGCGGCGGCGCAGTGAACGGTTCTGCCGTCTCTGACATATCTGACAGCGCCGACTTGACAGAAGATGACCCCACTGTCACCGCAATCATCGTGAAGCCCGCCATCGCGCTGGTGAAGCGTGCACGCTCAATCACCAACACCAATGGCAACGGCCTGGTCGATGCGGGCGACACGATTGTATATGAGTTCATTGTCACCAACACCGGCAATGTCACCCTCAGCAACATCCAGATCACCGATCCGTTGATCACGGTTTCCGGCGCCACCATTGCCTCGCTGGATGCTGGTGACTCTGACTCTACAACGTTCACCGCCACCTACATCATTCAGCAGCAAGACATAATTGATGGTCGTGTCACCAATCAGGCCACTGTGCGTGGCACCGGACCTTCCAACCAGCTTGCCACTGACCTTTCAGACAATGACAGCATCACGCAGGACGAACCAACAGTCACATTCCTGGCCAACAATCCTGCCGTGGCCCTGGTCAAAACCCAGTCATCAATCACCGACAGCAACGGCAATGGCATCCATGATGTGGGCGACAAGATCAGCTATGCCTTCGCCATCACCAATACCGGCAATGTGACGCTCACCAATGTCATCGTCACCGACAACAACGCTGTTGTCAGCGGTGGACCATTGGCCTCACTTGCCCTCAATGCCGTCAACAACAACACATTCACGGCCGTCCACACCATCACGCAAGCTGATGTGGATGCAGCGGGCGTTCTCAATCAGGCAACTGTCAGCGCGCAGTCCTTGGCAGGTGCCGTATCCGACGTTTCAGACAGCAACAATGTCGATGGCTCCACCCCAACATTCTCAACCCTTGTCCAAAAGCCCGGCATCGCCTTGGTGAAAACTGTCGCTGCAATTGTCGATGACAATGGCAACGGTCGCACCGATGCGGGCGATACGATCACCTATGCCTTCACTGTTTACAACACAGGCAATACCACCCTCTCAAATGTTGCAGTCACCGATGCCAACGCCAAGATCGATGGTGGTCCATTGGCAACCCTTGCTGTTGGGGCTGTGAACTCCACAACATTCATCGGCCGCCATCTCGTGACAACCGAAGACGAAGATGCGGGCAAGGTTGTGAACCAGGCCCAGGTGTCGGCTGAAACACCAGGCGGTGCAGTGGTGCTCGATGATTCAGATGATGACTCGCCCACAGGCAATGCCTCGACAATTACCCCGGTCTCGGCCCCACTGGCCGTGCTTTCCAAAACCGCAGCCCGTTCGGAAGTCCGTCGCGGCGAACGCATCGCCTATACAATCACCGCATCCAACTTGCGCAAGGGCCCTTATGACATTGTTGACCTGATGCCTGCCGGCTTCAGTTTCGTGAGCGGATCGGCGACTGTTGATGGCGTCGCCATAACACCAGCAATAGCGGGCAACACCCTGAGCTTTGCCAACGTCTTGCCAACCGCTGGCAAGATCAACATCAAGCTTTCACTTTTGGCTTCCACCACATTGTCGACAGGCCGCTTTGTCAACCGCGCCAGGTTGTTCCTCAATGCAACAGGCCAGCAATTGGCATCGGCTGAAGCCGCCGTTGCCATCAA
>JAYVKC010000094.1:0-34847 GCA_043768765.1 Hyphomicrobiales bacterium | reverse complement strand
GGGGCGGTGCCGGGCGCACATCACGACTATGGGCCTGCAAGTGCCGACATCATTGGCCGTGTAAACGGAATGGAAGCAGAGGCAAAGCGGCAGGGCTCAGCCCTGCCCGCGGCTGCCATGCGATTTGTTCTGGAACATCCGGCGGTGGCGTCGGTGCTGATAGGCTCTGCCAAAGGCAGCAGTCTGACACGGAACGCGGCATTGTTGCGCGATGCCAAAGCACTGGATTGGGCTGCTTTCAACGCCTTGGCGATAAGCTGATCTTGGATCGCCCAAATACTTTATAGTGCAAAGAAATCGGTTGTCTTAGGTAACTCTTTCGTAACCCATTGAAATAATTGGCGCACCCGACAGGATTCGAACCTGTGACCTTTGGCTTCGGAGGCCAACACTCTATCCAGCTGAGCTACGGGTGCCTGGACCAGTCATTTCCCACCACTGAAGGTCAGGGCAACGCTCATTTTCCTATTGCGGCAATGGATTATGGGACCGCCAAAGTACGCCAGACCCCCCTAGCAACGTGCTTACGTGGTGCTTACGCGTAACTTTTTCGCAGTTTCGACTGGAACACAATCGTCATTAAATTATTGATTTGTATTATTAATTTGGCGCACCCGACAGGATTCGAACCTGTGACCTCTGCCTTCGGAGGGCAGCGCTCTGATCCAGCTGAGCTACGGGTGCTGGGTTCTTCCGCTATAGACGACCACCAGGACAGCCGCAACCAGGTTGCCGCGTCACGCACTTGTGATGGACATCTCCCGCCCGTGGCTACTGTCTTGCTGCTTGAGTTCCTACTCGAACCAGTGTTCATACTGGCACAGGCGGATTAACCATGGTGACGGCGCAACAACGGATCGACTGGGTGGACTATGCCAAGGGCATTTGCATCATTCTGGTGGTCATGATGCATTCCACCCTGGGCGTGGAAAAGGCCATGGGTGAGACCAGCCATGTGGGACAGTTCATTGAGTGGGCGCGGCCATTTCGCATGCCGGACTTTTTCCTGCTGTCAGGATTGTTTCTGGGGCGGCGCATTGCGGCACCCTGGCGCAGTTATCTTGACACCAAAGTTGTCCACTTTGCCTATTTCTATATCTTGTGGATGACCATCCAGTTTGCCTTGAAAGGCTATGGCATTTATCAGGCGCAAGGGGCTTCTGGTCTGGCACGCGACTATGCGTTGGGTTTCATTGAACCGTTCGGCACGCTGTGGTTCATTTATCTGTTGGCGGTGTTTTTTGTGGTGACCAAATTATTGCACCGCGCACCTGCCCTTCTGGTTTTTGTCGTCGCTGCGTTGCTCGAAGCGTTGCCGATTGAAACGGGCTGGATCCTCATCGATGAGTTTGCGGCGCGCTTTGTGTATTTCTTTGCGGGGCATTGGTTGGCCTCACAGATTTTCCAGTATGCAGATCATGTCCGGCGCATGCCGCTGTTGATTACCTTGCCAGCGCTTGCAGCCTGGGTATTGGTGAACGGCATGCTGGTGTTTGGCGGGGCGTCGCATTTGCCTTTGATCAGCCTGCTGCTGGGACTTGCCGGCGCGGGTGCTGTCATTGCGATTGGTGTCTTGCTATCGCGCAGCAACTTTGCTTCGGTGTTCCGCTATCTGGGCGCAAACTCCATTGTGGTTTATCTGGCGTTCTTTCTTTTCATGGCCGGAACGCGCTCAGTCTTGATCAAGGTTGCGCCGTGGCTGGGCGTTGATACCATCGCGGTTCTCACCACATTGGTTGGTATTATCGGGCCGGTGGTTTTGCACCTTGCGGTGCGCAACAACTGGGCCAGTTTCCTGTTTGTGCGGCCACGCCGGGCAAAGGTGGAAACTTGGGCGAAGGGCTGGCATAGTGCAGGGAAAGTGGAGCGCAACCCCATCCGCAAAACTGAAATCCGGTGACTCTCCCATCTTGTCAGGGATATTTGCCTGTGTCCCCGCCTGTCGGCTGTCTGCGATTTACTGGTCGGACTTTGCGTGAACCGGCGGCCAAGCCGCCAAGCATCATGCGGGCTGCCACCAACACCTTTTTTGGCGCTGCCGACCTGTATGGAGCCGCTGAATCACTCGAGAGCAGCCATCCGAGTATGACCCCCTCGATGAGTCCAAAATAGATTTCGCGGGCAGCCACAGGATCGACCCCCCTGAAAGTGCCCTGCTGCCGTCCTTTTGAAAATAACGCAGTAATCCGGTCGACGAGTTTCAGCATGCCCGGCAATGTCATGAGCGTTCGCCCTTGCGATCCTCTCAGCATCCTGATCGACAATCCACCTTCGGAAAAGATCAGTGCGATCTTGTCAGGTGTCTCATGATAGAGTTCAAGAACCGATTTGAGCACGCTAAGCAACTGCTCCACTGGGTCATTGGCAAGCGCTTCCGGCAGTGCCCGGAGGTCCCGGTCGAGGCGATGGTGGAGGATGTCGAGCGCACTTTCGATGACCGCCAGAAAAACGTCTTCCTTCGTGCTGAAGAAACGGAGCACCCCCGATTCGCTTGTGCCTGAAGCCTTGGCAATCTTGAGCAAGGAACAGCCCTGGTAGCCAAATTCGGCGAATAGCCCTTCGGCTGCCGCAAGGATGCGTGCCGGGATGGCACTTTTTGTGTGTGACATTGATCCGTCCTGTAATTTTTCGGGGCTGCATGTTACCCGCAAACCTACTACTTGACAATTGTAGTGATGACTACTACCATTTTTTCACATTGCTGAGGCCGTTTTGGGGGAATGGTCCGAACAAGGAAAAACTTCGCATGCGGTCTGTCATTCTAATCAGTGCGCTTACACTCCTTTGTGGCTACGGGGATGCGCGAGGCTTCATTCATGCCAACAGAGTCTGGCAGGGCGGCGGTTTTGTTTGGATGGAGGGGCTAAAATCGATCATCGGCTTCCAGTTCGGTGTCGTCATGTATTGGCTCGCCCTGCGCCAACTTGCAGCCTATGGCAGCCTGCCACCAGAAACCCAGACATTGTTCTGGTTTGGCGCAACAATTGTCGCAGTCGCCGTGCTCAGCGGGCAGCTGTTCCGCTGGCACATTTCCGATCAACTGGTGGCAGCTTTAGTTCTGGCCGGCATCGGTTGGCTGTTGTACCGCACGGCAGCATAGTCATGTTGATCTCGGCAAACGCAACAGGTGATTTCGGACAGTGGGATGCCAGCGATTATCTGCGTGAATACTATTCACGGGTCGAGGCCGACGAACAACTGACACTCGAATTTCTGATCCAGGAATGCCGAAAGCTTCCGCGGGGCGGCACTGCCATAGATTTCGGCTCTGGCCCCACGGTTCACAACCTCATCGCGTTAAGTCCATACGTTGAACACGTCGACATCGCAGATTTTGTGCCGCAGAACCTGGCACAAATCCGGGCGTGGCTGAACCACGAGCCCGGCGCACATGACTGGCAGAGTTTTACGCGCCATGTCCTTGCGTGCGAGGGCTTTGCCGGGGCGAGCGTCGAAACACGCGAGTCCCTGTTGCGGGGACGCATTGAAAATCTCCTGAGATGCGATGCGTCGCGCCCGTCACCCATCGAAGGCGGATGCAGGCGCTACAATGTGGTGTTGACCTGCTATTGCGCCGACAGCGCGACCTGCGACAAGTCAACATGGCACATGTACTTGCAGAACATCCTCAGCCTTCTCAAGACCGGCGGGACGCTTTTGCTTGCGGCGCTGCGCAAGTGCCGGGGTTACTCCGTCGGATCCTGCTATTTTCCCTCGGCCAATATCGATGAAAGCGACGTCCGCGACATGTTCGAGCATGGCGGTATCGAGATGGAAAGAGCCCGAATAGCGGTCGGTTCGGTTCTTGCCCGCGAAGGCCGTGGCTACGACAGCATCATTCTTGCGTCCGGCCAGACTTCGCAAATCAAATGCAGCGCGTCTGCGCAGAACAAACTCCTTCACTGACGGTTGATGGAAACGTGGCTGGCGAATGCGTGTTTGCAATGGCATAGTGGCTGGCATGACATCACAGCCGCCCCAAAAAAACCCGCTGAAACCCGGTGACCACCTTTATCTGATCGACGGATCAGGGTTTATCTTCCGCGCCTATTTCCAATCGGCGAACCAGGATCCGAAATACAATTCACGTTCCGATGGTTTGCCCGTGGGGGCGGTACGCTTGTACTGCAACATGCTGTGGGGGTTGGTGAAGGGCAAGGTGCAAGGGCAAAAACCCAGCCATATTGCCGTGATCTTTGATCATTCATCCAAGTCCTTCCGCAGTGAGTTCTATCCCGCCTACAAAGCGCAGCGGCCTGATCCGCCGGCAGACATGCGGCCGCAATTTTCGCTCATCCGCCAGGCCACGCGGGCGTTCAACTTGCCCTGCATCGAAATGCCCAACTATGAAGCCGATGATCTGATCGCGACCTACACGCGCCAGGCGGTGGAGGCGGGTGCAACGGTGCGCATCATCACGTCGGACAAAGACATGATGCAATTGATCCAGCCTGGGGTAGAAATATTTGACCCCGGCAAGGAGAAAGTGATTTCCGATCCAGAGGTGCTGGAGAAATTCGGTGTGACACCGGACAAGGTGATTGATGTGCAGGCCCTGGCTGGTGACAGTGTGGACAATGTGCCGGGCGTTCCGGGCATTGGTGTGAAAACCGGTGCTGAGCTCATCAACACCTATGGCGACCTGGAAACGCTGCTGGCACGGGCTCCCGAGATCAAACAAAACAAGCGGCGCGAAAATCTCATCCAGTATGCAGAGCAAGCCCGCATTTCAAAGCGCTTGGTGACGCTTGACAAAAATGTGCCAGGTGTTGAGTCCATTGACGGTTTTGCAGTCGAACAGCCACGCGCCGCGGCACTGATCGGTTTTCTCAAGGCGATGGAATTCAATACCATTACAAAAACCATTGCCACGGCACTGGATGCCGACATGGCAGCAATTGAAGCGGTTGCGGTAGAGATCAAGTTCTGGCCGCCAGAAGGTGGTGTCGAAATCGTGTTGCCGCCCGCTCGCAAGTCGCAAACACCTGTGTCGCACACTGCAGCAACCACGACTGACAGCACCGTTGATCACGTTGCCGTTGTGGAAACGAAGTTGAAGACCATCCCCGTCATCCATACTGACTATGTTACCGTGACATCCGAGAAAGAACTGGATCATTGGATCGCGCTGGCGACAGATCAAGGTTTTGTGTGCATCGACACGGAAACGGATTCGCTGGATGCGATGCAAGCGAATATTGTGGGGGTGTCACTCGCCCTTGCGCCGGGTAAGGCCTGCTATATTCCGCTGACGCATACCAGTGCGGGTGGCGGGCTGTTTGGCGGTGAGCGATTGGATGCCCAAATCAAGGCAGACGTCGCCCTGGCGAAACTCAAGCCCCTGTTTGCGTCGCCATCGGTTATGAAAATCGGGCAGAACCTGAAGTACGATATGTTGCTGTTGTCGAATTACGGCATCAGCGTTGCACCGCTCGATGATACGATGCTGATGTCCTACGCATTTGAGTCAGGCGATGTGGGTCATGGCATGGATGAATTATCGCAACGCCATCTGGGTCACACGCCAATTGCGTTCAAGGACGTGGCAGGTTCTGGCAAGTCACGGGTGACGTTTGACAAGGTGCCGATTGACCGGGCCACACAGTATGCGGCGGAAGATGCCGATATCACCTTGCGCCTGTGGCTGCTGTTCAAGCAGAAGCTGTTGGCGCAACGCAAAATCACAGTCTACGAAACGCTGGAGCGGCCTCTGGTGCCGGTTCTGGTGCAGATGGAGCGCGAAGGCATTGCGGTGGACCGAACGGTGCTGGCGCACCTGTCGCACGAGTTCGGCACCAAGCAGGCGGCCATTGAAACGATCATTCATAAACTGGCGGGCACACAGTTCAATATCGGTTCGCCAAAGCAACTGGGTGAAATCCTGTTCGGCCAAATGGCATTGCAAGGCGGGCGCAAGACGGCGACGGGAGCGTGGAGCACAGATTCCGACATGCTTGAAACGCTGGCGGAACAGGGCATCGAATTGGCGCAAAAGGTTCTGGACTGGCGGCAATTGGCGAAATTGCGATCAACATATACCGAAGCCCTGCCCACCTACATCAACCCTAAAACCAGCCGCGTGCATACCAGCTACGCCATGGCATCGACGTCCACAGGGCGCCTGTCATCGAACGAACCGAACCTGCAAAACATTCCCGTGCGCACCGAAGATGGCCGCCGCATCCGCACGGCGTTTGTGGCGACACCGGGCCACAAGCTGATCAGTGCTGACTACTCGCAAATCGAGTTGCGCGTGCTGGCGCACATCGCCGATATTTCGCAATTGAAAAAAGCGTTTGCCAATGGTCTTGATATTCACGCCATGACGGCCAGTGAAATGTTCAACGTGCCCATCGAAGGCATGGATTCATCCGTGCGCCGCCGCGCCAAGGCGATCAACTTCGGCATCATCTATGGCATATCGGCCTTTGGGCTTGCCAATCAACTGGGGATTTCACGCGAAGAAGCAGGCGAGTACATCCGCACCTATTTCAAACGCTTTCCCGGCATCAAAGACTACATGGAGACAACCAAGGCATATGCGCGTGACAATGGCTATGTGGAAACCATTTTCGGGCGGCGCATGCATTTCCCGCGCATCAAATCACCCAATCCATCAGAACGTGCCTTCCTCGAACGCGCTTCCATCAATGCGCCGATCCAGGGTTCGGCAGCCGATGTCATCCGCCGCGCCATGATCCGCATGATGCCGACACTTGCCGCCAACAACATCCGAGCACGGATGTTGCTGCAGGTGCACGACGAGTTGATATTCGAATTGCCGGAAAGTGAGGTTGAAGCGGCCATTCCCGTCATTCGTGATGTGATGGTCAGGTCGCCTGAACCGGCCATCAAACTATCGGTACCGTTGCAAGTTGACGCACGTGCGGCCAACAACTGGGATGAGGCGCATTGAGGCCACATGACAAACGGCACCCAGCTTGTTTGCGCCAATATCGAAGGTGACTTGCATCTCGACAAGGTTTGCACCTTTTTGCAGGAACAGCGCGCCGGTGTCATTTGCCTGCAAGAAGTCTTCCAGGACGATCTGCATGAGCTCTTGGGGCGTGACTACAGGTGGCATTTTCTGCCCATGACGCTTAAAAACAGGAAGAGCGGCCATGCTTCGGCGTGGGGAACGGCGATTGCGCACCGGCTTCCAGGCGAATTGGCCATGCTGGACTACTACCACCGACCCACGGCCGTCCTTGTCCCGTTTTCAGAGGCGGATAAAAGGCCGACCATCTGGCATGGTGTAATCGGTGTGAAGGTCGCTTCCGGCGAGGCTGCGATGAACTTTTATGCCACCCACTTTACCTGGACACCGGATGGAGCACCGGATGCCAACCAACGAAGTGACATGAAAGAACTCCTTGCCCTATTGGCCAAGCAACCCGCACATGTCCTGTGCGGAGATTTCAACATTCCGCGAAAGCACAACAGCCTCTACGAAACCCTCGTCCAGCGCTACACGGATCATGTGCCGGAAGAGGTCACGTCCAGCATTTACCTGCCCCTTCACTATGTCCGGCATGACCGCATAAAGAGCGCCAAGCTCGCCACCTTCATGGTGGACTATATTTTCTCCCGTCCACAATCTTGTGACATCAGCAATGTGCGCCTGCATGGCGGAATCAGCGACCATTTTGTGCTCACGGCTGATGTTGCCTGGCCGTAGCAGCCAACAGCCACCGCAACGACCGCGCCGCAAATTGCCAATAAAGCGGCCCTGCTGGCGGGACAACGCCGTTTGGCCGGACTAACTTCGCGATCATGTTTCTGTCTGTCTTTGACCTTTTCAAAATTGGCATTGGACCGTCAAGCTCCCACACCGTGGGACCCATGGTGGCAAGCCGTCGCTTTCTGGCTCTGATCGACGGGAAGCCTGGCGGGCGCATCCGGGTGAGCTTGCACGGATCATTGGCATTTACCGGCAAAGGTCACGGTACGGACCGGGCCATTGTTTTGGGCCTGGCGGGTGCGGAACCCAAAAGCATCGACCCTGACCACGTCGATGACATCCTCGCCCGGATGGCAGTGGTGCAGCGGGTTGGTGTTTTCGATTTTGACCCCGCCGTTGACATTGTTTTTGACTACGGACCCGCCTTGAAGGGCCACGCCAACGGCATGGTGTTCCGGCTTGAGTCTGGTTTAGAGACGGTGAGTGAAACCTACTATTCCGTGGGTGGCGGTTTTGTTCAGTCAGCGATGGAACGTGAACAGCCCCAATCTTCGCACCCCGCCAATGTGCCCTATCCGTTTTCATCAGCAGCGGAAATGCTGACCATGGGCGATGCGTCCGGCCTGTCCATCGCCGACATGAAACGCGCCAACGAAAAAAACGATAGGTTGGATGCAGATATTGACCACATCTGGCATGTCATGGACCGCTGCATGCGGCGGGGCCTGGTGTTGCAAGGCACTTTGCCGGGTGGGCTGAAAGTCAAACGCCGTGCTGCCGATGTCATGAAAAAGCTGGTGGCCGAGCAAGGCGGAAACTCCGTGCAGCCCCACCGTGTCATGGATTTCCTGTCCGTCTATGCCATGGCCGTGAACGAGGAAAACGCGGCGGGCGGCAAGGTTGTCACGGCACCAACAAATGGTGCCGCTGGCGTCATACCCGCCGTCATGCGTTACTATCTCGACCATTGCGTTGGCGCGGATCAAAATGGCATTCGCACGTTCTTGCTCACCGCAGCTGCAATCGGTGGCATCATCAAACACAATGCATCCATTTCAGGGGCGGAAGTAGGTTGTCAGGGAGAAGTGGGATCAGCTTCCGCCATGGCAGCTGCCGGCCTGTGCGCAGCACTTGGCGGCACGAATGCGCAGGTGGAAAACGCCGCCGAAATCGCCCTCGAACACCACCTTGGCATGACCTGCGATCCTGTTGGCGGGTTGGTGCAGGTGCCGTGCATTGAACGCAATGCCTTTGGCGCAGTGAAAGCCGTGACTGCCGCATCGCTGGCATTGCGCGGCGACGGAACCCACCTGGTGCATCTGGACACATGCATCGAAACCATGCGCCAGACCGGCATCGACATGAGCGAACGCTACAAGGAAACCTCGCAGGGTGGTTTGGCTGTGAATGTGGTGGCGTGTTAGAGCTTCAGGTGTTTCA
Organism: Hyphomicrobiales bacterium; assembly: GCA_043768765.1. GTDB lineage: Bacteria > Pseudomonadota > Alphaproteobacteria > Rhizobiales > Aestuariivirgaceae > Aestuariivirga. The sequence goes on along the minus strand of JAYVKC010000094.1, from coordinate 25,726 downwards.
CCAAGCCCGCCGTTGACGCATCCAATCCGTCAAGACCAAGCTTGCCTTCAACGACGGGTTGGAGTCCGGTTGCCAGTTCCTTGCCGAGTTCCACGCCCCACTGGTCAAACGCGTTGATGCCCCAGATCGCGGCTTCGACAAACACACGGTGTTCATACAATGCGATGAGGCGGCCAAGCGTGTAGGGATCGAGTTGTTTATAAACGAGTGTGATGGATGGGCGGTTGCCGGTGAACACGCGGTGCGGGGCCAGACGGTGTGCTTCGTCCTTGGATTTTCCCATCGCCAGCAATTGCGCGGTTGCTTCTTTCAACGTGCGGCCCTTCATCAGCGCCTGTGATTGGGCCAGACAATTGGCAATCAACAAATCATGATGCACCCGCATGTGTCCCGGCTCGTGTGGCTCCGCCGCGATCAGGAACTCGATGGGAATGACGCCCGTTCCTTGGTGCAGCAACTGGAAAAACGCATGCTGGCCGTTGGTACCGGGCTCGCCCCAGACAATGGGACCGGTATCATGTTTCACTGTTTCGCCCGATGCAGTAACGCGCTTGCCGTTTGACTCCATGTCGAGCTGTTGCAGATAGGCAGGCAAACGCAGCAGGCGCTGGTCATAAGGGATCACCGCACGGGAAGGATAGCCACAGGCATTGCGATGCCACACGCCCAGCAGCCCCATCAGCATCGGGAGGTTTTCCAAAGGTTTCGCAGTTGCGAAGTGCTGGTCCATGGCGTGGCCACCGCGCAGGAACTGGTGGAAGTGCGATGGACCCACGGCGATCATGACGGGAAGGCCAATCGCCGACCACAACGAGTACCGCCCGCCAACCCAGTCCCAGAATCCGAAGATACGGTTTTCAGCGATGCCAAAGGCTTTCACTTTGGCGATGGCCGTCGAGACGGCAGCGAAATGCTCGCCAACTTTTTCCTCGCCAAGCTTCTCCACGATCCACGCCCGCGCGGTTTGGGCGTTGGTCATGGTCTCGATGGTGGTGAAGGTTTTCGAGGCGATGATGAAAAGGGTCGTTTCAGCGTTCAGCTTCTTGAGCGTGTCGGCAATGTGTGCGCCATCAACGTTGGACACATAATGCAGGCGCGGGCCATCGTGATAGGGGGCCAGCGCCAGCGTTGCCATCACCGGGCCGAGATCAGAACCACCGATACCAATGTTCACGACATCGGTGATACCGGATTTGCGCACCTCGTTGGCAAAGCGTGACATCGCTTGCAGCACGTCATGCACATCGTGAACGACGTTGCGGCCATTGACCATCACAATTTCGGAAGCAGGACGCCGCAGTGCGGTGTGCAGAACAGCGCGACCCTCCGTGGTGTTGATCACATCACCACGCAGCATCGCGTCGCGCTTCTGTTCAACATGCGCTGCCTTGGCGAGGGTGGCCAGCAGCGACATGGTTTTTGACGTGACGGCGCATTTCGAAAAGTCTAGCAGCATGTCCTCGTGCCGCGCACTGAACTGCGCGAACCGGTCACCCTTGGCAAACGCCTTGCGCAGGTCCGGCAGGATTTTCGCGTGGGCCTTGAGGGCTTTCAATGCGGTGTTGGTGGCGGGGGTCATGTCCTTCACGTCCTGTTGCAGACACAGTACACAAATTCAAAACAGCCGTCATCCTCCGCGAAGGCGGAGGACCCAACTTTTCTTCAAGTTAGGTGGTGACCGTTCTGGATCATCATCCCCGAGTTCGCGGGGATGGCGTTGCGTTAGGGTGGAGTTACCCTCGCAACACAGCCCCCACCGCGGTAGCAGCCGCTGCGACGATTTTTGCTGACACGGCCTCGATCTCTTCCTCGGTCATTGTCTTGTCTTTCGGCTGCAAGGTCACTGACACGGCGAGGGACTGCTTGCCGCCGTCGAGCTTGAAGACATCGAATACCGACGCATCGGCAATCAGGACTTTGTCGACGCCCTTCACGGCCTTCAACAGGTCAGCGGCCTGCACCTTGTCTTCCACGACGAAAGCAAAATCGCGATCCACTGTCATGAGATCAGACAGTACCAATGCCGCCTTGGTGGTGCCTTTTTGTTTCGGAGCGGGAATGGCGTTGAGGATGATTTCGAAGGCGACTACAGGGCCTTTCACATCCATCGCTTTCAGAATTTTGGGATGCACTTCGCCAAAGAACGCGAGCTTGTTCTGCGGTCCCATTTGAATGCTGCCGGAGCGGCCGGGGTGAAACCACACGGGCGCTTGCGCCACAACCTGCAATGTCGATGCCGCCATGCCGCATGCTTCCAGCACGGCCATACAATCAGCCTTGGTGTCAAACGCATCCGCCCCGCGCCCGCCTTTCAGCCAACTGCGGGTGCTGGCGTCGCCATGCCGGATGCCAGCGACGCGCAGGGTTTCGTTTTCGGGCCGGTCGCCTGCATAAGCGTGGCCGACCTCGGACACTGCAAAGTCTGAAAATCCCCGCGCCTGATTGCGCGCCGCTGCGGCGAGAAGATTGGGCAGCAGCGAGGGCCGCATGTCCGTCATCTCCGAGGAGATCGGGTTCGACAGCACCAGGTTCATGTCGCGTTGCCCGGAGCTGAACAACATGGCGTGCGCTTCAGGGATGAAGGCATAGGTCACGGCTTCGTTGAAGCCGCGTGATGCGAGTGTGCGGCGGCTCGTGAGCATACGTTTTTGCAGCGGTGTCAACACAGGCCGCGCCACCGCATAGGGACGATCCATTGGTGTGAACGGGATGTGTTCGAGTCCGATGATGCGGCAGATGTCTTCGACGAGATCGGCTTCGCCATGCACATCAGGACGCCAAGATGGCACTTGGGCCGATGCGCCACTTGCCGCTTCTGTCACCGTGAAACCCAGTTTCCGCAACACAGCCAATTGATCCGCCCACGGAGCATTTAGTCCGCCGAGCGCTTTGACGCGCGTCTTGCGCAAGGTAACTTTGCGGTTCTGCAACGGCGGTTTGCCAGCGACAACGAGTTCCGAGACCTCGCCACCGCACAGTTCGAGGATCATCCGCGTGGCAATCTCTGCACCCGCCTCGACAAAGCCCGGATCAACACCGCGCTCGAAGCGGTACCGTGCATCAGAATGAATGCCGAGCTTGCGGCCCGTGGCTGCGGTACGCGTCGGGTCAAACCACGCGGTTTCGAGGAAGACGTTGGTGGTTATCTCGGAGCAGCTGGAATGAGATCCACCGATGATACCTGCAATGCCTTCTGCCCCTGCATCATCGGCAATCACCGTCATTTCGGATGTGAGCGTGTAGGTCTTGTTGTCGAGGGCATCGAGTGTTTCGCCGTCTTTGGCCATGCGGGCGTGAATGTTGCCCTTCACCTTGTCCGCGTCGAACACATGCAAGGGGCGACCGTAAGCCATGGTGATGTAGTTGGTGATATCAACCAGCGTTGAAATCGGGCGCAGACCAATGGCGCGCAGCCGCTTCTGCATCCAGTCCGGTGACGGGCCATTTTTCACGCCTTTGAAATAGCGACCAATGAACAACGGACATGGCTTCGTGTCTGCAAAATCCAGCGTTACAGTGATGGGCGATTTGACCGCGCCTCTCACGGGCGATGCATCCAGCGGCTTGAGCGTACCCAAACCTTTCGCGGCCAGATCACGCGCAATGCCATAGATGCCCAATGCGTCAGGCCGGTTCGCTGTGACCTTCACATAGAACATCGGATCATCAAGCCCGAGGGCTGTCGCAGCGGGTGTTCCCACCGGCCAATCACCCTGCACATCAATGATACCGTCATGCTCTTCCGACAGCAGCAGTTCGCGCTCCGAACACAGCATGGCCTGCGATTCCTGGCCCCGGATCGTGGCAGGCGCAAAAACCGTTTGATTGTGTGGAATGACAACACCCGGCAGCGCAATAATCGCCCGCATGCCAGTGCGCGCATTCGGCGCACCACACACAACCTGCTTCACGCCGTCCTTGGTTTCCACTTCACACAGCCGCAGCTTGTCAGCATTGGGATGCTTCTCGGCCTTGCGCACATAGGCAACCGTGAAATCCTTCAGCGTCGCCGCCCCATTGCTGATCTCTTCCACTTCAAGACCAACACCGACGAGTCCATCCGCGATGTCATCGACGGAGGCGGAAGTGTCGAGATAATCCTTGAGCCAGGAGAGGGTGAATTTCATTGTTGGGGCCAATCTACCTTGGATTTCTGTGTTAGTTCCTTGAACAGTGAAGCGTTGAGTCCGGTCAGAAAATCTGGAAGTTTGAAGTTTTCAAATTCGCTCTTCAGTTTGTTACTCATAGTGGTTTCCCATTTTCCTGAAACCGGCTTCTTCATTGTTGGATTATGACCATAGTCACGCAGTGCTGTTTGAACCATCAAATCGTGAGGTGCCAAATACCAATGTTGTCTGCCTGAATCATAGTCATCACCAAACACCATCCAAATATTTCTGCTGTGGTATTTCCGCTCTACAGTCCAAATTGCCTTTTGCTGAACAGCAAAGAAGATTTCATCAGCCTCTCTGTACAAAAAGAAGTCGATTCCCATATCAATGACAGGCTCTGCTGGTAGAAAATCAAAACCTAGAAACACATCGAAGAGTTTGTTTCGATTTCGCAGTTCAGTTCGAGCGCTGGATAAAACAGTTGTCATTTTGAACTTACTCCCTCCCCCTTGTGGGCAGGGTTAGGGGTGGGGGTCGGGAGGTGTGTCAGCCATGCCCCCACCCGGAAATTTGCTGCGCAAATTTGCCGACCTCCCCACAAGGGGGAAGTGGGACTTACGAGTATTTTCCTTCTCCCCTTGCGGGAGAAGGTGGCGCGGAGCGCCGGATGAGGGGGTGGTTGCGGCGCGACCGGACGATGACGAAATGCGCGGGACGACCCCCTCATCCGTCTCGCGCTAACGCGCGATCCACCTTCCCCCGCGAGGGGGGAAGGAAGAAAATATGGAGTGCTCACGACAATCCCCCCGCCAAATTCGGCACTTGCAGTGCGCGGAAACCGTAGTGCCTGAGCCATCGCAAATCTGATTCAAAAAACGCGCGCAAATCCGGGATGCCGTATTTCAGCATCGCAATCCGGTCGATGCCCATGCCGAAAGCGAAGCCCTGATATTTCGCAGGATCAAGACCGCCGGCCTTGATGACATTGGGATGCACCATGCCGGAACCCAGAATCTCCATCCACTTGTCACCCACGCCCAGCTTCAACTGTCCGCCTTCGCGTGAGTACTGGATGTCGACTTCCATCGATGGTTCGGTGAACGGGAAGTGCGAGGCGCGGAAGCGCATCTTCACTTCGTCGATTTCGAAGAAGGCTTTGCAGAATTCGCGCAAGACCCATTTCAGATGCCCCATATGCGAGGTCTCGTCGATCACCAATCCTTCCACCTGATTGAACATCGGTGTGTGCGTCATGTCGCTATCCGAGCGGAAGGTTCGGCCCGGTGCGATGATGCGGATTGGTGGCTTGGATGACAGCATGGTGCGGATTTGCACAGGGCTTGTATGCGTGCGCAGCACCATGCGGCTGCCGTCTGCCTTCTCATGGAAATAAAACGTGTCATGCTCCTGCCGCGCGGGATGTTCCGGCGGCATGTTGAGCGCGTCGAAATTGTGGAAGTCGTCTTCGATGTGCGGGCCTTCGGCCACGGAAAATCCGAGGTCGCCAAAAATCTGCACCACCTCTTCCCAGACTTGTGACACCGGATGCACCGTGCCGCGCAATTCAGGGCGCACCGGCAGCGTGATGTCAACGCGTTCGGTGGCAAGCCGCGCATCAAGTGCGGCATCAGCCAATGCAGCCTTCTTCGCCACAATCGCTTGCGTCACCTTGTCCTTGATGACGTTGAGTGCGGCACCAAAAGATTTCCGCTCCTCCGGTGCCATCTTGCCCAGCGTGGCCATCTGTTCAGAGATCGCGCCCTTCTTGCCCAGTGCATTGACGCGCACAGCTTCCAGCGCAGCCTCATCGGCGGCATCGGACACGAGCTTCAAGGTATCGGATTCAAGGTTAGTCAGGGACATGAAATAATCTCGCTTGCGTCAGGCACCCCCTCACCGCTTCGCGGAGCTCCCCGACGCGCTTGCGCGCGCATGGGAGCGTGTCGCCCTTCCTCGCGCCGAGGGCGTGGGGAAGGTGCCCGAAGGGCGGATGGGGTGCCAAACACATGTTCGGTGGTTCCAAAAACAAAGGCCCTGAGTACGGGAGTCGCAACTCCCACTCAAGGCCTTCGAAATGCTGTGATCTAAACGGTAAACTTAAGCCGCAATCGCCGCCTTCGCCTTGTCGACGAGGGCTTTGAATGCAACGGGATCATGCACTGCGAGATCGGCAAGGACCTTGCGGTCCACTTCGATGCCGGCCTTGGAGAGGCCGTTGATAAACCGGCCATAGGTGAGGCCAAGCTCGCGGGTGCCGGCGTTGATGCGCTGGATCCACAGGGCGCGGAAATTGCGCTTCTTGGTGCGGCGGTCGCGGTAGCCGTATTGCTCGGCTTTTTCGACAGCCTGCACGGCAACGCGGAACACGTTTTTGCGGCGGGAGAAGTACCCTTTGGCACGGTCCAGAACTTTTTTGTGAGAGCGGCGAGCTACAACGCCGCCTTTACTGCGTGGCATGTGTCAGGCTCCCTTAGCTGTGCTTGCCGGCATAAGGCATGTGGATCTTGACCAGACCGGCATCGCCGGGAGCCAAAATCATCATGCCGCGCTGATTGCGTTTCTGCTTGCTGGTGCTGTTGATCATGTTGTGCCGCTTGTGGGCGGCACCCGCCTTCACCTTGCCGGAAGCGGTGAACCTGAACCGCTTCTTGGCCGAGGACTTGGTCTTCATCTTGGGCATTTTGTTCAATCCTTTCAGAACGTTAACGCAATCGCCATGGCATGCCCTTTACAGGCCAGGCGATTTTCAGTCTCAGCAGTAAAGTGAGATGGCCGGGATAAAGCAGAAACCGGAGGAAATGGCAAGTTGGATGCCGCGCCGCAAAGTTGCCACGGCCGATGCCTAAAGTGTGGTTGGGCAACGTCTAGTCGGAGACAAACATGAAACGTGTGACCCTGCTGCTCGGCCTTTGCCTATCCTCCGTTGCATCTGCCCAGATCGCACCCTCACCTGCCGAAATCGGTGACTATTCAGGTTTGCACGCTGCGGTGCAGGCTGGCGACGTGGTACATCTTGAAGAGCTTGTTGCCACCAAGACCGATCTCAACCAGCGCGATGGCAATGGGCGGACGGCGGTTCATATCGCCGCGTTTGCCTCACATGAGGCGATCTTGCGTGTGTTGGCAAAGGCCGGTGCCGACATGAACGCACTCGACAACCAGGTTTATGATGCGGTGACGATTGCGGCTGTTGCAAACGATCCGGAATTGATGTCGGTTGCACTTGAGCTTGGCAACAAGGCGACAAACGTGACCAGTATCTATGATGGCACGGCGCTGATTGCGGCGGCACATCTTGGGCATGACGAAGTGGTGCGGCGACTGATTGCGGCGGGCGCACCCTTGAATCACGTCAACAACCTCGGCTGGACGGCGCTGATCGAGGCCGTGATTCTGGGTGATGGCGGACCGCGCCACATCGCAACAGTTAAGGCACTGGTCACGGCGGGAGCAGATATCTCACTTGCCGACCGCTCCGGCGTCACACCGCTGGAACACGCGCAGTCGCGCGGCTATGACGACATGGCGGCCATCATCAGTCCTGCGCAGTGATACAGGAAAGCGTGGAGGAAAGCATGGTTGCGGACAATTTCAAAAGTGCTGACATCATGCGGCACACCAAGCAAGTGAAAGGCAAGTCGGTGATTGTGCCGTCTTTGCAAGACGTGGCTGATCTCGTGAAAAATCATGTGGGCAAGGTGTTGGATACCACCCCCACCCGCCACCAGCTTGCAGCCCTGCACGGAACCCAAATGGCCTGTTCCGTCACGGTGCGGCGGCACCTCAAGGCGCTTGGAAAACTTTAGCTGCTGGAACGAATCACGTTTTAAAAAATATCGCCGGCGGTGCAACCGGCACGCCAGTCGCCACCGCCACACCATCGCGGAGTGCAACTGCCAGCTTGCCCATTTCTTGCGCGTAGGCTGCCAAGGTGTGCGGTCCGTAGAGTGTGCCAGCCCCTTCATAGGCTTGCGCTGCATATTCCTCGGGCGTGGTCACGTAAAACGCATAGTCATTGCTGTAGCCCGCCAGCGCCACATGGTCGGCGCGCGCAGCAAACACGGTTTTCAGTTTCGCCTTCAGGCGAAGTCCGGCAACCGTGGTGAATTCAGCCGGAACGCACGCCAGCACCAGCGTGCCGATTTTGACCACCTGCAACGGAATGACCTGCGGAACGAGAGGTGCGGGAACAATCGTTGTCACACCCAGCCGCCGTTTCTTCAATTCGGTTAGGCCCACGGGGAACATGATGGGCTTGTCGGCATGGCCAGTCACATAGGTGGCGGGCCAGTTGGGCTTGTGCGGCACATTGTACTTCCATGTGAAAGCACCTGTTGGCTGCGGCCGATCGGACTCCACGCGATCCGGAAAAATGGTCCGCGCTGTCGTCGGGAACACCCACGAACGGGAAAGGGCATCGGCCTGGATGTCATCCAGTTTGAGGCCCGCCACAACGGGCAATGCAGCCAGCGCCAGTTCAAACACACTGTTGGCATTGGCCAGGGCATTGGTCCGGGTGTTGCCGATGATGGCGCGTGTCGCAGCCTCACCGGCAGCAAAGGCGGCTGTGTTGGTGCCTTCACTGATGTTGGGCTCGATATCGATCGTCCAGATGATCTTGAAGGAGACCTTGGCAATACCGTCTTCGCGGCTGCCAGCACCAAACGAAGGGCCGATGGCGGCTGGCCAGGTGCGCGCTCCAGCCTGACCGTTGATCCGCACAGTGGAAAAATCCACGTGCGTGCAGCGCGCATCCAGCCGGTCAACAAGTTCTTCTACAGCCGTGTCAGCCAGTTCCTTGGCTTTGTCGAACTGCAATTGCCCCATTGAACGCATGTTGCCCGTATCATTCACCAGTTCAACGGCATTGCCTGGCCCTCCCATCGGCAAATCAATGGCGGTTGACCAGTTTGCCGCTGAAACCTGTGTAACGGTGGCATTGGGAGACACATCGCCCGCACTGCCGTTGGCAAAGGCCGCCACAAATCCGGCGGGCATTTCGTCTTCATAAAGTTTCGCTGCCCACCCCTTGTTGTCGCCCGACACATTCACATTGTTCTGCCCCAGATTGGTGGGGTGGATGGCATAGGTCGAATACACGCCGATAAATTTGTGGGTGTTGCCAATGTTCTGGACAAATTTGAGAACCGTCATTTCGCGGTCGGTGCGTTTTGCAAATCCGTCCGCCAGTGCGGCTTCCGGGTTGCGCCGGTAACTCGCAATCGAGCGGTTATCGCCACAGCCAACCACATCGCCAGCCGCCCAACAAACATGCCCCGGTTTGAGTGATGCATGTGCCGCCGAAATCGCCGTTACGATTCCAGCCACCATCTTGTCGATCACAGTCTGGTCGCATCCACCTGTGGTGATGTTGTAAAGAAAGTAATGCGCATATCCACCAGGCCCCGAATGGGTGTGGGTCGCCGAGATCACCACATTGTCCCGCTTGTACCTGGTGCCGTAGAGTGTGCGCAGTTTCGACAGTACCTCTGTCTTGATCGGCTCAGGACAGGCCCAGGCGTCAATCACAACCAGACACAGGCGGCGGGGGTTGGCGCGGTTCTCTTCAATCACAAAGGCCCGCGCCATCAGTGCCAGATCGACTTGTCCGGAACTTTTCTGCTGTTCATAGGCATAACCCGCCATCACCAGCCCGGCCCGGTTGTCGGTGATCGACGCCTTGCCTGCACCCACTTTGAACGCCGTTGCCATATCGCATCTCCTGTCGCCTTGCGTCCCAAACGCAAGTTCCACAAGCCCGCCTCTCCCCTCACGCTAATCGCGCGGTACACCAACGACAAGTTGAAAGTGTGTTCTTTTTTTGTTCTTGCCGACGGAAATCGACTGCGCTAGCGTCTTGATCTCAGACGGGGCGGGAGAGCGGCGGATGACATCTCGGGTTTCGACAGTGGCCTTTCAGGGCATACAAGGCGTGATTGTGGATTGCCAGGCGCAGTTCATCAGCGGCCAGGCCAATTTTCTGGTGGTGGGTCTTGGCGACAAGGCGGTCAACGAAAGCCGCGAACGCGTGCGCGCCGCCCTGCAAGCCGTAGGTCTGGCCCTCCCGGGCAAGCGCTTGGTGGTCAATCTGTCGCCGGCTGACCTGCCCAAGGAAGGGTCGCACTACGACCTCCCGATTGCGTTGGCCTTGCTCTCGGCTCTGGGCGTCATCCCGCCGGATTTTCTCGACCGTTACGTCGCCATCGGCGAACTCTCCCTTGATGGCTCGCTTCTTCCCGTGTCGGGTGCCCTGCCCGCCGCCATGGCCGCGAATGCCAAGGGACTTGGCATCATCTGCCCGAAAGCGTCAGGCCCGGAAGCGGCCTGGGCCGGTGAAGAGGTGGATGTGCTGGCACCGGCCAACCTCATCCAGTTGATCAACCATGTCAAAGGCACTCAAGTTCTCACACCGCCCAAACCCAATCTCGTTGAATCCCGCGATGTGCTGCCGGATCTCTCCGACATCAAAGGTCAGGAAGCCGCCAAGCGTGCCCTGGAAGTGGCTGCGGCAGGTGGTCATCATCTGTTGATGGTAGGTCCACCCGGTGCTGGCAAATCCATGCTGGCCCAGCGCCTGCCGTCGATCCTGCCACCGATGGATGCCCGCGAAATGCTGGATGTTTCGATGATCGCCTCGCTGGGTGGTGAATTGCGCGACGGCCAATTGTCACGGCGAAGGCCCTTCCGCAGCCCACACCACTCGGCCTCCATGCCAGCCCTCGTCGGTGGCGGCTTGCGGGCCAAACCCGGTGAAATGGCGCTTGCGCATCATGGTGTTCTGTTTCTCGATGAACTGCCGGAATTCCAGCCGCGTGTCCTCGAAGCCATTCGCCAACCCATCGAAACCGGCGAAGCCGTCGTTGCCCGCGCCAATTATCACATCACCTATCCTGCGCGCTTTCAGCTTGTCACCGCCATGAACCCCTGCAAGTGCGGCATGGCGGGCGAACCGGGCCATGTGTGCCGCACTGGCCCGCGCTGTGCTGCCGACTACCAATCCCGCATTTCCGGCCCCCTGCTGGACCGTCTCGACGTGCAGATTGAACTCGCCGCCGTGAAAGCCTCTGACCTCACCTTGCCACCGCCCAAGGAAAAAAGTGTCGACGTGGCAAAACGTGTGGCTGCCGCCCGTGCCATTCAACGCCAGCGTTTTCTTGACCGGGGCTTTGCCGACATTCGCACCAACGCGCAGGCTGATGGCACTTTGCTGGAAGACATCGCAACCCTTGATGCCGCTGGCACAGCGCTGATCCGCGATGCGGCCGATGCCATGAATCTGTCGGCACGAGGCTTTCACCGCGTCTTGCGCGTTGCCCGCACCATTGCCGATCTTGATGGCCGCGACAAAGTCTCGCGCATGCATCTCGCCGAAGCGCTCAGCTATCGCCAGAAACCGGCATCCATGCGCCACGCTGCCTGAACTGCCTCAGGCAGTTCACCCATTTTTTACCCTGTTCGCCGGGCTTTAGCTTTTTGCAAGGCATCGCTGTCACAATGGAGCGAAACACAGCAGGTCAGGCAATAACGTTGACATCCCAACCACCCGCGCCAAAGCACGGCGAAACAGATTTGCGCTGGTCCGCCTTGCGCATTTTTGGCGGCGTTGTTGTCGCTTGCGCGTCGCTGTTTATGGCCATCGGTTGGCTTGCAACGTCAAACAACGCGATGGCCATGGGCATCATCCTTTTTGCCGGAACAGTCATTGTCATCGCCCTGGCCTTGCTGCGCTGGCAGCATGTGAGTGAAAGGCGCATGGCCGGTCTGATGGCGCAAATGCGAGTTGCCGAAACGGACCGCGACGAACACCAGCGCATGCTGGCATCCATGGGCCACGAAATCCGCACGCCGCTCAACGGCGTCATCGGCATGCTCAACCTGCTGCTTGAAACAGGCCTGACACCGGAACAAAAAAACTATGCCGAGACGGCGCACGCGTCCGGGCGTACTTTGTTGTCAATCATCGAAGAGATTTTGGACACCGCCAAAGGCAACGCGATGGCCACAGGTGACGACCAAAGGTGCAATGTCCGTGCCTGTGTTGAATCAGTCGTTGAATTGCTGGCGCCGCGTGCGCATGCCAAAGGCATTGAGATATCGGCTTACGTGTCACCTTCGCTGCCGTCGTTGCTTCCCATTCCCGAGAATCGAATTCGCCAGATTTTGTTCAACCTCGCAGGCAACGCCATCAAGTTCACCCATCAAGGCGGCGTGGCAGTGGAGGTTGGGTTTGACCCACTTGGACATTTGAATTTGGCCATCGCCGACTCCGGCATTGGCATGACGGCAGCTGAACAGCGCAACATCTTCGAGGACTATCAGCAAGCCAACAGCGCCACAGCCCGAACCTATGGTGGCACAGGACTGGGGCTTGGCATCACGCGCCGGCTGGTTTCTACATTGGCAGGCACATTAAACATCGTCAGTGCGCCGGGCACAGGAACAACGGCAACTGTGCTGCTGCCAACCCGCGGAGCCAACCAAGCTGCAATTCCCCGAAATTTCAATGCACATCTGGCGGATCGTCGATTTGTCGTCGCCATGGGAGAAGGTGTTTCAAGCCGCCACCTCGCCCGCATGTTGGGTGAACTTGGTGCCAACGTCACCATCCTTCGTTTTGCCGCTGAACTGCGTCATTGGCTCAAATCGCAAACCGAACCTGTCACTGTGATTGCCGATACAAGTCACGCAACACTATTGCGCCATTGGGCAAAATCCAGGCGCGGGAGGAAACATTCCCAGCATGCTGTCTGGACTGTGCTGAAACCGGAAGAACGCCGCAATTCCCCTGATCTGCTTGCCGAACCATTTGCGGGCTACGTCTTGAAACCGGCGCGACTGGCAACGGTGATGTCACTGTTCACCGCGCACCCACAGGGACAGCTGGACAAGGCCATCAAGGACTTGCGTTCCGTTGCCGCACAGGCACAGCGCCCGAACGCGTTTCGCATCCTTCTTGCCGATGACAATCCGGTCAATCTCCTGCTCACCAGAACCATGCTGGAGAAAGCTGGTCACAGCGTGGCTGTCGCCGAAAATGGAGTTGCTGCCTGTGAACTTTTCAAGCGCCATCCCGGTTTCGACATTGTCCTCCTCGATGTCGAGATGCCATTACGCGATGGTCATGAATCTGCCCGGGAAATGCGCAAACACGAAGCGGAAACACTGGCAGCCGTGCGCGTTCCCATCGTGGCACTCACAGCCCACATGCGCCAACAGGACCTTGACCAGTGCAAGCACAGCGGCATGGATGCCTATCTCTCCAAGCCGTTTGACCAACACGACCTGATGGAAACCATTACACGCCTGGTGCAGCGCAAGGCAGCGGCGTGAAGCTGGGGCTTTGCCTTCCTTCCTGACTTTCAGTTAAAAGATCGCATGTCCGTTAAAACCCAAGGCGAACTGTCCATACGGCTGGCCGCCACCACAACCGATGTTGTTGCGGCCCAGCGTCTTCGCTACCGGGTGTTTTATGAAGAAATGCGGGCCAGTGCGGATGCAATGGCACAATCCACCCGCCTGGATGCGGATCGCCATGACGCCATCTGCGATCATTTGCTGGTTGTGCGCCACGGTCCTGATGCACCCGTTGAAGCAACGCAGGTTGAAGATGGCGAGCTGGTAGGAACGTACCGTCTGCTGCGCCAGGACATCGCCGAACAAAATTTTGGATTCTACACACAAGCTGAATTTGACATTGCCAAACTCATCTCGCGCAAGAAAGAATTGCGGTTTCTCGAGCTCGGCCGGTCTTGCGTGCTGGCCCCGTACCGATCCAGGCCAGTGGTAGAGCTGCTCTGGCAAGGCATTTGGGACTATGTGAGGGCGCATCGTCTTGATGTGATGCTCGGCTGCGCCAGCTTTGAGGGAGTTGATCCAGTTGTTCATGCCGAAGCGCTGAGTGTCCTTGCCCACAGTGCTGCGCCTGCACCGGAATGGCATGTGGCGGCCCAGCCCACCCGCTTCGTCAACATGCAGCGGGTTGCCATTGGCGATGTCAACGTCAAACGCGTTCTGGGTGCGCTGCCGCCCCTCATCAAGGGATACTTGCGCCTCGGCTGTTCAATTGGCGAGGGTGCGGTCATCGATCCCCAATTCAACACAACGGACGTGCTGATCATCCTGCCGGTGTCGAAGATCAACCCACGTTACTTCACCCACTTCGGAAAACCGGTGAAATGACTATTTGGCGCTGCCAAAGGCGGCGATCACCGCAAGATTGACGATGTCATTTGTGGTTGCCGACATCGAGGCGATTTGCACCGGTTTTTGCAAGCCCGCCAGCAGCGGACCGATCACCGTAACACCACCCAGTTGTTGCAGCATCTTGGTCGAAATCGACGCCGAATGGGCGGCGGGCATCACCAACACGTTGGCGGGGCCTGTCAGTCGGCAGAACGGATAGAGCGCCATGGCCTCGCGCGACAATGCCACATCCGCTGCCATCTCGCCATCATACTCAAAATCAACCTGCTGGCCGTCGAGGATTTTTACCGCGCGGCGCACATGTTCAGACCTGTCGCCCTTGGGATAGCCAAAGGTGGAATATGACAGAAAAGCAACCCTTGGCTCATAGCCAAAACGCTTGGCAACGCCGGCCGCCTCAATGGCGATTTCTGCCAACTCCTGTGCGGTTGGCAACTCGTGCACCGATGTATCGGCAATGAACACCGCCCGCCCGCGCACCAGCGCCATGGAGACGGCAATGACGCGGTGATTTTCGGCAACGTCGATTGCCTGCCGCACGTTGTCGAAAGCGAAGGAAAAATTGCGCGTCAAACCCGTCACCATGGCATCGGCATGTCCCAGCGCCACCATGCAGGCGGCAAAGACGTTGCGGTCCTGGTTGGCAAGGCGCTGGCAATCGCGGAACAACAGGCCTTCGCGCTGATGGCGCTGATAGAGATAGGTGGCGTAATCCACATTGTGCGTGCTGATGCGGGCGTTGATGATTTCCACATTCTCGTGCAATTCCAACCCGGACGATTTCAGCGTTCCGTCGATCACATCTTCCCGGCCCACAAGTATTGCCGTACCCAGCCCGTTGGATGCAAAGCTGTTGGCCGCACGGATCATGCGGTCTTCCTCGCCTTCAGCGAATACTACGCGCTTGGGTGACTGGCGCACCTGTCCGAAAACCGTTTGCAATGTGCCGGCAATCGGATCGAGCCTGGCCGAGAGTTGTGCCGCATAGGCATCAAGGTCAGCAATGTAATGCCGCGCCACGCCGGAATCCATCGCCGCCCGCGCCACCGCAACCGGAATGCGCGAGATCAGGCGTGGATCAAACGGAACCGGAATCAAGTATTCACGCCCAAAAGTCAGGCGGTGTCCGTGATACGCTGCCGCCACTTCATCCGGCACATCTTCGCGCGCCAACTCAGCTAGCGCCCGTGCCGCCGCGATTTTCATTTCATCATTGATGGTCCGCGCCCGAACATCCAATGCACCCCGGAAAATGTAGGGAAACCCCAGCACATTGTTCACCTGGTTGGCATAGTCGGAGCGGCCCGTGGCCATGATGGCGTCTTTTCGTATCTTGGCCACTTCTTCCGGCAGGATTTCAGGATCAGGATTGGCCATGGCAAAGATGATCGGATCCTTCGCCATGGATTTCACCATATCGGCTGTCAAAGCACCTGCAACCGACAGTCCGAAAAACACATCAGCACCTTCCATGGCATCGGCCAGCGAACGCGCCTTGGTCTCAACAGCATGCGCCGATTTCCACTGGTTCATGCCTTCGGCGCGGCCTTTGTAAACCACGCCTTTTGAATCAGCGAGAATGACATTCTCGTTCGGGACGCCGAGGGATTTCACCAGTTCAACACAAGCAATCGCCGCGGCACCTGCTCCATTGCAAACCAGCTTGAACGTCTTGAGGTTCCGGCCCGTGAGTTCGAGCGCATTGATCAGGGCGGCGGTGGAGATGATGGCTGTGCCGTGCTGGTCATCATGGAACACCGGAATGTCCATGAGTTCGCGCAAACGCTGTTCGATGATGAAGCAATCCGGTGCCTTGATGTCCTCAAGGTTGATGCCGCCAAATGTGGGTCCGAGATAGCGCACCGCATTGATGAACTGGTCAACATCCCTGGTGTCGACTTCGAGATCAATGGAATCAACGTCGGCAAAACGCTTGAACAACACCGCCTTGCCTTCCATCACAGGCTTTGACGCCAATGCGCCAAGGTCACCAAGCCCGAGAATGGCGGTGCCGTTTGAAATGACGGCAACCAGATTGCCTTTGGCGGTGTAGTCATAGGCAGTGTCCGGGTTTTCGGCGATGCGGCGCACCGGTGCTGCCACGCCGGGGCTGTAAGCCAGTGACAGATCGCGCTGGGTGGCCATCGGCTTGGTCGGATTGATCTCCAGTTTGCCGGGCTTCCCGCGCTGGTGAAACAGCAAGGCCTCTTCATCCGAAATGGAGGCGCGGCGGGGTGGTTTGCGGGTGTCATTCGACATTCTTTGGTCCAATTCCTGACTCGAGCGGAAAGAGAGTCCGGTGGCTTATATTTTGACGTGACACGCTTGTCCAATTGCCCGATACGCGGGATCACAATGCACGGACCCGGTTCCCAGCCCGCAGAAGCCACCCCGATGATGGCGCAATATCTGGAGATCAAGAAAGATCATCCGGATGGCCTGTTGTTCTACCGCATGGGTGATTTCTATGAATTGTTTTTCGCCGATGCTGTCGCTGCCGCGAAAACGCTGGGAATAGCCCTCACCCGGCGCGGCAAGCACCTGGGTGAAGACATCCCGATGTGTGGCGTCCCCGTGCACGCCGCCGAGACCTATTTGCAAAAACTGATCCGCGCCGGCCACCGTGTGGCGATCTGCGAGCAGATGGAAGACCCTGCCGAAGCCCGCAAACGGGGGTCCAAATCCGTGGTGCAGCGCCAGGTCACGCGGTTGGTTACGCCCGGCACGCTGACTGAAGACGCCCTGCTCAGCTCAGACCAGCGCAATCATCTCGCCAGCCTTGTCATCCTTGGATCAGGTGAGATCGCCCTGGCCTGGGCCGACATCTCGACGGGCGAGTTCGTGGTGATGGCCAGTGACGCACTGCGGATGCCGTCGGACCTTGCACGCATCGCACCCAGTGAAGTTCTGCTCAGTGACAAACTGCTGGAGGATCAGGGCGTGTCGCGCATGCTGCAAGAGGCAGGCATTGCAGTGTCGCCCCTCGCTGCCAGCCGTTTTGACAGCGCTTCCGCCGAACATAAACTCAAATCGCATTTTGGTGTTGCGGCACTGGACGCCTTTGGTTCTTTCCGGCGTGCCGATATCGCAGCCCTTGGCACGCTGCTGGATTACATCACGCTCACGCAAGTGGGCCAGGTGCCGTACCTGCGCCCGCCGCGCAAGGAAGAAGCTTCCCATGGCCTCGTCATCGACGCGGCAACCCGCGCCAACCTCGAACTCACGCGCACGCTTCAGGGCGAACGCACGGGCAGTCTGCTGCATGTCCTTACGGCCACGGTAACGGCGGCCGGCACGCGGGCATTGGCGGACATGCTGGCGCGCCCGCTTGGCGATGCCGTCCTCATCAATGAGCGGCTGGATTGCGTGCAGGCGTTTCATGCGGACGAACGGTTTGCCGCCTTGTTGCACGACGAGGTAAAAGCGGCACCCGACATTGAACGGGCCCTTGCACGTCTGACCGGCAATCGTGGTGGTCCTCGCGATCTTGCAGCAATCCGCGACGGGATCATCGCATCGCAGCGTATCAGGGAATTGCTGACAGGGCAGGCCGAATTGCGCGGGCTGCCACCCAAGCTGCAAGATGTGGCAACATCACTGGCACGGGCGCCCGCAGCGCTTTCGGACGTGTTGATGCAAGGCTTGGCAATCGATCTGCCCCTGTTCGCCCGCGATGGCGGTTTTGTACGCCCAAGCTTTAACGCCGAACTTGATGACAACCGCAAACTCCGCGATGACACCCGCCAGGTGATAGCCGCCCTGCAATCAGAATACGCCGAGGCTTCGGGCGTCAAATCACTTAAAATCAAACACAACAACATTCTTGGCTATTTCATCGAAGTCACCGCCCAGCAAGCCGAGGTTTTGCAAGTCGCCGACACCGGCAAGCGCTTTATCCATCGCCAGACCATTGCCAGTGCCGTGCGCTTTACAACTACCGAGCTTGCCGATCTTGAACAGCGTATCGCCGTGGCTGCGGGCCGCACACTTGCCCTTGAGCTTGATATTTTCACCCGTTTTGTGAACGATGTTTGTCGGGCCATGGCGGATATTTCCGCTGTTGCGGCAAGTCTCGCGGAAATTGACGTTTATCTGGCCTTTGCCCAACTCGCGCGCCAGCGGCGCTATGTGCGACCAGACGTTGACAACACGCTGGCCTTTGAAATTTCCGGCGGTCGTCATCCCGTGGTCGAGCAAGCGCTCGCCACCCAGGGGGCGCGGGCATTCACGCCCAATGATTGTGACCTGTCCGTCGAGCGCCGCAGGCTGTGGCTGCTCACTGGTCCCAACATGGCGGGCAAATCCACGTTTCTCCGGCAGAATGCGCTGATCGCCGTCATGGCGCAGATTGGCTGTTATGTGCCTGCTGAAGTTGCCCATATCGGCGTGGTGGACCGCCTGTTTTCGCGCGTCGGGGCTGCCGATGATCTCGCCCGCGGCAGATCGACTTTCATGGTGGAGATGGTTGAAACCGCCGCCATCCTCAACCAGGCTACCAGCCGTTCACTTGTCATCCTCGATGAAATCGGTCGTGGCACGGCGACCTTCGATGGCTTGTCGATCGCATGGGCCGCACTGGAACATTTGCACGAAACCAACCGCAGCCGCGCCCTCTTTGCCACCCACTATCATGAACTCACCGCATTGGCGGCATCACTCGATGGATTGTCGTGCGCCACCATGAAAGTGAAGGAATGGCAGGGCGACATCATTTTCCTGCACGAAGTGGCCAACGGAGCCGCTGACCGGTCCTACGGCATTCAGGTTGCCAAGCTCGCGGGTCTGCCAGCGGGCGTGATTGCCCGCGCCACACAAGTGCTCCAACGGCTCGAATCCCATCGCAACAATCAGCCCGCACTTTCCATCGCCGACGACCTGCCGCTGTTTGCACAACGCCTGCCGGAACAGCCGCCGACAAAACCGGACATGTTGCGCGAAGCAGTTGCTGCCCTCAATCCGGACGACGTCTCGCCGCGCGATGCACTCGCCCATCTTTACCGCCTGAAATCACTGCATGACACTCGTTGACCTCGCTTCCCTGTTTGGCCAATCCTGTGCCGCCATTCCTTTGGGTGCGCCGGTCAATGTGCTGGCCGCAAGAACAGCGGTGTCAGCCGCCATCCGCGACATGCTTGCCAAAGGCCGGGCCCATGCCGAAACCGAATTGCTGCGCACTGGCAAAGGCACAGCGTGCGCCATGTACCTCGCCAATCTTGAAGACTTGCTGATCCGCCACGTCTTCGATTTTGCTGTTACCAAAATATTCCCCTCATCCGGTGCTGGCCATCCGGACATGTCCATCGTTGCCGTCGGCGGTTATGGCCGCGCCACCCTGGCACCCGGATCTGACATTGACCTCCTGTTTCTCATTCCCGCCAAACCCGAACAGCGCGTCAACAACATCGTCGAGTTCATTCTCTATGCCCTGTGGGACGCCCGGCAAAAAGTGGGCCACGCCACCCGCACCATCGACGAATGCCTGAAGCTCGCCAAGACCGACAATACCATCATGACCGCCATCTTGGAGGCGCGTTACATCTGTGGATCGCTACACCTGTTCACAGAGTTGTCCCGGCAGTTCCGCCGCAGCGTGGTGCAGACCAGTGCGCGCAAATTTGTCAGCGACAAGCTGGCGGAGCGTGACCAGCGCCATGCCCGCTTTGGCGAAAGCCGATATGCGGTCGAGCCTGACATCAAGGACGGCAAAGGCGGCTTGCGCGATCTCCACACCTTGTTCTGGATTGCCAAGTTCCTGTTCGAGGCCAATTCGCCTGAAGAGCTCGCCGACAAGGGCGTATTCTCGCGCGAAGAATTGCGCCGCTTCCAGAAATGTGAGGACTTCCTGTGGGCCGTGCGCTGCCACCTGCATTTCATCGCCGCCCGAGGCGAGGAAAAATTGTCCTTCGACCGGCAAAGTGAACTGGCCGAACGCCTCGGTTACAAGACCCACGCCGGACTGAAGCATGTCGAACGCTTCATGAAACACTACTTCCTCATCGCCAAGGATGTGGGCGATCTGACCCGGATTTTTTGCGCCTCGCTCGAAGCGCGCCATCTCAAGGATGCACCGCGCCTGTCGCGTGTCATTTCCACCTTGTTGGCAGGACGCAAGCAGTCGCACACCGGCCATGCCGATTTCCGCTTTGATTCAGGCCGCATCTCGGTTGTCAACCCGGATGTGTTCAATGCCGACCCGGTCAATCTCATCCGCATTTTCCGCATCGCCAGCGAGCACAACGCCGAAGTCCACCCCGATGCGTTGAAAATCATCCGCCACTCGCTGCGCCTGATCAATGATGGCGTGCGCCACAATCCGGAAGCCAATGCCCTGTTTCTCGAAACCATGTCGGGCGGCAATGATCCGGAAACCGTTCTGCGCATGATGAACGAGGCGGGCGTGCTTGGCCGCTTCCTGCCGGAATTCGGCAAGGTCGTGGGCATGATGCAGTTCAACATGTATCACCACTACACCGTCGATGAACACCTGATCCGCACCGTCGGCGTGCTGCATGGCATTGCCACTGGTTCGCTCGCCCAGGACCATCCGCTGTCGTTTGCAATTTTCCCCACTGTCAAGTCGCGCCGCGCCCTTTACGTCGCGGCACTCTTGCATGACATTGCCAAGGGCCGGCCGGAAGACCATTCCATTGCGGGTGAGCGCATCGCCCGCGACATGTGCCCACGTCTGGGGCTTCCCGCCGACGAGACTGACACCATCGCCTGGCTCATCCGCCATCACTTGCTGATGAGTGAAACCTCGCAGATGCGCGACCTCAATGATTTCAAGACGATCCTTGATTTCACCTCCGTCGTGCAGAGCCCGGAACGTTTGAAGCTGCTGTTGATTCTCACTGTTTGTGACATCCGTGCTGTTGGCCCCGGCGTGTGGAATGGTTGGAAGGGCCAACTCCTGCGCACACTGTTTGCTGAAGCTGAACCTGTTCTCACCGGGGGCCACACTTCCGTATCGCGCAAAGACCGGGTGATCGAGGCGCAAACAGCTTTCCTCAGCCATCACCCGGATTGGGATGAGGTGCTAAAACGCGCTGCCGCTGCCAAACATTATGACGCCTATTGGCTAAACGTGTCGCTGGAGCGGCAACGCCAGCATGAAGCCCTGATTGCCCGCGCCAAACCGCGTGAAGTCACCACTGACGTCAAGACCGACGCCTTTGCGGCAATCACTGAAATCACCGTGTACGCACCTGATCACCCGCGCCTTCTCGCGATGTTGTTTGGCGCATGCACCGCCGCCAATGCCAATATTGTGGGCGCGCAGATTTTTACCACAACCGATGGCATGGCCCTCGACACGATTTTGCTGCAACGCGAATTCGCTGATGAAGCCGATGAGAAGCGCCGCGCCGGACATGTGTGTGACACCATCAAGCGCACCCTCAGGGGCCAGCTTCGCTTGCGTGACGCGCTGGCCCAGGCACAAAAACCGATGGGGCGTGCCAAGGCCTTTACAGTTGAACCCCGCGTCATCATCGACAACACCCAATCCAACACCTACACCCTGATCGAAATCAATGGCCTTGACCGCCTGGGGCTGCTGCATGGCCTCACCGAAGCGCTGTTCCACCTCAACCTCAACATCGGTTCCGCCCACATCACGACATTTGGTGAAAAGGCGGTGGATGTGTTTTATGTGACCGATCTGACCGGAGCAAAAATCATCAGCGAACAACGACACAAGCAGATAGAGACAGCATTGATGCAGGTTTTGGTGCCGAACACCACCATGGGCAAGAAGAGCGCATAGCAGCATGTCGCTTTTGAAATCAGCGATGCGTGTCGGCGGCTTCACACTGATCAGCCGCATACTGGGATTCATCCGCGACCAGTTGATTGCCTTCACGCTTGGCACCGGATTTGTGGCTGATGCGTTTTTTGTGGCGCAACGTTTCCCCAACCTGTTTCGTGCACTGTTCGCTGAAGGCGCGTTCAACAACGCTTTCGTGCCGCAGTTTGCGCGCAAGGTGGAAGGTGAAGGCGAAGCCCATGCCCTGTCGTTCGCGCACGATACACTGTCTGTGCTCGCCACGTGGATGTTGTTTTTCTGTGCTGTTTGCATGGTGTTCATGCCGTGGATCATGAGTGTGTTTGCGCTCGGCTTTGCCAACCAGCCGGACAAGCAGGCTCTGGCCACCGAACTCACGCGCATCTGTTTTCCCTATCTCGGGTTCATGACGTTGACGGCGCTGTTTGGGGGCGTTCTCAACAGTCTGGGCCGCTTTACCGCCGCGGCGGCAGCACCCATCTTCCTCAACATTGTGGTGATCACCGCCGTCTTGCTGGCTTGGTATCTGGGTCTTGGAAATACGCCCGACACGGGTCGCTTCCTCGCCTGGGCAGTGACCCTTTCCGGCATCGTGCAATTGCTGCTGCTCGCCACGGCGGCCTGGCGGGCCAACGCCCACGTCATTCCCGGCGTGCCACGCCTGACAGCAGATGTGAAGCGCGTCATCAGGCTCAGCATTCCCGGCATCATTTCCGGCGGCATCACTCAAATCAACCTGGCCATCGCCACCATGCTGGCCACGGGGATGACTGGGGCTGTCTCGTTTCTGTATTATGCCGACCGGTTGTTTCAGTTGCCGCTTGGGATCATCGGCGTGGCCATCGGTGTGGTTTTGCTGCCAATCCTGTCTCGCAAACTCCGCGCCGGTGACACCGCCGGTGCGTCGGAAAGCCAGAACCGCGCCCTCGAATTGTCGCTGTTCCTGACGCTGCCCGCAGCGCTGGCGCTGATCATGATCGGCCGTCCCATCATTCACACCGTTTATGAACACGGGGCCTTCACCCGCGCCGACACTTTCAATGTGGCACCTGCCCTGGCCGCCTTTGCCCTCGGTTTGCCTGCGTTCACTTTAGCGAAAATTTTCCAGCCCGGATTCTTTGCCCGCGAGGACACCACAACGCCGATGCGTTTTGCCATCGCCACAGTGCTGGTCAACATTGTGTTGAGTCTGGTCTTGTCGCGCCATCTTGGCCACATTGGCATTGCCCTGGCCACCGCCATTGCTGCCTGGCTGAATGCCACGTTGTTGATCGCCACATCATTGCGCCGCGGACACTACGCGGCAGATGCGCGTTTCAAATCGCGGTTGCCGCGCATGATCGCGTCGCTGTTCGTGATGGCACTGGCCATGGGCTTTGCACTGTTTTGGCTCACGCCAAATTATGACGAAGGGGCGGGGACAGCCAAAGCCATTTGGGGCCTGATCACCTTGATCGCCGCAGGCAGCATCAGTTATTTCACTGCGGCCCACCTCACCGGTGCTTTCCGTTTTTCGGAGCTGACGTCGGCTTTTCGCAGGTAAGCCTTCCCAAGTCCATTTGATTTATGCATATAGCCCGCTCCATTCATCAAGAGGTCCACACTCATGAGCACTTTTTCACCGCGCGTTTTTTCCGGCATGCAACCCACCGGCAACCTTCATCTTGGCAATTATCTTGGTGCCATGCTGAACTGGATCAAGATGCAAAGCTCGCACGAATGCATCTATTGCGTGGTTGACCTGCACGCCATCACCGTGTGGCAGAACCCCAAGGAACTGCGCCGCGCCACCATTGATGTGACGGCGGCGTACCTTGCCTGTGGCCTCGATCCCAAAACCTCTGTCATCTTCAACCAAAGCCAGGTCGCCGAACACGCTGAGCTGGCCTGGATTTTCAACTGTGTTGCCCGCCTCGGTTGGTTGAACCGCATGACCCAGTTCAAGGAGAAAGCGGGCAAGGACAAGGAGCAGGTTTCAGTCGGGCTCTATGTGTATCCCGACCTGATGGCCGCTGACATTCTGGCCTATCACGCAACACACGTTCCGGTGGGCGAGGACCAGAAGCAGCATCTGGAACTGACGCGTGACATTGCGGTGAAATTCAACACCGATTTTGGTGTCGATTTTTTCCCGCAACCGGAACCCATGATCACCGGGCCTGCCACGCGCGTCATGTCATTGCGCGATGGCACCAAGAAGATGTCGAAGTCCGATCCGTCCGACTTGTCCCGGATTGCCCTGACTGACGACGCCGATACGGTTGCCAAGAAAATTCAAAAAGCAAAAACCGATCCTGAACCGCTGCCATCCGAAGCCGCAGGACTTGCAGGCCGTCCTGAAGCCGACAACCTGACTGGCATTTTCGCGGCCTTGACCGGCTCGACCAAAGACGCAGTATTGAGCGAATACGGCGGCCAGCAATTCTCAGCCTTCAAGAAGGCCCTTGCAGAAGCTGCCGTTGCGCGCCTCGCACCGTTAAGCGACGGGATATCTCGCATGATGGCCGATCCGGCCTCCATCGATGCCGTATTGGCCGATGGCGCGGCCCGTGCCGAAGCCATCGCCAAGCCTGTCATGGATGACGTCAAAGATATCGTCGGCCTTATTCGCCGGTAGCCGGAATGGCTTCATCTGGCTGGTTCTCTACGGCAGTCGCTGTTGCTGCAGTCGCTGCGCGCTTCTTCCAATCTTCGCCAGCAGCGCGGGCATCGTTAATGACGGGATCGGCTTCAACAGTCGGCTTGTAGTTCGCAAGATCGCTGGCCAGAGCCGTTTGATCTTCGGCGCTTAGCTGGCCTTTGATCAAGTCGCGGCGGCGCACCGATTCTGCATCTCCACTGCGGGCAGCGAGGCTGAACCATTTCCCAGCCTGACGCAGGTTCTTGGGGACGCCGAGCCCGTTTTCATAGAGAACGCCGAGATTGTACTGGCTGTCCTTGAGGTCGCGCGTTGCAGCCTCGCCAAACCACTTGGCGGCTGTTGTATAATCCGGGCTGCCGTTCTGGCGGCCGGCACTCAACACAGCGAGATTGTGCATGGCTTTGATATTGCCCTGTTCGGCTGCGCGTTGATACCAGTTGCGCGCCATGCCGAGATCGGTCTTCGCACCGAGGCCGCGCTCATACATTGTGCCAAGACGGTATTGCGCCTGTGCAAAGCCCTTGGATGCCGAACGCTGATACCAGCGCATGGCTTCCTTAAAATCCTGCGCCGTGCCTTTGCCTTCTGCCAAGCGGCTGCCAGCTTCGAATTCTGCTGACGGGTCGCCCTTTCCGGCCGCGAGCCGCATCGACAGCGGACCAACCGTAACCGGCGGCAGATCGAGCGCGCTTGAAGCACCCGCTGCAGCGGTCGTTGTTGGGGTCGGCGGAACTTTTGTCAAAGGTACTTCCTGCATGAAGGCTGCAGGCGTCATGTTGTTAGCAGCGGTCTCACCGAGCTTGCTCGAAAGTTCGGCCAGCCGATGTTGCTGCGACAG
This sequence comes from Hyphomicrobiales bacterium, assembly GCA_043768765.1. Classification (GTDB taxonomy): domain Bacteria; phylum Pseudomonadota; class Alphaproteobacteria; order Rhizobiales; family Aestuariivirgaceae; genus Aestuariivirga. The sequence continues at coordinate 149 of JAYVKC010000094.1, read as the reverse complement.
CAACGCGATGTCAGCCCCGGACTGTTCCGTGTCCGGCGCACGCAGGCGGATGCCGGGCAGTTCGGATGGAGTTGCCGAGACGTTTGCGATGTCGTTTGACGCCTGTTCACCTTCGCCATTGTCAAATTGCAATGACGATTGCGGCGCAG
>JAYVKC010000093.1:0-4318 GCA_043768765.1 Hyphomicrobiales bacterium | reverse complement strand
GACAATGAACTACTCCGCCGCCGTCCGCGTCACTGGTTTCAGCACTTCGGCCGCCTTCTCCGGATCAGCCGCGATCAATTTTAGAAAACCCTTCGCCGGAGCATCCGGTTCGCTGCGATGCTGCTCCCAATCGCGCAAGGTGCCGATGGGGATATGATAGCGCTCGGAGAACTGTTCCTGTGTCAGACCCAGCTTGAAGCGCAAGTGCTTCGCAAACGCCACTCGCTTCATTCGCTTCAATTGCTCTGGCGTGCTCGGCGGATTCTCCGGATCATAGACCGGCTCGCCTTCCGGGTAGTTGGGGCCAAGTGGAGGAATTTCTACAAATGCCCAGTTTCCGTCACCTGAATGCTGCTGCATGAGCCCGTCAGGGAGAATTCTGCTGTAAATAGTTTTGCTGCTCATAACGTGTGGCCCTTCTGGCCGATATGATGCGGGTGAAATCACCGCGTTGCGTATATATCACTGCATAAAATTGGCCTTTGGCTTGCCCTACCGCCTTCCATCGCTCCTCGCCATAGACGACGAAGTCATCAATTTCCTCCGTCCGGAACTCATCGGAAAAAACAAACGAGGCAAGTTCAAACGGCACGCCGTGTTTCGCCAGATTGATCCTCGCCTTTTCCGGGTCCCATTCGAACTCCATACTACGGGATACCCGTACTTGTCAAGGCACGACGTCCACCCGCTTCACGCCCTTCGGCTGCGTGTGTCCCTTCCAGATCGCGTTCGCTTGATGCACGGGCGCATTGGCGGCGCGTGGCACGAAATCACCGTCGCCTGCCTTGGCGCGCATGTCACCTTGCTCCCAGGCGACACGCCCACGTGAGATCACGGTGCGCGGCACGCCGACGCACTGAAATCCTTCGAAGACGTTATACTCGATCCGGCTTATCTGTTTCTTCGCGTTGATTGTCTTCGTGGCCTTCGGATCCCAGATCACGATATCCGCATCGCTCCCCACCCGCACCACGCCCTTGCGCGGATACATGTTGAGAATCTTCGCAATGTTGGCCGATGTCACCGCGACGAATTCTTCCTTAGTCAGCCGCCCGGTGTTAACGCCCGATGTCCACAGCACCGGCATGCGGTCTTCCAATCCGCCGGTGCCGTTTGGAATCTGCGTGAAGTTTTTCGCCCCCATGCGCTTTTGCGCTTGCGTAAACGTCGCATGGTCCGTCGCCACAACACTCAAGGTGCCGCTCTGCAATCCGGCCCACAATGAATCCTGATGCTTCTTGTTGCGGAACGGCGGGCTCATCACGCGGCCTGCCGCGTAGTCCCAATCCTTGTTCTGGTATTCAGAATCATCCAGCACCAGATATTGCGCGAGCGGCTCACCCCACACGCGCTGGCCCGCCAACTTGGCGCGGCGGATCGCATCATGCGTCTGCTCGCAAGAAACATGAACGATGTACAAGGGCACACCCGCCATGTCGGCGATCATGATGGCCCTGTTTGCGGCCTCGCCCTCCACTTCCGGCGGACGCGAATAGGAATGCCCCTCCGGCCCTGTTACTCCACGCGCCAATAAATCCGTCTGCAGCCGCGCCACGACATCACCATTCTCGGCATGAACCAGCGGGAGCGCACCCAGCTGCGCACAGCGCTTGAACGAGTTGAACAGCTCGTCATCATTCACCATCAGCGCACCCTTGTAGGCCATGAAATGCTTGAAGGTGTTGATGCCGTAGGTCTTCACCACGGTTTCCATTTCATCATGGATCATCGGCGACCATTGGGTGACGGCCATGTGGAACGAGTAATCGGCAACCGCTTTCTCGCCTTTGTGCCGCCAGGCCTGATAGGCCTTGAGCATCGATTCACCTGGTGCCGGCAAACAGAAATCAACGACCATCGTTGTGCCACCGGAAATTGCCGCCATCGTGCCTGACTCATAATCATCCGCCGTGGTGGTACCCATGAACGGCATGTCGAGATGGGTGTGCGGATCAATGCCGCCGGGCATCACATAACAGCCGCCTGCATCGATCACCGTGTCACCGGTGAGTTTGTCACCGACGGCTGCAATCTTGCCATCTTGGATGAGCACATCAGCGCGTTCTGAGCAGTCAGCGTTCACAACAGTGCCGCCGCGAATGAGAGTTGTAGCCATGGGAATCCTCCAGAAAAATGACCGATTCAAAGCGAAAGATGAACTGCTTTTCGGCTTTGGTCCAGCCCTTGCCTTCACGCAAATCCGGACCTAAGAGTCCCCATCGCGGCGCGAACCCCTTGGTTGCGCCGCCCATCACACAGGGAGAAAACTCGTGATCAATCGCAGACATTTCATGGCAACAACCGTTGCCGGAGCCGTGGCCCTCGTCGCAGGCGTACCAGCGCTTGCTGCTGGCGGCCTCATCGGCATTTCCATGCCCACCAAATCTTCCACCCGCTGGATTTCAGACGGCGAATCCATGGTCGCGGAATTCACCGCACTCGGCTATGAAACCGATCTCCAGTACGGCGAAGATGACATTCCGAACCAGCTTGCGCAGATCGAAAACATGGTCACCAAGGGTGCCAAGGCCCTGATCATCGCTGCGATTGACGGCTCGACCTTGTCGGACATTCTCGCCAAGGCCCATGCTGCCGGTGCCAAGGTTTTCGCCTATGACCGCCTGATCACCAAGACTGGTGACGTTGATTACTACACGACATTCGACAATTTCGGCGTCGGCGTGTTGCAGGCCAACTCGTTGGTCAAGGGCTTGAAAGAGCGCTTCGCTGGCGTGAAGCCATGGAACGTTGAACTGTTCGGCGGCTCGCCCGACGACACCAATGCCTTCTATTTCTATGATGGAGCGATGTCGGTTCTCGATCCAATGATCAAGGCTGGCGACATCGTCATCCCATCAGGTCAGATGGGCATGGACAAGGTCGGCACGCTGCGTTGGGACGGTGCCGTTGCACAAGCCCGCATGGATAACCTCCTGTCGGCCAACTACACCGACAAGAAAGTGCACGGCGTTCTGGCGCCTTATGATGGTCTGTCACGCGGCATTATTTCGTCGCTCAAGGGTGTGGGCTACGCACCAGGCGCTGAAATGCCTATCGTTACCGGACAGGATGCCGAAGTGGCATCGGTCAAGGGCATGATGGCTGACGAGCAATATTCAACTGTGTTCAAAGACACGCGCGAACTTGCCAAGGTTACCGCCAAGATGGTTGACGCGGCTCTCTCGGGCAAGGAACCAGAGATCAACGACACGAAGACCTATAACAACGAAGTGAAGGTCGTGCCATCGTACCTGCTGACACCCTATGATGTGGGCAAGGGCGACATCGAGAAGCTGCTTGTTGGCTCGGGCTATATCAAGGCTGAAGATTTGAAGTAAGAGCAAAAGGGCTTTCGCTCCAGCAAGCGGAAGCCCACAAATCCGTCATGGCCCGCTTCAGGCGGGGCCGCCCAGCGGTGGGACTCATGGGTGGCCCGCCTGAAGCGGGCCATGACGGTATTTTGGTACTTGCAAGATGCTCGACAAAACTCACCCCATTTTAGAAATGCGCGACATCACCAAGACGTTTCCGGGTGTGAAAGCACTGTCGAATGTCAATCTGCAAGTGATGCCTGCCGAGATTCACGCTGTTGTTGGCGAGAACGGCGCTGGCAAGTCCACGCTCATGAAGGTGTTGTCCGGCGTTTATCCCGCCGGGACCTATGACGGTGCCATCCACTATGAAGGTCTTGAACGCCACTTCAAAACCATCGCCGACAGCGAAAATGCCGGCATCATCATCATTCACCAGGAACTGGCACTGATCCCGCTGCTCTCCATTGCCGAAAACATTTTCCTCGGCCACGAAACCGCGAAGAATGGTATCATCAATTGGTTCGAAGCGTTTTCCCGCACCAAGGCTTTGCTCGACAAGGTGGGCCTCAAGGAAAACCCAAACACGCTCATCACCAACATCGGAACCGGCAAACAGCAACTCGTCGAGATCGCCAAGGCACTCAACAAAAAGGTAAAGCTGCTGATCCTCGATGAGCCGACATCGAGTTTGAACGAAACTGATTCCAATGCGCTCCTCGAACTCTTGAAGGGCTTCAAGGCGCAAGGCATTTCCTCCATCCTCATTACCCACAAGCTCAATGAAGTGATGAAAGTTGCCGACCGCATCACCGTGATCCGCGACGGCAAGACGGTGGACACACTCGACACCCATACAGGCACGGTCGATGAAGACCGCATCATCAAGGCCATGGTGGGTCGCGACTTGACTGACCGCTATCCATCACGCAACGCCAAGATCGGCGACACCATGCTCGAAGTGAAAAACTGGAGCGTCTATCACCCCATTCATGCCGACCGGCACG
>JAYVKC010000092.1:0-4237 GCA_043768765.1 Hyphomicrobiales bacterium | reverse complement strand
GGACATTTCACCGACGCGCCGGAAGTTTTGGAATTCGTCAACTCCAGGCATATGACCGAACTGGCACCTCTCGGCACATCGTGCCCGGATCATTTTCTGCGCACCAAGATCAAACCCTTGATCGTGCCCCATGACGCCGACGCAGCAAAACTCGACAGCCTGCTGGAAAACTATCGCAAGGATTATGCTGCCTATTATGACCGCTGCAAACACCCCGGTTCTCCGGCCATGCGTGACGCCAATGCGGTGATCTATCTTGTGCCGCAAGTTGGCATGTTGTCCTTCGCCAGAGACAAGGCGACAGCCCGCATCGCATCGGAATTCTATGTGAATGCGATCAATGTGATGCGCGGCGCATCCGGCGTTTCCCAATACCAGGGATTGCCTGAGCAGGAAGCGTTTAATATTGAGTATTGGCTGCTGGAAGAGGCAAAACTCGCTCGCCTGCCAAAACCCAAAACACTTCAGGGTCGCGTGGCACTTGTCACCGGTGGAGCCAGCGGCATTGGCCTCGCCATCACCCGCAAGCTGTTGGCCGAAGGTGCCTGTGTCACCATTGCTGACATCGACACAGCAACCATGGCAAGTGTTTCGGAGGAATTGAAAAGGACATTTGGCAAAGACAGTGTTTTTGCCGTGCACATGGATGTAACCAGTGAAGTCGCTGTGATCGGAGGATTTGAAAACACAATCGCGCAATTTGGCGGTCTCGACATTGTTGTCAACAATGCCGGCATCGCCATTCCGGCCCCTGCCGAAGATACATCTCTCGACATTTGGAACAAGCAGATGGCCATACTCGGCACGGGCTATTTTCTCGTCGGCCGCGAAGGCTTCCGGCTCCTCAAGCGCCAAAACAACGCTGGTTCAATGATCTACATCGCGTCGAAAAACGGCATGGTGGCATCGCCTGGCACATCCGCCTACGGTGCCATGAAAGCGGCGGAAATCCATCTCGCCCGTGTGCTGGCGGCGGAAGGCGCACCTTTCGGTATCCGCGTCAACACCGTCAATCCGGACGCCGTATTGCGCGGTTCAAAAATCATGTCGGAGGGTTTTCGCCAGAGTCGCGCTGAATCCCTCAAGATCAGGCCTGACGAACTGGAAGATCACTATCGCAAGCGGTCACTTTTGCAGCGTTCGGTGTATCCGGAAGACATCGCCGAAGCCGTCTATTGGTTCGCCTGCGATGCGTCCAACAAATCGACGGGCAATATTCTCAATGTCGATGCCGGACATCTGGGATCATTTACGAGGTAAGAATGACTTTTGCGATTGGTACAGATTTCATTTCCAGCCAAAACCATGTAGCTGAGTCGGCGCACACCGACGACTATGCATCACTCGGCCGCCAACTCGAACGGCGCGGCATTTCAATTGAGTCCATCACGCAGCGAGCCATGGACTTCGCGGTCGCGGTGCCGACTTGGGGCGTGGGCACCGGCGGTACTCGTTTTGCCCGTTTTCCCGGTCCCGGCGAGCCACGTCATATCCACGACAAGCTGGAAGATTGCGGCGTCATCAATCAGCTGACACGCAGCACGCAGAATGTGTCTCCCCATTTCCCTTGGGACAAGGTGTCGGACTACAACGCACTGCGCCAGGAAGCGGCGCAGTATGCGCTTGGCTTTGATGCCGTGAATTCCAACACATTTCAGGACCAGAATGACCAGAAGCATTCGTACAAATTCGGCTCGCTGTCGCATGCCGACAAGGCGACGCGGCAACAGGCTGTCGCCCACAATCTTGAATGCATCGAGATTGGCCAGAAGCTCGGCTCCACGGCCATCACCGTGTGGATTGCCGACGGAACAAATTTTCCCGGCCAGCAAAATCTGTCACGCATGTTCGACAACTATCTGCAATCCAGTGCGCAGATTTACGACGGGCTGCCTAAAAACTGGATGATGTTCATCGAGCACAAAATGTATGAGCCGGCTTTCTACTCAACGGTGATTTCGGACTGGGGTTCAAGCCTGCTGGCCGCCCAGCAATTGGGCCCAAAAGCCAAATGCCTCGTGGACCTCGGCCACCACGCGCCCAACACCAACATCGAACAGGTTGTGACACGTCTGATCCATGCGGGCAAACTGGCTGGGTTTCACTTCAACGATTCAAAATACGGCGACGACGATCTCGATAGCGGCGCCATCGATCCATTCCGCCTGTTCCTGGTGTTCAACGAACTGGTTGACGCGCAAATGCGCCAGGTGTCGGATTTCTTGCCTGCCTATATGATTGACCAATCCCATAATGTCACCGATCCGATTGAAAGCCTGATGTCATCTGCCACGGAAATCCTGCGTTGTTTTGTGCAGGCCTCTCTGGTGGACCGTGCTGCTTTGTCTGCGGCGCAGGATGCCAATGATGTGATGGCCGCACACCGCATTTTGAAGAATGCCTTCATCACCGATGTGTCTCCGGTTCTGGCGGAGGCGCGCAGACGCAAGGGCGGCGCACTGAACCCGCTTGCAACCTACCGCGCCTCAGGTTACCGTCGCCAAAAGACCGTTGAACGTCTGGCAATCGCAGGCGCGGCGTCAGGTATTGTGTGATTGATGTTTCTGCTCGATCCGCAATTGGAACAGGGATCACACTTCATTGACGACCTTGAACTCTCCCAGCTCCGCCTGCAAAATGATAGCCGTTATCCTTGGGTATTGCTCATCCCGCGCATCGCCAGCGCCATTGAAATCATTGATCTCAATGAGGAACAATCGCACCTGCTGATGCAGGAAATCCGGAGCGTCTCGCAAATCTTGCGCACAGATTTCCCATGCGACAAAATAAATGTTGCGTCCCTTGGCAACAAGGTGCGGCAACTGCACGTGCACCTCATCGCGCGACGCTTCAATGATCCTGCCTGGCCAGGTGCCGTCTGGGACAAAGGTAAGCCAGTTCCCTATGACGATAGCCTGCTGAACAACCGGTTCACCGTTTTCAAAAACGGATTCCGGTCCGGTGCGTGATCAAATCAATTTTCGCCGCGCCAGGTTGCGCATCAAATCAGCCGCGCCGAATGTCCATGGTTCTGCTTTGTCTGTTGCAACAACGGTGTTTCGCAATGCCCCAAGTCCTGGGGCGGAAACCGTGACGCAATCTCCGGTCTTGTGCGTGAACCCCTGTCCTGCCACGTCCCGGTCAGCGACGGGTGCAAACATCGTGCCGAGATAAAGCGCAAATCCATCCGGGTACTGATGATGGCGGTTGATGGTCTGCGCGGCAATGTCTGCCGGATCCCGGCTGATGTTGGCAAGGGAAGACCCGCCCTTCAACATGTGGCCATCTTTGCCTTCCACCGTGAGCAGAACATCCATTTTGCGAATGTCATCGAGAGAAAATTCTTTGTCAAAGAAGCGGATGAACGGACCAATGGCTGCTGAGGCATTGTTGTCTTTCGCCTTGCCCAAAAGCAGCGCAGAGCGTCCTTCCACATCCCGGAGATTGACATCATTGCCAAGTGCGGCACCCACGATGCTGCCCCGCGAATTGACAATCAGCACGACCTCCGGCTCCGGGTTGTTCCATGACGACTTGGGATGAACCCCAATCTCCATGCCCGAGCCAACCGCCGCCATGGGTTGGCATTTGGTGAAAATCTCTGCGTCTGGCCCAATGCCCACTTCCAGATAAGCGCTCCATGCACCATTGGCGATCAGGGTTTGTTTCAATTGCTCTGCCTGTGCCGAACCAGGTTTCAATTGGCGCAGATCATGGCCCACCAGCTTTTCGATTTGCACGCGGATCGCTGCTGCAGCAGAAGGGTCACCCTGGGCCTTTTCTTCAATCACGCGTTCAATCATCGAACTCGCAAAAGTAACACCCGCCGCCTTGATCGCCTGCAAATCAACGGGCGCAAGCAGCCATGGTAGAGTGACGTTGCGGGTGGCCGCCGCCGCATTTGTTTCCAGATCCGCAAACGCACCAACGTCGGGCCCCTTGCATGTGCGCAAAACTGCTGCCGGATCCGCCTGTTCACACAAATCGCGCATGGTGGGAAACTGTGCGGTGATGTCATAGGCCCGACCGTCGGCAAGATGCACGACGCACGGTCCCACGTCCGGCACGAAAACCCGCGTGGCAAGGCTGCCATTAGGTAGTGACATGAACTCTCCTATACCGCTGTCGCCAGCCTGTCTTTGATAACCTGAAGCGTAACATCCAGGGGGCGCTTCCACCAGTTGTTGCTGGAAAATATCTCTACTTCAACATACCCGTTGTATCCGGAATGCTCCAC
>JAYVKC010000091.1:0-2111 GCA_043768765.1 Hyphomicrobiales bacterium | reverse complement strand
ATGAGTACGGTGCTCGCGCCGGTTTCTGGCGGCTGTGGCGCATGTTCACCCAGCGAAAAATACCGCTCACTGTCTATGGCGTTGCGACAGCCCTTATGCGCTCGCCGGAACAAGTGGCAGCCATGCGCGAAGCAGATTGGGAAATCGCGTCCCACGGCCTCAAGTGGATTGAACACAAAGACATGCCTGAGGACGAAGAGCGCGAGCATATGGCACAAGCGATCCGCTTGCACACGCAAGCGACAGGACACCGGCCTCTGGGTTGGTATACGGGCCGCTGCTCCATGAACACGACGCGAATCGTGATGGAGGAGGGCGGCTTCCTCTACTCATCCGACGCCTATGCCGATGATTTGCCATATTGGCTCAATAAGCCGGACGGTGGCAGGCATCTCGTTGTTCCCTACACATTGGATGCCAATGACATGCGCTTTGCCACGCCGCAAGGGTTCAACACGGGCGATCATTTTTTCCGGTACCTCAAGGACAGTTTTGATTGCCTCTATGAGGAAGGCCGCAGCGGTGCGGCAAAAATGCTCTCAATCGGTTTGCATTGCCGCCTCGCGGGAAGGCCCGGCCGTGCCCTCGGTCTGGCAAAGTTTATCGACTACGTGCTGCACCATGAAAACATCTGGATCCCGCGCCGGATCGATATCGCCCGGCACTGGCACGAAAATTTCTGAAAACGCAGGCGACAAGTCCGCCTGTCATGCTGTTTTGAAATAGAAGCATTGATCCGAACGTATCAGACCGGCCCCCTGCATCCCTAAAACGCCAACTGCACTTTCATTGCCCGTGAACGATCAAGCGCCAGATCAAATGCTTTCACGGCGTCTGCAAGCGGCAATACGTCTGTCAGCAATGGTTTCAAATCAACACGACGCTTGCCAATGAGGTCCACCGCCAGTGCGAACTCCTCGTGAAAGCGGAACGAGCCCCGAATTTCGATCTCTTTCGCCACCACCATATTCTGCGGCAGGCTGATGTCACCACCGAGACCTAACTGGATGAGGATGCCGCGCGGCCGCAGGCACTCCAACCCCGCACGCAAGGCAGCTTCGTTGCCCGATGCTTCAACCATGACATCGAACGCGCCCTTGTTGGCTTTCAGGGGCGCAAGAGAATCAGCCGCAGTTGCAACGTTTATGGTTGCATCCGCCCCGACCTTTCGTGCCATCGCCAATGTAAAATCGGAAACGTCCGTTGCGACTATTTCTTGTGCGCCATGGTAACGCGCTGCCACAATGGCCAGTGCACCAATGGGGCCACATCCGGTGACCAGGACTTTTTTTCCTGCTAGCGATCCGGCACGGACAATGGCGTGCAGTGTAACGGCAAAAGGTTCGGCAAAGGCCGCCTCTTCCAGCGACACGTCTTTCGAAACACGGTGGCACTGATCAGACTCCGCCACAAGGCTCTGCCGGAAGGCCCCTTGCACGTGCGGCATGCGCATGGCGCTGCCATAGAACAACATGTCAAGGCAATGGTTCTGCTGGCCCTTCTGGCAATACACACAAGCGCCGCAGGGCCGGGATGGACTCACCGCCACACGGTCACCGATAGCAAGACCTGTAACATCGGACCCAAGCGCCGTGATCTCACCCGCCACTTCATGACCCAACACCATCGGTTCCTGTAACCTGATCGTGCCAAACCCGCCATGACGGTAGTAATGCAAGTCAGACCCGCAAATGCCACCACGTTTGATGGCAATGGCAACTTGGCCGGCACCTGGTGACTCAATGTTTCGCTCTTCAACGCGAAGATCGCCGGCTTTGTGAATGACGACCGCTTGCATGTCAGGCAACCGGCGTCGGCAACGGCTGCCCGGCAAAATGTGCCGCCAGATTATCCCGCACCAACTGTCCCATAATCTTGCGGGTCTCGATTGTTCCACTGCCATGGTGCGGTTGCAGAACCACATTGTCGAGCCGTGCGAAGCGCGGATCAATGGCGGGTTCATTGAGATAGACATCGAGTGCTGCCCCTGCGATGGCGTTACTCTCCAGTGCGTGCAGCAACGCCACCTCATCCGCCACACTGCCCCGTGCCACGTTGATGAAGTAACCTTTTGGACCCAAAGCCTTCAGCACATCTGCACTGACGATCAT
>JAYVKC010000090.1:0-3280 GCA_043768765.1 Hyphomicrobiales bacterium | reverse complement strand
TGACAGGCTTACGCCTTCTGAAAAGAAGTATCTGCGCGCAATGGCGGAACTGGGACATGGGCCGCATCGGTCAGGCGATATTTCCGATCTGTTGAAGCGCGGGGTTCAGCAAGTTGCGCCCCTTCGCAGTGGATTGATCAGGAAAGGCATGATCTACAGTCCGGCACATGGTGACACGGCTTTTACGGTTCCGCTGTTCGACGGTTTCCTCAAACGAGTCATGCCCGGCAAGCCCAGCGACTACTGACCGTCAAACAAGAAACGACGCTGCTTCATCGAGCTGCTTCTTTACCATCGCCGCTTTTGGGATTGTTGCACTTTTCGCCGGGTAGCCAGTGACCAACAGAATGTAGGGTTTTTCGTCTGCCGGTCTGCCACAGATTTCATTGAGGAAGCCCATGGGGCTTGGGGTGTGCGTCAACGTGGCGAGACCAGCGTTGTGGAGGGCGGTGATGAGGATGCCGGTTGCGATCGATACTGACTCTGGCACGTAATAGTTTTTACGAATGATGCCATCAGCACAGAGACTCTTTCGCGCACCGAAGATGACGATGAGCCACGGCGCCATTTCGAGGAATGGCTTGTTGGGATCGGTACCGAGTGGCTTTAGTGCGCCCAACCATTGTTCGCCGGCCTTGCCTTGATAGAAGGAGCGCTCTTCGATTTCCGCTTCCCGCCTGATGCGCGATTTCAGTTCCTTGTTGCCGATGACTGCGAAATGCCACGGTTGCAAATTTGCGCCGCTGGGTGCTGTCATCGCTGCTCGCAGACAGGATTCAAGAAGTTGACGCGGGACTGACCGCGATGAAAAGTCTCGCACGCTGTGGCGTTTTTCGACCATCGCCAGAAAAGCCTCGGCGCGAGCCTTCATTTCGTGTGGGTGGTACTCCACATAGTCGGGCAAGGGTACGGGATCATAAGTTGCTTCCGGCATTGCTGTTTCATCTCCACAGAAGTTTTACGGCCATGGCACAACTCACGACCACCAACAGCGGGCGGATGATGGCGGCACCATTTCGTATCGCAAGCCGCGCACCGATTTGTGCGCCAACGAATTGCCCCACACCCATGGCGAGGCCAATCGGCCACACTATTTTCCCGCTCACTGCAAACATGATCAATGATGCGATGTTGGAGATGAAGTTGAGGAGTTTGGTGCGAGCGGTGGCGTCAATCAAACCGACCCCAAAGAGTGACACCAACGCCAGCATGAATAATGATCCCGTGCCGGGACCGAAGAGCCCGTCGTAAAAACCAATCACGGGCGCAAAGCCAAAAGTGAAGGCATGATAGCTCAATCGGGGACGGGACGCATCTTCTCTGAGACGTGGCGACAGGGCGAAATAGGCCGCAATGGCAATCAACAGCACGGGGAGGATCGCGGACAAAGACCCAGTTGGGACATAGGCAACAGCAAGGACACCGAGGGCTGCACCGGCAAATGTCAGAGCAACGTCGGACCAATGGCCAGCGACATCCAGTCTGCCTTTTTTCCAGAACGCGTATGTGGCGGATGCCGTGCCAAAGGTGCCTTGCACTTTGTTGGTCGCTAGTGCTGCGACCGGGTCAAGTCCTGCCAATAATAGAGCGGGCAGCGCCAACAGGCCGCCACCGCCGGCGATGGAATCAACAAAGCCCGCCGCAAACGCAACAAGCACCAGCATCGCCAGTGTTGAGATTTCGGTCTCCATCAGACTTCGGCCTGCAGGCCGGCGATCAGTGTACGGATCATATGTTCATCAAGCCCGTGCAGGGAAATATTGGGGGGCGTGCGCCGTGCCAGTTTCAACATGGCAAGGCCGTGGACAGACGACCACACGGTGATGGCCGCGAGCGGGGCACGGGCCGGACCCACAAGTTTTGCTGCCGCCAATTCCAGTTGGTCCCAGGCATTCATCATGGCAATGGCGAGATGGGGGGTGACCGCCAACTCGTCTCGTTTTCCGAACATCAAGCCATAAACGGCGGGATTGGCCTCAGCGAAGTGAATGTAGGCGCGGCCCATGCCGGCGAGACGGCCGTCAGCGGATTGACGGCTGGCGCGATCCGCACCGGACGCCAAATCCACAACGAACCGGTCAAAACCGCGGGCGGCGATTTCACCCAGAAGATCGCCCAGAGTTGAAAAATGATGCTTGGGGGCGGCGTGGGAAACTCCGGCGCGACGGGCGATTTCCCGCAAGGTGACGGCTTCAAACGGCAATTCGGCCAGCGCTGATTCTCCGGCAGCCAGCAATTGTTCGCGTAAGTCACCGTGATGATAAGGTTTTTTCTGGCCGAACGAAGTTTCAGACATGGGAGTCAACTAAATCTGATCTCACTTTTACCGAATCAATTCTCTCAAAAACCGTCATCCCGGCGAAGGCCGGGACGAGGCTTTCTTGAACTGTTTCAACATCTTGCCTCACGTTCAGCCGAGCCCCGGCCTTCGCCGGGGTGACGGGTGAGTTGGGGCTTGATTTCGACTAAACAGAAATCATTCTAGCACGAATTTTACATCTTGACAACGTCAAGACCAATGGTATCTTGACAGTGTAAAGACAAGGAATTTACAATGACCGCTTCGCAAGTGTTTTCCATCGCCAACCCCGTGGCCATGGTTGGTTGGATCATCCTGATCGCTGCCATTTTGCTGAAACGTCCGTTTTGGCGTGACGAGATTGCGGGGCGCTGGTTTCCCCTGGGTCTGTCTGCGCTCTATTCGGTGTTGGTCGTTTTCTTCTTCTTTCAGGCTGAAGGCGGATTCGACTCGCTGGAAAACGTCCAAAAACTATTCACCTCGCCGTGGGCGGCGCTCGCTGGATGGGTTCACTATCTGGCGTTTGATTTGTTCATCGGTGCCTTCATCGCCAAACGCATCATGGAAGCCGGACTGCCGCGCTGGCCGTTGGTTGCGCTGTTGCCGATGACCTTCATGTTCGGGCCGATGGGACTTGCCGGATTTGAAATCATGAAACTCACACTTGGAAAATCGGAGACTGCAAAATGACGACAAACCTTGACTATTCCCCCAGTGACTCAACCCGCATCACACAGTTCTTCCGCGATGCACATACCGGATCATCAGGGCTTTGGACCAATGCATGGATCATGCTGGCCATGTTTGCGCTGTGCCAGCTCTTGCCGCTGCTTGACGGTCGCACCTTGATCGGCGTCAGCGTTTGGGAAAAGCCAGCGAAGTTTTTTCTGTCTCTCAGCGTGCAGTTCTTCACTGTTGCTTGGGCACTTTCGACTGTTACATTGCGCACGCGTGGACTGCGAATTGCCGTTGCCGCCATGA
>JAYVKC010000089.1:0-3469 GCA_043768765.1 Hyphomicrobiales bacterium | reverse complement strand
GGTTTTGATTCAGACTATCAAGATCATGCTCTAGAGATCTCCCAGCACGCATTTCCTGGCCAGTGCTTTGTAGGCTTTAACCGACAAAGCAACTGGATTGCCACTGTCGTTGGGATCACGCTTGGCGACTTCGGCGACTTCATCAAGGCGTTTGGTGTCGATACCGATATCAGCGAGCTTGTGCGGAATTCCGGTGTCTTTCCTCAGTGCAAGGATGAATTTGAGGAATCCGTTGAAGCCGCCCTTGATGCCGAGATAGGCGGCAACGCGTTCAATTTTCTTTTCGATCTTCTTGCGGTTGGCTTTCAGCACATACGGCATGATGATGCCGTTCAACATGCCGTGGTGCGCATCATACAATCCACCGAAGGGATGCGACAACGCATGGATGGCACCCATGCCTTTCTGGAACGCGGTGGCACCCATGGCGGAGGCCATCAACATGTTGCCTCTTGCATCGAGGTCTTTTGGTTTCTTCACGGCCTTCACCAGGTTTTCTTTGATGAGACGCATGCCTTCCAATGCCACGCCATCAGAGAGAGGATGATAGTTGGAGCAGCAATAGGATTCGAGACAATGGGCCAACGCATCAAATCCCGTGGCTGCCGTGAGTTTTGCGGGCAACCCAACGGAAAGTTCCGGATCAAGGATCGCGACCTTCGGCATGATGGCCGGATGGAAGATGATCTTCTTTTCGTGTGTCACGGGATGCGTGATGACACCGGCGCGGCCAACTTCCGAACCTGTGCCGGCGGTTGTTGGAATGCAGATGTTGGGCGCGATCTTGCTGGCATCGGCACGGGTCCACCAATCATCGACATCTTCGAGATCGAAGATGGAAATGGATTGGCCGTGCATAAGTGCAATCATCTTGCCGGTATCGAGCGCCGAGCCGCCACCGAAGCAGATGACGCCGTCATGGCCACCAGAGCGGAACACCTTGCAACCTTCGAGCACGTTTTCTTCCGTGGGGTTGGGCCGGAGATCGAAAAAAGTGCCGACGGAGAGGCCCGCGGCTTTGAGGTTGGCTATGGCGTCTTTCACCATATCTGTGCCCGCCAATCCTTTGTCAGTTACAAAGAGTGGCTTCATAAGACCGCTCGCTTTGCAATGCGCCGGCAGTTCCTTGATGCGGCCCGCGCCGAACTTGATCGGATTGGGGTAGTTGATGTTGCGGTTGGGGATCATGGTTTTTTCCGTTAGCAGGCGAGGGTTTTGACGTGGCCTTGCGCACCATAAGCGAGGATGGCGCGGTCGGAGGTCGCCAAGGTGAGGTCGTGTTTCCTGGCTGTTGCGACGAGAATGCGGTCCACAGGATCCTTGTGCTGCCAGCGCGGCAAGTAACTGGACTGCAGGAGCACGTCCGGCGACAAGGCACAAAGAGACACCCCCGGAAGTGCGGAAAAACCGTGAAAAAATCGAAATGGATTGCTCGGCGAACTGGCACGCTTCCGGGACGATAATTGACCGATTTCAAGCGCAGAAATTGCACTGATGAAGGCATGGTTCCGATCGAAGGCTTGTTCAAAAGCTGCACGCGCGCCGACGGCTATTTTCGTTTTGTTCGCGATATAAAGGATGGCACATGTATCAAAAAGCAGGCCTTGGGATGTCATCTTTTCAAGAGCTCGTCCCAGTTGGCCAGCCATTCCTTCTCGATTTCTTCCCACTCGCGCTCCGAATAGGGTGATGATTCGGCGTTGAAAGACTTGACCAACCCTTTCATACTGCCATAGGCCAATTCCCAGTTGGATTTGCCGAGCTTCTTCTTGCCGGGTTCAGCGGGCTCCAATTTGTCTTGCACCTGTTTGGGCCGGGCAGAAAACAAGTCGGGACGCAGCGCATGGCGAGGAATGCCCAACTTGCCTTCGATCACAATTGCCATTGAGGGATCAGGGCGGCGCTTTTCAGTCTCCCAGCGAGACACTGTTGCCTTGGTCGTACCCAACAACTTTGCGACCTGCACCTGTGTCAACCCTCTGGATTCACGAAATTGAGCAATTGCGTTCATGGCAGAATGTTACCGCGTTGGTAACTGCGAGTCAATATCTCTCAAATCCGCGCTTCAATTCGAGATCGGTGATGCGGCGGTCGAATTCGAATTGTTCCCAGTTGCCGGTGTGGACGTAGTGGTCAACCACGTCATCTCCCAGGGCGTCCCGCAGGAATTTTGATTTGTCGAGAAGTTCGATGCCTTCGCGCAGGGTTTTGGGAATCTCGCGCAGCTTTTGCGCGGCGGAGTAGGCATCACCGGAAAACACGGGCTCAAGTTTCATTTTCTTCTCGATGCCGTCGAGACCGGCGGCGATGAGCGCAGCAAAAGCGAGGTAAGGATTGAGGTCTGCGCCACCGATGCGGCATTCGACACGGATGGCTTTGGTATCAGCGCCACACAGGCGGAATCCGGCAGTACGGTTGTCGAAACTCCACACGGCTTTGGTGGGCGCGAAAGTTCCGGCCATGAAGCGCTTGTAGGAGTTGATGTAAGGTGCAAGGAAGTATGTGAGTTCGCGGGCGTGGGTGAGCTGGCCTGCGAGATAGTGTTGCATCATCTCGGACATGCCGTGGTTTCCGCCCTTGTCGAAGAAGTGTGGGGTTTTGCCATCTGCGGACCACAGGGACTGGTGGATGTGGGAGGAATTGCCGGCCATGCCAAAGTCCCACTTCGCCATGAAGGTGATGGCCTTGCCCACACCGTAGGCAATTTCCTTGGCACCGTTTTTGATGATGGCGTGGTTGTCGGCCATGGTCAAAGCGTCGGAATATTTGACGTTGATTTCCTCCTGGCCCGGGCCCCATTCGCCTTTGGAGTTTTCCACCTGGATGCCGGCGCCATATAAGCCATTGCGCAGGGCACGCATGTAAACTTCCTCTTTCGAGGTTTGCAGAATGTTGTAGTCTTCAATGTAGTAGCCCGCCGTTTTCATGTTGCGGTAGCCTTTGGTGTTGCAGGTCTCGTACGAGTCATCAAACAGGAAGAACTCGAGTTCGGAGGCGAAGTAGGCTTTCAACTTGAGTGCGTCGAGACGCTTCAATTGTTTTTTCAGGACGGCGCGGGGTGAATGCGGCGTATCCTGATGCGTATGATGATCCAGCACGTCACACAGAACGAGCGCTGTCTTTTCCAGCCACGGTGTTTTCCGCAGTGTTGAGAGATCGGGCTTGAGAACAAAATCACCATAGCCTTTTTCCCATGATGTCGCCTTGTATCCAGGTACCGGTTCCATCTCGATATCGACACCAAGAAGATAGTTGCAGCCGTGGGTTTCTTCCCAACCGCCATTGACAAAAAACTCCGCATGGAAGCGCTTGCCGATCAGTCGGCCCTGCATGTCCACCATGCAGACCAGCACGGTATCGATCTCGCCAGAGGCAACAGCCGCCTTCAATTCCTCAAAACCAAGCGCAGCAGCCGTCATTGTGTCACCCTCTGCCGCAGCTTTTGCGGATACCCGAAGAAGTGCCCGAA
>JAYVKC010000088.1:0-31244 GCA_043768765.1 Hyphomicrobiales bacterium | reverse complement strand
TGGACTTTCGAGCTTCGTTCATTCAGTTCTTCGCAAAAACCAAATGAATCCAAGCCATGCGCTTTGTCTACTCTTTCCTTAACCGGACAGCAGTGGCTTGAAGCGGGCCATGACGGACTTGGGATGGGTTTATTCAAATGGCGTTGGTATCATGTATCAATAGTTGAACGATAGCATGATAAGATTTGGCAATTGAAAGTGCGCGAACCCAATACTCCGACCCAGGCCACCAGTGGTGCACGTATTTTGCTACTCGTGTTAATGTTCAGTTTGGGATTTCCACTGCTCTTGGCGGTTCGCACATTTCTCTTCCAACCCTTCAACATCCCCGCAGCAAGCGGTTATCCCAATCTCGTCGTTGGCGATTATGTTTTCGTGTCCAAATCATCGTATGGGTTTGGACCATATTCGATCCCGTTTGGCCTTGGTCCAAAAACTGGACGGTGGTGGGGAAAAGCACCAGAGCGTGGCGACTTGGCGGTGTTTCGCTTTCCGAAAGACACGAGGGTCGACTATGTGAAACGCGTTGTCGGACTTCCCGATGACCGGCTGCAGATGATTGGCGGAGTTCTGCACATCAATGATAAACCAGTGTTGTTCGAACCTGTTCAACTATTGGCAGAATTTTACAGGGAAAGCCCGGACATCACGTACTTTCGCGAAACACTGCCGAATGGTCGAACCTACGTCATTGCAAACATGGTTGACGATGGCGCTGCCGACTCAACGGCTGAATACGTAGTTCCACCGGGACACTACTTTGTGATGGGTGACCATCGCGACAATTCTGCTGACAGCCGTTTCTTGGATGCCGTGGGATATGTCCCTGAGGAAAACTTTATTGGGCCGGTCGTTTTGAGAGTATTCAATAGCCACGGAATGTCAGTATTCAACCGACCCGCTGAATGGTAACAGGTGAACCTCTTTCCACGGCACACACTTCCTGTTGGTGGTAGAACACTCGGCATTAGGTGAGTGCTTGTAGGAGGATTTGCGGTGACGGGAACGGCGGAATTGTTTCGTGAATTGAATGCGATGGTTTTCATCCGGCGGAGTTATTGAACTGTTGGGTCTGTGCCACGGTTGTTCTCACCCACGTCTGCCGAATATAGCGATGTATGGCACATCCACCGCGCGGTGTCAAGGATAAAAGTCTTGTAATTTGATTTTTTTACTAAACTAGTGAAAATCCTCGTTAAATTGGCACCTGCATTTTTCTTTCATGCAGGTGCCAAGGGCACGGGGAATGGACTATCGATCTGTTATTCCACAGGAATTTTGTAAAGCTTGTTGCCTTTCCAGATCAGTTTGAATTTGCCGGGTTGGGCGTCGTCCAGACGATTGCTGTGGTCAAAGTCGAGGGACACTTTTCCACCACCGGCAGATTCTGGCGCTCCACTTTGCGCGATGACGGGATCGTATTCAACGCCCTCGTCCACCACAGGTTCATCCACGCCACCATCGCCGTCGTTCACTACAATGGGTTCGCCTTCGCTGCCATCGCCGTCAGAAACGCCGGGTTCGCCACCGTTTGGTTCATCCACGCCGGGTTCGGTGCCACCGTCGTCAGTGACAACGCCAGTCGGGTCGATCGAGGTGTCGTCGTCGGCATGGGCGATGTTTGCAGGCATTGCCAACCCAAGGGCAAGAAGTGACATGGCGCCGAGGACGGACAGGGACATTTTTTTCATTGAACTACTCCGGTACGAATCGCACTAGCGCGATCTGGTGCTTTCTTGGCATCATTGGGATCACGTGCGGCTGTCGACTGGTGTAAGTGTTCCGTTATGTGGGTGGCGATAGGATTGGGTATGAGAACTGCAGGTTGTCTCGTGTTGTGGTGCGTGCTGCTGGGAGCCAGTCCCTTGGCGTTGGCACAGGATACGCTGCCAGCCGACGTTGGTGCCAGCGTCACAACGACTGACGATGACACGGATGCGGTCATGTCCGGTCTGGATACCAAGGCTGCTGTGCCAGGTGTCGAATCAAACAACCGCGATACAGGAATTCAAACCCGCACTGACCAGGACAAGGCGCGCGAGGCGGGTCGCCGTGGGTTTGTTTTGCCTTTTGGCCGGGTGTTGAAAAAGGTGAAACAGGTGATTTCGGGTGACGTGGTCAAAGTGAGGCTGGTGCAACGCGAGGCGAGCTTGTGGACCTATGAGGTCACAGTGCTGGATGATGCGGGTCACTATACGCGGCTGTCACTGAACGCACGCACCGGTGCCATCCTCAGCAAGACGTTGCGGTGATGCGCATTCTCGTTGTCGAGGACGAGACCGGCGTAGCGACGCAAATTACTGATGAACTTTCGCGCGCGGGCTATCTGGTTGAAACCGAGTCGGATGGCGAGCGAGCCTGGTTCAAAGGTGACACAGAATTCTACGCGGCAGTGATACTGGACTTGGGTCTCCCCACTCTCGACGGGCTTTCGATTTTGCGGCGCTGGCGGGCCAGTGGCGTTGCCACGCCGGTGTTGATGGTGACGGCGCGATCGGCGTGGATGGAACGGGTTGCCGGCATTGACGCAGGTGCTGATGACTACCTGCCCAAACCTTTTCACGGTGAAGAATTGCTGGCGCGATTGGCGGCGGTGCTGCGCCGCGCGGCCGGGCACTCCACGGCCATTCTCTCAGCTGGAAGTGTGAGCATTGACACACGGCAAATGCGGGTGACACTTGATGGCAAGACCATTTCGCTGACACCACTGGAATTCCGGTTGCTGCGCTATCTCGTGCACAATAGCGGACGCGTGGTGCCCCAAGGCGAACTGTTCGAACACATCTATGCGACCGACAACGCTTCCGGATCGAATGCACTGGAAGTGCTGGTCAACAGGGCACGCAAGAAACTTGGCAACGCGGTCATCGAAACACGGCGCGGTTACGGTTACATCCTCGAGACATGAACTGGTTTTCCTCTATCCGTGGTCGTCTTGCCCTGGTCTCGGCTGCGGTCATTGCATCAGCGCTCACGCTCGCTGGATTTGGCCTGGTCTATCTGTTCAACACCTACATCGAGAAACGGGTGGCCCAGGAATTGCGCGGCCGTGTTCTGGATGTGGCTGGGGCGTTCACGCTCAATGACAAGGGCGAGCCTTCCCTGACGCGGCTGCCATCTGATCCGCGTTACCGCAATCCCTATGGTGGAACCTATTGGTTTGTGCGCGAAGGGCCAGTTGTCGTGCTTCGTTCACGGTCGCTGTGGGATGGTGACATTGCGCACAACACCGGATCACAGGCTGTAGCGGACAATGTGTCCCGCGCCATCGGACCGGGCAACAGCGACGTCTACCTCCTGGAAAAAAATGTGTCACTCGATGATCACGGATTGCGCCGGAGCTTTGTGCTGGGTGTTGCTGTTGACCAAACCGAGGTTCAGGATTTGTCCAGCTCCTTCGGGAATGAATTGGTGACGGGCCTGGCGTTACTTGGCCTCGTTCTCTTTTCCGGGGCTTGGTTGCAGGCTCGTTATGGGTTGCAGCCGCTGGTCTTGATCCGGCAACAGCTGACGCGACTGCATCGTGGTGAGCGGGAGAAACTGGATGGACCCTTTCCGGCCGAGATCGAAAACCTTGCTGAAGATCTCAACACTCTCTTTTCGCATCAGAAAGATCTCATCGCCCGGGCGCGCGAGCGCGCAGGTTCGCTCGCCCATGGTCTTAAAACCCCGATGACAATTCTTTACGGTGAAGCGGGCAAACTGCGCCGTTCTGGCCAACCCGGACCGGCCCAAGCGATTACCGAGCAACTGGATTTGATCCAGCAACAGGTTGACCGCGAACTGGCGCGCGCACGCGCACATGGTACCAGTGCCGGTATCGGCTTGCAGAGTGACGTCTCTGCCACCGCTGTGCGGCTCGTGGCCCTGATGCAGCGCATGCCGAGCGGAGATGCGATCGAATGGCATCTGCCGCCGCCGGGATATCAGGTCACCATGGATGCTGATGATTTTGGCGAGGTGTTGGGCAACCTTCTCGACAATGCACGCAAGTGGGCGGTGACACAGGTGAAGATCGATGCAGAGCCCATCGGCGACGGACATGTGCGAATTTCAATTTCAGATGATGGAGCGGGCATTCCCGAAGCATTGCGCAGCAAGGTTTTGGAACGAGGAGAGAGTGTTTCCGACGGAAGCGGGCTGGGTCTTGCCATTGTGTCGGACCTTATCCAGCCCTATGGCGCAACGCTGGCTGTTGGCACGAGTCAACTCGGTGGTGCCCGACTGTCTTTTGATGTTCCGGGCATGCGTCTGGTGGGTGTGAAAAATTAGGACTTTGGGCGGCTAGAGCGAAATGCCGCTTCATGTAATCGGCATTTCGCTCTGGTTCATTGGTTTGTCGCGGCATTTTCGCAGAAAACCGGTTCCACTTTTTTGCATGCCGCTCTAGTGGAAATCAATCATACCCGCCCCATCACGGTCCACCTCAAGCGGACCATGGCGGGAGCAAATGGATTCATTGTCGGTCAGGCTTCGGAGCCGCCGATGGATTTCATCCAGCTGGGCTTGCTGTTTTGGCCATTTCCGGAACCAGCGGGGCGCTTGGGCTTGTGAAAGCCGCCAGGCTTGCCTTTGGCAAAAGATTTGCGGCCGGGTTCACCACTTGACCTCCTGTCGCCTTCGGCTCGGGCGAAGCGCTGGCTGCCATCGGTTGGCCGTTCCACCTGGCCGCCGTTGATGGCCGCTGGATTCCACTGGCGCTTCGGCTGGTTTTTGGCGGGTGCTGCGTCGCCTTTGGCGAAGCGGCCTTCATTGCGTTGGGGTTGGGCTGCTTGGCCGCGATGCGGTTTTTTTGGCATGTGGCGGCCACCGCCGGATTTGCGCTTGGCATCTGGATCCCAGCCGAAGTTGGGGGCCAGTTCATCGACCTTCAATCCCAGGGCGTGTTCCTTCACCGGTACCAATTGGCGGATGGTTTTCTCGATGTCGCGCAGGAGGCCACGATCTTCGGGCGTGCAGAAAGCGATGGCTTCGCCATCAGCGCCGGCGCGCGCGGTGCGGCCAATGCGGTGGACATAGGATTCGGGCACGAACGGCAGATCGTAGTTGATGACATGGGACACGCTGTCGATATCGATGCCGCGGGCGGCGATGTCGGTGGCGACGAGGGCCAGGACCTTGCCCGCCTTGAAGCCGGCAAGCGCTTTTTCGCGGTTGGTTTGCGATTTGTTGCCGTGGATTGCAGCAGTGTTGTAACCAGCCACGGTCAAGGCTTTTACAACCTTGTCAGCGCCGTGTTTCGTCCGTGTAAAGACGAGTGTGCGGGTCATGTTGTTGTCTTTGAGCAAGTCGACCAGAAGTTTCACCTTGTTGGCCGGATCGACGTGGATCACGTGTTGCGTCACACGCTCTGCCGTTGTGGCGGCGGGCTGGATTTCAACGCGCACCGGATCGTTCAACAGATTTGCGGCAAGACCTGCGATTTCCTTTGGCATGGTGGCCGAGAAAAACAGGTTCTGGCGCTGCTTTGGAAGATGTCCTGTGATCTTGCGAATGGCGTGGATGAAACCGAGATCGAGCATCTGGTCAACTTCGTCGAGGACAAAAATTTCAGACTTGGCCACCGTGATGGCGCGGCGCTCCATCAGGTCAACGAGGCGGCCCGGGGTAGCGACCAGAATGTCAACGCCACGGCGCATGGCTTCAACCTGCTTGCCGATGCCGACACCGCCAAACACCACAAAGCTGGAGATTTTGGTATGTTTGCCGTAGGTCTTGAAGCTTTCGAGAATCTGCGATGCAAGCTCGCGGGTTGGCGTGAGGATCAGCACCCGGCAGGTACCAGGAATGGCATGACGGTTGTCTTTAGCCAGGCGTTCGAGAATGGGCAGCGCAAAGGCTGCGGTCTTGCCGGTGCCAGTTTGGGCGATGCCCAAGAGATCGCGGCCTTGCAGCAATGTTGGAATCGCCTGGGCCTGAATTGGCGTGGGCACGGTGTAGCCTTCTGCCGCCAATGCTTTCAGCAGGGGGGCGGAGAGGCCAAGGGTATCAAATGTTGTCAAAATAAGTGACTTTCAATGTCGGAAGCAAAAGGGGACAATCGCGGGCGCTGCATCCGGTGCGACCCTCGACAACAGTCCCACGTGAAAGGAATGTGATTGGTGTCGCCGTGGCCTGAACGATACAGCACCCTTTATTAGCGGGGGCGAATCTCACGTATTCAGCGATGGCCTAACATTGGCGACAAGACGCATATGGCTGTTGCAGTGCACAATGTCAAGTTCAAAGCGGGGGTGCCGTCGGCGGACCTGTACAACTGATGAAAATGCTTTACTCTAATGGATGGAGCGAGGCACCCTGCGATACGGGAGTGTTGCCATGCCTGCAATCAACAAGCCAGTTGACGGTTTTGACCGGCCAACAGATGGGTACGACCCACTTACGCTTTATCAAATGGTGCCACTTGGCGAATCCCGGGAGATGGCGGTCAACACAAACGATGTCAAAGCAGAACTGAGCTTCACAGTTCCCGACATTTGCAGAATGTCAAACTTCCGCGTCGTCAGGCAATCGACAGCCAGTCTCTTTCCCCTGCCGGGACCAGGTGTCTCGGTCAACCGGATTGCGCTGCCGGAAAACTCAACTGTTGCATTTACGCTGGAAGGGATCGGCATCGGAAAAACTGTGCTTCGTGGGTTGGACCGCGTGCCTGCGGGCGGTCGCCCAACGCTGCGCGATTTTTCGCTGCGGGTATCGGTGAAGGGGCCGAAGCGGCATTTATATGCCGTTTGCTATGTGTTTGACCGGATCAACATTGACACCGGGCGACGGCTCGATTTGCCGGGCATATTTCGCGTCATGAACGAGATCTACAAACAGGCGAATACAACAATGTCCAGCATCGACAATGGCCGGACGCTCGAATTGGATGGCTCATTTGGCAGATTTTTCCGGCTTGGGGATACCCAACTTGTTTCCCGGCTGATAGCTGCCTTCGAGGCTAGGCACCCACAAATATTTGATATTGTAAAAACTGTCATTTTTGCGTTTCCGGTGCCTTTGGGTGTGATCAATCGCAGGACTGGTAGTGTTGTTGATTCCGAAAACATTGGCATCGGACGAGCTGTCCGGCGTGCAAGGGACGGCCGTATCTTCGATACGGCATTTCTGAGCTCAATCATTCACGACAACTTGGAAAACGCTCCAGATACGGTTGCACATGAAGTTGGTCACCGCCTTGGCTTGCGACATGAGCCCGATCTCAGGGGTGAAGTCCGTCTTCGTGACTTTCCGGGATTTGATCCCCGCGATCCGCGGCCCTTCCGCTTTACCCCGGCGTCCATGCACAATCTCATGTTTCCCATCGACATCATGGGGTCAAGGCGATTGAACGGGGAACAAATCGAAACGCTGCACGAGGATCTTGCCGGGACACCGGATCAGGAATTCATCGAAATCTAGAAGGAGTGCAACCCAATGCCGCTGACATCTCGTACGTTTTCGGGCGAACAGAGACTTGAGGACTGTCTCGTTGAAGACAGTGCCCATTTGACCATCGGCACCCGTGGAGAGGCTGTCGCAAAAGTGCAAGCTGCCTTGATTTTTCTTGATGAATTGCGCATCGACGAGACCGAGTTGGTTTCGCAAACTTATGGTGAATCCACCGCTGCCGCCGTTCTTAGTTTCAAGAAGCAAAGGCAGATCATCAACCACAGCTATCAGAACACTGCCGACAACATCGTTGGAAAAATGACCATTCGCAGGTTGGACGATGAACTTGCACTTGCCGAAAAGCAACCTTCAAATGGGCGGTCATCACGCATTTGCAGTCATTTTCCCTAAACTGATGAATTCAGAATTCAATTCTTTCCCAATATCCGCTGCATGCGACGGTTTCTGTATCTACGAATTCCGCTTGCTGCAACAATACTCGCTGCAAGCAGCGGCAAGGTTGCCGGAATGGGGATGGGTGAGATTGAAAGGGGGGTGGCGGTGCTTTCAAAATCGCGCAGGGCAATGTAGCCGTCGCGCAGGACGAAGTGGCTGATGTCACTGGTGGGGCGCTGGAAACCAAAGAACGTGCCTGGTGTTTCATGGTTCTTGTCCAGGGAAGACAGGAGCAGGCTTTCCAGCAACACCAAGCTGGAGTCATAGATTTCGATGGTGACGGGTGCATTGGATTTGAGCCAGTTGATCAAACCGCCGGTTCCTGCAACCGGATTGGCAAATGAGAATGTCATGGACGTTACCCGGCCTGTGACATCCGATCCTGAATTGAGAGCCACCATGGGTGGCTGGCCTGTCCAGAAACCATTCGCGCCAAAACTGTATCCCAAGGCCCAGCCGTAAAGGGCCGTTGCCTGGCCAAATTTGTTGTTCGATGCCCAGGTGATGTTGGATGTCACGGCTACCGGACCCGAGGTAAAGTCATCAACGGCGGGAAAGGCATACTGTGTTGAGCCGACTGCGGAAGTATGCACCACAGTCGCTTCGACCGAAGGGATATTGGCAAAAATTCCAGCAGCAGTTGCCAAAGCCAAAACAATTGTCTTCATGGAAAGCTCCTCAGGACTTTATACACCTTTTAATTGATTATTTCTTTCTTATACACCTTTCAATTGTATTTGCGATTTGGTTCTTTGGCTGGTAAATAATTCATGCAGCTTTTAATGTTGTTACAATTTTAAATTGTATTTTGGGATTGTGAATTGACCTGCCGCTCTAGGCGCTCAAGTTGCGAATGATGCCCGGCAATTCCGCCATGTCGTTGAAAACGCGTTTTGCACCCAGCCCTAGCAGCGCCTTGGCGTGGTCGCTGCGGTGCAGGTGGGAGCCCGTGAATCCCAGAGTGTAGCACCCTGCGGCTACCGCTGCGGTCACGCCCGTCAGGCTGTCTTCGACCACGAGACATTCGCCGGGTGCAAAGCCAGAGCGTTTGGCTGCCAGCAGGTAGACATCGGGGAATGGCTTGCCGTGCGCTACGTCCTCAAACGTTGTGAGGTTATCGCCAAAGTGCTGGCTGATGCCGGTCAGTTGCAAGGCCAGCAGGGCGCGGCTTCGCGGGCCGTTGGTGCCGATGCTTTTGGGCAGGGAAATGGCAGCGAGCGCAGCGGCAACGCCCGCAATGGCTTTGAGTTCGCGGCGGTAGGCCTCGATCATCAGTTGATCCTTGCGTTCTTCCAGATTGGACGGAAGTTTCACACCCGTGCCGACCTCGATTTCATCGATCATGGCCTGAAATGTTGTGCCGACAAAGCGCTGATGCATGTCGGCTTCGCTGATCATGATTCCGTTCCCGGCCAAAAGAGCTTGATCGATCTTCATGGAAATTGTTTCGCTGTCGATCAGCACGCCGTCGCAATCGAAGATGATGTGCCGGATCATTGGCCCAGATGCCGCAGGGCCTTGATCACCTCAACGTAGACTGCCTTCTTGAAGGGCACGACGATGTCGAGAACTTCATCCATGGTGGCCCACTTCCATTGGTCGAATTCCTGCTTGTGGCCAGGTGGGGTGAGATTTATTTCGGAGTCGTCGCCGGTGAAGCGGAAGGCCACCCATTTCTGTTCCTGGCCGCGATACTTGCCGCCCCAGCTTTTGCCGATCAGGTGAACTGGAAGGTCGTAGCGAAACCAACCGTCGGCTTCCTCCAGAAAGGTTGCTGACGTGACGCCGGTTTCTTCGAACAGCTCGCGCCGCGCTGAATCGACGGGAACTTCACCCTCGTCAATGCCGCCTTGCGGCAGCTGCCACCATTTTCCGTTACCCTCATCATTCTGTTTTTCAAAGCGGCGGCCCACCCACAGGAGGCCTTCCTGGTTAATCAACATGACACCGACACAGCGGCGGTAGGCGGAAATTTCGGCAGGAGTTTTTTTCATGGGGCCTCATGGCATTGGGGTGGTGCGGTTGCAAGCCGGACGTGGTTAGGCGGTAACACTAACAGCAGGTGGTTGCGCTTTTTCCGGCCGCTTACATTTTTCTTGCAATGATCCGTACAGTTTTATCAAATCAGGACAGGTCATCATGAAAAAGTTACTGGCTGCTGCAGCCCTCAGCCTGGCGTTCAGTGGTTTGGCGCAAGCCGCCACATTGACCTACACTGGCACGAACACCGTTACGCTCAACAATTTCGATCTGACTGCCACCACGGGACTCAGCAATGGCACCAGCGTTTTCCATGAGAAATTCGCAGGCCAGGGGTTGGTGCTGAACGGGCCGTCGCGGCTAACGTTGACCTATCTTGGCTCAGAGGCCGGCCACACCAATGTTTTCCGCATGCCGACGCCTACGGACGTTTTTCGCACCGGTGTGACGGCTGTTGGCGCGAGCGTTCAAACAGGTCCGGTGGCTTCGGGCGTCCTGAGCTTCAGTTTCTTCGATCTGGTGGCGTGTCTTGGCATCAAGAACGGCCAGGGCAATTACTTCCCGATCAACTCGATTGGCGTGTTCATGGAAAGTGCGACCAGCGCCCTGGTATTGTTCAATGATCTTGGGCACGACCGGGACTTTGACGACATGGCGGTTCGCATCCAGGTGAGCCCTGTTCCGGTACCCGCCGCATTGCCGTTGCTGCTCACCGGGCTTGGGGGCCTTGGATATTTCGCGCGACGCCGCAGGGCCAAATCCTAGTTTCATTATTCTCCCACCTCCCAGCACCTTGCAGGCTCCTTCGGGGGCCTGTCTTTTATCCCGTGCGCCCTTTGAACGCCGCACTGGCCGGAATGAGGATGATGCCGCGCTCGGCGGCTTGCTTGGCCCAGGCGCGGACCGCATCAATCGTCGACGGCAGGCCTGATCCTGTGCCAATGGCAATGCCATTGGCTTCCGCTTCCGCTTCGAGCAGGGCCAAGGATGCTGCAATTGATTCGGGGTTGGTGTCCTGGTCGATCACCAGGTGTGAGCGGCGGGCGGGTGTGCCGGCAGATTTGGCGGCTGCCGTGGCAGCGGTGAGCGGCAGGGAGCCATCTTCCAGAAACAACAGGCCGCGTGCCTTGATTTCAGACATAAGCGGTTTCAACACATCGGGGTTGGCGAGAAAACGGCCACCCATATAGTTGACCACGCCGGTGTAACCGGCAAAGCGCGACATGTGCCAGTGGAGGGCTTCAAGATTGGCAGCCTTGTCGGCATCGGCCAACAGGGTTTTGGGGCCGGGATTGGTGGCGGGAAAACCAACGGGTTCCATCGGCACTTGCAGCAGGATTTCATGTCCCTCTTTGCGGGCGCGATCGACTTGCGCCTGCAGGTTCGTGCCATAGGGCGCGAAGGCCAATGTGATGTCTGACGGCAGTTCGGCTGAGGCGCGCTTGGTCAAATCCTCGCTCAATCCCATGCCGCCCAAAATAATGGCGATCTTGGGGGAGTCAGAGTGAATGACATTGAGGGAAACAGGACGGGCATAGACGGCGGACGGTTTCTTGCCGCCTGATGCGATACGCGGCAGCTGGCCAACGGACGTGATTTCCGTCACGTCCGCAACGGGTGCCTTGGTCAATTGGCGGCGCGGGCTGATTATCAGGGCTGCCTCTTGCCGGTAGATTTGGGCTTCGACCGGTTTTTCGATGGTGTATTTGGGCGTGTTGCCGCTGGTTGCTTCCTGTTCCGGCTCGTCTGCCGGATTTTCGTCGCTGACAGCTGCCGGATCATTGACCGTTTCGGCCACGGGTTCGGTTGACGCGGTGATGATTTCCTCAACGGCGGGAATTTTTGCCGACAACACGGGTTCTCCGGCAAACGGCAGCGGTGTTGATACAGCCCAGAAAGCGGCAGATGCAAAGGCAAGCGTGGTTGCGGCATAGGTGCAGACAAGCAGGCCCGGTCTTTTTGACCAAAGCCGTTCGGCAAAGCTTCGCCGCTTGAGTGGTTGTCTCAGTTCATCGCGTCGCATGGAGTGGGGCGAAACCAGTCTCGATTCGTTGAACCCCACTGTGGCGAGCAAGCGTTAACGAGTTGTTAACCGTGCGGGATCGCCGCCAACATCAGTTACTGCTCTTGGCCTTCTCATCCACCGGCTTTTTGGGTTCTACGTTGGTCGTGACCTTGATGCCGTGGAGCACGTCGATGGCGGCTTTCAGCTGGATGTCCTTGGTGCGGTCTTCCGGCACGTAAGCCGAGGAGCCGCCGCCTTCGTCACCACCCCCCTCATTGGTGAGATGGCCCTGCAAGCTGGCTTCGCCCTTGGTCGAGACGTCCTTGCCAAGAAGTTCCGGCGGCAATGGTTGTTCGATCACGATATCAGCATCAATGCCCTTGGCCTGAATGGAACGGCCGGCTGGCGTATAGTAGCGTTGGGTGGTGAGGCGCATCGCGCCTTCGTTGCCGAGCGGCACAATGGTTTGGACCGAGCCCTTGCCGAAGCTGCGGGTGCCAATCACGGTGGCGCGCTTGTGGTCCTGCAATGCACCGGCGACGATTTCAGAGGCCGACGCTGAGCCACCATTGATCAGGATGATCACTGGCTTGCCGTTGGCGTAATCGCCCTTCTGGGCGTTGTAGCGTTGGGTTTCATCGGCGTTGCGGCCACGGGTGGAAACGACTTCACCGCGCTCAAGGAAGGCATCGGAAACGGCGATGGCACCGGTGAGCAAGCCGCCGGGATTGTTGCGCAGATCGACGACGTAACCTTTGAGGGCGGGCCCTGCCTTCTTGGCGAGCTCGTTGACTGCCTTTTCGATCCCCGGTGCAGTTTGTTCGGTGAACGAGGTGATGCGGATGTAGCCGACATCATTGGCTTCAATGTTGAACTTCACGGATTCGATCTTGATGATGTCGCGCACCATCTTGACGTCGAAGGGTTCACGCTTTTCGCGCTGGATGGTGAGCACTATGGGCGTGTTGACGGCACCGCGCATGCGGTCGACGGCTTCGTTGAGGGTCAGGCCCTGAACTTCGCCGCCATCGATCTTGACGATGAAATCATTGGTGAGGATGCCAGCCTTCGCGGCCGGTGTGCCATCGAAGGGTGAGACCACCTTGATCAGGCCGTTTTCCATGGTGACTTCGATGCCGAGGCCGCCGAACTCGCCACGGGTCTGGACGCTCATGTCCTCGAACTGTTCGGCGTTCATGTAGCTGGAGTGCGGGTCGAGGGATGCCAACATGCCGTTGATGGCGGCTTCGATCATTTTCTTTTCATTGGGGGGCTCGACATAGTCGGCGCGGACGCGGTCGAAGACATCGCCAAAGAGGTTCAGAAGCTTGTAGGTTTCCGAATTGGTGGCAGCCGTTGCCCCATTGAACACCTGTATCAGCAACGTCGCTGATACCGCACCTGCGGCCAGGAGGCTCGTTGACCGGAGATAAGAATTACGTTTCATCGCATTGCCTCTTTTCTGCTGCCGATCCACCACGGGGCGGGATCAACGGGCTGACCATTTTTCCTGAATTCCACATACAACACGGGGCGGCTGTTGTCTGCCGCGCTGCCCAGCAGCGTTGCCGAAGCCGGACCGTCTCCCATTACTCCTACGGGTTCACCAGCCCTGATGGATTGCCCATTGGTTGCTGATAGTCCTGCCATGCCTGCCATTAACACCAGATAGCCTTCTCCGGCGTCCAAGATCAAGAGTTGTCCGTAGGAGCGAAAAGGACCGGCGAATTCCACTTTGCCATCGGCGGGAGATTTGACCTGGGCCTGCACACGGGTGGCGATAGCCATGCCGTCCAGCGTGCTGCCGAGAGGGGTGGCATCACCGAACTGACCCAAAATGCTGCCCTGGACAGGGAAATCCAATTTTCCCTTTGACCTGGAAAGCGGCACTGTGGGGCGTGCAAGAGCTTGGCGCTGGCGCTCAAGTTCAGCTTCGCGGGCCTTGGCAGCGGCTGATTTCAGGGCTTCATTGCGTTCGCGGGCGGTGGCAAGGCTGGAGAGGAGTTGTTTCAGGGATTTGGAGCGTTCGACGAGTTTTTTGGTACGGGCTGATTCGTCGGCAAGTTCTGCTTCAGTTGCGAGCGACAGGCTTTGGCGCGCTGCCAGAGTATCATCGAGTTCGCGGCGCAGGTCGCGGTGGGTAGCATATTCGGTGAGGAGGGTCTGTTTGCTGGTTTCCTGTTCGCCCGCGATGGCCGCGAGACGTTCCAGTTTGCCTATGAGGTAGTTGGCTTCGTCCTTCATCTCCGGCACCACGGCACCAAACATCATGGCACCGCGCAAGGCCGACAGGATATCATGGGGTGCCACGACAAGGGCGGGTGGCGGATTTTGTTCCAGGCGTTGAAGGCCGGCCAGCACTTCGCTGAGCACAGCCTTCTTGCGGCGCAATTCGTCTTTGATCGCGGCTTGTTCTGTTGCCAATTGCACCAGTTCCCCATCGAGGCGCGACAGGGTCAGCTCCTTGGACTGGATAGTGGCGGTGAGGGTTACCAGTTTGGCGGATGTTTCCTCCAAAGCAGCAGCGAGTTCGGACAGTTTGGCTGCGAGGTTTTCCTGTTGCTCGGCTGACATCCGTATGCCGCCTTCGACCGCCTCAAGTTCCTGACGGGCGGACTCTTCGTCGGTCGGTTCGGCATATGCCTGGCCCGCACCCGTGCCTGCCAGGAAGCCAAGCAACAGGGAAATGACGTGGCGGTTCATGGGGTGCAACTATGGTGGCCAGACTTGTTCAAATTACGGCCCGGGCTGATGGTCAGGACCTGTGATAGGGATGATTGAGCATAATTGTGACGGCCCGGTAAAGCTGTTCAAGGATCATGATGCGAGCCAGACGGTGAGGCCAGGTCATGGTACCCAAGGCTATGACATGATTGGCATTCTCGCGGGTTGTGGCCGCATGGCCATCGGGACCGCCGACGAGGAACACCAGATCAGCCTGGCTTGCATCGGTGTATTTGCGCAGCAGGCCCGCGAATGATTCGCTGGTGAGGCTTTTGCCGCGCTCGTCAAAAACGATGGTGACAGCACCCGGTGGTGTGGACTTGGCCAGAACGGTTGCTTCGTCTTTCATGCGTTGGGCAGCAGACTCGCGCTGGGATTCGGGCCACTCGTGAATGTGGAGGCCTTTCAGACCAGCCGATCTTGCAAGCTGGTTGATGCGGGCGACATAGTCCGCTGCGATGGTTTTTTCAGCCGAGGATTTGAGTTTGCCAATGCAGACCAGATGCAGCTTCACACGGGATTGTCTTTGGGAGCATTCATCGACCAGAGTTTCTCGAGATTGTAGAAGGAGCGCACTTCGGGGCGGAAAATGTGGACGATGACATCGCCTGAATCCACCAGCACCCAGTCACATTGCGGCTTGCCTTCGACGCGGGGATTTTTCTGGCCGTTTTTCAACAGTGTGTCGACGACCTGGTCGGAAATGGCGTTGACATGACGGTCGGAGCGGCCCGTCGCCACAATCATGGTATCGGCCACGCTGGAGCGGTTGACGAGATCGATGGTGACAATGTGTTCGGCCTTGGAATCTTCCAGCTGCTGAATGACCGCTGCAACGAGGGGCGGATGTGGCGGCGATGCGATTTGCACTTGGGCAATCGAAACGCCTTGTGGCTTGGCGCGTTTTTGAGCCTTGGATTTCTTAACGGCAACAGGTTTTGCCTTGGCGACAGTCTTGCGCGGCTTGGCCACCGGTTTCCTGCGGACGGCTTTCTTTGCAGCTTTGACCTTGATGGTTTTGCGCACGGCTTTTTTAGCCGACACCGCCTTCGCCTTTGCTTTGCGGGCAGGGGACGCCCGAAGCGGCTTTGCGGTTTTCTTTTTTGCCGCTGGTTTTTTTGCGACTGCTTTTTTTGTTTTCTTCGCGGCGGGCTTGGCCTTGGGTGCACCCTTGGCTGTTTTCTTTTTGGCTTTGACAGGTTTCTTCAGGGGACAGGTCCTTCTGTGAGATTTCAATTGAAGGCCTGTTTAGGCTGCACAAGACGCAACCGCAAGCGCTTCACTGCTTGCCTTGCGCCCTGATCGCAGTGGAGCTTTCCTTGCGCAGGGGCATGGAAACGAAGACCCAGGCTGGTGGTTTTCGGGTGGTGATTTCAGAGGCTGTTTCGGGTGGCAGCTGTTCGTTTTCGTAGCGCAAGGCTGTGGGAGAGCCGAGGGCGCGCAGGGAAAATCCCGGACGGGCGAGGACAGCGAGCGGGATTGTTTCCGCGATATCCGTCCAGTCGTGCCAGTGATGCAGGTTGGCCAGACTGTCAGCACCCATGATCCAGACGAATTTTCCCCGACGCAAGGCGCGTTTCAAATGGACCAGCGTATCGGCTGTATACTTCGCCCTGATCTGTTGTTCGAGATCGGTGATGATGAAGCGCGGGTGGTTGGCGATGACGCGGGTTGCCGCAAGGCGTGTCGCGTATTCGCCCGTTTCTTTCGGATCTTTGAGCGGGTTTTGTGGCGAGACCATCCACCACACCCAATCCAGTTTCAGCCGCTTCAAGGCATAGAGGGCCACCATGCGGTGGCCATGGTGGGCGGGATTGAAAGAGCCGCCAAACAGTCCGATGCGCTGGCCATCACCGAAAGGTGGAAGTTTCAGCATTATGGTCTGATCTGTCCCGCACCACGGATCTGATACTTGAAGGTGGTGAGTTGTTCCACGCCGACGGGGCCACGGGCATGGAGTTTGCCTGTAGCGATGCCAATTTCCGCGCCGAAACCAAACTCGCCACCATCGGCAAACTGGGTGGAGGCGTTGTGCAGGACGATGGCGCTATCAAGCTGGTTGAGGAATTTCTCGGCCGTCTGGCTGTTGCCGGTGATGATCGAGTCAGTATGTTGCGAGCCATACTTGGTGATGTGTGCCAAGGCGGCGTCCACGCCATCGACCACGGCGACGGAGATGATGGCATCAAGGTATTCGGTGGACCAGTCTTCTTCAGTGGCGGGTTTGACGGCACCATCCACCGCTTGCGTTGCCCTGTCACCGCGCACTTCGCACCCGGCATCGATCAGTGTACGGACGATGGGGTGCAGCATTTTGGCTGCGGCTGCCCTGTCGATCAACACGGTCTCGGCTGAACCACAGATGCCGGTGCGACGCATCTTGGCATTGCGAACGATGGACTTGGCCATGTCGAGGTCGGCGTCCCTGTCGATGTAGACATGGCAGATGCCTTCGAGATGGCTGAACACGGGAACGCGCGCATCCGCCTGCACCCGTGCGACGAGGCTTTTGCCGCCACGGGGAATGATGAGGTCGATGGTGCCGCCCAGTCCGGTGAGCATTTCGCCAACGCTTTCGCGGTCCATGGTTGGGACCATCTGGATGCAATCCGGGTTGAGGCCAGATTCACCCAGAGCGTCACGCAGCGCATCAGTGATTTCACGGGACGTTTTGAAGCTGTCTGAGCCACTGCGCAAAATGGCGGCATTGCCTGACTTGATGCACAATGCACCTGCATCGGCCGTTACATTGGGACGCGATTCATAGATAATGCCGATGACACCGATGGGGACGGACACGCGGGTGATCTCCATGCCATTGGGCCGTGTCCATTGCGCCAGCGTGCGGCCCACGGGATCATGCAATTCCGCAATATCCTCCAGCCCTTTGGCCATGGCTTCGATGCGATCGGGTGTGAGTGTCAGGCGATCGACAAAGGATGCTTTCAAGCCTTTGGTTGCAGCGGCTTTCAGGTCGTCAGCGTTGGCTGCCGCGATGCTGTTGGCGCGGTTGCGCAGATGTGCGGCCATGGCTTTGAGGGCCGCATTCTTTTGATCCGGGGTAGCTTGGGCCAAGGCGGCGGCGGCATTGCGGGCACGTTTTCCCATGTCGAGAAGCGACGTCACGACCGCTCTCCGATCAGCACCATGTTGTCACGGTGGATGAGTTCGGTGCGGTCGCGGCTGCCCAGCAGTTTTTCAATTTCGATGGTTTTCATTCCGGCGATTTTTCGGGCGTCTTGGGAATCATAGTTGGCAAGACCGCGCGCCAATTCCGTGCCATCGGGACCTACCACACTCACGGTATCGCCTTTTGCGAACTGTCCGTCCACCCGTTTGACGCCTGCCGGCAACAGGCTTTTGCCCTTGCCCAAGGCTTCGGTGGCACCGGCATCAACCATGAGTTTGCCGACAGGCAGCAAGGTGCCTGCGATCCAGCGCTTGCGCGCCACTTTCGGCGTTGCGGAAGACAGGAACCATGTACAGCGCCCGCCGTTGGTGATGCGGCGCAGGGGGTGTTTTTCGTGGCCGGACGCAATCACCATGTGGCAGCCAGCACCCACTGCAATCTTTGCCGCTTCGATCTTGGTGATCATGCCGCCGGAACCGACCCCTGAAACCGGTTTTCCTGCCATGGCTTCGATCTCCGGCGTGATGTCGCGGATTTCGGCGATGAAAGTGGCGTGCTTCTGGTTGGGGGGTGCCGAGTAAAAGCCATCAATGTCGGACAGCAATACCAGGCAATCAGCTGACATCATGGAAGCAACGCGGGCGGCGAGGCGGTCGTTGTCGCCGTAGCGGATTTCCGAAGTGGCGACCGTGTCGTTCTCGTTGATGACGGGAATAGCCCCTTGGGCCAGCAAGGTGGACAATGTGGCGCGGGCGTTGAGGTAGCGGCGGCGTTCTTCAGTGTCATGCAATGTCACCAGCACCTGGGCTGCGACAAAGTTCTTTTTTTGCAAAGCTTCGGACCAGGCTTGGGCGAGGGCGATCTGGCCCACGGCTGCTGCTGCCTGGCTTTGCTCCAGCTTCAGTTTACCCTTGGGCAGTCCGATGGTACGGCGCCCCAGAGCAATTGCACCGGAGGAGACTACGATGATATCGGCACCGCCACTGCGCAAGGCGGCGATGTCCTCGACAAGCGACGACAGCCATGCGGCTTTCACCTTGCCCTCGGCCTGATCGACAAGCAGGGCCGAACCGATCTTGACGACGATGCGGCGGGCCTTCGACAGGAGGTTGGTCACGGACGCCACTCGGAAGTGGTAACACCTTGCGGGTCCGGGTTGGCGTGGAGGGCGCGGGCTTTGGCGGCGTATTTGTAAAGGGCGCGCATCAAGTTGTCGATGTTGGTGCGAGCGGCGGCGGACACCGTCAGAGGCGTTTTTTTGGTTTTTGCAGCGAAGGACTTCACCAGTTTTGCGACTGCCTTTTCATCCAGCGCGTCAATCTTGTTGAAGACGATGATTTCAGGCTTTTTGGCAAGTTCCGGGCTGTAGGCTTTGAGTTCGGTGCGCACCGTCTTGTAAGCGGCCACGGGGTCATCGCCGGTGGCATCAATCATGTGCAGCAAGACGGCGCAGCGTTCAACGTGGCCCAGAAAGCGCGTGCCGAGGCCGTGGCCTTCGTGGGCACCTTCGATCAGGCCGGGAATGTCGGCAAGGACAAAGCTGTTATCGTCCACCCGCACGACGCCGAGTTGCGGGTGCAGGGTGGTATAGGGATAGTCCGCGATCTTGGGTTTGGCGGCGGAGACAACAGAAAGCAGCGTGGATTTTCCGGCGTTGGGAAGGCCGACGATGCCGGCATCTGCTATCAGCTTCAGTTTCAGCCATATCCAGGCTTCCTCACCGAGCAAGCCGGGATTGGCGTTGGTCGGGGAGCGATTGGTGGAAGATTTAAAGTAATGGTTGCCGAAGCCACCGTTGCCACCTTTGGCCACGCGGTAGCGCTGCCCGAGGATGGCCAAGTCGGCGAGCAGGGTTTCCTTGTCTTCGGCGTAGATTTCGGTGCCGACCGGAACTTTCAACACGATATCTTCTGTGGAGTTGCCTGCGCGCAGGCGGCCCATGCCATGGCCTGCGGTGCGGACCTTGAAATGTTGCTGGTAGCGGTAATCGATCAGGGTGTTGAGATCGGATGCGGCTTCCACCCACACGTCCCCTCCCGTGCCACCGTCGCCGCCGTCGGGACCACCATACTCAATGAATTTCTCGCGCCGGAACGACACGGAGCCTGCACCGCCATCGCCTGCCTTGACATAGATTTTTGCTTCATCGAGAAATTTCATGGTCCGGGCTTTAGCTGGCTTCGGGCGAAAAGGGAATCTGCATCGCGGGTGAGGTGTGACCAAGCCTTGGGTCGTTGATCCGGGGGAATCGCACTGGTTGCGGAAAAACATGGTTAACGGCGCGTAAATTTTCTGTTGACCTCAGCAAATCAGCCACCTACGACACTCTGGGACGTAAACTTTCTTCA
This sequence comes from Hyphomicrobiales bacterium, assembly GCA_043768765.1. Taxonomy (GTDB): domain Bacteria; phylum Pseudomonadota; class Alphaproteobacteria; order Rhizobiales; family Aestuariivirgaceae; genus Aestuariivirga. The sequence continues at coordinate 11,230 of JAYVKC010000088.1, read as the reverse complement.
ATCATTAGTTGTGTCTCGCATCAGTCAGTGAGCAGCATGTACGGCGGCGTGTGTTGCGTAAGGGAGTTTGTGAGAATGAAATTTGGAATCGCAAGTGGCTTGGCCGCTGTTGTCCTTGCAGGAATTTTGGTTGCGTCACCAGCGCAAGCGAAATGCAAGGTTTACCAAACCTGCATCAATGGCGTGCCGGTCAAGACCCTGACTTCCACCAAGATCAAAGGTGTGAAGACGGTGCAGGTGGCAGCCAAGAAAAAACGTAACGTGCGCGTTGCCCGCAGAGCACCTGCGGTGTCGCAAGCCCAGCGCCAGGCCGTGGTGGCCCTGATCAAGCGCATGGCACCGGGCTATGGTGTGCCCACCTGGTTTGCCTTGCGCATTGCAAAAGTGGAATCGGGATATAACCCCCGCGCCAGAGGACTGGCGGGAGAGTATGGTGTGTTTCAAATGAAATGCGCCACGGCGCGCATTGTTGGCTATCGCGGCAATTGTGCGGGGTTGTTCAATGCCTCAACCAACGTGCAAGTCGGGCTCAAGCACTTGCGCCTCGCGGTGCGGTCATCGCGTGGCAATTTGAAGCTCGCGGCATCCAAACACAATGGCGGACTTGGCCGCAAGCGCCTGGTACGCGCCTACGTGCGCCTGGTGTTTTGAGCCCATATTTCCCGGGTTAAATGCATTGTCGTGACTGGAACCTCGCGGTTCTGGGCGACCGAAAAATGGGTGCATTGTTGGGTGGCCATGAAACCGGCTTTTTTCAGCACGCGGCCGGAGGCGGGATTGTCGTTGTGGTAGCAGGAGACGAGTTTGGGTAAACTTGCGCTCTCAAAAGCATGACGGACCAGCACCTTGGCGGTTTCAGTCGCAAAACCCTTGCCCCAGGCATGCCTGGCGTACCAGTAGCCGAATTCGGCATCCTGTTTTGCCTCACTCCATTCGTAGCTGCACACGCCGATGAGAAGACCGGGATTGCGCACTTCTTCCACGCCGCAGACCGCTGATCGTGCATCAAGATTTGCCTGCCAGGCAATGAAGTCCTCGGCGTGTTTCAGTTCATAGGGATAAGGCACGCGGGCGAGATTGCGGGCGATTTCAAAGTGGTTGATCTCGCGGGCGATGGTTGTGGCATCTCGCTTGTGCAGAGGCCGCAGCAGCAATCGTTCGGTGGTGATTATCGTCATGGGGTGGAACCAAAAAAACGGAGAGGGGGGATGATCCACCTCTCCGCTTGATTCTTCAAATCCAGTTTGATGGACCGGAATTTGCTGTATTCCGGTTATTCCGCTGCCTTGGCCGGGACAACCGAAACGAGTTGCCTGTCGCCCTTGGTGGCGCGGAACGTGACAGTGCCAGCCACAATTGCGAAAATTGTATGGTCCTTGCCGATGCCGACGCCGGTGCCCGGATGCACTTTTGTGCCGCGCTGGCGGATGATGATGTTGCCCGGAATGGCCTGTTGGCCACCGAACAGCTTCACGCCCAAACGGCGACCGGCGGAGTCACGACCGTTGCGGGATGAGCCGCCTGCTTTTTTATGTGCCATGTCTTGTGTCTCCTCAGTCTACGTGCGGTCTTTGTCGGTCTTGGCGCGTGGCGGTTTTCCGGCCATCAGTTCGCCTGCCTGTTCTACCCATTCCTCGCGGGCAATGCGGCCCTTGGGTTTGCACAGTTCATCGAATTTCTCGATGTCGGCAGCGGTCCAAGAGGCGATCTGGGCGAATGTGGTGATGCCATTGTCGTTCAGTATCTGGACCATTTTCGGGCCGACCCCACCGATCAAAGAAATGTCGTCGGCTTTGCCTGAGGCTGCGCCGGTGGAAGCCAGCGTTGCCGGAGCGGCCTTGGCTGCTTTATCGGCTTTTGCGGGTTTTTCAGCTTTGGCCTTGGCAACTGGTTTGGCACCGCCGACAAGGATGTCGGTGATGGTGACAGACGTCAGCAACTGGCGGTGGCCGTTGCGGCGGCGATGATGCTTGCGGCGGCGTTTCTTGAAAATATAAACGGTATCAGATTTTTCCTGGGCGGCAATTTCCCCGACCACGGTGACTCCGGCCACATGGGGGGCACCCACATCAATGGTGCCGCCATTGGCGACCAGCAACACTTCCGAAAACTGGACCTGGTCGCCGGCTTCGCCTGCCAGCTTTTCGATCAAAATCTTGTCATTGGCGGCAACGCGATACTGTTTGCCGCCTGTCTTGATGACTGCGTACATTTCTTCCTTCTTTCTCGCGCCCTGTGGCGCTGCTTCATAAATCCTTGAAGAAGCAGTCTTTTTCTGAAGTCTTTTGACAGACTTTGGATGGCCTCGGGCAGCGCATCATGACGGGCTTCACGTGCGCCCGTCTTCTCTGGCGTCTCCTAGCCAGAGGTTCGTGCCAAGTCAAGGCGATGCTGATGGAGGTGTTTTGGAGCTTTTGCGGGGGGCGTATTGGTTCATTTGCCACAGCGGTTTGCCGTGCAGAAAAAGACCATAGCGGATGCAGTCCTTGAGGCGATTTTCGATCATTTGCCGTTTGAAAGGGTCTTTGGTGCTCAGGAAATAGCCCCAGCGCCCGGTGAGCCACATGATGGCGCGCAAGCCGTAGAGATTCGTGGTGTTGGGGCAATCAACCGAACTTTCAAAACGTGTGTTGGTGATGGTGTAGTCACCATAGTTTTCGAGCAGATAGGTTTCGGTATCGCGGGGAACAAGAAACGAGTCTTTTCCGTATTTCCGGCGTTCGAGCTGAAACTGTGTGTTGATCCAAAGGCACCTGTAATTGCCGTGGATGATGTGCCCGTTGGCGCGTTTGTGAACGAACACATCGATACCAAAACGTTCTGTGTTGTTTTGGGTGTTCTTAAAAAAATATTTGTACAATACGGGTTGGTGTGGTGCCAATCCGAGCCAGGGATTCAGGCGGCATTCCACGACGTTCAGGCGTGTGATGCTGGTTTTTTGCCGTCCCGCTATGTTTTCCATGGCGGCGAAAAAACCGGCGTACCCCGGATCGTCGTCAAAGATTCCGACATCAACATCGTAGTCGTGCGCCAGAAGCCGGTTTTCGCGGTGCAGGCCCAACAGTGTCCCAGAAACCAGGAAGACCTTGGCACCCGCTTTTTGCGCCGCTGCGTCAATCTCCCGCAAAACCCGGAATCCGGACTCTGTGTCCAACAAACCACGTTGGTGTTTGCGGCGTTCGCGAATAATGGAGACATCTGTGCCTGCGAGCCATTGCCACAGACAAAGTGCGGCATCGTAGGCCAAGCCCAACAGGCACGCGACCACCAGCAAAGGCCGCATCAGCATCGTCGTCACAATTTCAACCCGGCATGTCCCGTCCAGCCTTGCGGATCTCCACCTGTTGCCAATACCAGATGATCCAGCGGCGCCAGTGTGTCAGATTCCTTATGCTTTTGGCGAGAACTTTCAGCTGGCTGGAAAACCTTGCCACCAACAAAATCAGAATTGTTCCTCCGATGATCGATGCATCCTTGGGCAAAACGAACAGAAAGCCAATAAGGAGTGCGGCAACCAGAATGAGCTCGGCATAGTTGTCGGAGTTGGTGATGGGCTGGATGTGGGGCCAATTGAGCAAGACGCTGGGCCGCGGGAATAAATAGGCCAGGGCTGCCACGATCGCGACGGCTGCCAGGATCATCAAGGCCAGAGCCGTCGAGTTCAGACTGGCAATGGCCGCCAGCACGATGAACAAGGTCGTTGTTTTCAGTATTGTCAGGACGGTCATGGATTTCATGCGAATGTTTTGCAGCGACAAGTCATTGCCGTGGACATGGTGCAGCACAAACTGATCCAGGCGGGGCATGCAGGCTGCATCAAGACGGTGGCCAAACGCCAGTGTGGCAGATTTGAAGCTGACCATGGCGACACTCAAGGCAATTACCGCTGCAACAATGGGGACTTCTGCGGGAATGGTCATGCCCGCAATTGCCAAAGGTGCCGGTCGCACGTGTTGCGCCAAATAGACATAGATGAAAATGATGATTGAAGGTCCGAACTTCTGAAAGGACTGGGTGATGATGCCAAACAGGACAGCAAAGATCAGTTTCAACAATCAGGCCCTATGCGGCCTTGTACTGGCCGAGGTTGTCGCGCAGCAGGGTTGAGGAAATTGCTGGTGTGCGGGTGAGGTATTCGACGCGGCAGTATTTCGAAAACATGTCGAACTTGCCTTTCCAGTCATCGCCCATCACGAGAACCGAGGCGTCATACTTTACAATGTCCTGGGCCTTTTGTTCCCAGGTGTTTTCAGGAAAGACGTGGTCGACAAAACGGCATGACAGCAAGAGTTCTTCGCGCTCGCGATAGCTCATGAAAGCATTTTTGCCTTTCAACGTGTTGAATTCATCGGTTGAAAGACCAACATACAGGCGACCACCCAGGGCGCGGGCGCGCTTCAATAGTCGCATATGTCCATAGTGAAACAGGTCATACGTGCCGTATGTGATAATCGTATCCACTGAACCCCCTGAGATACCTGTTCGAGACGCAATCAACAGACAGCCGTAACAGCAGTTAGCAAAGGCCGGAAGACGAAGTCAATCGGTGTTACCAAATCTTGAACCGATCTGTGCACAACACGCCAGAATCGTTATCAAATTGTTAAGTAAGCCGGGAAAATTGTCAGATGCGTTCGGAACGGAAGCCAAAGAGCAGTATCAGGCTGGCGATGGCCTGGCCCAGAACCGTGAAGATCAGGGTTTTCTGGATCTCACTGATCCCCACAATGTGAAAGTCCTTGAAAAACCAATTGGCAAACATGGCGCAAATGAATAGCGACGAAAAACAGATGGGCAAGGTGATGACCTTCACACCTGACGCCACTCGCACCAATACATAAGACGCTGCCGCCGTAAACAGCGCGATGATCAGCATTTGCTGATTGGTCAGTTGCCAGCCTGAAAACAGGTTGGGCAAGAACGGCAAATTGCCATTTATGATGTCGTGCAACATGGATACACCCTGATGGAGAGTTTTAGTTCAAAAACCCGGACCGACCATTAACTGCAAAGGTCTCCGTATGTTTAGTGTTAACGCAACCTTTCCCCGAAAAGTGCCGGTCTTCAGAAGGCTGCTAGCGCGATTGGCCCAAGTGCTGGTCCAGTACCCGGTTGAATTCCCCGCCAAAAATCAGCACCAGACTGGCGAGATAGATGAAAAACATGGCAGCAAAGAGTCCCGAAAGGGAGGCATAGGTGGATGCGAAGGAGTTGAAGTTTTGCAACCACTCTGAAAATGCTGATGTCAGCAGAACCCAGACAACGAGGGTCAACAAGATGCCCGGCAGGACCTTGATGGGGGACATGCGTTTTGCCGGCAACGTGCGGTGGGCGACGTGAAGGCCGGCAAACAAAAGCGACATGGCGAGTGGGTAGCGGAACTGAACGATGGTGTTGAAGTTTTCGCGGGTGCCGGGAATGTACTTTTCCATGGTAGCGACGGCGATGGGCAGCACAATCAGCAAAAATGAAAACGCGATCATGACGGCGGCCGTGCCAATCACGAATATGATGTTCAGAATGTAGAGCAGCCAGGCGGGGCGGTGCTCCTTGAGGTCGTAAGCGCGATTGAGGCCGACACGCACGCTATCGACACCTGCCATGGCGCTCCATATGGTGAGGACAACCGCGATACTGAGGAGGCCGGTACGTGGGACTGTCAGGATCGAGCGGATTTCGGGCGCGAGTGGTTTGATGATAGCCTCGGGTGCTATCGCCAGCAGATAATTCACCAGTTGTTCCGCCTGTTCTTCGGTGCCGAGAAAGCCCGCAAGGGCGGTGAGAAAAATCAGGAAAGGGAAAAGCGAAAAGACGGTGCGAAAAGCAATGTTGCCGGCAAGTGGAATGGCCTCGTCAGCGAACAGGCGCTGGGTGGCTTCCAGCAGCAGGCGGACAAAGGAGGGGCTCATACGGGTCATGGGTTTGCAGCATACAGAAAATTAGGCTCGATTCAGCAAGGGAAAGTGGCCATGAAACAGCATGACCGAATCCCTGCTTATCCGAGCCGCGCCCTTGGTGTTTGTTGTGCTCTGGGCCACGGGCTTTGTAGTCGCACGGCTGTCGGCGGGGCATGTGGAGCCGCTGACGTTTCTGGCGCTCAGGTTTCCCATTGCGGCGTTGGTGATGCTGGCCATTGCCATCCAGCAAGGTGCGCCATGGCCTGACCGCACCCATGCCTGGCATGCCGGGGTTGCCGGTGCTTTGATGCATGCGGCTTATCTCGGCCCGATCTATTGGGCTGTGACGCATGGGCTGCCGGGCGGAGTGGCGGCGCTGATTGTTGGCTTGCAGCCACTGATCACAGCCTTTCTGGCGGCACGATTTCTGGGAGACGCCATCTCATTGCGGCATTGGCTGGGGCTGGCCGTAGGCATTGTGGGTGTGGGGTTGGTGTTGGCACCCAAGTTTACACTGAGCGCTGCAAACGGGATTACGCCGTTGACTGCGGGGTTGGCACTTTTAGGAGCGGTGGGAATTTCCGCCGGTACGGTTTACCAAAAGAAGTTTGCAACGGGTTTGCACATCGCCAGTGGCGGGTTTTGGCAATATGTGGGTGGATCACTCATTGTCATCACGGGGGCGGTGCTGCTTGAGGATTTTGGTTTTGATGGCAGCTTTGAAGCGTGGTTCTCGCTGGGGTGGGCGGTTTGCGTGTTGTCAATTGCGGCCATCATGTTGTTGATGATGCTGATCCGCGAAGGTGCCGTGGCAAGGGTTTCCGGCCTGATCTATCTGGTACCGGCGGTGACTGCTGTCATGACCTATGGCCTGTTTGGCGAAACACTTAACCTGGTGCAGTTGGGCGGCATGGTGTTATGCACGGCCGCCGTGCTCATGGTGAACCGGACGACTTAAGACCGGCGATTTTCGCTTTTGCGGCCTCGCGGTGGGCCTGCGTAATGTGACCGCGCACGATGGAAATCGCGGTGACCAGAACAGCGAGATCATCGGTGAAACCAAGGCCCAGGAGAAAGTCTGGCACCACATCAAAGGGCATGACGAAGTAGGCGAGTGCGCCGAGCAGTGTGGCCTTGACCTTGAGCGGGGTGGCCGGATCAAAGGCTGCGTACCAGGCGGCCACGGCTTCGCTGGCGAAAGGAACGCGCGACAGGTTGTGGGCCAGTTTCGGCCAGAAATCGTTGCGGACAGTGGATTCATCATTTGTCTTGGTCATGGCTCAGCCCTCCTGCACGCGGTCGTGCATATGGGGTGGCGTTTGTCCGAATTCAAGCCTGGGTGAACCAGAGTGCGCCCACCATAACAATGATGGCGATGAACTGCAGGATCACGCGCCAGCGCATGAGGTTTTGCGAACGGCTGGCGGAACCGCCGCGTGTCATGTTCCACAGGCCCAAAAGCAGGATGATGAAAACGGCGGCGAGCGCCAGGGGGATGAGGAAGCTCATGGCATCAGTTGTCGGAGACTTTATTGGCGAACCTGTCGAGCAGGGATTGAGGCAGGATACGCTTGGCAATGGCCAAGAGCCATGTCGCCGTTGTCACATAGTAGTGTGCGCGTGGCTGCGGACTTTCGACGGCGAGGACGAGCTTTGCCAGCACAGCGGCGGCGGGCAGTTTGAAGCGTGTAGAGCCGCCTTTCTCGAGCCGCCGCCGTTGGCGCTCAAAGACTTCCTTGTAGTGTGAATTGGACATGTCAACGTTGCGTTCAAAGGCGGCCTTGGCGTTGGGTACAAAGTTGCTTTCAATGGGGCCGGGATTGATGGTGACCACATGAATGCCGGTGCCGCGCAGCTCAAGGCGCAAAGTGTCGGCGAGGCCTTCTATGGCATATTTGGAGGCGTTGTAGGGCCCGCGCCATTTCAGTGCCACGAGTCCCAGCACGGAAGAACAGTGCACGATGCGGCCCGCGCCATTGGCCCGCATCATGGGCAGACACAGATTGGTCAATTGGTGCCAGCCGAACACGTTGGCGGCAAACTGCAGTTCAAGAACACTGCGCACAATATCTTCAAGTGCTCCGGGTTGACCATAAGCGCCGCTGTTGAAAAGTGCATCAAGTTTGCCGCCGGTGCGTTTGGAAACTTCTGCCGCGCAGGCGGAAACGGATTTAGGGTCAGCGTAGTCGAGGTGAAGGGCGTCAAAGCCATCGCTTTCAAGGCGCAGGACGTCACGCGGCTTTCGAGCGGTGGCAAAAACGCGCCAGCCCCTGGCCTTCATGCCTTGGGCGCAGGCGAGGCCTATGCCGGTGGAGCAGCCGGTGATCAAAATTGTTTTGCCTGTCATCGTCGTCCAATACGCATTTCAAAGCGAGTGGGTTCAGCGCTAGACGCGCTTGCGCTGCGCCGCAATGGCCACGTCATACAGCGTTGCCGCATTTGGGCCGGAATGTATGGGCAATTAAAAGTGGTTTCCACGTTGTTAAGATTTTGGCGGCTATGGTTAATTCATGATTTTTCGTTGCATATTCACAGCGTTGCCACTGGCAATTGCAGTCTTTGCCAGTCCGGCCATGGCCGAAGAGCCAACCCTGCTTGGCACTTTCGACGACTGGGAAGCCTATGCCTACAAGGCCAAGGATTCACGGGTGTGCTACATCTATTCTTCGCCAAAGAAAAGCGAGGCTGGGAAAAAGGTGAAGCGTGACCCGATCTACTTCATGGTGACACATTGGCCGGGGCGGAAAATCAAGGGACAGATTTCGACCATCATTGGTTATCCGTTCAAGGAATCATCCCAGGTGAAGTTGAGTGTTGATGCCGCTTCCTTTGATTTGTACACCAGTGGTGACATGGCATGGGCTGATGGCTCAGAAACGGAAAAGGCGATAGTCACGGCGATGAAAACGGGGACCGCACTGACGGTTTCCGGCACATCCTGGCGGGGCACTGAAACGACTGACACCTATTCCCTCGCCGGCGTGCAGGCAGCCATGGACAAGATTGACGCCACCTGCAAATAACGGCCATGATTTCGAGATTTTTCGTTGCGTTGGCCATGATGCTGTTCATGCAGAGTGCAAGCTTTGCAGGCTGCAAACCGCTGAACCATGCAGGCCAACCTTATACTGTTTGCACGTTTGATCCGCGTACGGAGTATATCGAGACATTCAATCTCGATGCGACAGGTGCTCCGCTGAACACATTCTCTGCCTTGCAAGAAGAACTGGCGACGGAGGGAAAGACACTGACCTTTGCGATGAATGCGGGCATGTTTGGCACCGATTACAAGCCAATTGGGCTTTACATCGAAAACGGGAAGCAGGCCCGAAAACTGAATCGCCGGGGCGGCTACGGCAATTTTCACCTGAAACCCAATGGTGTGTTCTATGTGGATAGGGCGAAGGCTGGGGTGGTCGACAGCGATACTTACGCGAAGCTCGGGTTAAAACCGCAACATGCCAGCCAGTCAGGTCCGATGCTGGTGATCAACGGAAAAATCCATCCGAAATTTTCAACCACAGGCATTTCGGCGAAAATCCGCAACGGCGTGGGTGTGCAAGATGACGGCAAGGTGGTTTTTGCCCTGGCGGAAGTGCCAGTCAATTTCCATGCCTTTGCCAGCCTGTTCAAGGATGCCCTTGGTTGCCGCAACGCGTTATTTCTTGACGGGACGATCTCAGGGTTATTCTCCACCGACCTCGGACGGAATGACTTGTTCCTGCCGCTGGGGCCTATGGTCGGCGTGTTTGAAATGAAGTAAGGGCGGCGCATGACCAGCCTTATCTCCAACCTGCCGGAACGCTACATCCAGAATGACACGCGGCCATCGCTGGTGGGATTGTCACGCGAAGAGCTTGCGGCACTCTTGGCGCACGCGGGCGTGGCGGAAAACTTGCGCAAGATGCGCGCCAACCAGTTGTGGCACTGGATTTATCACAAGGGCGTTGTTTCTTTCGACACGATGACAAATGTGTCGAAGGACTTGCGGGCGAAGCTGGGCGAGGCCTATCAAATTGCGCGGCCCGAGATCGTGACGGAGCAGATATCGAACGATGGCACGCGCAAGTGGTTGCTGCGACTGGCACCAGATGGGCGTGGGCAACGGCACGAGATTGAAACAGTTTACATTCCGGACGAGGATCGCGGAACGTTGTGCATTTCATCGCAAGTGGGCTGCACGCTGACATGCACATTCTGTCATACCGGAACACAAACACTGGTGCGCAATTTGACGGCGGAAGAAATCGTCGGCCAGATCATGCTGGCGCGCGACCGGATCAAGGACTGGCCGGATGACCTTGCTGCCAATCCGCGGCCACCGACATCGGGACGCTACATCACCAATGTGGTGCTGATGGGCATGGGCGAGCCCTTGTACAATTTCGACAACGTGAAGCGGGCGATGGAAATTGCTTCCGACGGCGAAGGGATTTCGCTGTCGAAGCGGCGGATCACGCTGTCGACATCCGGTGTGGTGCCGGAAATTGCGCGCGCTGGCGAGGAGATCGGCACATCGCTGGCGATTTCCCTGCATGGAACGACAGACGAGATTCGCAACAAACTGGTGCCGCTGAACAAGAAATATCCGCTGGCGCAGTTGCTGGATGCGTGCGCGAAATATCCGGGAGCGTCCAATGCGCGGCGCATCACGTTTGAGTATGTGATGCTGAAGGGCGTGAACGACACGGTGGCTGATGCGAAGCGGTTGGTGAAATTGCTGGCGGGATTGCCGGCAAAGGTCAATCTCATTCCATTCAATCCGTGGCCCGGATCGACTTATGAATGTTCGGATTGGGATGTGATTGAGGTGTTTGCAGGCATTCTGAACAAGGCGGGATATGCGAGCCCGGTGCGGACACCACGGGGCAGGGACATCATGGCGGCCTGCGGGCAGTTGAAGAGCGAGAGCATGCGGGTGCGGGCGAGCGAGCGGGCCACGGCAAACTGACCAACGCGCTTTTCATCTGCGGCAAGAACAAGCGCCGCAGCCCCACGGCGGAAGTGGTGTTTGCGAAGTGGTCTGGTGTGGAAACGGATTCGGCGGGGCTCAATAATGATGCGGACGTGCAACTCTCCCCGGAGCAGGTTGCGTGGGCCGACAGCATTTTTGTGATGGAGAAAGTGCACCGTAGTAAACTTGCGAAGCAGTTCCGCAAACACCTCAACGGCAAGCGTGTCGTGTGCCTCGATATTCCGGATGAGTTTGATTACATGCAAGGCGAGCTGGTGACGCTGTTGGAAGCGAAGGTGGGACGACATCTGAAAAAGTGACGTCTACATCTCCCAGTCCAGAACTGTAATACCGTCGATTCCACCTTCAGCGGCGGCAA
>JAYVKC010000087.1:0-7148 GCA_043768765.1 Hyphomicrobiales bacterium | reverse complement strand
CGTTCACAACCGACCGGGAAGACATTGTCCTCGTTGGCCGTGAAACCATCCAGCGCAATGGTGAATTTGCAGGGTATCTCACCAGTGCCGGCTATGGGTATACGATCAAGCAGCCCATTGGCATGGGGTATATCCGCAACGCGACAGGGGTTGACGCAGCTTATGTGATGGACGGTGAATACCAGCTTGTTGTTGCGGGTGAGATCGTTGCGGCCAAGGCCCACCTCAAGCCGCTGATTGACCCCAAGAATGACAAGGTCAAAGCGTGAATCCCATGCAAACCTGATATTTCTTGTTCACTTGCTCTGCAAAAATCCGCGTTGACATGTTGCGCGTGATTTTGGGGCTCTTGAGAGCGATGTCCGGCACTATGGCAAATGCCGGCACCTGACCCGTCAGGCGGACATATGTATCACGGATCCTGTTGTATGTTCGTGTGTTGGTGAAATCCGCATTCTTTTCTGACAGCAAGTCCTGCCGGATCTGTTTTTCATCAAGTCCGAGATCGCGCTTCTGCGCCAGAAAACGGATGGCCGTTTCGCTTGCGCTAACCTTGGCGCGCACCTTGCCGTCGTCATACAAAAGCAAATCGCCATCCAGCGCCAGTTGCCGCTTGGATAGTTTCGAGACAATCTGCTGAAACGCGGCGTTGCGGCTGGCATAGCGCCCCGCATTATAATCGGCGAAGCGATAGATCTTTTTGCTGTAACCACTGTCGTAGCCAAGCAATTGCAGCACGCCGTAGTACATGCCGCCACGGCGCGTGTAGAGATCATCGCGCACGCCATAAACATCGGCGAGTTGCAAGGGCAACCAGCGCCGGGCCTTGGCTGTGGCGACGGCAAACTTCACCGACACCTGCATTGATCCCACTGTGTCAATGTCATTGCGATTCTCGATTGCGTCATTGAGCAACCCTGAATTCACCAGAAGGCCCAGGTTGGTGCGCTTGGAGGCATCTTCCACAAATCCGCGGAATGCCAAATCCAGATCACGTTCCGTTCGGGCATTGCGGATGCGCGACATGTAACTGTCTTCGGCGGTTGGAGCCGTCTCGAGCATCTTGATGGCCATGCTGCCCGCAATCGGAATGCGCTCGAATTTGCTGCGCAAGGCCGCTTCCGACACCTTGCCAAGTCCGGGAACCGAAGGATTGGCGCGATAGGATGACTCCTGATCGATTACCGCAAGGGCGGCACACACGTTTTCCCGCGATTGCTCAAAATCCCCGGAGCGCAGCACATCCAGCAGGTCTCGTGCCCAGCCACCGGCATCTTCCACTTTGCGCTCGGAGAACCGGATCAGCCGCGTCACCTCGTCACGGCTGAGTCCGGCGGCAGCGGCAGGCCCGGCCAGCCAAACTGATATGAATGTGCCAAGAACAACACTGATTTGAAATCTCAACATCGCCCGCATATACACGAGCAAACGAGGAGACAACATGACCAGACGTGAGGATTGCCAGGAGCGCGACAAGAATGATCGCCTGCGCCATCTGCGTGAGCGCTACCATTGCCCGCCGGACTTGATATATCTCGACGGCAATTCCCTGGGGCCCTTGCCCAAGGCCGCCGTCGCCCGTGTGCAAAGGGCCGTTACTGAAGAATGGGGCAGGGACTTGATCACTTCGTGGAACAAGAACGGCTGGTTTCACTTGCCCCGCATCACCGGCAACAAGATCGCCCGATTGATCGGAGGCGGTGACAGCAATGTGATTGTGGCCGACACCATCTCGGTCAACTTGTTCAAGCTGCTGTCCAGCGCATTGGCCCTGCGCCGCGACCGCAAGGTGATCCTCTCCGACACCGGAAATTTCCCGTCTGATCTTTATGTCGCGCAAGGCATCAACACTTTTCTTGCCGATGGCCACAGCTTGAAAACAGTGGCACCTGAAGACGTCGCATCGGCCATCACGGCTGATGTGGCGGTGGTCATGCTGACGGAAGTGGACTACCGCACATCCCGCCGCCACGATATGGCGGCCATCACCAAACTGGCCCATGCCAAAGGCGCACTTGTCATCTGGGACCTTGCCCACTCGGCTGGTGCAACACCGATTGACCTACTTGCCGCAAACGCTGATTTCGCGGTGGGCTGTACATACAAATACCTAAATGGCGGACCTGGTGCACCGGCCTTCCTGTTTGTCCATCCGCGCTTGCAAAATGAAACTCAGCCTGCACTTGTCGGCTGGTGGGGTCATGCGGAACCCTTTGCCTTCTCGCCGGAATATGTGCCCGCCGCTGGCATCATCCGCCAGCAATGCGGCACCCAGCCCATCCTCAATCTGCAGGCGCTGGACGCAGCACTTGATCAATGGGGAGATGTCGACATGCACGAAATGAAGCGGAAATCGGACCTCCTCTGCCAACTCTTCATTGACCTCATTGAGTCCTCTTGCATCGTGCATGGGTTGCATCTGGCAGGTCCCCGCAAAATGGCGGACCGGGGTGCCCATGTGTCGTTCCACTGTCCCCATGGTTACGCTGTGATGCAGGCCCTGATCGCCCGCAAGGTGGTCGGCGATTTTCGCGCTCCCGACCTCATCCGCTTCGGCTTCTCGGCCAGCTACAACACTTTCACCGAAATATTTGACGCCGCCACCCATCTTGCCGATATCATGCATAACAGCGGCTGGAACAGGCCGGAATTTCTGACCCGAAAGGCAGTGACCTAAGAATATGGCAGCAGGCATGAAGGGCGGTGTTGTTGCAATTGGTAACTTTGACGGCCTGCATCGGGGTCATCAGCAATTGCTTGAAGTGGCCAAAGCAGAAGCAAATCGCGCCAACGTACCTTGGGGGTTGCTGACGTTTGAACCGCATCCGCGTACCCATTTCCGGCCCCAGGACCCGGTCTTTCGACTGACACCGGCTGCGCTGAAATCCCGCTTGGCAAAAGCATTTGGCGCACAGTTCATGGATAGTCTCGATTTCAACGAGGCACTTGCGTCGAGCCCGCCTGACGATTTTATCAAGACGCATCTTGTCGATGACCTCGCCGTCTCGCATGTGGTCACCGGCTATGATTTTCATTTCGGCAAGGGCCGCAAGGGGACGTCGGACACACTGCGCGCCATGGGCCAGAAATACGGATTTGGAGTCACTGTCGTTGACCAGGTGACAGACGATGGCGACGGCCACGCTCCATTTGGCTCAAGTTCTGTACGCTCGGCATTGCGTCGTGGCCATGTGAAGGAAGCCGCCCACGAACTTGGCTACAACTGGATCATCATGGGTGAAGTTGTGCATGGCGACCAGCGCGGACGCACCATTGGCTTTCCCACCGCCAACATCATCGTCGAGTCCGGTGTCGAACCCTTTCGCGGCATCTACGCCTGCGAAGTGCGCGATGCGGCGGCAAAGGCCGGTACACCGCCTTGGATCGGTGCCGGCTATTTTGGCGACCGGCCGACCTTCAACACCAACAGAACGTTTCTCGAAGTCTATCTCCTCGATCAGGATCTGGATCTCTACGGCAAAACCCTCATGGTCTCATTCATTGACATGATCCGGGGTGACAAGACCTTTGCTTCCGTGGCCGACCTGATCACACAAATGAAGTCCGACTGCGATGTTGCGCGCAGACTTGTGACGGCGTTCGAACCGTTGCAACTCCCGTTGGCCGTATTGCAGGCTGCCGGAAAAATCTAAGCAACTCACACTTCGCCATCCGGATCGAGAAGCCGGTGCAGATGTACGATGAAATAACGCATCTGGGCGTTATCAATGGTTTCACGCGCTTTACCTAGCCATGCAACGTGGGCGGTGGCGTAATTGGGAAAGAAACCGACAACATCAAGCTTCGACAAATCCTTGAACGTCACATCGCTGACATCACTCAGCTCTCCACCCAGCACCATGTGCAGGAGTTGTTCGGCAGGCAGTTCGGATTTTTTGATCATTTTTGTCCTTTGACTCTCGATTTCACTTCCCCGCAATTGTCATACCCTCGACCAGACAAGACGGGACAGAGAACGACCCGCGGAATATCAGGTCATTCGCCGGCATCATTGACTTGAACATTTCGCGCAAGTTGCCGCCGATGGTGATTTCGCTGACGGGATAGACAATTTCGCCATTTTCGATCCAGTAGCCGGAAGCACCCCTACTGTAATCGCCCGTGACTGGATTGATGGTACTGCCAATGAATTCCGTCACCAGCAAACCCTTTTTCAATGACCTAACCATGGCGTCCGGCGTTTCGTCGCCCGCTTCCATGTAAATATTGGATGTGGATGGCCCGCCGCGTGAACCTTGCCCTGTGGGCGAAAGGTTGAGTTTTCGCGCTGAGCGCAAATCCAATATCCAGTTTGTCAAAATGCCCTTGTCAATGATGTTGCGGCGCTGTGTCGGCAGTCCTTCGCCGTCAAACGGCCGTGAACTGCTGCCGCGCTTTCGCAAGGGGTCCTCAACAATATTGATCCGTTCACGGAACAGTTGTTTGCCAAGATCACCCTTCAAAAAACTTGTTCCCCGCGCAATCGCTGCACCATTGATGGCGTTGAGGCAGTGGCTGACCAAACTTGTGGCCACGCGCCGGTCGTAGATGATTGGCACCGATTGCGAATTGAGCTTGCGCGGGTTAAGCCGTTTCACTGCCCGTTCACCTGCCGTCGTGCCGATCTTTTCGACACTTTCAAGATCGGCGAGATATGTGGCCCCATGACCGTCATAGTCGCGCTCCATGCCCGTGCCTTCGCCCGCCACAACAGACACACTCATACCCACGCCATTGCGGGCATAGCCTTTGGCAAAACCGTTTGAGGTGACAAGGCCAAATCCACCATGGCTTGAAGAGGCACCGGCGCCGCTGCTTTTGGTGACGCCGGGAACAGCAAGCGCCATGGCTTCGACCCGCTCCGCCATGCTTTGCAATTGTGCGGCGGTGATTTCGTCCGGCGACAACAAATCAAGGTCTGGCACATCCGTTGCCAGCAAGCTTGCGTCCGCGAGGCCGGCGAAAGGATCGGGCGGAGCCAGCTTTGCCATGGCAATGACGCGCTCCACCAACTTGTCCAGTGAAACAGCATCAAAAACGCTGCCGGAAATGATGGCAGACGACTCGCCCACAAACACCCGCAAACCAATGTCGCGGGACTCCGATTGTTCCAGTTTTTCGATGATGCCGTTGTTGATGGATACTTCCGTGGAGCGGCTCTCCATGGCCAGCGCATCAGCTGCTGTCGCCCCCATTTTCCTGGCGCGGACAACAACATCAGCGGCGATCGTCAGCAATTCATCAATCATTTGAGAAAAATGTCCAGTAAGAGGCCAATTAGAATGACCAAGCCAAAAGTGCGGTTTGTTTTGAACAAGTACAGGCAGCGAGTTGAATTATCACCTTCAAACCGGGCAACCTGCCAGGCTGCCTGCAACGCCGCCGCAGCGACGGCAACATGTGACAACAGCGAGGTGCCAGCAATCCAGAAACTTGCATCAATCAATGCCAGTGCCAATGCAAAAAAAACCATGAGGTATGTTGGTGTTGCGTCGCCGAATTTCAACGCCGTTGATTTCACGCCAATCAGCAAGTCGTCCTCCTTGTCCTGATGGGCGTAGATCGTATCGTAGGCAAGCGTCCAGCAAATGCCGCCGAAATACAGCAAAAGCGGTGCTGTACCTAGAGTCGAATGGATGGCCGTCCAACCAACAAGTGCGCCCCAGTTAAATGCAAGCCCCAGAACGAGTTGCGGGTAGTAGGTGATGCGTTTCATCAAGGGATATACCGCAACAATCAGCAATGATGCCGCCGCGAGATAAACCGTTGCCAGGTTGAATTGCAGCAACACCAGCAATCCCGTACACAATTGCAGGGCCAAAAAAACCAAGGCAGTGGCAACGCTGATCCGGCCCGACGCCAGTGGCCGCGATTTCGTCCGCGCCACCATGGCATCGAAGTTCCGGTCGGCGATGTCGTTCACCGTGCACCCCGCACCGCGCATGACAATGGCCCCGATGAGGAACAGCGCTGCATACCACCAGTTTACGAATCCGTCGCCAGCGGCCACATGGGCCAGCGCCAATCACCACCAGCACGGCAGCAGCAGAAGCCACCAGCCAATGGGCCGGTCCAGCCGCATGAGCTGCGCAAAGGGGTGCAACGCTTGCGGCAAATAGCGCGAAACCCAGTTCGCGGGTTGTGCGTCAGCAATGACAGGTGCGGGCTGGCTAGCCAGTTTCATGGCCCGCGTGTTACACGTAAGCCATGGCAAAAACCACACCCCGTGTACATCTCGATCAACCCCTATCCGCTGACCACGATATCGCATTGGCAGCCGAGCAAGGGCACTATCTGTCACATGTATTGCGGCAGAAACCGGGAGATGCGGTGCTTGTCTTCAATGGCCGCGATGGCGAGTGGCTGGCCTATATTACAACAGCCAACCGGAAAACCACCGCCATTCGCTGCGAGCGCCGTCTGCAAGATGTCAAGCCGCCACCCGATATCAATTTTCTGTTTGCGCCATTGAAACACGCCCGTCTTGACTACATGATCCAGAAGGCCACCGAACTCGGCGCACGTCGCCTGCGTCCCGTCATCACGGCCCGCACGATTGCTGAACGCGTCAACCTTGATCGCATGAAGGCCAATGCCATAGAGGCCGCCGAACAATGCAACCTGGTTTTTGTGCCCGAGGTGCTTGAACCCCTGAAACTATCAACTGTGCTTGCCACTTGGGAACCTTCCTGTGCGTTAGTCTATTGTGATGAAACTGCCCTCATCGCCAACCCGATTGAAGCTTTGAAACCGCTCAGAACGCCTGCCGCCATCCTCATCGGCCCGGAAGGTGGCTTTACCGAGGAAGAACGCCATCATCTCAAGTCTTTGCCGTTCGTGACACCCATCTCACTTGGCCCCAGAATCATGCGGGCAGATACCGCAGCCGTTGCTGCCATGACCCTGGCACAGGCTGTGTTGGGTGATTGGAGTTAGAGCGGCGGACTGTCAATTGAGATCACACCCCAACACCCGTCATAGTCCGCTTTATGCGGACCATCCACTGAACGAGCGCAATTCTGCGATCCTTTACCAGTGGGTCCTCCGCCTGAAGCGGAGCGTCAGGACTTCATATTCGGCGCTGCTGCGGGCCAACTTGTCGGGAATGCTCACAATGCGGGCCACTCGTCGCGAAATTTCTCCAATTG